>CANRNE010000001.1 GCA_947631925.1 uncultured Clostridia bacterium
GATTTGGGAAAATACAGGCAATATGCCGAAAAGGCGTTCGAGGAGTTGGCGGGCTACAAGGCGATTTATGACAGTATACGCAGTCGTCAAAAAGGACAACACGATAGATGAACGAGTTGAAAAATTCGTTTTTCTCCTCGTCGTTCTGGTATTTCTTCCTCACAAAGTAAATCAGAAACGCTTTTACCGTTTCGTATTGGAGCGGTTGAATTTGCCGTGCCTTTTCCAATGCGATCTTTCCTTCGAGAACATCATTTTGCTGTTCCAAAGCAAGCAGTCTTTCCTTTGTGGACTTCGTAACGACTCCCTCGGCAATGGCGTTCAGAAAGCCGTTTATGGACTTCTGAACCTGTTGTTGCTCCTTTTCGAGCAGAGTAAGCGAATCGGACTTTGTAATGCTGGTATTGAATTTCTCTACGACCGCCAAGGCAATTTTTTCTATAACCTGAGGTTTTAAGACATAATCTATCGTCTTTTCAAAGACGAGGTTTTCGAGCTTCTCTTTTGTAATATTGCTCTTATTGCATTGCTCCTTGTTCTTCTTTCGGTTAAAACACTTGTAGTATTGCCGTCTATGTTTTGCCACATCGACATTGGATCAAGGTATAAATATGCCTTTTGATCTTGTTTGGATTGATCGGTTTCAACCGTCTCGCCCTTTAAGCGTCAAGAATCTTATTGGTCGAGCCGGGAGATCCACTTCACTTCCGATATTTGATTTTGGCCAAATAGTCATTAAGGACTCGTCCAAGCAACAATTGCGTAAAATTGTCGAAAACGATATTTTACTTGATGCAGTATCGCAATTGGATATTACCACCGATCCCAATGATGATTACAAAGAATATAAAGAAGCAATAAAAAATGATCAGTTTTCGGAAGAATTTAACCTTACTTTCGGCGAATTGGAAAGGATCCAAAATGCCGCCAGTGAGTTTTATGTGGAACAAATTTTAACGACCTTATTCGATAAAAATGGAAATCTTATAAATATAACATATGACCTTGATGATGATATATACACACGCGTTTTGGGATGTTTTTGTAAGATTTATGAGAATTATTTAAAACGCCCTTTATGCATGGCGGAAAATTATATTCTGTCTACAGCAATTAAAATAATGCTATGGCGAATAAAAGGAAAAAAATTTAGTCAAATAGTTTGGTTTAGATATTCTTATGCAGCAAGGACTAGAGAACGGAACAGGCGAATGTCTTCTGCTAGAACCGAGATTGAAAAAATGCAAGCACAAAAGTACTGTACTTCTCTGCTTGCCAGTCCTATTACCGAATTCGCTATGATTCCAAACAAAAATCTTTCGCCTCTGATTTTGACATACAATCAACGTGCTGTTGACGTGGATTACGATCGGGTTATGGTAGATACTTATGACTACATGGATAAGCTTTTAGGCTTTCGCCTGGGAGATATGTTTTATGCTACTTTTTATAAATTTGGGGAAAAACACTCAAATGAATTATCTACAAAACTAGCAAAGTACATTAAATATGGAACCATCGACGAAAAAAGCATCTGGTTATTGCGATATGGCTTTGATTTTGATGATATTGATTGGCTATACGATAAAGTCGTGGCGATAGATTCAAAAGGAATAAAATTCAATAATAGTATAGTCGAATTAAATGAAGAGCAAAAGGAAAAAATAACCAAATATATTTAACCATATTGAAAAACATTCAAATTGATGGTGAACCGCTTGACATATTGAAAAGAAAAATCATAACCTTGCAGGCAAAAAATCGCGTGCTTTATTCGCCGAAACAATAAACGAAATTTATCAGCAAAATTTCAAGTAAGCAACAACGGAAGAGCCACGCAAATCTGCTTTTCGTATCTGAATAGTTCAAATTCGGATGCCGACGTGCCGCCAGACAAGCCGCGGCGGGGCACAATGGTGCCCCGCCGCGGCTTGTATAAACGAACATGGTGAGGGATTCGAGGGTGGAGGCGCGAGCGAGAGCGAGCGGTTTGCGGACGAATTGCAGGACGGCAACCGAGTTCGCCGCAAACTGCACAGCACGGTGTGCTGTGCACCGGGGCGCGCCGCTAAAGGCGCGAATCCCTCACGCTTTGGCGGAGTCCCTACGCCAATGCGTCATGCAGTTCAAACATCAACACCTGTGCCCCGCCGTGCCGTTTTCTCCGAAAATGGAACCCTTAAATTTTCTGAAAAAATCTCTTGACTTTGCGCTCGAAGTTACGTATAATAATGAGTGTGGCGTCGGCGTGTTCCGACCTGACATTTGAAGTCTAACCACACTGAAAGGGTAACATTCTGTTGCCCTTTATTTATTTCGGTCTTCCCCTTCAGAGATTTTTTTCAGCTCCCATTGATGCAAACAGTATTTGTTTTGTGCAAAAACTTCTCCATGAAAGCTCTTCCTCACAGCTTTCCGTAGCCGTCCTGCGTGCTGTCGGCGATGCCGCGGTAGTACTGCCGCAGTTTCGGCGTCAGAGGCCCGCCGTGCCACCGAAGGAAACCATTAAATTTTCTGAAAAACCTCTTGACTTTTCGAGCCTATTTGCTTATAATGAATATAGCAGTAGAAATACTGCAGGGAGCTTGTCAGAGTTGGCGGATCTCAACCGCAGGGCCTGCTCCCTATTTTTTTATTTTTTCTCCCGCTTCTTTTTTCGTTGCGAATGCTTGACACTCTTCTTTCTCCTTGCTATAATCATTCTTGACGACTATAAAGTTGGCAAGGTCCAACAAGGTTGGGTGCGCCGCGAACCCACGAAAAACGATAGTCGACCGTTTTTCTAACCGTCCGCATTTACGGGCGGTTATTTTTCTGCGTCTCTTCGGCGAAGAATTTCGAATTTTTTGAGACATTCCTTGACTTTCCGCCGGGGACATGGCACAATCATTCATGAAGTCGGCATCGCTGCGGTGTAACCCGAAGTGCGAAGGAGCTCGTATGGGCACCGACTTCATTTTTTATACTTCTTTCTCGTCTCCTTATCTTCCTCATCGATTTCGCTTTTAAGATTTCCGCTGGACAAGCCGAGGCGGGGCACAACGGTGCCCCGCCTCGGCTTGTATAACCAAACCCAAATCACCCCCCAGATCCCCCCGAGCCAAAAGTAAAAACGCAAAAAATACTTGCATTTTTTGGGGATTGGTAGTATAATGTTGTGAAATCAAATGCGGAAATCAAAGGAGACAGATGAAAAAGAAGACCCTGTTTGCGATTTTGGCAATTGTTCTCGCATGCGCCGTGGGACTCGGCGGGTGTGTATTTCAACACAAGTCCGCGGCGTATGAAATCACCCGCACCCCCGACATGAGCTACTGGCTCGAGGTGGGCGAGGAAGTGGATTTCACGCAATATTTCACCGTAAAGAACGCGGACGGCATGGAAATCAAAGTCACGGAGGACATGCTCGATTTGAGCGAAGTTGACCTCACCCACCCCGGCATGTTCGAAGTGACGCTCACCATTGGGGGCAAGAGCATGACCATCGCATTCGCCGTGCGGGAAGGGGGCGGCGCGGGCGACCTTTCGGATGTTCTCGATGCGTATGCGGACCCCGAGACCCGCAACTTCACCGTCACCGTGTCGATAGTCGGGGACAGCTACCTCGATGTCTATGACTATGCGGGGCTCAACGTGCGCAACCGCTACGCCTATGATGGTGTGAATTATGTTGATTATCTGGCCTACGACACGACGCTCGACTGCTACGAGTTCTACTATCAGAACGACGACGGCACTTACGATGTCTTCGAAGAGGGCTCCACTGACTTCGAGGAATGCTATGCGTTGCTCCAGCTCATCGACGTCTCCGTCCTTGCGGACTTCTCCTTCACCTTGGAGGGGGAGAGCTACGTCGCGGAAAATCCCGCCGCCGTCGGCAGCGCCGCGCTCGGCGATTGGATGGACGAAGAGGGCGACAGTCTCAGCTGGACGGGCTTCGAACTCACCCTCGCGAACGGCAAAATCTCCAAAGTCGTGGCGACCATGTCGGACGGTACCGCCTCGCAGTACGTGTTCTCCAACCATGGGAGCGTCTCCTTCACCCTGCCCAACGGCGGCGGCACGACGCCCACGCCCACGCCTTCGGGAATGATGGAGCGGCAGACTTACAATCCATCCTCCTTCGACAACGGGCGCCTGCAGGACAAACTGGTGTCGGTGGGGGAAGACTCCATCGGACTTCCCTCGACGGGTTCCTATCACGCGCTCGTCATTCCCGTACAGTTCCAAGGAGATACGGTCTCTGCGGCACAGCTTGAAAGGCTCGGGATTGCCTTCAACGGCACCGAGGAGCAGACGGGCTGGGAGAGCGTGAAGACGTATTACCAAAAGTCCTCCTACGGCAAGCTCGACATCACCTTCGACATTCAGGATGTCTATGTGACCCAATACGGGGCCTCCCATTATGAGCAGTACAGCACGAGCGTCGACTCGGAATTCGGGCGTTACAACCAGACGGGGGAAGAGGTCGTCCTGCTCGAGGCGCTCTCCCATTACGAGAACGAGCTCGACCTTACGCAGTACGACTTCAACGACGATGGGATGATAGACGCCGTCTATCTCATCTATTCCTCGCCCGTGGACTATCAGGAGGGCGACTTCTTCTGGGCGTACACGACTTGGTATTTCGGCGACAATACATACGACAACTGCTACCCGTATTATTACTTCTTCGCGGGGTTCGACTTCATGGACGAGAACACGGGGCGGAGCCATGTGGGAAGCGACACCTATGACAAGCCCATCGACGGCCTCAAAGTCAACGCCTCGACGTTCATCCACGAGACGGGGCACCTCTTGGGACTCGACGATTACTATGATTATTATGAAAACGAGGGCAGCAATGAGGGCCTCGGCGGCGCGGACATGATGGATAACACGGTGGGAGACCACGACGTCTATTCCAAGACCATGCTCGGCTGGCTCACGCCCACCGTCGTGAATGAGAGCAAGACGGTGACCATCAGAAGCTCCACGGAGAGCGGGGGCGCCCTCTTAATCCCCCTCAAGTTCGACAATTCCTACTTCTCGGAGTATCTGCTCATCGACCTCTACACCAATACGGGGCTGAACGCCCTGCATGCGGGGCAGGACGGCTCCTACCTCTATGACGGGCGGCCCTTCGGGGCGCGCATCTATCACGTCTCCTCGTCCATTGAGACGCCTTACAACGAGGAGGACGAATACGGCTCCTTCACCGATTACAACAACTCTACGACCAAGTATTCGCTCATCAAGCTCGTCGAGGCGGACGGCGAGAAGAAATTTGCGTCGTCGGACGGGTATGCCTCCCGCAGCGACCTCTTCCAAACGGGCGACAAACTCTCCGAAATCTTCCCCAAGTACACGCGAAACGACGGGAAACTGTTGTGCTTCGACATTTCCTTCGACAGCGTCACGGCGGATTCCGTCACCGTCACCGTCACATTCTATTGATAGGAGTTCGGCGCCCTGCGGGGCGCCGAATTTTCACTGACCGAAAAAAGGAGTTCCAATGCTTGTCTACAGTACCAAACTTTATGTCAAAAAGAGCGTAAAAAGCTACGACATCGAAGAGCTCTTCGTCACATGGCTGCGCGGAAGCAGACATTACGGCTGTAAAAATCTGACGCTCAAGACGCTCGAGGCGAACGGGAACGTCTATCAAAACGACAAAATCACCTTCACCGTCAAGGGGTATGCGGAGCCGGCGCTTCGCATCACCGCCTGCTGTCTCGAAAACATCGACGGCGGGAAGTGGACGGTCTCCTGCATCTTCTATGAGAACAAAAACGGGTCGAATTACATCCTCGTCCAGCAGGAATTCCAGCCCGAAGAGGGCGGCCGCATGCCGCCGGAGGCCCACCGTCCCTTCCTCGTAAAACTTCTCGCAAACAAGGGCTGGATGGACGAGAGCCGCTATCTGTTTGCCGAACAGACTTCGCCTGCGGGGGAGACGGTGCACTATAAAACCGCGGATGCGGAGGATTTCCCCCGTCTTGCGGCATACATCAACGGGGAGAGCGAGGAGGAACTGCCCCTCGTCTACATCAGCTATCCCTTCAAGGGCCGCCGCGCCCTCCCGCTCGCCTTCATCGAAAAATTGGCAATCGACCTCATCGGCACGGCGTACGTCGTCGTCGAGCCCAACGACACGGCCTTTGCGGACAAGCTCTCCCTCTGCACGCACAGGCGCAAGGTGTTCCGCGGCTTCGTCGGGGTGTATTTCCCCAACTGCAAAGAGGACTACATCTTCTACAATCCCGAGCGGCGCGGGAGATGCCTGCATGACTTGCTTCTTCGTGCCGTCTGGCTGCGCGCGCCCGAGGCAGATATCAACTGGAAGCGGCTTTTAGACGTCTGCGCGGGGGACGAACTTCTCAGCGAACAGGCGGACGTGCTCGAAAAGCTCAAAAGGGAGCGCATCGAACACGAACAGGCGCTCGCCTTCTACAACGGGCTCAACGAAAGACTCAACAACAGGCGCACCTATTTCGCCTTCCCCGAACTCACCGAGGACAGGGCGAATGCGGCATTCAAGGAGAGACTGCGCAACCTCATCATCGGCGCCATCGGGACGGGCTGTCACCGCCGCTATTCCGAGGGTTCGCGCGGGGAGAGCATCGCAAACGCCATTCTCGAGGCCAATCCCAAGACGGAGTACATCCGCGAGGTCTCTTCCTCTCTCAACTTCCCCGCGGTGGGACTTCACAGCACGGATGCCGACTTCGACGCCGCCGCCCGCCGCCTCGAGGAGGAAATCGAGGAGAATCGGCGGAAGAACATCAGCTATATCTCGCAGCTTGCCTACTACGAAGACACCGTCCCCGCGGAGAATCCCTGCAAGAACATGCTCTTTGCTCCCGCCGAGCGGGAACAGCTCGAGGGGGACTTCGGCGATGCGGTCATCATGTGCCTTCGGGCGGCGCTCGACACGGGCATCTACGACAGCGAGGAAGAGGAGCTCATCCGCTCTGTGCTCGCGGTCAATCCCCAACATCCCACGGCGGAGAAGCGGATGGAGGAACTTCGGCGCGTCATCTCGAAGGCGGACAGGGTCTCCGACGTGCGCGCCCTTCTCGAGAAGATGGGACTGCAATTCACCGACTTGGGCGGCGGCCATCTGCAGGCGACGTTCGCGGGGAAGAAGTACACCGTGACGTTTGCCGCGACGCCGAGCGACAACCACTCCAACAAAAATTCGGCGGCGGATTTGCTCAAACAGATTTCATTGTACTGAATTCGTTCCAAACGAAGGGGGCTTGGCACCAGCCAAGCCCCCTTCGTTTGGAAGGATTATGATTTTGTGAGGTCGACATAATCGCCGCCTTGGACAGGAATCTCCAACAGGTAGCTCCCGTCGTCTTCGTGCCAGATGGCGTAGCGAGCGCCGTCGATATAGAACTCGAGCACATCGTCGCCCGCGAGATAGGCAATATCGGTGGCGGTTTTGCCGTTCATGACGACGGACGTCGCGTCGACGGTCAGCGTATACACCGTGTCGGTGGCGGGGTGCGTGCCCGTGTAGGAACCGTAAAACACATCGGGGATGCCTTGTACGGCGGGCCGCTCGAAGCTATATTGAATGCCTTCCATGTAGACGTGCAGTTTCCCGTACTGTTCGTACAGGTTATAGACTGCTCCGTCGCGGCGGAAGTACAGGTCGGCGGTGTGATAGGTGAGATTCTCGCCGATGATGACGAGCGTGCACTCCGTCCCGTTCCACGTGAGCGTCTTTGCGGTGATGACGAGGGTGACATTGTGTGCCTTGTCCGCCCATGTCCCGCGGGCGCTGTCGACGATGTCGCGGCTCGTATCTTCCCGATAGAAGTTATATTCGGTGGCGCCGCCGTCGGCGACGTACGTGAGCCGCAGCTTCCCGTAGGTGAAGGATTCGTCGTTGAGCGTCACGATGTAATCCTTGCCCTCCCATTCGGTATGATAGACCCCCTCCACTTCCGTCACGGGGCACAGCGTGCCGCTGACGGAGAGGCCGCTGTCGTCGATGACGATGATGTCGGGTCCCGTCTCGCGGTAGTAGGTGCCGTAGTAGCTCTTGGGAAGTTTTGCGGTAGACGTGTCCGCTTTACGGAATTGCACGATGAGGTCGACATTCCCCTCCACGGTGAAGGAATACTTGTCGCCGTCGAGCGCGGCGGGCGCGCCGTTTGCCGTCACGGTTGCCGTATAGCCGCTCTCCGGGGTCACCGTGAGGGTGACGGGAGTCCCTTTCTCGTATTTGCTGTCTGCGGACACGGGCAAGAGGGAGGCGTCCCCGTTGAGCGCGTTGTAGGAGAGCGTCACGGTGTAGAATTCGGGCTTGGGCGCAAAAGTAGCGGCGAGCGCGATGTCCTTGGTGACGGTGAAGGTATAGCTGTTGCCGTCGAGCGTCTTCTCCTCCCCGTCCACCGTGAAGGAGGCGAGGACGAAATCGGCTTTCGGCGTGACCGTCGCGGTGACGGAGGTGTTCTTCTCATATTTTCCGTCCTCAGAGACGGGGGAGAGGGAGACGGTCCCTCGCTCGGCGTCAAAGGACGTCGTCACGGTGAAATAGGTCGTATCGCCGCCGTGGCCGCCGTCGGGAGGGGTGGGGGTGCAGGCGGCGAGCAGGCAGAGCGCAAGCAGGACGCCCAAAATCGGGGAAAGTTTTTTCATGATAATCTCCTGTCAATGACGTTCGGTGACGGAAGCGCCCGTCGGCGTCCCGCCCTCGAGGGTGAGTTCTACCGTGAAACTTCTCTCATCCGCCGTGTAGACAAAGGCGTTCGAGGCGGAGGCGAGTTCGGTCTCGGGAAGGGGGGTGCCGTCTTCGAAGAGCACGAGGTCGCAGACCGCCCCCTTCGTCTCGGAGACGAGCGGGAAGTTGCCGTGCCCGTAGAGATAGCAGAAAATGCCCACCGAGAAGGTCCCGCTTGCAAATTCACGGTACGTTGCGAGCGCGTGCAGATAGTAGCTGTTTTCCGTCAGATAGTAGGTGAGCGCGTACGCCGTCCCCTCGTGTTCGAAGGTGAGCAGATAGCGGTCGCCGTAGTCGGCGCTCCTGCCCGCAACCTTGACTTCCTCCGCCGAGACGGTGAAGGAGAAGGTGTAGCTGTTTGTGCCGTCCGAATAGGCGAGGTCGCCCTCCACCGTGGGGCTGATTTGGTCGATGGGCCCGAACCCGAATGCGCGCATCGTGAGTGCACCGCGGGAGTTATTTGTGTTGTCGGCGTCCGCAAAGACGGTCGTCGTGTCGCCGCCGATTGCGGTGAAGGTGAGTGTGTCCGTTCTCGCAAACGAGACGGGATATTCCGTGCCCGCATAGCGGAGCCGCGTGACGACGCTCCCCGCCGAGTAGCGCACGGCGAACACGAAGCCGCTGTAGCTTGTATCCGTTGTCACGGTTGCCGCCGCCTCGAAGGAAGGTTCCCCGTCGGGGGTGAAGGTGAGGGTGGCGGAGATGGGGTCGCCCGTCACAAGGCCGTTCCCGTCCCGCATCTCGATGGTGCCGCGGACGGTGACCGCTTCGCCGTCGAACAGGCGGTAGGTCTTGCCCAGATAAGTCGCCGTCGCCGCCCCGGGGAGGAAGAGACTGCGCGCCGCATACGTCCCGTCGTCCTGCAGGAAGTACGCCGTCACGCCGTTCTCTTCGATGAAGTAGCGGCCGCTCTCTCCGAACAGGCCGATGCCGCCGCTTGCGTCAAAGCGAATGCCCGCAAAGTCGTCGCCGTAGTAGGAATATTCCGTGTAAGTCGGCAGAGAGAAGCTGTTGTTTTCGCGGTCGAGGACGACGGGGATGTAGTTGTAATTGCCGCTCGGCTGCAGGGCGAAATGTCCCTTCTCCGCGCTGTACACGGTGTAGATGACCCGCCTGCCCGCACTGCCGTCCGCGCCGTACAGGGTGCCGTAGCCGTAGCCGTCGAGCACGAGCACCGCCCAATCGTCGGAGATGAACACGCCGCTCGAGCCGCTGTCAAAGGGCACGCAGTAGCGGTCGCCCATGAGAATCTTCATGAGCGAGACGACGAAGGTCTTGCCGAGCCCGATGTCGGCCGCTGCGCTGATTTCGAGTTCGGGCATGCCGTTGTACATGCCCACCGCGCGGTAGCTGCCGACAATCTCGCGCGTTCCGAGGGTAAAGACGACTTCGGAGAGGCCGTCGAAACGGACGGTAATCTCTCTGCCCGCATAGGGGGAATAGTTCTGGTCCACGAGGTCCCATTCCCCGTACTCCGTCCCGAGAAGGACGGCGGAGGTGCCGTCGATGAGGAAGTAGTGCTCCTCGCCCGTCTCGCTGACGAAGTAGACGGCGCTCCCGTCCTCGGTGAGGGCATATGTCCCTTCGTACATCTCTCCCGCGAAGTAGGCCGCGCGGTAGAAGCCGTCCGCCTCGAAGAGGGGTCCGTATCTGTCCTCGAACATGCCGTCGAGGGCGGCGTTGTAGCGATAGTAGACGTCGTACGTCACGTCGGAATACAGGTCGTAGTAGATGCCGAGGATGAAGTCAAATCGGACGCTTCCCGCCGAGAAGGTGTAGATGAGGTCCCCGAACGCGGTCACGTCCTTCATGCGGTATGTTCCCGTGACGGGCTCGCTGTCCTCGGTTTCCGCATAGAGCGCGACGCCGTTTCCGTCCAGCGCGAGGGAAGCAAAGAGTTCCGTGACGCCCCTGTCGTCCGTCAGGAAGTAGTTGGTGGGCACGGCCTCGACGGGGAGGAAGGAGGTGACTTCGTCGCCCTCCACATTGGCCGCAAAGAGGAAGGTGTTGAAGTTCCCCATCCCTTGGTCAAAGTAGGTGAAGCGGAAGTTGTACACCCCGAAGTCGGTGTTCTGAATGCGGTCGGTCACTGTCCCCTGATAGACATGGCCGTCGGCGTCGAAGTAGAGACTTCCCATCGGAAGGTCTTGGAACTCGATGCGCTCGCCGCCCCTTCCCGTCCATTCGGTGTAGCGGGGCGCGCCGTCCCATTCGCGGACGAAGTAGACCTCCGCCGTGATGTTGTCAAACGCGATGCCGCCCACGAGATAGCTGAAACTTGTCGGCACTCTGCCTTCATACCCCTCTGTTGTCTCCGAAGTCGTAAAGACGGAGGAGTAGACGTTTTCCGCCAGCCGCGTCTCGGCATAAGTTCCCGTCGCGCCGCATTCGAAACTTCCGTCCGCCTTCTCCCAGAAGAGGGAGGCGCGGCCGTTGTCATAGAGGACGAGGAGGGGACTGATGAGGGAATAGGTGCTGCCCGTCCTTTGGACGGCGTTGAGCTCGTAGAGGGGGATGCCGCTCCCGTCCGGGACGGTGAAGGTGTCTCCGTCGAGCAGGAAACTGCGCGCGCCCCTGCCGTTTGCGGGCGTGAGGGTGAGAAGGGTGCCCGCGGTGAGGAAACGTTCCACGGTATAGGTGCCCCGCACGGTCTCGCTTCCCGCCGCATACACAGCGCTGTCTTCGAAGAGCCCGAAGCCGTCGAGGGTGAGCGTGCCGCCCGTGCCCGCATAGGTGCCGCGGGTGCCGTCCGCAAACAAAAATCCGTTGGAATCCCCCTCGAGAAGGACGGTGCAGAGGGTATATTCCCTGCCGCCCACCGACGCGGTGACGACATACATGTTCTCACTCGTGCCCGTGTCATAGGCGCCGAGAACTTCATACGTCCCCGTCTGAGGGTCCTTGAGAAGGGGGGTGAGGATCGCCGCGCCGTAGCCGTCGAGGAAGAGGGAGTAGCCGCTGCTCATGAGCGTTTCATGCGCCTCGTCTTCGAAGGCGATGCCGATGTAGTTGCCCGCCTCGTTGCCGCCCTTGATAAAGACGGGTCGGCCGTTACTCTCCGAGAGGCGGAAGCGATAGCCGAACGCGCCGCTCTCATGGATAAAGCACCAGTCGCCGATGTCCTCGTCAAAGTAGACGTAGCCCCGCTGTTTCGCCGTTCCCACGGTGGAAGTCGCATTGCGGAATTCGTCGACGGTGAGCGTCTGATTGGCGACGATTTCGCCGTTTTCGAGGAGGGTATAGGTGCCCGCGCCGTCCTCGGTGAAGAAGGAGAACGTCGTCTCATACAGCTTGCCGGAGAGCGTCCCGCCCTTCGTTTGGAAGGTGAATGTCGAGCCGTCGAGCGTGCCCTCGAATTGCATTCCCCCGCGCACGAGGATGACGCCGCTCTCACTCTTGAAGATGACGTCGCTCCCGCCGAAGCGGTCCACATACCCCGTCTGCCAGACGGCATACAGCGTGCAGGAGCCGCCGAGGGAGAAGGCTTCCCCCGCGGGATGGGTGACTTCCCCGCCGCTCTGTTCCGACCAGCCGAGGAAGCGGTAACGAAGGGGCGCCCCGAAGGTGTTTCCGTCCGCGAGCACCACTTCGTCCCCGAATTTTCCGCGGAAGGCGGGGATGGCGGTATACGCCGTCCCCTGCGGCAGGTTGGGCGAATAGGTGAGCACCGCGAGCTCCCGCCGCATATACGCGGTGAAGACTTCGCTTTTTCCGAGAGGTTCGGCGGAGAGACGGTTGTCCTTCGCGTCATCGAGGACGAAATGTTCGCGCGCGGGCTCATAGGTGAAGGGTTCTTGCCAGATGGCCTGCCCCGTCACCGTCTCGGCGGCGCCGTACGACCCGTCCGTGCCCTCGAAATAGAGCTCGGCGGTGTAACTTGCATAATATTTCGCCGTGACCGTCACGCCCTCTGCGGGCACCGTCTCGTCGGTTACGGGCGCGCCGCCCAGATACCACCCCGCAAAGGTGAGGCCGTCGTCGGGCGTGGGGGCGACGTCCTTCAGCGCGTCGCCGAGGGAGCTCCCCACGGGGACCTGCACCGAAGTCTTGCCCAGCGTTCCGCCTCCGCCCAAGTCGAGCGTGACGGAGGATTTCGGCGCGCATGCCGCCAGCACGAGAAGGGCAAAGGGCAGCGCCGCAAACAGCAGATAGCGTTTTTTCATAAAAAGCCTCATTAAAATGCAAATATGCAATGATTATACATAGATTTTGTAATAAGTGTATCATGTGCAGAATGAAAAGTCAAGTTTTATGCAGAGGCAAAGTACAGAATCCGAAAAAAATTTACGCAAAAGAGGATAGCGCGGCGAGGAGAGGCGATTCGCTTGCATTCGGCGCGCAAAGGTGATATAATAGAAGAAAATTTTCATAAAGGCAGACGCATGGCAAACCTTCTCGGCATCGATGTCGGCTCCACAACGGTAAAAGTCTGCGTGCTCGACGGCCGCGGCGCCCTGCTGCACACCACCTATGTGCGGCATTTTTCGCGTGTCAAGGAGTGCGTGCTCGCCGAACTCGAGCGGGTGCGCGCCTTCGGGAGCGAATTCCGCGTCGCCGTCACGGGCAGTGCGGGGTTGGGGCTTGCGGAGCGCGCCCGTCTTCCCTTCATACAGGAGGTGCAGGCGGCATTTTGCGCCATCAGAAAGCTGTATCCCGACGCGGACGCGGCGGTCGAACTCGGCGGCGAGGATGCGAAGATTATCTTCGTCACGGGCGGAACCGAACAGCGCATGAACGGCAGCTGTGCGGGCGGAACGGGCGCCTTCATCGACCAGATGGCGACCCTTCTCGGCGTCTCCGTGCAGGAGCTCGACGAACTCTCCCTGAAGGCGGAGCGCGTCTATCCCATCGCCTCGCGCTGCGGCGTGTTTGCCAAGTCGGATATCCAGCCCCTCATCAATCAGGGGGCGAGAAAGGAGGACATCGCCGCCTCTATCTTCCGTGCCGTCGTCGACCAGACCGTCTCCGGCCTTGCGCAGGGGAGAAAAATCAGCGGGAAGGTGCTCTTCCTCGGCGGTCCGCTCTACTTCCTCAAGGGACTTCGCAGGGCGTTTTGCGAGACGTTGAAGCTCGACGACGCGCATGCGGTTTTCCCCGAGACCGCACCCTGCTTCATGGCAATCGGGGCAGCCATGTCCGCGATCTCCTCGTCGGATTCGACGTTGGACGACATCATTTCCCGCGTGCAAAGCGCCTCTGATTCGGGGGACATCCGCACGGGCAGGCCGCTCTTTTCCTCCAAGGAAGAGTACGAGGAATTTTCTCGCCGCCACGCACGGCACTTCCTTCCCTTCCGCGACATCCGCACCTATGAGGGGGAGGCCTACCTCGGGGTGGATTCGGGCTCTACGACCACAAAACTCGTTCTCATCACGCCCACGGGCGAGATTCTCTATTCCCACTATCAGGCCAACGGCGGCAGACCCCTCGAAATCGTCACGGAAAAGCTCAAAGAGATATACCGTCTTACGGGGGAGCGCACCGTCATCCGCGGCGCCTGCGTGACGGGCTACGGCGAGGACATGATTCGCGCGGCGCTCAAATTCGACTTCGGCATCGTCGAGACGATGGCCCACTTCAAGGCCGCGCTCCACTTCGACCCCGAAGCCGACTTCATCATCGACATCGGCGGGCAGGACATCAAGTGTTTCAAGGTGAAGAACGGCGCCGTCGATTCCATCATGCTCAACGAGGCCTGCTCCTCGGGCTGCGGCTCCTTTATCCAGACGTTTGCGGGCGCGATGGGGATGAGCATCGAGGAATTCGCCCGCCTCGGGCTGTTTGCGCGCCATCCCGTCGAGCTCGGCTCCCGCTGTACCGTCTTCATGAACAGCTCGGTAAAGCAGGCGCAGAAGGAGGGGGCGAGCGTGGAGGACATCTCCGCCGGTCTCTCGTCCTCCATCGTCAAAAATGCCATCTATAAAGTCATTCGCGCGCGGACGCCCGACGAACTCGGCAGCCACATCGTCGTGCAGGGCGGAACTTTTTTGAACGATGCGGTCTTACGCTCCTTCGAACTCGAGACAGGGCGCGAAGTCGTCCGTCCCGCCATCGCGGGGCTCATGGGGGCGTTCGGCGCCGCCCTGTATGCCCGTGAAAATGCGGAAGGGATCATCTCTTCGGTGATGACGGAGGCGGAGCTCGAGCGCTTCTCCTACGCCGCCCGCGCCACCGTCTGCAACGGGTGCACCTCCCATTGCAGCATCAACATTCTCACCTTTTCGGACGGAAGGCGGTTTATTTCGGGCAATAAATGCGAGCGGGGAGCGGGATTGAAACCCGCCGCGCGCGGCCTCGATATCTATGCCTTCAAATATGATTTTTTGCAGTCTGTCCCGCGACATGGTATCCCCGTACGCGGTCGGGTGGGCATTCCGCTGCAGCTCGTCATGTTCGAACAGCTCCCGCTCTGGACGGGCTTTTTCGAGACGTGCGGCTTTGAGGTCGTCCTCTCCGAAAAGAGCTCCCGCGAGCTCTACTTCCGCGGCCAGCACACCGTCGCGAGCGACACCGCCTGCTATCCCGCAAAACTCATGCACGGGCACATCGAGAGCCTGCTTGACAAGGGCGTCGACTTCCTCTTTTACCCCTGCGAGAGCTATAATTTCAACGAAAAGGACAGCGTCAACCACTACAACTGTCCCGTCGTCGCCTACTATCCCGAACTTCTGCGCGCCAACAATCCCCGCCTGACGCGTGAGAACTTCCTCTCGCCCTACCTCGACCCCAACGACGAGGCGTCCACCGTGCGCGCCCTCACGCATGCGCTCAAACATTTCCACGTTCCCGCCCGTCTTGTGAAAAAAGGCTACAAGGTCGGTCTCGAGCGCATGCGGGCATACCATGTCCGCGTTGTGGAGGAAGGAAAGCGTATCATGCAGGAGGCCGCCGCGGCGGGGAAACCCGTCATTGTGCTCGCGGGAAGGCCGTACCATGCCGACCCCGAAATCAACCACGGCATCGGAAAACTCCTCACCTCTTTGGGGTGCGCCGTCCTCTCGGAGGACGCCGTCTTCGAGGAGGCGGATTTGGTGCAAGTCAACGTGCTCAACCAGTGGACGTACCATGCGAGGCTGTACCGCGCGGCGGAGCTCGTCTGCCGCCATCCCGAGATGCAGCTCGTCCAGCTCGTCTCCTTCGGGTGCGGAATTGACGCCATCACGTCGGACGAGATTCGCCTCATTCTCGAGCGGGGCGGCAAGCTCTACACCCAAATCAAAATCGACGAAATCAACAACTTGGGCGTGGTAAAAATCAGACTCCGCTCCCTGCTCGCCGCCGTCGGTCAAAGGAGGACGCCGTGAATACCAAGGATTTCCGCGACAACTATCCCACCTTCACGCGCGAAATGAAGGAGACGCACACCATTCTCGTCCCCGACATGCTCCCGTGGCACTTCGAACTGCTCATCCACATCATGCGGCAGAAGGGCTACCGCATGGAAGTTCTGCACAACGAGGGGAGGCAAGTCATCGACGAGGGCTTAAAGCATGTCCACAACGACACCTGCTACCCCGCTCTCTGCGTCATCGGGCAGTACCTCGACGCCCTCAAGAGCGGAAAATACGACCCGAGCCGCACGGCCGTGCTCATCACCCAGACGGGGGGCGGCTGCCGCGCGAGCAACTACCTTCCCCTCATCCGGAAGGCGCTGAAGGCGGAATTTCCCGAAGTTCCCGTCCTCTCCCTCAACTTTTCGGGGCTGGAGAAGGGCAACGGCCTCGAGATTGACCTTCCCTTCCTCAGAAAGCTCGCCTACGCCATCTTCTACGGCGACCTCGTCATGACCTGCTTCAACCGCACAAAGCCGTATGAACGGGAGGCGGGCGCCTGCGAAAAAGTGCGCGCATCTTGCATTCAAGCGCTCTGCTCCGCCTTCGACGACGGCAGCTTTTCCCGCTTAAAACGCAACACAGGTCGCATTTTTGACGCATTTTCCTCGGTAGAGTGCGAGAAATCGGACAAAATCAGGGTGGGCATCGTCGGGGAGATTTACGTCAAGTATTCCCCGCTCGGGAACTCCCATCTCGAGGAATTTTTGCTCAGCGAGGGCTGTGAGCCAACCGTCCCCGCGCTCATGGATTTCGTGCTCTACTGCATCGCGAACAACCTCAACGACGCCGAATTTTATAACCGCCGCACGCTGATGACCCCCGTCTATGCCATCGTCTACCGCTGGCTGCGCGGCAAGCAGAAAAAAATCAACCGTATGCTGAAAAAGCGGGGCCTTGCGCCCATGCACGACTTCAAAGAACTGCGAAAATTCGCCGATAAAGTCATCAATCAGGGGGTGAAGATGGGGGAGGGGTGGCTGATTCCCGCCGAGATGGCGGCGCTCGCCGCCGAGGGGACGAAGAACATCATCTGCGCCCAACCCTTCGGGTGTTTGCCCAATCATATTGCGGGAAAGGGCGCCCTGCGCGCCGTCAAAAAACTCTTCCCCGACGCCAACATCGTGCCCGTGGACTACGACCCCTCCGCTACAAAAGTCAATCAGGAGAACCGCATCAAACTCATGCTCGCCACCGCACGCGAAAACGCATAAATTAACCCCGTACCTCGGACATGGTACGGGGATTTTTTGTCTGAACGGGGGCCCAACCTCAAAAGATGTTCTCAATGGCGGGGGAGTAGGTCTCGGGAAGGCAGTCCGTCAGGTGGATGAGAATCTCCAGCTTGGGGAGGGCGAGCGCATAGTTCTTTTCGGCAATCAGGCGCACCGTTTCGGACATATAGTCGTCAATCCGCATGACGTCGCTGTGCGGAATCCAGATGTGCAAATTCTCCTTTTTATGCTCCCATGAGGCCTGCACCGCCTTCGCGTCCTCGCCGTTCGCCTCCTCCTCTTCCGCCTTGTTATAGAGCGTCAGAAGTTCCTCTTTGAAGGCCTCGAACTCGCTGTGCACCGTGACCCATTCCGCGACGCCGAGGCCGGCGAGCAACGCCGCCGCCACGAAGATTGCAATAATCGATTTCACCATATGTACCGTGCGGGGCTACCATGTCTTCCCGTCGGGGTAGGAGACACGGATGACTTGGAACTTGCGTTTTTTGATTTGCAAATAGATTTTCCCCGTGCCGTCCGCGGTGAGCACGAGCACCTTTTTCTGCGATTTTATCCCCTCCCGTGCAAGAATTTCGAGAAAAAACGCCTCGCCGAGCCCGCACAGCGCGAGATTTTTTTTGTCGAATTTCCCGTTGTCGATGATGACGAGAGGAAGGGAAGTCTGCATCTTGTCGTAATCTTCCTTGGGCAGGGCGGAGAAGGTCCCGTTGGCTTCGTACAGCGCATAATCGACGCAGTCGAGGGAGAAGTACCCCGCCGCGCGCAGGCTCTCCATGAGGTCGGAGACATCGAGGTTGTTGCGCTTTAACTGATAGTCGTCGATGCCGTTTTTATTGATGACAAGGCTGGGCTTTCCGCTGATGAGCGACTTGAGCGGCTTTATCTTGAGGTCGAAGAGCATGACAATCTCATGGAGCACATAGATGGCGATGACGGAGACGATGCCATAGAGAAGGGGGATGGAGGCGTCCGACATCGGAATGCAGGCGAGCTCGGCGATGAGCAGGGTAATGACGAGCTCGAAGGGCTGCATCTCCCCGATTTGCCGCTTGCCCATGAGGCGCATGATGACGAGGAGCGCAAAGAAGATGATGGCGGTGCGGATGATGACGAGTACCATACGAAGGTCAGTTTTTCACATCGGGCGGAATTTATGTAATTTTGTTGCCTTTTGCGCGCCGTTGTGATATGATAGAGGGGAAGAGTAGCCAAGGCGCGTCAAGTGTTGCGAAACGGGACGTTGTTCGCAAACGAAAGGAAGATATCCTGCGGTGCCGCGGCGCGTCCGCTTCGTCGTCGTGCCCCCGTATTCAGACGGCGAAATTACGGACCTCCTCAAGGGAGGTTTTTTCATGTTCACGAAGTACTTTCGTTCCCTCAATCCTGCCAAAAAAATCGCATATATGGCGCTTTTTCTCGCACTTGCCGTCGTCGCGAACACCGTCCTCGACATCGACATCACCCCGCAGAACAAGATTACGATTACCTATCTCGTCACCTTCCTCTCCGCCTATGTGCTCGGCGCGCTCCCCGCGTTTTTTGTCGCCTTTGCGGGGGACGGTTTGGGGCACCTCATCATGCCCGACGGCAATTATTGGCTCTACGGGCTCACCCTTGCGCTGATGGGATTTGTGATGGGCGTCCTTCTCAAATATCTTCCCTTTCATGGCAAGCGTGCGCCGTACATCAAGACGGCGATTGTATGCGCGGTGTGCTATGTGCTGTTCACGGTGTGCATCAACTCCGTCGTCAACTATACCTACGCCTTGGTATTCATTTGGGGCGGGGAAGTGAACAAAACGCTGTGGGTGTACCTCGCGGGCTACCTTCCGCCGCGGCTCGCCATCCAGACGGCGGTGTATGCGGGCAATTTTGCCGTCTGCTTTGCGCTCCTTCCTCTTCTTGACCGCCTCATGCGGCGCTGAGCCCCCTCTCCCTCATACCGACCCGCTCTTCCCAACCGTCATTCCGAGCCGTAGGCGAGGAATCTCGGCGCCCCCTTGAGGGGGAGCTGTCGAGGCGTTCGCCGAGACTGAGGGGGTGGCGTTCGTAACCATGCGCCACCCCTTCCGTCCCTCACTTCGTTCGCGCCACCCACCCCTCAAGGGGTGGGCAAGAAGACCGAGATTTCTCGTCGCTACGCTCCTCGGAATGACGGGCGGAAGGGTTTCCTCCGAAAAGCGGTTGACTTTTTTTGTTGTATGCGTATAATAGTAGATAACAGACAATAAGGAGAACATCGTATGGGGAGTAATCTTCTTGTGAACGGGAACCCGCTGTTCGGCGCATACGAACAGGGCATCTACGTCTTTTCGCTGCAGGTGCAGTACTATGCGATCTTCATCGTCACGGGCATGGTGATTGCCGCCCTGCTCTCTGCCCTCATGATGAAGCGCCGCAACATCGACAACAACATCATCTATCTGCTGTTCATCTGTTGCATTCCGACCGCCATCATCGGCGCGCGGCTCTTCTCCTGCCTCACCGACGAGGCTCTCGGCATCAAGGCGTTCTTCGACTTCCCGTGGGCGGGGCTCTCGATTACGGGCGGCGTCATCGGCGGCGTGCTCGCAGGGCTCATTGTCTGCCTTGCCTGCAGGGTAAACTTCCTGCGCGTGGCGGACTGCGTTGTCGTCAACATCCTCTTGGCGCAGGCAATCGGCAGATGGGGGAACTTCTTCAACAAGGAAGTGTACGGCATGATTGTGGAGAATCCCGCCCTGCAACACTTCCCCTTCGCCGTGCCCGTCAGCCCCAATCCCAACCTCTTCGGCATCGGCTCCTTCTCCGACCCCAACAGCGAATGGCACTATGCGTTCTTCTTCTATGAGATGGTCTTAAATCTCATCGGCTGGGCAATCCTGTTCACTTTTACTTGGTTCCGCAAGAAGAAGCCCAACGGCATCTCCACCTGCCTCTACTTCGTCTGGTACGGCACGGTGCGCTCCGTGATGGAGCTCCTCCGCGATCCGTCGTTTATTCTCGACAAAGGCGGCGTGCCGTGGTCGGAGCTCTTTGCCATCCTCATGGTCGGGCTCGGAATCGCCGCAATCCTCGTCCTTCTTCTCGTCAACCACCAAAGGGAGGGCGCCTTTGTCGGAAGCGTCAAAGGGGACCCCTGCGGCATCACGAAATTCCTCTCCAACGACAAGAAGGCACAGCCCTATTTCTCCAAAATCAACATGATGGGCGCAAACTATCCGCCCGCTCCCCCCAAAGAAAAAAAGAGCAAAAAGGGCAAGAACGGGAAGCCGACCGAGCCTTCGGAGGACGCTCCCGTGGAGCGCCCCCGCCCCGCAGCCATCGGCTCCCATTCCAAGGATGAAAAGGACGGCGAAGACAAGAAATGAGAAATCTGACTCTTTTGACCGACCTCTATGAACTCACGATGGGGCAGGGGTACTTCAACGAGGGACGGCACGAGGAGATTGCCGTGTTCGACGTCTTCTTCCGCCCCAACGCCCTCATCACCTACTCCGTCGCCGCGGGCATGGAACAGGTCGCCGACTATCTCGAAAATCTGCACTTCTCCGAGGACGACCTCGCCTATCTGCGCTCCCTCGGCTGTTTTTCGGAACAATTTCTCGCCTATCTCAAGGATTTGCGCTTCACGGGGGACGTGACTGCCGTGCGCGAGGGGGAACTTGTCTTCCCGTACGAGCCCATCCTCTCCGTCAAGGCGCCCATGATACAGGCCCAGCTCGTCGAGACCGCCATTCTCACCTTCGTCAACCATCAGACGCTGATTGCCACGAAGGCGGCGAAGATTGTGGATGCGGCGGGCGGCGGCGTGATGGAATTCGGACTGCGGCGCGCACAGGGCGCGGATGCGGGCATCTACGGCGCGCGCGCGGCGATGATTGGCGGCTGCGTGGGCACCTCCAACGTCTATGCGGGCAAACTCTTCGACGTCCCCGTCTCGGGCACGATGGCGCACAGCTGGGTGATGAATTTCCCCTCCGAGCTCGAGGCCTTCCGCGCCTATGCGAGAAGTTTCCCCGACAACTGCCTCCTCCTCGTCGACACCTACGACACCTTGAAGAGCGGCGTGCCCAATGCCATCAAAGTCTTCAAAGAGCTGCGGGCGGCGGGGCATGAGCCCAAGGGCATCCGCCTCGATTCGGGCGACCTCGCCTCCCTCTCCAAGCGGGCGAGAAAGATGCTCGACGCGGCGGGTTTCCCGAATGCCGTCATCTGCGCCTCGGGCGACCTCGACGAGTACAGCATCGCCTCTCTGAAGGAACAGGGGGCGAAAATCGACAGCTGGGGCGTGGGAACCAAGCTCATCACGAGCGCCGACCTTCCCGCCCTCGGCGGGGTCTATAAGCTCGCCGCCGTCTTTGAAGACGGAAGGGAAATTCCCAAAATCAAGCTCTCCGACACGACGGAGAAGATTACCAACCCCGGCGAGAAGGAAGTCTACCGCCTCTATGACGAGGCGGGCATGGCGGTCGCCGATTACATTGTGCGCAAGGGGGAGACGGTGGATGAGGGAAGTCCGCTCGAGATTTTCCACCCCGTCGAGACATGGAAGCGCATGACGCTTACGAATTTTTCAGCGAGGGAGCTCCGCTGCCCCCTCATCGTCGGCGGAAAGGCGGTGCGCGAAAAGCTCCCGCTCTCTGCCCATGCGGCATATTTCCGCGCCGAAAAGGGGAAGTTCTGGGAAGAATATACGCGGCGGGACGTGCCGCACATCTATAAAGTCGATTTGTCGCCCGCGCTCCATGCTCTCAAGACGGAGATGGTGCGCAAGGGGAAGGGGGACTGATGGCGCTCTACAGCGAGGGGCGGGTGAAGAAGCTCGTCATCCGCCTCAAAGAAGAATATGACAGGGCGCTCAAGAGCCAGCGCGAAGTCTCGGCCTCCCTCAAAGAGGAGAACAGGGCGCTCAAGGCCCGCGTACTCCTTCTCGAAGGGGAGAGAAAGGAAGTCGCGGACGCCCTCGTCCTCGCCGTAAAGGAGAGAAAACGGGCGGAGGCGGCGGCGGGACAAGAGGAAAAAAACGGGCAGGCCGAACTTCGCCTGCTCGCCGCAAAATGCCGTGCGCTCGCCGAACATCTCCTCGAGAAATATCCCGAAGAGGACGGCGCGGCCACCCTGCTTGCCCATGCCGACGACCTCTCGGAGGCGATGGGGGAGCCCGTCTCCACGGGCTTCAACATGGAGGAAGTCATCGCGCCCAAACAGCCCCTCGACCTTGCCAAACTCTGCCGCTCGCTCGGCGTCATGGAGGAAGAATGAACATCGATTTGAAAAAGACAAAACGCGTCCTCATCCTCATCTTCGTCGCGCTCGTCTTGGTGCTTGCCGACCAGATTTTGAAGACGGTCGCCCAGCTCACCCTTGCAAGGGCGGAGCAGATTGACCTCATCCCGGGGTGGCTCTGGCTCACCTATTCGGAGAACACGGGCGCGGCGTTCAGCTCCTTCAGCGACGACCCCACGGCGATGCTCGTTATCACCTATCTCACCCCCGTGCTCGTGGCGGTATTTGTCGCGCTCGCCTTCACCGTCTTCAAAAAGAACGTTCCCGCACAGGCGTCCCTCTTTGTCATCTCGGCGGGCGCCATGGGGAACTTCCTTGACCGGATTTTGTTCTCGGGCATTTTGCCGGGGACGGCGGGACAGGCCGCCGTGCGCGACTTTGTGGGGCTGAAATTCTTCAATGTCTGCAACTTCGCGGATTTTTACATCACGCTCGGGGCCGTCGCCTTCCTCTTTATCATCCTCTTCATCGGACCGCAGGCGGTGTTCCCCATGACGAAGAAATGGCGGGCGCAGGCGAAGGAAGAAGATGCAAAGAAGTAAGTTTACGGCGGACGGCGCGGGCAGGGTGGACGTCTTTTTGAGCAGGTGCACCTCGCTTACCCGTTCTGCGATAAAAAAGCTCGCAGACGCAGACATGGTATGGGTAAATTGTCTCCCCGCTAAGGCGGGAGCCATGCTGAAGGGGGGCGAAGAGGTGGAGATTCTCATCCCCGACCCCGTCCCGACTTCGGCGCAGGCGGAGGACATTCCCATCGAAATCCTCTATGAGGACGACGACCTCGCCGTCGTCAACAAGCCGCAGGGCATGACCGTGCACGCGGGCGCGGGAAACTACGAGGGAACGCTCGTCAACGCCCTCCTCTTCCGCCTGAAAAATCTGAGCGGGATAGGCGGGGAGCTGCGCCCGGGAATCGTTCACCGCATCGACAAGGAGACCTCGGGGCTTCTCGTCGTCGCCAAAAACGACGCGGCCCACCTCTCCCTCTCCAAACAAATCGCCGAAAAGACGGCGCGGCGGGAGTATTTTGCCCTCGTCGAGGGGGTGGTGAAGGAGGACAGCGGCACGATTGTCACGCAGATGGGGCGGGACCCCAAGAATCGCCTGAGACAGGCCGTCCTTCCCGCGGGCGAGGGGAGAAGAGCGGAGACCCGCTTCGAGGTCGTCGAGCGCTTCAAAAACAACACCCTCATGCGTTTTTCCCTCAAGACGGGCAGAACGCACCAAATCCGCGTCCACGCAAAATATATGGGACACCCCGTCGTCGGGGACAAGCTGTACGGCTACCAAAGGCAGCGCTTTCATCTCGAAGGGCAGCTCCTGCACGCCTTCCGGCTCACCTTCACGCACCCGCGCACGGGCGAAGTGATGACATTCGAGGCACCCATGCCCGAGACCTTCACGCACATTTTGCAAATTTTGAGAAACGAGACCACCTAAAGAGGAACGCATATGAATCCCGTCGTCGCCATTGTCGGCAGACCCAACGTGGGGAAGAGCACCTTCTTCAACCGCGTTGCGGGCAGAAAAATTTCCATCACCGAAAACAGGCCGGGCGTCACGCGCGACCGCATCACCGCGGACTGCGAATGGCGGGGGAAGCCCTTCACGCTCATCGACACGGGCGGGCTCGAGCCGCGCAGCGAGGACCTTCTGTGGAAGCAGATTGCCCTGCAGGCGTCGCTCGCCGTGGACACCGCCGACGTCATCTTGTTCTTCACGGACGGAAGGGAGGGGCTGACCTCCTCCGACTACGAAGTCGCCGAGATGCTCCGCAGGAGCCGCCGCCCCGTCGTGCTCGTCGTCAACAAGGTGGATGAATACACCCCCGACACCGTCTCCGAATTCTACGCCCTCGGCTTGGGCGAGCCCTATCCCGTCTCCGCAGAACACGGAAGAGGGGTGGGAGATGCGCTCGACAAGGCCGTCGAATTCTTCCCCAAGGGGGAGCAGAGCGCGTCGGATGCCTTAAAAATTGCCGTCGTGGGGAAGCCCAATGCGGGCAAGAGCTCCCTCGTCAACAAAATCTTGGGCTCGGAGCGCACCATCGTCACCCCGATTGCGGGCACGACGCGGGACGCCGTGGACACCCGCTTTTCGAGAGGGGGGAAGGACTACGTCATCATCGACACGGCGGGCATTCGCAGAAAGCGTTCGGTGGAGGACGACGTCGAGTACTACTCCGTCCTCCGCGCCTTTGACGCCGTGCGCCGCGCCGACGTCGCCGTCCTCGTCGTGGACAGCATGGAGGGGCTCACCGAGCAGGACGTCCGCATCATCGGCTATGTCCATGAACAGGGCAAGCCCTCCGTCGTCGTCATGAACAAGTGGGACGCCGTCGAAAAGGACACGCACACGGTGAATGCCTTCGAGAAGAAGCTCGCCGAGGACCTCAAGTTCATGAGCTATTATAAGTCGGTGTACATCTCCGCCAAGACGGGCCAGCGCGTCGACAAGGTGCTCTCCCTCGCGGAGGAGGCGTTTGCGCATGCCAATTTCCGCGTCCCGACGGGCGCCCTCAACGATTTGCTCATTGACGCCGTGCGCGTCTCCGAGCCGCCGAGCTACAACGGCCGCCGTCTCAAACTCTACTATTCGGCGCAGGTCTCCGTCTGCCCGCCCCTCTTTGCCCTGCAGGTGAACGACGAAACCCTCCTTCATTTTTCCTATGAGCGCTATCTCGAGAACATCATCCGCGAGGCGTACGACTTCTCGGGCACGCCCATCCGCATTCAGGCGCGGGGGAGGAAGGAGGAATGAATTTGCTCGCCGCGCGCGCCTATGCCTTTTCCGAATTGTGGTATTGGCTGCTCCTCATGGCGGTCGTCTGCTACTTTGTCGGTTGTTTCAACTTTGCCGTCCTCATCGCGAAGAAGCGGCACAAGGACGTGCATGCTATCGGCAGCGGCAACCCGGGGACGATGAACATCAGCCGTGAATTCGGCCTCAAAGTCGGCTTTGTCAACTTCCTCTGCGACGCGCTGAAGGGGGGAATTCCCGCCCTCGTCGGCTTTCTCGTCTTCCGCGGCTGTGTGTTTGCGGGAACGAACGTCCTCATCTCCGACTTCGTGCGCTATTTCAACGGCTTCTTCGTCATCTTGGGGCACATCTTCCCCGTGACGATGAAATTCCGCGGCGGGAAGGGGATTGCCTCCTCCCTCGGACTGTTCACCGTCTGCATCTCCTGCGAGAACCCGTGGTATACCTTCGGGACGGTGGGTGCGCTCTTTGCCGTGCTGTTCTACATCTGGCTCACCGAATGGGGCTCGATGGGGTCGCTGCTCGGAGTGACGGGCTTCTCCGTCTGGCAGGCGCTCATCTTCCTCGTCCGCTATGAGGCGCTCGGGTCGCTTGCAAACGGCTGGGTCATCGGGATTTTCATGTTGCTCCTCGGGCTGAATTTTTTGCCTTGGTTTGCGCACCGCAGAAACCTCGTGCGCCTGTTTGCGGGCGAAGAGCACAGAACGTCCGTGAAGAAGCTCTACAAGGGCAAGCGCGGCATGAAGGACATGTAGAATTTCCCATTTTCCGATAAAAAAACGCGGGGTACCCCCGCGTTTTTCATAACCTTTTCTGCCTGCGCTGCGGCAATTTTTATTTCACACTTTCCACCCAGGATTTGAGCGCGCTTTCCCTTGCGCCGTTCAAAAGTTTTCCGCCCCGAAAGACGGCGTTCGGGGCACAGGGTTTCAAAGCGCTCTCCGTCTTGCCGAGTCCGCTGCCGCCGCTCGTCGCAAAGAGGACAATCTCCTTCCCCGAAAAGTCGTAGCTCTCGAGGAAGGACTTGATGATGGTCGGCGCGGTGTACCACCAGATGGGAAATCCGAGGAAGACGACGTCGAAGGCACCCATGTCCGCGACTCGGCTTGCAATTTCGGGACGGGAAGAGGGGTCGTTCATCTCCAGCGTAGAGCGGCTCTTTTTGTTCGTCCAATCGAGGTCGGCCGCCGTGTAGGGGACTTTGGGTTGAATTTCAAAGAGGTCGGCGCCCGCCGCCTTCGCAAGAAGGCTTGCAACCCGTTTCGTCACGCCGCTTGCCGAAAAATACGCCACCAAAATTTTCTTGCTCATGATTTTATTCTCCTTTTATAAAAGGCAACATGCGTGTTGCCTTTTTTCTCCGTTTATTTTACGATGAGGCTCTTGCCCGTCATCTCGGGCGGGATGGGAAGTTCCATCATCTCGAGAAGGGTGGGGGCGAGGTCGGCGAGGATGCCGTCCTCTCTCAGCGTGACGCCCCTGAATTTCTCCGAAATCAGCACGACGGGGACGGGATTTGTCGTGTGCGCCGTGAAGGGCGAGCCGTCCTCCGCGAGCATCTTGTCGGCGTTTCCGTGGTCGGCTGTGAGCAAAAGCGAGCCACCCATGTCCAGGATCTTGTCGACAACTTGCTTGACGCACCCGTCCACGGTGTGCACCGCCTTGACTGCCGCGGGGATGACGCCCGTGTGTCCGACCATGTCGCAGTTGGCGAAGTTGAGAATCATCGCGTCGTACTCGCCCGTGGACAGCTCTTCGATGGCGCGCGCGGTGACTTCGGGCGCCGACATCTCGGGCTGAAGGTCATAAGTTGCGACTTTGGGGGAGTTGATGAGCACGCGCACCTCGTTCTCATTGGGCTGTTCCACGCCCCCGTTGAAGAAAAAGGTCACATGGGCGTACTTCTCCGTCTCGGCGATGCGCAGTTGTTTTTTTCCGCACTTGGCGAGGTATTCGCCGAGCGTGTTGGCCATACTCTGCTTGGGGAAGGCGATTTGCACGCCCTCGAATTGGGCATCGTACACCGTGAAGCAGACATAGACGGGGTGCAAAAAGCCCGTCTTGCGCGCAAACGCCGTTCCCTTGGGGACGAGGAATTCCCTTTGCGAGAAGGCGCGGGTAATCTGCCGTGCGCGGTCGGGACGGAAGTTAAAGAAGATGATGCTGTCCCCCTCCTCCACGAGGGCGACGGGTTTGCCGTCTTCGCAGAGATTGGTGGGCAGGAAGAACTCGTCCGTGACGCCCGCCGCATAAGAAGTTTCGATGGCCTTCACGGGGTCGTCCGCATGCACGCCCGTGCCGAGGGTGAGCATGTCGTAGGACTTTTCGAGGCGGTCCCAGTTGTTGTCGCGGTCCATCGAATAGTATCTCCCCGAGAGGGAGGCAAGCTTTCCGTAGCCGATTTTCTTCATCTCGTCGAGGAGCGCCTTGACAAAGCCGACGCCCGAGGTGGGGGAGACGTCCCTGCCGTCGAGGAAGGCATGCACATAGGTCTCGGGCACGCCCCGCCGCTTTGCCATCTCGAGGAGGGCAAAGAGGTGGGTGATATGGCTGTGCACGCCGCCGTCGGACAAAAGTCCCCACAGGTGCAACTTTTTGCCCGAAGCCTTCGCGCTGTCCATCGCGGAGATGAGGGCGGGATTTTCAAAGAAGTCGCCGTCCTCGATGGCCTTTGTAATCTTCGTGAGGTCCTGATAGACGATTCTACCCGCCCCGATGTTGAGGTGCCCCACTTCGGAGTTGCCCATCTGCCCCGCGGGGAGCCCGACGGAGAGCCCGCTCGCGCCGAGGGTGGCGGAGGGGTAGCGCCGCCTCAATTCGTTGACGTTCTTGCTGCCGTCCATAAAGATGGCGTTGCCCTCGTGGACGGGCGAGAGCCCGTAGCCGTCCATGATGATAATCGCAAAAGGTGTCTTCATAATTTGCCTCGTGATGAATTTTTCCCTATTATTATAGTCAAAACAACAAAATTTCGCAAGCGGAGAAGGGGGGATAGGCAAAAGAAATTGTGTTTTTCGCCCCATATTCGGGGGATTTTGCACAATATGTCGGAAAACGTCGCGCAAGGGGTTGCAAATTCCGATAAAAATGTGTTATAATAGAAAAAGCGCGCTGTGTGCGCACGACCGAGCAAAACAAACAGGAGCAGTTATGTCAGAACATTACGACGCAAGAGACTTGACCATTCTCGAGGGTCTGGATGCCGTGCGGCTTCGCCCCGGCATGTACATCGGATCGACGGGGCCGAAGGGCCTCCACCACATCCTCTGGGAGATTGTGGACAACGCCATCGATGAGGCGGCCAACGGCTATGCGGACAAGATAGACGTGCGCATCTACAAGGACGGCAGCGTCTCCGTCGAGGACAACGGGCGGGGAATCCCCACCGATATCCATCCCAAGACCAAGGTCTCGGGCGTGCAAGTCGTCTTCACCCAGCTGCATGCGGGCGGCAAATTCGACGAGCACAACTATTCCTTCTCGGGCGGCCTGCACGGCGTGGGCGCCTCCGTCACCAATGCGCTCTCCAAGTGGCTGAAAGTGCGCGTCATGCGGGGCGGCTCCACCTATGAGATGGAGTTCACCTCCTACTACGACAAAGCCAAAAAGAAGTTCGAATCGGGCATCCCGACGGGCCCCTTGCGCAACACGGGCGTGCGCACCAAGCGGCACGGCACCTTCGTCCACTTCATGCCCGACGACGCCGTCTTCACGACGACGGAATTCTCCCTGAACACCATCGAGCGCCGCCTCAACGAGCTCGCCTTCCTCAATAAAGGGGTGACGATTACACTCACCGACGAGCGCATCACCGAGAACGAATACCGCGCCGCTGGCGGGGAGGAGAGCGAGGGGGAGGCCGTCCAGCTCGACCTCATCGGCTCCGTAAAGCCGCACAGCGTCATCTATCGCTATGAGGGCGGCATCTCCGACTTCGTCTCCTATCTCAACGACGGCAAGACCAAACTCTACGCCCGTCCGCTCTACTACCGTGCGGAGCGGGACGGCATTCTGGTGGAATTCTCCATCCAGCACACGTCGGAGTTCACCGAGAGCCTCTTCTCCTTCGTCAACAACATCCCCACGCCCGAGGGCGGCTTCCACGAGATGGGATTCCGCGGCGGCATCACCCGCATGCTCAACGACTACGCGCGGGACAACAAACTGCTCAAGGACAAGGACCCCAACTTCCTCGGGGACGACTTCCGCGAAGGCCTCACCGCCGTGCTCTCCATCAAGATGAAGAACGTGCAGTTCGAGGGGCAGACCAAGACCAAACTCGGCAACCCCGAGGCGCGTTCCCCCGTCGAGAGCGTCGTCGTGGAGGGCCTTCGCACCCTCGCCGCGGATGCCAAGAACAAGAAGGCATTCGAGGAGATGATAAAGAAGGCACAGGGGGCGATGCGCGTGCGCGTCGCGGCGCGGCAGGCAAAGGACACCGCCCGCGCCAAGAACAGCATCGACTCCCTCCAGCTCATCGGAAAGCTCGCCGCCTGTTCGGGCAAGAAGGCGGAGCTCAACGAGCTCTTCATCGTCGAGGGCGACAGCGCAGGCGGCACGGCAAAACAGGCGCGGGTGCGCCAGTTCCAGTCCATTCTTCCCTTGCGCGGCAAGCCCCTCAACGTCGAGAAGAAGCGCCTCGACCAAGTGCTCGCCAACGAGGAGATTCGCACCATCATCTCCGCCCTCGGCGCAGGCATCGGCAACGATTTCAATTTGGACAAGCTCAACTATCACAAAGTCATCATCCTCTCGGATGCGGACCAGGACGGCTTCCACATTCGCTGCATCCTTCTCACCTTCTTCTTCCGCTATATGCGTCCCCTCGTCTCGGCGGGGCATGTCTACATCGGCATGCCGCCCCTCTACAAGGTCTACAAGCAGAACGGCAGCGCCGAGGAGTACGCCTACGACGACAAGGAGCTGCAGGAGAAGATAGACAAAGTGGGGAGGGGGTACCTCATTCAGCGCTACAAGGGGCTGGGCGAGATGAGCGCCGAACAGCTGTGGACGACGACGATGGACCCCGCAAAGCGCAACCTCACGCAGGTCACCCTCGAGGACGCCGTCGCCGCAGAGGACATGATAACCACCCTCATGGGGGACAAGGTGGACGGCCGCAAGGAATTCTTGAGCCGCTACGCCAATTTCAACAAGCAGGACACCTTTATCGACCGAGTAAAACTCAAGAAGGAGGGCAGCGATGAAGAAGAATGAGCAGCCGCAGGAGCCGCAGGGCAATCTCTATGTGACCCCCCTTGAGGAGGTCCTCCCGCAGTCCATGCTTCCCTATGCGGAATTCGTCATCATGGACCGCGCGCTTCCCCGCGTCGAAGACGGTTTGAAGCCCGTCCAGAGGCGAATCCTTTATACCATGTCCGAGATGGGGCTCACACCCGACAAGCCGCACAAGAAGTCGGCGCGCATCGTCGGCGACTGCATGGGCAAGTACCATCCGCACGGCGACAGCTCGGTCTATGACGCCATGGTGCGCATGGCGCAGGACTTCAACATGGGCAGAACGCTCGTCAACGGGCACGGAAATTTCGGCTCGGTGGACGGCGACCCCGCCGCGGCGATGCGCTATACCGAGGCCCGTCTCGAGCCCATTGCCCTCGAACTTCTGCGCGACCTCGACAAGAACACAGTTCCCTTCTCGCTCAACTTCGACGACAGCCTGAAGGAGCCCGATATGCTCCCCGGGCGGTTCCCCAACCTCCTCGTCAACGGGGCGTCGGGCATCGCCGTGGGACTCGCCACCAACATCCCGCCCCACAACCTCGCCGAGTGCATCGACGGCGTGGTGGCGTTCATCGACAACCCCCGCATCACCTGCGAGGGGCTCATGAAGTACATCCCCGCACCCGACTTCCCGACGGGCGGCTACATCATTCCCAACGAGCTCGAACAGGCATATAAGACGGGCAAGGGAAGGATTACCCTCCGCGCCAAAATCCGGGTGGAGGCGGGGGACGCCGACAAGAAGAACATCGTCATCTACGAACTTCCCTATCAGGTCAACAAATCCGCCCTGCTCCGCAAGATTGCAGAGCTGCGCGAGGAGAAGAAGGAGACGTTCGCGGGCATCACCAAGGTGGTGGACGAGAGCGATCGCGTCGGCATGCGCGCCGTCGTCGAAGTCAAGGGGGACACCGACGTCGACAGACTCCTCAAGGCGCTCTATAAATACACTGACCTCGAAGTCAGTTTCGGCATCAACATGGTGGCGATTGCGAGCGGCAGACCCATGCTGATGGGCCTTGTCGACATCATCAAATATTATGTTGAATACCAGCGCAACGTCGTGCTGCGCCGCACCCGCTTCGACCTCGCACAGGCGAAGGAGCGCTGCCACATTCTGGAAGGGCTCATCATCGCCGTCCGCAACATCGACGAGGTCATCAAAATCATCAAATCGGCGGAGAGCACTGCGGACGCGCGCGACAAACTGCGCAAGCGCTTCGACCTCTCGGAGCGGCAGGCACAGGCCATTCTCGACCTCCGTCTCGCCCGCCTCACCAAGCTCGAGGTCTTCAAGCTCGAGGAAGAGCTCAAGGCGCTCAAAATTCTCATCGAAAAGCTCACCGCCATCGTCGAGAGCAACCGTCTGCAGCTGCAGGTCGTGCGCGAGGAGATTCTCGAAATCAAGAAGAAATACAAGACGCCGAGAAAGTCCACCCTCGCCGTCAAGGAGGGGGACGCCGACGCCGAACGCACCGACGTGCGCGAACCCGGGGTGGCATCCCTCATGGTCATCACCGCCGACCATAAGATCAAGTGCATCACCGAGAAGAACTACGCCGCCGCGAACAAACTCATCGGCGAGAATTCCCGCAAGAGTTCGATTATCGTCAAGAGCGTGCGCGTGATGTCGGACGAGCTCGTGCTCATCTTTTCCGACCGCGGCAACTGCTACCGCATGTTCGGCATGGACTGCACTAAGAAGTTTACCGAGAGCGGCTACGCCCTCTCCGACCTCTTCGAGGACGCGGAAAAGGGGGAGAGGCCCGTCTCCGTCTTAAAGGCGTTCCCCGAGGGCAATCTGCTCTTCATCACGCGGCAGGGCATGCTGAAAAAGACCGCGTGGAGCGAATATAACCTCTCCAAGTCCTGTTTCCAAGCCATCAAACTCGCCGAGGGCGACGCCCTCCTTGAGGTGCAGATTGACTCCGACGAGGAGGGCGTCACCGTCTTCTTCGTCTCCAAAAACGGCATGTGCCTCAATGCGAGAAAGGACGAAATTCCCATGCAGGGGCGCATTGCGGGCGGCGTCAAGGGCATGAACCTCAACGAGGGGGACGAGGTCGTCTTCGCCTCGCAGATAGACGGGGAGGGCGAGATTGTCGTCGCCGTCTCGGGCGGCAGATGGAAGCGCGTCATTGCCGCGCAGATAGACACCCTGCCGCGCTACCGCAAGGGTGTGCAAATCGTCTCCTGCAAGGGAGAGCAGGTGCTCTTCGCGGACTATGTCACCGTGCCGTATATGCTCGCCGTGAGCACAAACGAGGGTACCATGTCCGAGATATCCACCGAAGAAGTGCCCATCGACGCGACGAATACGCGGGGCAGGCCGCTCAAAAACGTCAAGTGGCAGGCCGCCGAAGTATTTTCCATGAAATATCGCGAAGTCGAAGACTGAGCGCGCGCCGCCCCCTTTTCGGGGCGGCATTTTCTTGCCGTTTTTGCCTCTTCTTTGGGGAAAGGCGGGGCGCCGCACAAGAAAATTTTCCCCAAATGCCGAAAAAACGCGTGACAAACGGGCGCGTTCCCTGTTATAATGGTATGCGGGATAACGTATGAACGCTTGGGATATCATCAAAATCATCTTGCAGATATTGGGCGGCATGGGGGCCTTCCTCATCGGCATGAAGCTGCTCTCCGAGAACATGACCAAGCTCGCGCACGGCAAACTTCGCAAGATGCTCAACAAGACGGCGAAGAGCCGCTTTGCGGGGGTGGGAATCGGCGCCGCGGTCACCGTGCTCGGACAGAGTTCCGCCTTTACGACCGTCATGGTCGTCGGCCTCGTCAATGCGGGCATCATGACCCTCTTTCAGGCGACCGCCATCATCATGGGTGCGAATATCGGCACCACGCTCAACGCATGGGTCATCGCCATCGGCGGGTCGGATATCACCGTCGTCTTCTTCGGACTTGCCGCCGTCGGCGTGCTCATGACGATGTTTTCCAAGAAGGACAAAGTCGTGACGGTGGGCTCCGTCATCGCCGCCTTCGGGCTCATCTTCGTGGGGCTGAAGTTCATGTCGGGCGCGCTCTCCTTTGAGGCGGGAACCCCCGAATACGATGCCGTCACCCCCGTCCTTTCCGCCATCAAAAATCCCATCCTGCTCCTGCTCCTCGGCATTGCAATCACCGCCCTCGTGCAGAGCTCCACGGCGGTCAACGCCATCATTCTGACGATGGCGACCGCGGGACTGACGATAGGCAGCGGCGGCAATTCCGCCCTCTACATCATCATCGGGTCGAATATCGGCACCTGCGTCACCGCGCTCATTTCCTCGCTCGGGGCGTCCTCCAACGCCAAGCGCGCCGCCCTCATCCACTTCCTGTTCAACCTCTTCGGCGGCATCATCTTCATGATTATTCTCCTCTGCTGGAAGGGCTTTGCCGACACCGTGCTCGGCGGCGTCTTCCCCACGGGTTCCATGCAGCTGGGGGAGACGGACATGGCGCCCGGGATGCAGATTGCCTTCTTCCACACCCTCTTCAACGTCACGAACGCCCTGCTCTTTCTGCCCTTTGTCAAGGGATTTGTCTGGATTGCGGAGCACGTCGTGCGGGACGGGAAGAAGAAGTCGCAGTCGGACATCATCTTCGGCGACCTCGACGAACGCCTCATGCGCTCGCCCTCCGTCGCCCTCGGGCATATCTATCTGCAGACGGGGAAGATGTTCTCCTATGCGATGGACACCCTCGACGCCTCCTTCCGCGCCTTCGTGCAAAAGGACGTCGCGGGGGCGGATGAGATTGCAAAGCGCAACCTCGACCTCTCCGAATCCAACAAGGTGGCGGTCTCCACCCTCGTCAAGATTTCTGCCGCCGCGCTCGCGGAGGAGGACGAGAAGACGGTCTCCACCCTGCACTATGTGCTCAACGACATCATGCGTATCGGCGAACTCGCCGACAACGTCGTCAAATATACCCATCACTATGTGGAGGATTCCCTCGTCTTCTCGGAGGAATTCATCACGATGATAGAGGGGATGTACGACAAGATTTCCGCGCTCTCCGTCGCCGCGCTCTCCGCCTTTCTCGAGAAGGACAGGACGAGCCTCGCCAAGGTGGACGCGCTGGAGGACGGCATCGACGAGGACAGGAAGATTCTCATCGAGCGGCACATCAAGCGACTCAACGAGGGCAAATGCCAGCCGCAGAATTCGGGCGTGTTCATCAACCTCGTCGGCAATTTGGAGCGCGCCGCCGACCATATCACGTATATAGCACATTCTATAGACTAAGGTTTCGACGAAAATCTTTGCTTCGCAAATCTTTTCGTCGAGCGGATGGGCGTTCATACCTTCTCCAGCTCTTAGCCGCGCAAGCGGTACTGTTTCATCGGACAATAAGCCTGCGGTGGCGTTGCAAATGGGGGCGCCCACGGCGGAAGTGAATTCCGCCTAAGGCACATGATTTGGAAATGACACCCCCTCACCGCCTATGGCGGAGCTTTCTCGGGCAGGTAGAGTCCTGCCCTCGGGCACCGTTCGCGCGGCAAATGCGCTCACTCACCGCAAACGCCGCGCACAGCGCACTGTGCTGTGCGCGAGAAATGCGTTTGCGACCCTCAAGGGGGCGCCAAGTTGCTTGCCCGAGTCTCAAGGGGGCGCCAAGTCACTTGCCCACCCCTTGAGGGGTGGGTGGCGCGAACGAAGAGAGCGACGGAAGGGGTGGCGCTCTGAATTCGTCATGCTGAGCGAAGCGTAGCGAAGTCGAAGCATATCCGCATTTCACAAAAAAAATTATGAACATCAACATATCCGAACAAAAAATTCCCATTCGGCAGAACAGTTTCGGCATCTCCCTCGACGACGTCAACTATGCCTTCGACGGCGGCGTGTATGCGGAACTGCTCGAGAACCGCGATTTCGAGGCGCAGGAAGTCACCGTAAAGGACGGCCGCTACCTCATCTCCGCGGGCGGCAATTACGCATGGTCGCCCGTCGGCAACTGCGCGCTCAAAGTCAAGACGGACCGCCCCCTGCATGTGGAAAATCCGCACTATCTTCGCATCGAGGCGGCAGAGGACGGCGCGGGCGCGGAGAACGCCTGCTACGGCGGCGCGGCCATCGAAAAGGGGAGGGAATACCGCCTCGTCTTCTCCCTCCGCTCCTATGACTGCAAGGGAAGCGTCCTCGTCGGGGTCTATGGGGACGCCCCGCTCTTCGAGAAGAAGCTCAAGCTCAAGGCAGACGGCAAGTGGCACCGCTACAGCGTCCGCCTCAAGGCAAAGGGGAGCGGCACGGGCCATTTCCGCATCCGCCTCTTGCGCGCGGGGTGCGTCCACGCCGACTGCTTCTCCCTCATGCCCGCCTATGCCGTACTCGGCTGTTTCCGCCGCGACCTCGTCGAATACATGTCCGAATTGAAACCGGGGTATCTCCGCTTTGCGGGCAACTGCGGCAGGGGATATAACCGCGCCTCGTGGAAGGATTCCGTGGGCGACCCCGAACTTCGGCGGCACAACTGGAACGTCTGGGCGGCGCATTCGCCCCTCTTCTCCCACTATGGGAAGACGCAGGGCGCGGGCATTCTCGAATGCCTCTCGCTTGCCGAATATCTGCGCGCAGACGCCCTGCCTATCGTGGACATGGGTAGCCCGTCCGACCCCGAGGACGCCTTCGAAGGCTTTGTGCAGGACACCCTCGACCTCGTCGAATTTGCGACGGGTGCAGGCGGCATCTGGGGGAAATTGCGCGCCGAGCTCGGACATCCCGCTCCCTTCCGTCTCAAGGCGGTGGAAGCGGGCTATACCGCAGGGGAACAGGCGAGCGCCGTTGCGGAGCGCTTCTCCCGTTTCGCCGCCCGCATTCACGAAGTCTATCCCGACCTCGCCGTCATCCCGCCCCAGCGTCCGCTCTTTTTGCGCCCCGCCGCGCTCTATCACAACACGACGCTCTACGATGGTCTTCCCCGTGAAAACGCCGTCGCGCTCACCGAATTCGCCGCCCGCGGCGCCCCCTCCACCGACCCCTCTGCGGGCAACTGGGAGGGCGCACTCGCCGAAGCGGCCTTCCTCACGGGTGCGGAGCGCAACGGGGACATCGTGGCAATGAAGTCGTACGCTCCCTTCTTCGCCCGTGCAGGCTATGTGCAGTGGTCGCCCGCCCTCGTCTGGTTCGACGCATCCCGTTCCTGCGGCTCGGCAAGCTACCATGTGCAGAAATTGTACGGACAGTACACGGGCGACTTCGCCCGCAGGGCAGAGACGGACGAGCCGCATACCTATGCCACCGCCTCGGAGGGGGAGGGCTATCTCTTCGTCAAAGTCGTCAACGCGTCCGAGCGCGAACTCGGCGCCTCCGTCGTCGGGGAGAACATCGGCTCCCTCATGCGAATCATCCGCCTGTGTGCCGAGCCCGAAGATTACAACACCCTCGACGACCCCGCCCGCATCTTCCCGCGGGACGTCGCACCCGTAGCGCCCCGTTACGCCGTACTCCCGCCGCACAGCTTCAGCGTGCTGGTGTTCCGCAAGTGAGGGCGACATGATACGGCTTGCAACAGATTGGAAGGACTTCTCCGTCATCGCGACGGGGGACGGATATAAACTCGAACGGTGGGGGGGCACCGTGCTCCTCCGCCCCGACCCGCAGGTAATCTGGGGCGCACAGCGCGATTTGTTTGCCTATCCCGGCCTCTCCGCCGTCTACCGCCGCAGCGAGAAGGGGGGCGGGAGCTGGGAATACAAAAAACCCATTCCCGAGAGCTGGCAAATCTCCTACCGCGACCTCACCTTCAAGGTGAAGCCGATGGGCTTCAAGCACACGGGGCTCTTCCCCGAACAGGCGGTGAATTGGGACAGGACGTGCGCGCTCGTCAAGAATGCGCACCGCCCCGTCAAAGTGCTCAACCTCTTCGCCTACACGGGGGGCGCCACCGTGGCGCTCGCAAAAGCGGGGGCGGAAGTCGTGCATGTGGACGCCGCCAAGGGCATGGTGGAGCGTGCGGGGGAGAACGCCCGCCTTTCGGGTATCACCTCGGGCATCCGCTACATCGTGGACGACTGCAAGAAGTTCGTCCTGCGCGAGATTCGGCGGGGCAACCGCTACGACGCCATCCTCATGGACCCGCCTTCCTACGGAAGGGGCCCCGGGGGGGAGATGTGGAAGCTCGAGACGGAGCTCTATCCCTTCGTCAAACTCTGTGCGGAGATCCTCTCGGACGACCCGCTCTTCTTTCTCATCAACAGCTACACGACGGGTCTGCAGCCCTCCGTGCTCGCCAACCTGCTCACCCTCTGCCTCGGCGGACGGAGGGGCAACATCGACGCATACGAGGTGGGGCTGCCCACCGAAGAGGGCATCGCGCTTCCCTGCGGCGCGGGAGGAATTTATACGAATGACTGACTTTTCACCCATCGTTCTCTATGAGGACAACCATCTGCTCGTCGTGCTCAAGGAGCAAAATCTCGCCTGCTGTCCCGACGACAGCGGGGACGACAACCTTCTGGACCTTCTCAAGGAGGACCTCCGCGTCCGCTACCAAAAACCGGGAAATGTCTATTTGGGACTGGTACACCGCCTCGACCGCCCTACGGGCGGGGTGATGGTTTTTGCCAAGACGAGCAAGGCCGCCGCCCGCCTCTCCCTGCAGATGAAGGCGGGGGATTTCGTCAAGCGCTATCTCGCCGTCCTCGTCGGCGCGCCCGAGACGAAGGCCGCCCGCCTCTCCAACTATCTCAAAAAGAATCCCGTCAACAACACCGTCTATCTCTCCACCCCGGGGACGGACGGGGCGAAGCTCGCCGTGCTCGACTATCGGGTGCTCGAGGAAAAGAGCGGGCTGGCGCTCACCGACATCCTCCTGCACACCGGGAGGAGCCATCAGATTCGGGTGCAGATGGAGGGCATCTCCCATCCCGTCTACGGCGATCTCCGCTACGGCGGGGAGAGGGCCAAGAAGGGCAAGCTCGCCCTTTGGGCGTATTCGCTCTCCTTCTCCCATCCCGTCACCCATGAGCGCATGCGCTTCATGGCGGAGCCGCCCAAGGATGAGACGCCGTGGAAGTTCTTCGACGTCTCCTCCGCCGTCAAATGCGAGTAGGGAAGGGGCAAAATTTCGGGAAAATTTTATTTTCTCGCCGAATCCGCGCATTACCGCTTGACGGACGGGAAAAATTCGTGTACAATAAAACGGATATAAAATGTATCTCACGGGCGCACGCCCGTATCGGAGCTATCATGAACAGGACTAAAACAATTCGCTTGATTACGATTTTCACGCTGGGTCTCGCGGCGATTATCGTCTTCGGCTTCGCGTTTGCGGCTCTCCGCACGCCCGCCGTCGCCGCAGAGTACTATGCGCCCTCCGTCATCTTCGAGAACGGCGAGGGCGGCACAGTCGGCACGGACAAGCCCGAAGAAGGCGCGGAAGAAGGTGCGACGTATCGGGTACAGTTCACGCTCGGGGACGGCGGCAGAGTGCATTTCCGCCGCAACCTTGCGCTGAAGTGGTTTGCCGCCGCGCCCGCAGATGACACGGCGCCCGCAGGCACCCTCGTCAATCCCGGCGTCCCGCAGTATCTCTCCATGCAGTTCGCCTTCCCCGAAGTGCTCTTCGAGACCTTCACCGTCTCCTTCGACAGCGCGGAAGAGAACGTCACCAAGGAGGGCCTGACGACTAACGCCCTCGTCTTCACCAAGACGGCGAGCGGCTTTGATGTCTGCGTCCACGACTCCGATTATGACGAAGAGGACACGGAGAATGTCCCCGCCGCGACGTCGTTCGACTACACGGCGGGCACGGTCATCTCCTTCCGCATCGACGATGCGGACTGTGAACCGGGCAGCTTTTCCGTCTATCTCAAAGTCGGCAGCGGCGAAGAGAAGAACATCGGCGAGTTCACCAACATCAGCGGCTACTATCTTGAGTACCGCAGCCCCGACTCCACCACGCCTTCGACGCCCATCACGTTCGAGGCAGACCTTCCCGACACGGCGGAAGAGAGCGCGACGCAGCGCGTGCTCATGCACGAACTCAACGGGCAGACCTTCGAAGTCGGCGAAGACGGCCGCGTCGAAGACAATGCGCCGCCCGTGCTCGTTCTCAACGAGACCATCTATCCCATCCGTCTCGGGCAGTCCTTCTCCCTGACCTACTACGTCATCGACGTCATGCGTTCGGCGTCCGTCTCCTCCCGCAGCTACTACATGTTCGACAGCGAGGACCCGCACGCCCCCAACGAAGAGAGCAGCGACGTCGAGGCCGAGAAGAAGTACAACTACAAGTCCCTCTCCTCCACGGCATACTTCCTGCCCCCCAATGACGAGAGCCTGACGGACGACGGCACACACGTCGCCATCCGCTTCACCCTCACCGACAGCACCTTCACCAAGACCTATGTCTATCTCACATGGTATGCGGATAAAGATGCCGTCACGACGGAGGGCTCGGGCGAAAACGCCTACGACTATATCAAAGTCCTTCCCGAAATCGACGGCCCCGTCTATTCGGTCCTCACGGCAAATTCCGATGCGAAAACCAACGACAAGGGTGCGGATTATGACACCACAATCGGGAAGTATCAGGAAGAACTCGACGCCGCCGCGGAAAAGGTGAGCGCGGGCGACGGGGCGTATCTGTATCTTCCGTCCCTGCGCGAGCTCATCACGAGCGACTATGCGGACTACCGCAACCTGCGCTTCAACATTTACTACTATAAGCCCAACACCGCGGACGGCGGCTCCGCCACGAGCGCAACCTCTCTCCGCTACAGCAATCTCCGCATCGAAGTGGACCGCGAGGGCACCTATAAGATGCGCATCGTCGCAACGGACTCCGCTTCCAACGAGATGAAGTACTACGATACCGACGGCAACCTCGTCGCCCTGACTTCTTCCAACGTCTGGGACATTGAGAATATCCCCGACTTCTACTTCACCATCAAGTACACGGGTCCCTCCATCGAGGATGCGGGCACCCAGACCGAGGGCCGCCGCGACCAGACCTACTCCATCTCTCAGTTTGACATCATCGCCCTCGACGGCTATGAGACGGAATATCACCTCTTCTACTTCTCGCAGGAGCGCTTCGACTCCCTTACCGAGGACGTCCTCGGCGGACTGAAGATTCCCGCCGCGTACAGCGACCTTGCAAAGGATATCGACGGCATCGCAAAGCGTCTGCAGGAGATTGACGAGGACAGAGACGAGAAGATTCTCCGCGAGATAAGAACGTATAACGACGAAGTTTCGGAAAGCGATGAGGAATGGGACGAGACGGACAACGCCTACCACTGGAATCCCTCCTCGGTGCTCTCCTTCTGCCCGCAGGAGGAAGGGTATTACTTCCTCAAAGTGACCGTGACCGACTCCAAGATTAAGGGCGGCAAGGGCATTGCGGAGAAGTGGATGGCAATCAACGTGTACAGCCCGCAGGACCGCAAGCCCGGCCAGAGCAAGTGGTTGCAGAACAACACCACGGCGGTCGTGCTCTTTGCCATCGCAGGCGCACTGCTCATCGCCATCATCCTGCTCGCCGTCATCCGTCCCTCCGACAAGAAGGTGGAAGAGGTCGACCTCAAGTCACTCAAGGGCGGCAAGAAAAAGGACAAAGGCAACAAGAAGGAATAAATTCTTCTGAATTTGAAAACGGCTCCCTCGGGAGCCGTTTTTAACTTTATTATAATCATGATACCCTTCGACTGCGCTCAGGGTGACGAATTAGAATGCCATCCCTTCCGCCGCTTATCGCAAATTCCAGTCGATGGGGGGGATGCCGTGCGCCGCGAGGTAGGCGTTGGCCCTGGAGTAGTGGCGGCAGCCGAAGAAGCCCGCATATGCCGAGAGGGGAGAGGGGTGCGCGCATTCGAGGATGAGATGCTTGCCTTGGTCGATGAGCGGCTTCTTCTTCCGCGCGTTGCCGCCCCAGAGGAGAAACACGAGGTGCTCCTTGTTTTTCGAGAGCAGTTCGATGACGGAGTCGGTAAACCAGCTCCAGCCGCAGGTTGCATGAGAATTCGCCTGATGTTCGCGCACGGTGAGCGCGGTATTGAGAAGGAGCACGCCCTCCTTCGCCCACTTGGTGAGGTCGCCCGAGGCGGGCGGGGCAAAGCCGAGGTCGTCCTTTAATTCCTTGAACATGTTGACGAGGGAGGGGGGAAGGGGGACGCCTTCCTTCACCGAAAAGCACAGCCCGTGCGCCTGTCCCTCGTTGTGATAGGGGTCCTGCCCCAAGAGGACGGCCTTGACCCCCGAATAGGGCGTCAGACGGAAGCAGTTGAAGATATCATACATGCTCGGATAGACGATATGGTGCGAATATTCATATTTGAGAAATTCGCGAATCTTCAGATACCGCTCATCCGCAAAGAGCGGCGCAAGGACGTCGTTCCAATCCCCCAAATCTACCATAGTTCCCCCTTTAGCCGAGCGCGGCGAAAATCTCGGGCAGGTGCGCGCCGAGTTCGAACAGGGCATATTTGAGATTTTTGCGGAATTGCTCCGTCGTCGCGCCCGAGCCGTACACGTCGGAGACCGTCTTCACGGAGACAAAGGGCACGCCCGCGTTCCGGCAGACCTGCGCCATCGCGCCCGCCTCCATCTCGCGGATGTCGCACCCGAGGCGGAGAAGCAGGGCATGGTCGGCCTCGGAATCGTCAAAGCGGTCGCCCGTGCCCAGCGCGCGGCGGGGCAGGGAGAGCCCTTCGGGGCAGCAGAGCGGCAGGAAGTTCTCCCGTTCCCCGGGGAGCGTTCCGACCTCCTGTCCCGTAAGCTGTCTGAGGTCAAAGTCGTACTGCACCGCCTTTTCGATGAGATAGGCGCCCCCGACTTCACAGCTGTCGTTGAGGCCGCCCGCGACGCCGAGGTTGAGAACGAGGTCCGCCCCCGCACAGATGGCGGCGCAGGCCCCCGCGGCGGCGTTTCCCTTGCCCTCGCCCGACACGACGACGAGCGCGTCTTTTTGGAAAATCTTTCCGCGGTGCACCGTCTTTCCGAACACCGTCGAGACGCTCTCCACACACATCTGCGCCAAAAGGACTTCCGCCTCGCTGTCCATTGCAATCACACAACCGATCATCGTTTTCCTCACTTTCGGAAATTCCCGCCCGTTCCGCTTATTTCGGGGCGGGCTCCTTTCTATTGTAACAACTTTTTACAAAAAAAGCAACTGTGAGAATACTTCTTTTTGCATTCGGCGATAAAGAGGACAAAAGGAGGTCTTATGAACCCGTTTGAAGAAAAGCCGCAGAGAGCGGACAAGATTTTTACCAATTGGAGCAAAGTGCTTGTCAAGCCGTACGACAAGAACGAAGTCGACCCCTACACCCGTCTTCGGGTCATCCTGATGTCTGGCACCGAATTCGAGAGCGTGCGCCTCTCCAATTCCTTCACCCGCCACTGCCCCAACAACGACGTGCGCCGCCGCCTCGCCCGCATGCGCAGAGGGGAGCAGATTCAGCAAAAGCGCGTCGCCTCGCTCAAACCCATCAACGAGAGCATCCTGGAGCACACAATCGGCTACGAGCAGCTCGCCGTCGACCTCACCGCCAACCTCGCCGTGACCGAGAAGAACAGCTATGTCAAAAAACAGCTCGACTTCGCCCTTTTGGAGGATTTCGACCACTTGTACCGCTATTCCGACCTCATGGAGCTCGAGAAGGGCGGCGACCCCAAAAAGATCGTGGGCAGTTACACCGAAATCATGCCGGGGCGGCCCACCGTCGCCGAGTACCGCCACCCGCACGACGACGTCAACTTCTATATCAACGGATATCTGAGCGACCTCAAGACCAAGCTGAACATCAACATCATCACGGCGGCAGAGCAACAGACGATGAACTTCTACATGAACGTCGCCAACCTCTACAATACGCCGCTCGGCAGAAAGCTCTACAACGAGATTGCGATGATAGAGGAACAGCACGTCACGGGCTACGGCAGCTTAAAGGACCCCACCATGTCGTGGTGGGAGTGCCTCCTGATGAACGAATACACCGAATGTTACCTCTACTATTCCTGCTACAAGGACGAGAAGGACGAGCGCATCAAGGCCATCTGGGAACAGCATTTCGAGGAGGAGATTGTGCATCTGCACGAGGCGGCGGACCTTCTCAAGACCTACGAGGGCAAAGTCTGGCAGCAGGTGCTCCCCGAGGGAGGCGACTTCCCCGAACTGCTCCGCCTGCGGCCGCAGAAGGAGTACGTGCGCGACGCCCTGAAGAGCGTGCGGCTCACCGCCGTCGAGGAGGGCTGGGAGGAGCTCGACAAGCTCCCCGACACCTTCCGCTACTTCGGCTATAACGCGAAAATCAACAAGAACCCCGCCGCCGTGGGCACGCATACCGTCATCGAGAAGGCGATTGCCGGCCTCGGACAGGACTATCGCATCCAGAACGCCGAGCACCCCGTAAAGGCGCTCTCCAACCGCAAGAAGGACAACCTCGACGTCGCCCGCGTCAAGGGGAAATGAAAAAAATCACAAAAAACTGCGGAATCCGTCGGCTCTGCCGATGGATTTTTGCAATTTGCCGCGTGAAAATTTGACGGGGCGGCGGCTTATATGCTATAATATTGAGGAAAAGACAGGGAGGTCCCCATGAAAACTCGCAGATATATGACAGTCGCGGCGGCGGCGCTCGCGTGCGTGTTCGCGCTCGCGGCGTGCACCCCCGAAGCGCATACCCACAACTACACCGAATGGAAACATTCGGAGACCGAACACTGGCGCATCTGCCCCGAGGACGAGGCGGAAGAGGAGGGCTCGCGCGCACAGCACAATTTTGTAGGCGGCAAGTGCGAATGCGGCTACGACGAAGGCCACATCCACAGCTACACCGCGTGGAAATCTTCGGCCACCGAGCACTGGCGCATCTGTCCCGAGGACGAGGCGGAAGAGCCGGGCACGCGGGCTGCGCACATCTTCGGCGACCCCGTCGTTGAGCGCTATCCCACCCTCGACGCGGAAGGACTCGAAGTACGCCCTTGCACCGTCTGCGGCGCGCACGACCCCGATTACGACGGCACCATGCCCAAATACACCGAGACTTCCGTCATCGAATATCGCTATGAGCTCGTCAATTCCGTCGGCATGCCCTTCGGCGGCAAGATTAACCTCGCCATTCGCGTGACGGATGCGGACGGCAACAAGCCCACGGACGGAGACGGCAGGCCCTTCAACGGCAACGTGGTGACGACGAGCGGGTCTCTCCGCCTCGTCGCGGGCGCCGCGCGCGGCGTGTATACCATGACGGTGTCCGTGCAGGGAAACAGTCCCGATTACACCCTGCTCGATACGGAGCTCTCCCTCACCCCCGCCTCGCCCAATGTCAAAATCCGCATCAAGGCAAATCCCCCCGAGACGGAGCCCGACCTCTATCAGGAGGGCAAAGTGCTCAAGGATTACACCTTCACCTCGGTGAAGTCCGACCGCAGCACGGTGACCCTCTCCGACCTGTATCAGGACTACCGCGTGGTGCTCATCAGCTTCTTCTATGTGGGCTGTCAGTACTGTGAGGCGGAGCTCCCGCCCATTCTCGAGGCGTATGAGGAGTATCGCGACGAGATGGCAATCGTCTTCTTGAACATCAATGACGACACCATTGATACGGACGCGGAAATTCTCAACTGGGGTCAAGAATTCTGCATCTCCGACTTCTTCATCGGGCGCTCGACGCTGTTCAACAAGCTGACCGTCACCCATTCGGGCGGTGCGGCGCAGGTGGGCGGCGTGCCCGTCAGCCTCTTCGTGGACGCCGAGGGGAGCATCCTCAAAATTCACGGCGGCGCCATCGGCCACAACAGCAACGGCTCGTTCGTGAGCACCGTGGAGGACGTCTATGCCGTCTTCGACGAAGTCATGGCAAAGACGGGCTGGTCCCGCTGAGCCGACAATCTCCAAATAGCAATGCAAAAGCCCCCGCATCGGGGGCTTTTCCGTTTGCAAAGATTCACAGGCACACGAGTTCGACTTCGGTCGGGGCGTCGGTGCAGAGGCAGAGGACGCAGCCGAACAGCTCGAAGAAGGCGAGGGCGCCGACCCTGTGCCCTTCCTCAAAGAGCGCGCCGCGGAAGGTGAGCGCGGGGAGCATGGCGGCGAGCGTTCCGCCGCGCAGTTTGATGTATGCCTCCTTCGCCGTCCAGAGGCGGAAGAAATCCTCCTCGCGCTCGGCGGGGGTGAGGCGGGCGAAGATGTTGGGCGGGGGAGCCTCTCTTCTTCGTTCGGCGTCGAGGCCTATGGCAAAATCTCCCACGGCGACGGCGGACAGTCCCTTGGTGTGCGTGACCCCGATTTCGGGCCCGCCCGCAAAGTAGGGCTTCCCCGCCCCCGTGCGAAGGAGGGGCTTGTCGGGCAAGATGCCCCGCGCCTGCAGGGCGGAGATGAGCGCTTCCCCCGTCACCGTCTGCGGGGTGTAATAAATTCTCATGGCAGAAGTGTACCACGCGGCGGGGAAAAAGTCAATCGGCCGCATAAAATTTCCACGGGCGGCAACACTTTTTTTATGAAGAAAAAGAGAATTTTCCGAAACATTGCGCCCGTTTTGCTCCTTGTGCCCCTCTTGCTGTTTGCGGCGTGCGACGCCGAGGAGCTCGGCTCCCTCGAGGACCTCTCCATGCCCTATTGCGGGGTGTACGAATGCGAGCGGCTCGAACTCGGGGGGAAGAATCTCCTCGAGGATTTCGACTTTGTCCGCCTCGAACTTGCCTACAGCGGGGACTTTGCCCTCACCTACCGCACCCGCGCGGGCGGGAAGGGGACCCTCGGCGGCACCTACCGCGTGGATACCGGGAAGGAGGAAATTTCCTTTTCGTGCACCTTCGGCGTAAGAAGCGTGTCGCGCACCTTCCCGATGCCCAAGGGAAGCATCCTCATCGAAGAAAATTTTCTCGGCAAGCCGCTCTTCGCCCTCTTCAAAACCTGAAATTTTGTTTGCATTTTCCCGCCGTCTGTGCTATACTGAAAGGCGTGGATGCAAACATTTCCCGCAAGGTCGTGCTCACCCGTGACCAGACCGAGGCGGCGGAACTCATCGAAGAGTGGTTCCTACATCTGAATACGCAGATTTTCGTGCTCTGCGGCTATGCGGGGACGGGGAAGACCTTCCTCGTCGACTATGTCGTGCGCAGTCTCGGGCTCGTCCCGGGCGAGAGCGCCGTCTTTGTCGCGCCCACGGGGAAGGCCGCCTCCGTGCTCATCCGCGGCGGAACGCCCGCAGGCACCGTGCACAGCCTCATCTACACGCGCGAAGAGGACATCGAAGTCAACGAGGACGGAGAGGTCATCTCCGAGCGCTTTTTGCGGTTTGTCAAAAAGGAGAGCCTCCCAAAAGAGATTCGCCTCATCGTCGTGGACGAGACGAGCATGGTCTCCGACGACATCTTAAAAGATTTGCTCTCCTTCGGGGTGAAGTGCCTCTTCTGCGGCGACCCCGCCCAGCTTCCGCCCGTCGGCGGGACCAATTCTCTCCTATCCATGCCCGTGATTACTCTCACGGAAATCGTGCGGCAGGAGGCAAACAACCCCATCGTCCGCCTCGCCGAACAGGTGCGGCAGGGCGCCTATCCCTCCTTCGGAACGTACGGGGAACAGGCGGCGGTGCTCCCCAAACGCGCCATCTCCAAGGAGCGCATGCAACGGCTGCTCCTCGAGGCCGACCAAGTCATCGTGGGCACCAACCGCACACGGGCGCGCATCAACGGGGAAGTCCGCGCCCTCAAGGGGATTTACGGCACCCTTCCCGCGGACGGGGAAAAACTCGTCTGCACCCTCAACGACTGGGGGAAGGCGCTCGACGACAAGGGGGACTTCCACCTCGTCAACGGGATTATCGGCACCGCCTACAACGTGCGCGAGGGGGAGGACGGGCTGGCGATGCTCGACTTCCGCGCCGACTTCCTCTCCAAACCCGTCTTCGATTTGCCCTTTGACACGGGCGTGTTCGTGAGCGGGAATTATTTTCATGAATACGGGGACAAGGCATGCCTGCTCGCGGGCGGACGGCTCGTCCATGAGAACAATTTCGAGGCAATCCGAAAGAACAAGGTGCGGCGGGAGGATACCGTTTGCCGCTTTGAATTCGCCTACGCCGTCACCTGCCACAAGGCGCAGGGCTCGGAGTACGGCAAAGTCGTCGTCTTTGACGAGAGCCGCCTCTTCGAGAACGCCTCCTCATGGCTGTACACCGCCATCACCCGCGCCAAACAAAAACTTGTCATTGTGAGATAAATTCCAAGTGAAATACGATAATACATAGGGCGCGCGACGTGCAGCAGCACGTCGCGCGCCCGTTGTCTCTTCGCAGAAAAAACCAACTGCCTATCAATACATTGCAGAACGGGGCGGTATCATTGCAGGCGGCGTTTCAAAGGAACTGCAATTATTGATTATAGGCTACCAACTCATCATCCCGAAGGGGTGAAAAGATAGGCCTACAAAAAGAAATCTCGGGGTAAGGAGAGGGAAAACAAACCAATCTGCTTGACATTCCGCGCGGCAAGGCTTACAATAAAAGAAAAACTTTTTCGAGGAAACCATGTACTTCCGTACACACAATTGTAACGAACTCCGTGAGGGCGATGTCGGCAAGAAGGTCAAGCTCGCGGGCTGGCTGGACAGCAAGCGCGACAAGGGCAGTCTGCTCTTTGCCGTACTGCGCGATTTCTACGGCACGACGCAAGTCGTCTGCTCTTCGGACGAGACCATCCGCATTTTCCGCGACATTCCCACCGAATCCACCGTGAGTGTGGAGGGGGAAGTCGTCCTCCGCTCCGCACCCAACGACAAACTCCCCACGGGACGCATCGAAATTGTCCCCGAACGCGTGGAAGTCCTGGGCCGTCGGCTTCTGCCCGCGCTGCCCTTCGAGGTCTCCCATTCGACGGAGGCGGGGGAAGACGCGCGCCTGCGCTACCGCTTCCTCGACCTGCGCAATCCCGCCGTCAAGGATAAAATCGTGCTCCGTTCCCAAATCATTGCGGACCTTCGCCGTCTCATGACGGAGGAGGGCTTCATGGAGATTGCGACGCCCATCCTCACCTCCTCCTCGCCCGAGGGCGCGCGGGACTACATCGTCCCCAGCCGCATCTACCCCGGGGAGTTCTATGCCCTCCCGCAGGCGCCGCAGCAGTACAAACAGCTCTTGATGTGCGCGGGTTTCGACAAATATTTCCAGATTGCGCCCTGTTTCCGTGACGAGGACGCCCGTGCCGACCGCTCGCCGGGGGAATTTTACCAGCTCGATATCGAGATGGCATTTGCGACGCAGGAGGATGTTTTCGGCGTGCTCGAGCGGGTGCTCCCGCCCGTCTTTGCCAAATATTCGGGCAAGAAGGCGGACAAACCCCCGTTCCGCCGCATTCCCTATCTCACCGCGCTCGAAGATTACGGCACCGACAAGCCCGACCTTCGCAACCCGCTCCTCATCAAGGATGTGACAAACCTCTGCGTAAACTGCGGCTTCGACCCGCTCATGCTCAAGCACGTCAAGGCCATCTGCGTCGCGGGCGTGAACGTCCCCCGCAAGTGGATTGACAAGACGGCGGAGGAGTTCAAGGTCAAGACCGAGGGCGGGCAGATGTTCTGGTTCAAGCTCGACGAAAACGGTGCCCCCGCGGGCGGCATTTCCAAATTCGTCGCCGAAAACGTCGGCGCGTGGAAGGAGGCGCTCGGCATTGACAGGGACGTCTTCGTCGCCCTCGTCGCGGAGAGCAAATTGCAGGACGTGCAAAAGCGCGCGGGAATCCTTCGCACCATGCTCGGCACGGGGCTCGACCTCTGCGAAAAGGACGTCTTCCGCTTCTGCTGGATTGTGGACTTCCCCATGTACGAGATAGGGGAGGAGAGCGGACAGCTCGAATTCTGCCACAACCCCTTCTCTATGCCGCAGGGCGGGCTGGAAGCGCTCGAGCACAAGGACCCGCTCGAGGTGCTCGCATGGCAGTACGACATCGTCTGCAACGGCGTGGAGCTCTCCTCGGGCGCCGTCCGCAACCACGACCCCGAGATTATGCTCAAGGCGTTCTCCCTCGTGGGGCTCGGCAAAGAGGAGGTCGTCAGGAAGTTCCCCGCCCTCTACAACGCCTTTGAATACGGCGCCCCGCCGCACGCGGGCGTCGCCCCCGGCGTGGACAGAATGGTGATGCTCATCGCCGACACGATGAACATCCGCGAGGTCATCGCCTTCCCGATGAACGCCAAGGCGCGCGACCTCATGATGAACGCCCCCTCGCCCGTCGAGAAGAAGCAGCTCGACGAAGTGCACATCAAAATCGACAGCAAGAAAACGCCGCAGGAGTAAAAATCGAACCCGGAGGAAACCCGTATGAACGTCATTGCCCGAAGAAGCAAGTCCGCCTTGGCGAGCGGCATCGCCTGCATCGTCTTATCCGCGCTTTTAATCGTGCTCTCCGTTGTCCTCACGCTCGTCGTCATCCTGTCGGGGGAGAGCGACTTCTCCGTCTGCATCCTCTGTGTCGTCCTCGCCCTGATTTTCGGCGCCATTCTCGTCCTCGACAGCGTCATCGTCGCGAAAATCGTGCGTCTTCCCAAAGTACTCATCGAGCGCGACGGCGACACGCTGAAGATTTATCAGAAGGACGGCATTCTCGAAGTGGACGGCGGGGCGGTGCTCCGCGCCGAGCCCGTCAAGTCGTTCTGGACGGCAAGCCTCATCGGCCTCGCCTCCAATCACTACGACTCGAGCATCCGCATCACCCTGCTCGACGGCAGGACGCCCGAAGTGCCCTATGTCAGCGTCTCGCCGCAGGTGTGCAACGCGCTGTTTGCCATCGGCAACGAGGTGCGCAGCAAGCGCCTCGCCCAAACCGCCGCCGAAGAGGCTTCCCCCGAAGAATCTTCCCCCGCGGCGCCCTCGGACGCACCCGAACAGGAATAATTTCTCATCTTCCGGAAAGGAACGGTTCGCCGTTCCTTTTTTGCTACTGCATTTTTGGGCGGCGGAGAGAAAACCCGAGAGGGGAGCGCCGCAAATTTTGTCGAAACTTTCGCCCCTGTCCCGCATATACTGCCGTGAGAGGTGAAGTATGATGCTCGGACTGCTCGCCGTGCTTGCACGGCTGTTTTTCTTTACGGGGTCGGTTTCGGACGGAAGTTCGTACCCCCGCCCGCTCTCCCCCGAAGAGGAAGAGCGCTATTTGAAACTCGCCAAACAGGGCGACGCGCACGCCAAGGAGATGCTGATAAAGCACAACATGCGCCTCGTCGCGCACATCGTCAAAAAGTATGCGGGGGCGGCGGAGACAGACGACATGATTTCGGTGGGCTCCATCGGGCTCATCAAGGCTATCAACACCTATGAGTTCGGACATGGTACCCGCCTCGCGACTTATACGGCGCGCTGTATCGAGAATGAAATTCTCATGCTCATCCGTGCGGGCAAGAAGCACAAGTCCACCGTTCTCCTCTCCGACCCCGTGGGCACCGACAAGGACGGCAACGAGCTCACCCTCATGGACCTCCTCTTCGAGAAGGAGGAAAAAGTCTTCGCGGGCGTGGAGCAGACGCTCATGCAGGAGAAGTTCCTCGCGGCGGTCAAGAGCGTCCTCTCCGAGCGGGAGACGGAGATTATCTGCCTGCGCTATGCCCTGCAGGGAGGCGTGCCGCTCGCCCAGCGAGAAGTCGCCGCCAAGCTGAAAATCTCCCGTTCCTACGTCTCCCGCATCGAAAAGAAGGCGCTCGAGAAACTGCGCGCGCATCTGAAACGGGAGGACTTCTTCGAATGACGAAAAAAGGGGATTCGGGGCAATTCCGCCGCGGGAAATTGCCCCGAAACGTTTGACTTGTCGGGCGCGGAATCATATAATAAAACGTGAGAAAACACGAAGGAGGGCAAACAATGGACGTCACCAGACTCTTTGGCTGCAATGTCTTCGGCGACGAAGTCATGAAGAACTCTCTGCCCGAAGAGGTGTACAAGTCCCTGAGGCGGACCATCGAAGAGGGCGCCCCGCTCGATGTCGGCATCGCGGGCACCGTCGCCAACGCCATGAAGGATTGGGCGGTCTCCAAGGGCGCCACACACTACACCCACTGGTTCCAGCCCCTCACCAATCTCACGGCGGAGAAGCACGACAGCTTCCTCGAGCCCGACGGCGACAGGGCCATTCTGCGCCTCTCGGGAAAAGACCTCATCGTCGGCGAACCAGACGCATCCTCCTTCCCTTCGGGCGGGACCCGTGCCACGAGCGCGGCGCGCGGCTACACCGCATGGGACCCCACCTCCCCCGCCTTCGTCAAGGAGGGGACGCTGTACATTCCCACCGTATTTGTCTCCTACACGGGGGAGACGCTCGACAAGAAGGCGCCCCTTCTCAAGTCGATGACCGCACTCGACGCGCAAGCCAAGCGCCTTCTGAAGCTCTTCGGCATCGAGGCAAGGCGGGTGGCGACGACGGTGGGGCCCGAACAGGAGTACTTCCTCATCGACGAGGAGGTCTACAAAAAGCGCAAGGACCTCATTCTCACGGGGAGGACGCTCTTCGGCACCCCCTGCGCCCGCGGGCAGGAGCTCGAGGACAACTACTTCGGCGCCTTAAAGCCCCGCGTCTCCGCCTTCATGCGCGACCTCGACGAGACACTCTGGTCGTACGGCGTCTTCTCCAAGACCAAACACAACGAAGTCGCTCCCGCCCAGCATGAGCTCGCCCCCGTCTTCGCCACGGCAAACATTGCCGTCGACGCCAACCAGCTCACGATGGAGCTGATGAAGAAGACCGCCGAGAAACACCACCTCGTCTGTCTCCTGCATGAAAAGCCCTTCGAGGGCATCAACGGCTCGGGAAAGCACAACAACTGGTCGCTCTCCACGGACAGCGGGCTCAACCTTCTCGACCCCGGGGAGACCCCCGAGCGCAATCTCCGCTTCATGCTCATCCTCGCCTGCATCGTCGCGGCGGTGGATGACTATCAGGGGATTTTGCGCGCCTCCGTCGCCTCTGCGGGCAACGACCACCGTCTCGGCGCCGACGAAGCGCCGCCCGCCATCATCTCCGTCTATCTCGGGGACCAGCTCGGCGCCATCGTGGACAGCATCGTCATGGGAAGAACGTACGTCTCCAAGCGCCCCGTCCCCGGTTCCATCGGCGTGCCCTCGTCGCCCATCTTCCCGATTGACACGACGGACCGCAACCGCACCTCGCCGTTTGCCTTCACGGGCAACAAATTCGAATTCCGCATGCTCGGCTCGCAGGCCTCCGTCGCCGACCCCAACATCGTCCTCAACACCATCGCGGCGCAGGCGTTTTCGGATGCCGTGGACGCGCTCGAGGGCGCAAAGGACTTTGAAAAGGCGTGCAGGGCGTACACCGAGAAGCTCTTCAAACAGCACTATCGCATCATCTTCAACTACAACGGCTACGGCCCCGACTGGGAGAAAGAGGCGGAGCGGAGGGGGCTTCTCAACAACAAGACGACGGCGGACGCCGCGGGCGAACTCTTAAAGCCCGAGAACATCGCCGTGTTCGTGCGGCAGGGGGTGTACACCGAAAAGGAGGTGCTCGCCCGCGCCGACATCGTCCTCGAAAACTATGTCAAGACCATCGCCATCGAGGCGCGCACGATGATAGAGATGGCGCGCCGCGAAATTTTCCCCGCCGTTTCCGCCTATATAAAAGAGCTGTGCGAAGGAATCGCCGCCCGCCGCGCCGCATGCGAAAATTTGCCCATTACCTCGGACATGGGTACCGCGGAATCGCTCGCGAGGCTCAACGACGACTTCCTCTCCGCCGTCGAAACGCTGGAAGAGGACTTGAAAAACGTCCCCTCCGACACGAAGGCGGCCGCGGGGGCAATGGCGCACATCGTCTCCTGCGACATGGAGAAGGTCCGCGCCCTCGCCGACGGGATGGAGCGGCTCACCGCCGCAAAGTATTGGCCCTTCCCCACTTACTTCGAATTGTTATACAGTGTCCGCTAAAGGAGCGCCCCATGCAGATAAAAGTCAAGAAACTCAACGAAAATGCCATCCTTCCCCGCTACGGTTCGGAATTTGCCGCCGGGGCAGACCTCTATGCGGCAGAGGGGAAGACCGTCGCCGCAGGCGCTACCGAATTTGTGCACACGGGGGTCGCCGTCGAGCTCCCCGCGGGCACGGTGGGGCTCATCTTCGCGCGCAGCGGTCTCGCCTGTAAGCAGGACCTCGCGCCCGCCAACAAGGTGGGGGTCATCGACTGCGACTACCGCGGAGAAGTCGTCGTCGCGCTTCACAATCACGGGACAAGCCCGCGCACCGTCGAGGCGGGGGACCGCATCGCCCAGCTCGTCGTCATGCCCTACATCGCAGCGCAATTCGAGGAGGCGGACACCCTCTCGGATACCGTGCGCGGCGCGGGCGGGTTCGGGTCCACGGGGAGAGCATAGCCATGCGCATGCGCAAAAAACGCCACCTCGAGGAGCGCATGGAGCGGTGCGGCTCCATTCTCATCGCGCGCGGCAGTCCCGAGAAAAACCTCAAGCATGCCGCGGAGACCTTCCGCGCCCTCATCGACTACCGAGAGACCTTCGGGAATGACTTCCCCGTCTGCCTCGAAGTGGGGTGCGGGAACGGGAAATTCGTCGCCGAGCTCGCAAAGCGGGAAAGGGAGAAAAATTTTCTCGCCGTCGAACTGTGCACCAACGTCATTTTGACCGCGATGGAGCGCGTGCGCGCGGAGAACATCCCCAACGTGCGCTTTTTGAACATCCCCGCCGAAATTCTGCCCTGCTATCTGCCCGCACGCAGCGTGGAGACCGTTTATCTCAACTTCTCCACCCCTCTGCCCAACCGCTCCGAGGAGCGCCAGCGGCTCACCTCGCCGCGCTTTTTGGAACTCTATAGGGACGTGCTCGCCGACGGCGGGACCATCGTCCAGAAGACGGACAGCGAGCCGTTTTTCGACTATTCGCTGGAAAAATTCGCGGAATGCGGCTTCGAAGTCGTCGAGGTGACGCGCGACCTCCATCACAGCGCATGGGCGAAGGAGAACATCGTCACCGAGTACGAGCAGAACTTTGTCTCCCGGGGGCTGCCCATCTTCCGCGCCGTCGCCCGCCTCAAATAAAAAACACCCCCGAAGGGGTGCGAAGACTCCGCAGATTGCGGAGTTTTTATTTTGTGTCGCCGAAGAGGGCGCGAATCATCTGGGAGACATAGGTGACAGGGACGAGCTCCATCTTCCCCTTGAATTTTTCGCACGCTTTCATGTTTTTTGCGGGCAAAATGACGCGTTTGAAGCCCATTTTCAGGCACTCGTTGACGCGTTTTTCGGCAAAATTCACCCCGCGCACTTCGCCCGTGAGCCCCACTTCCCCGAAGACCGCCGTGTACTTTTCGACGGCAACCATCTTCTCCGCCGAGGCGAGCGCGGCACAGACGGCGAGGTCGCTGCTCGGCTCCGTAAGTTTGATTCCGCCCATCGCGTTGAGGTAGATGTCCTGCATGCCGAGGGGGATGGCGCACCGCTTTTCGAGGACGGCAATGAGCACGATGAGACGGTTGAGGTCGATACCGAGGGACATTCTCCGCGGCAGGCCGTACGCGGTTTTTGCCATGAGGGTCTGGATTTCCACCATCATGCAGCGGTTTCCCGTCTCGCTCGGCGTGACGACGGCGCCCGCCGCAATCCCGCGGCTGTCCGAGAGGAAGAGGGAGGAGTAGTCGGTGATGCCGAAGATGCCTTCCCCCGTCATCTCGAAGACGCCCACTTCCTGCACCGAGCCGAACCTGTTCTTGACTGCGCGCAGAATTTTGAAATTCTCCGTCCGCTCGCCCTCGAAATAGAGCACGGCGTCCATGATATGCTCGAGCACCTTGGGCCCCGCAAGCGTGCCCTCCTTCGTGACGTGCCCGACAATGAAGAAGGTGATGCCGCGGCTCTTTGCAATCCGCATGAGTTTGGAGGCGCACTCCCGCACCTGCGCGACGCTCCCCGCCGAGGAGGTCAGACTCTCGGTGTAGACGGCCTGAATACTGTCGATAATGACGTATTCCGCCTCATAAAAACTTTCCTCCGCCGCATCGAGGTTGGTCTCGTTGAGCAGAAGCAGGCCGTCCGAATTCAGCCCCAGCCGCTCGCAGCGGAGCTTTACTTGCGAACAACTCTCCTCGGCGGAGAGGTAGAGCACTTTGTGCTCCTCGGCGAGGTGCGCCGCAACCTGCGTGAGAAGGGTGGACTTGCCCACTCCGGGGTCGCCGCCGACGAGCACGAGCGAGCCGCGCACGATGCCGCCCCCGAGTACGATGTCGAGCTCGGAAATTCCCGAGGAAACGCGCTCGTACTTTTCGAATTTCACCTGCGAGAGGGGAATGGCGCGTGAGGGGTTGATGCGGGACATGGGTGCCCCCTTTTTGCTCAAAGCGGGCTCTATCGCCTCTTCGATGAGGGTGTTGAAGGTCCCGCAACCGGGGCACTTGCCCAGCCACTTGGGGCTTGCATAGCCGCATTCGCTGCATACAAACTGTGTCGTCGCTTTCGCCATGGTACTTCTCCTCAATTCTTGCTCAGGAGCACCGCCGCATAGCAGGTGATGCCCCGTCTTTCCCCGATATATCCGAGTTTTTCATTCGTCCCCGCGGCAACGGCAACCGCATCGCAGCCGAGCGCGGCGCGAAGATTCTTCCGCATGCCCTCGATGTAGGGCGCAAGGCGGGGCCGCTCGCACAGCACCGAGAGGCTTGCGTTTTGCACTGCAAATCCCTTCCCGTGCACAATTTCCATGACCGCGGAAAGCAGTTGCATGCTGTTTGCCCCCTCGAAGGCGGGGTCGGAATCGGGGAACAGGCACCCGATGTCGCGCTCGCCCGCGGCGGAGAGCAGGGCGTCCATGAGGGCATGGACGAGGACGTCGCCGTCACTGTGCGCCTCGATGGCGCGGTCGGAGGGGATGACGACCCCCCCGAGCGTGATATAGTTGAGGTTGAGCCGCGCGATGCCGCGGTCAATCTCCTCCTGATGGGAAAACGCATGGGTGTCGACGCCGAATCCCACCCGTTCCGCGGGCAGAAAATCACGTGGATAGGTGAGTTTTTTGTTGGAAATGTCGCCCGCGACGATGTGCGGCGGCTGAAAACAGGCGGCATAGACCCCGCTGTCGTCGGTGAAGTCCGCGCGCCCGTCCGCCTCTGCTTTTTCATAGGCGGAAAGAATGTCTTTCGTCAAAAATCCCTGCGGCGTCTGGAGGGCGTAGAGCGCATCGCGGGAGGGCATGTCTGCGATTCGGCCTTCCGAAACATGCGCGACGGTGTCCGTCACGGGCAGGGCGGCGACGGCGGAGCCGTACTTTCGGACGCTTTCAATGCAGTTCTCGATGATTTCGGGCGTCACAAAGGGGCGCGCGGCGTCGTGAATGAGCACCGTGTCGCCCTTCACCTCTTTGAGGGCGCAAAAAACGCTCTCCCCGCGGGTCGCCCCGCCGCGCACGGTGCGGGCATTCGCAAAGGGGGAGAGGAGGGGAAGGATTTTTTCCTCATCCTCCGCTCTGCATGCGACGAGAATCTCGTCCGCATAGGGGGCGAACGCCGAGAGGGAATGGCAGAGGACGGGCATGCCGTACAGCTCGTGTAAAATTTTATTTTCGGGCATCTTCGCCCGCGCGCCGCTCCCCGCGGCACAGAGGATGACGGAAATCATGGCGGCTATGCAATCACCTCATAGAGATTTGCCGCGTCGTCCTTTTTGACGCTCTCGCGCAGTTCGAGGACGCGGAAGCGGAGAACCCCGCTCGAAAAGGCGAGCTCGACGACGTCGCCCACCTTCACGCGGTAGGCGGGCTTGACTTCCTTTCCGTTTACGGAAATTTTTCCCGCTTCGGCGGCGTCATGTGCCACCGTGCGGCGCTTTAAGATGCGGCTGACCTTCAAAAACTTGTCGATTCTCATGTTTTTTTGCGGAATTTCCGAAAAAATTATTTTTGTGCCCCAAAACCGATTGACTTTCTCTGCGCAAAAAGTTATAATTCCATACTGTATCATTATGTTTAGAATGAGGTTTTGTGCCGTTTTTGCGGATTTCGGGCGCTTTTCGGAGCGGTTTGCTCCTCCCATTATACCGCAAAACCCGCGGCTTGTAAAGCGGGAAACGGAAATTTTATTCGGACATTTCGATTTTTATCGATGAAAAGATATACTCGGTAAATCGCCAAATGATAACATCGCCATAAGGAGTTATTTGACGGATGAACTTACCAATCCAAAAGTACGGAAAAATCGAGCGCAGAAAGTTCGGCAAGATCAACGAAGTCATCGACATCCCCAATCTGGTGGAAATCCAGAAGGAGAGCTATGACGCCTTCATCAACGAGGGCATTTCGGAGATTTTTGAGGACTATTCCCCGATTACCGACTTCTCCGACCACTTCGAGCTCTATTTCCTCGACCACACGTTCGGGAAATCCTCCAAGTACGACGAGAAAGAGTGCCGCAACCGCGACGCGACGTACGCCCTTCCCCTCCGCGTGAAGGTGCGCCTCGTCAACAAGGTGAAGGACGAGATTCTCGAGCAGGACGTCTTCATGGGCGACTTCCCGCTCATGACTGAGAACGGCTCCTTCATCATCAACGGTGCAGAGCGCGTCATCGTCTCCCAGCTCGTGCGTTCCCCCGGCGTCAACAACGTCGCGGAGACGGACAAGACGGGCAAGCAGATGTACGAGACGACGGTCATCCCCGGCCGCGGCGCATGGCTTGAATTCAAGCAGGACCCGCAGGGCATTCTCTGGGTGAATGTCGACCGCCGCAGAAAGCTCACCGCAACCGTGCTTCTCCGCGCCCTCGGCTACGGCTCGGACGGCGCCCTCGAGGAGCTCTTCGGCGGGGACAAGATGATTATGGCAACCGCCGCCCGCGATGCGAAGGACAACCCTCCCATCCGCTCGGAATCCGACGGCCTCATCTCCCTCTACAGGCGTCTGCGCCCCGGGGAAGTCCCCACGGAGGAGGCGGTCCGCCAGCACCTCAACAACCTCTTCTTCGACGCACGCCGCTACGACGTCGCCAAGGTCGGCAGGTACAAATTCAACAAGAAGCTCAACCTCGCCTACCGTCTGCCCGGGTGCCGCATTGCGGACGACATCATCCATCCCGAGACGGGCGAAATTCTCGCCGAAAAGGGGACTGTCATCTCCGAAGAGCAGGCAAAGGCCATTCAGAATGCGGGCATTTCCTCCGTCTTCGTGTTCGTCAACGACCCCGAGGATGGGGAAATCCGCCACAAGATTATCTCCAACGGCACGGTGGACTTCGACGCCCTCTCTCCCAAGAATCCCAAGGCGTTCGGACTTCTGCGCACCGTCTACTATCCCAACTTTATCTTCTCCAAAGAGATTGCCGAGGCGTGCAGGGAAAGGAGCGACGAGGAAGTCGCCGACCTCTACCGCGACCGCATCAACGCCCTCTACTACACCCGCGAGACGCCGCCCGAGGCGGACGAGAAGCAGGAGGAGAAGAAGAACCGCGAGAAGCGCCGCATCGCCCGCCTCAACTTCGTGCGCGCATGCAAACTCTTCCACGAACTTCTTGCCCGTGAAGACGTCACCGACCCCAACGCCCCCGTCGACCTCGATGCGGAGCGCCGCGTGCTCGGCGTCACGCCCGAAGAGAAGAAGGCGATAAAGCCCCTCGTCGAGAAACTCAACCACAAGTGCATCACGGTGGACGACATCGTCGCCGCCGTCTCCACCAACCTCGACCTCTGCTACGGCATCGGCTCCATCGACGAGATTGACCACCTCGGCAACCGCCGCGTGCGTTCGGTAGGGGAACTGCTCCAGAACCAGCTCCGCATCGGCATGAGCAGGCTCGAGCGCCTCATCAAGGAGCGCATGGCGACCGCCGACCCGATGGAAGTCACGCCCTCCTCCCTCATCAATGTCCGTCCCATCTCCGCGGTCATCCGCGAGTTCTTCGGTTCCTCCCAGCTGTCGCAGTTCATGGACCAGACCAACCCGATTGCCGAGCTCACCCACAAGCGCAAGCTGTCCGCGCTCGGCCCCGGCGGCCTCAACCGCGACCGCGCCACCTTCGAAGTCCGCGACGTTCACCACTCCCACTACGGGCGCATGTGTCCCATCGAGACGCCCGAAGGACAGAACATCGGTCTTATCTCCTCGCTCGCAACCTTCTCCAAGGTCAACGAGTTCGGATTCATCATGTCTCCCTACCGCAAGGTGGATAAAGAGACGGGCATCGTCACCGACCATGTCGACTATCTGACGGCGGACGAAGAGGACCGCTTCGTCGTCGCACAGGCCAACGAACCCCTCGACGAAGAGGGCAGATTCGTCCACGCCCGCGTCGGCTGCCGCCATAAGGAACTCATCACCGAGATGCCGCGCGAGAGCATCGACTACATGGATGTCTCGCCCAAGCAGCTCGTCTCCGTCGCAACGGCGCTCATTCCCTTCCTCGAAAACGACGATACCAACCGCGCCCTCATGGGCTCCAACATGCAGCGGCAGGCCGTGCCCCTTCTCACGACGGAACCCTCCATCGTGGCGACGGGCATCGAGGCGGCAATCGCCCGCGACTCGGGCGTCATCGTCAGGGCCAAAGAGGCGGGCACCGTCACCGCAGTCTCCTCCGACCGCATCGTCGTGCGCGACGACGTCGGCTATGACCACGAATACAAGCTCAAGAAGTTCGAACGCTCCAATCAGGGCACCTGCCTCAACCAGCGTCCCATCGTCTCGACGGGCGACCGCGTGGAGAAGGACGAAGTCATCGCAGACGGTCCCTCCACCAGCGGCGGCGAACTTGCCCTCGGCAAGAACATCCTCGTCGGCTTCATGGAGTGGGAGGGCTACAACTACGAGGACGCCATCCTCATCTCCGAAAAACTCGTGCAGGACGATGTCTTCACCTCCATCCACATCGAGGAGTACGAGACGGAATCCCGCGACACCAAGCTCGGCGACGAGGAAATCACGCGCGACATCCCCAACGTGGGCGAGGACGCGCTCAAGGACCTCGACGAGGACGGCATCGTGCGCATCGGCGCGGAAGTGACGAGCGGCGACATCCTCGTCGGCAAAGTCACCCCCAAGGGCGAGACCGAACTCACCCCCGAAGAGCGGCTGCTCCGCGCCATCTTCGGCGACAAATCGAGGGAAGTGCGCGACACGTCGCTGCGCGTTCCCCACGGCGAGGGCGGCATCGTCGTCGACGTGAAGATTTTCACCCGCGAAAACAAGGACGAACTCTCGCCCGGCGTCAACAAGCTCGTGCGCGTGTACATCGCGCAGAAGCGTAAGATTCAGGTCGGCGACAAGATGGCGGGCCGCCACGGCAACAAGGGCGTCATCTCCCGCGTTCTGCCGCAGAGCGACATGCCCTTCCTGCCCGACGGCACCCCGCTCCAAATTCTTCTCAACCCGCTCGGCGTGCCTTCCCGTATGAACATCGGGCAGGTCCTCGAGGTGCACCTCGGCTATGTCTGCCGCCAGCTCGGCTGGAAGATTGCAACCCCCGTCTTCGACGGCGCAACCGAGCAGGACATCGAAAAACTCTTCGAAGAGAACAACCTTCTCGGCCCCGAAGGCAAGGTGGACGGCAAGTTCCAGGTCTTCGACGGCAGAACGGGCGAACCCTTCGAAAACCGCGTCACAATCGGTATCATGTATATGATTAAGCTCATCCACCTCGTGGATGACAAGATTCACGCGCGTTCCATAGGACCTTACAGTATGGTCACGCAGCAGCCCCTCGGCGGCAAGGCGCAGTTCGGCGGCCAGCGCTTCGGCGAAATGGAAGTCTGGGCGCTCGAAGCGTACGGCGCGGCGCACATTCTGCAGGAAATTCTCACCGTCAAGTCGGACGATATCGTGGGCCGTGTCAAGACCTATGAGAGCATCGTCAAGGGCAACAACATCTCCGAGCCCGGCATTCCCGAAGCATTCAAGGTGCTGCTCAAGGAGTTGCAGTCCCTCGCGCTCGACGTCAAAGTGCTCACCGAGAACAACGAAGAGCTCATCATCCGCGAATTCGAGGACGAGGAAATCCCCGACCGCCGCAGGGAGCCCCGCCCCGCCGAGGAGCAGGACTTCACCTTCGGCGAGGAGCCCGAGGAAGAGGAGATGGAGGGCATCGGCTCCATCTTCGACGAAGCGGGCGACGACGAGGAATATGTCTCCGACTTCTTCAGCCCCGCAGGCGAGGAGGAGCCCGACGAAGAGGACCTCTTCGGCGATGACGAGGACGAGGGCAAGGACGAACAGGAGGAGAGCGACGACGAGGAGGACGATTTCTCCGACATCGACGAGAACGGCTCCTTCGGCTCCCTCTTCGACGACGAGGACGACGACGAGTAAGGAGGACACGGTATGTACGAATTAAACGATTTCAATTCCATCCAGATAAGCATTGCCTCCCCCGAAAAGATTCGGGAATGGTCGTACGGCGAAGTCACCAAGCCCGAGACCATCAACTACCGCACGCAAAAGCCCGAACGGGACGGTCTGTTCTGTGAGAAAATCTTCGGACCCACGAAGGACTGGGAGTGCCACTGCGGCAAATACAAGCGCATCCGCTATAAGGGTATCATATGCGAGAAGTGCGGCGTGGAAGTCACCCGCGCCAAGGTGAGAAGGGAGCGCATGGGGCACATCGAGCTCGCCGCCCCCGTCTCCCACATCTGGTACTTCCGCGGCGTGCCCTCCAAAATCGGCCTTCTGCTCGATATGGGCCCCAAACCCCTCGAACAGGTCATCTACTTTGCGTCATACGTCGTGCTCGACCCCGGCACCACGGGACTCGACTACAAGCAGGTCATCAACGATAAACAGCTCCGCGAGCTCGAGGACACCCTCGGCCCCGACACCGGCCTCAAGGTGGGCATGGGCGCGGAGGCCATCCGCGAACTTCTCATGGCCATCGACCTCGACAAAGAGAGCGAGGAGTGCAAGCAGATTATCGAGAACACTCCCTCGGGCGCCAAGCGCGTCAAGGCCATCAAGCGTCTCGAGATTGTGGAGGCCTTCCGCACGAGCGGCAACCGCCCCGAATGGATGGTCCTCACCGTCCTTCCCGTCATTCCGCCCGACCTTCGCCCCATGGTGCAGCTCGACGGCGGCAGATTTGCAACCAGCGACCTCAACGACCTCTACAGGAGAGTCATCAACCGCAACAACCGCTTGAAGCGCATGATTGAACTCGGCGCCCCCGAGATGATTATCAAGAACGAGAAGCGCATGTTGCAGGAGGCGGTGGACGCCCTCATCGACAACGGCAGACGGGGCAAACCGCTCATCGGACCCTCCAACCGTGAACTCAAATCCCTCTCGGGACTGCTCCGCGGCAAGCAGGGCCGTTTCCGTCAGAACCTTCTCGGCAAGCGCGTGGATTACTCGGGCCGTTCGGTCATCGTCGTCGGCCCCGAACTCAAGATTTACCAGTGCGGTCTCCCCAAGGAGATGGCCATCGAGCTCTTCAAGCCCTTCGTCATGAAGCGGCTCGTCGAGACGGGCAAGAGCCACAACATCAAGAGCGCAAAGCGCACCGTGGAGAAGGGCAAGGACTTCGTCTGGGACGTCCTCGAAGAGGTCATCAAGGAGCACCCCGTCCTTCTCAACCGCGCTCCCACACTGCACCGCCTGTCCATTCAGGCATTCGAGCCCATCCTCATCGAGGGCAGGGCAATCAAGATTTCCCCGCTTGTCTGCGGGCCCTTCAACGCCGACTTCGACGGCGACCAGATGGCAGTCCACCTTCCGCTCTCCGTGGAGGCACAGGCCGAGGCAAGATTTTTGATGCTCTCCGCGAACAACATCTTAAAGCTCGCGGACGGCAAGTCGGTCATGAGCCCCACGCAGGACATGATTATCGGCGCCTACTACCTCACCATCCTCCGCCGCGAGGAGGGCAAGAAGTACGACGAGCTCTGCCATCCCGCCGAGGACGGCACGGAGTACGTCCCGCCCATCTTCTCCTCCTTCGACGAGGCGCTGATGAGCTATCAGCTCAAGAACGTCCACTGTCAGGACGAAATTTACGTCCGCCGCACCGTGGAACTTCCCGCGGGCAAGTTCGACGGCCTCGAACTTCCCTATGAGAAGAACTTCGGCGAAGATGCCGTCGCCAACAACGGAATCCGCGGCAGAGTCTTCGTCACCAAGAACGAAGAGACGGGTACCATGTCCGTGACCGGCGTCATCAAAACGACGGTCGGACGCATCATCTACAACGACGGGATGCCGCAGGACCTCGACTTTGTCAAGCGCGACAACCCCGAAGATTACCTCAAATTGGAGCTCTCCACCGAGTTCATCGGCAGCGCCCGCGCCATCGGCAAGAAGCACCTCTCCCGCATCGTCGAGGCGTGCTTCAAGACGGGCTATGCGCCCAAGGCGTCCGCCGTGCTCGACGCCATCAAGGAGCGCGGCTACAAGTATTCCACCATCGCCGCCCTCACGACGTCCGTCTTCGACATGAAGATTCCCGCCGAGAAGGACGCCATCGTCGAGGACGCGGAGGAGCAAGTCGCCAAGATTTCCAAGAAGTTCTCCCGCGGTCTCCTCAAGGAGGAGGAGCGCTACCACGCCGTCATCGACGTGTGGGATGCGGCAACCGACAAAGTTGCGGGACTCTTGAAGGAACAGGGCACGCGCGACAAGTTCAACCCCATTTGGATGATGGCGGACTCGGGCGCCCGCGGCTCCATCGACCAGATTAAACAGCTCTCGGGCATGCGCGGCCTCATGGTCAACCCCCGCGGGAAGAAGATTGAGGTCCCCGTCAAGTCCTGTTTCAGAAACGGCCTCTCCGTGCTCGAGTACTTCATCTCCTCGCACGGCGGCAGAAAGGGCCTCGCAGACACCGCCCTTCGTACGGCGGACTCGGGCTATCTCACCCGCCGTCTCGTCGATGTCTCGCAGGACGTCATCGTGCGCGAGGAGGATTGCTATGCGGGCAGAAAGCCGCGCGGCGTCACCCTCAAGGCCATCCTCGGCCCCAACGGCGAAGTCATCGAGAGCCTCGAAGACCGCCTTACGGGCAGATTTACGGTGGAGGACGTCGTCGATGAGAACGGCGAAGTCATCACACCCGCAGGGGAGATGATTACGGAGGCCGCCGCAAAACGCATCGCCGCCATTCCCTCCTATCGGGACAACGGCGTGGGCGTCCGCTCCATCTTCATGTGCAACACCCGCTTCGGCGTCTGTGCAAAGTGCTACGGCAAGAACATGGCGACTACCCTTCCCATCAAGGTGGGCGAAGCGGTCGGCGTCATCGCGGCACAGTCCATCGGCGAACCGGGCACCCAGCTCACGATGAGAACGTTCCATACGGGCGGCATCGCGGCGACGGGGGACATCACCCAAGGTCTTCCCCGCGTCGAGGAGCTCTTCGAGGCGAGAAAGCCGAAGGGCGTCGCAACCATCTGCGAATTTGCGGGCACCGTCACCGTGGACGACACCGACAACCTCAAGCACGTCATCGTCACCGACAGAGACACGGGCGAAAAGCTCAAGGACTACGAACTTCCCTTCGACGCCGAGCTCAAAGTCAAGACGGGCGACACGGTGGAACCGGGCGTCCAGCTCAACGCAGGCTCCCTCAACCCGCAGGACATCATCAGGGTCAAGGGCGTCAAGGGCGTGCAGGACTACATTCTCGAACAGGTGCAGTCCGTCTACCGCTCGCAGGGCGTCGACATCAACGACAAGCACATCGAGATTATCGTCCGTCAGATGCTCCGCAAGGTCCGCATCGAGGACGCGGGCTCCACGGGCATGCTCCCCGGCCAGCTCGTCGACATGTTCACCTTCGAAGAGGAGAACGAGAAGACCATCCTCACGGGCGGTGTTCCCGCCGTGGCAAGAAGGGTGCTCCTCGGCATCACCAAGGCCGCCTTGGCCACGGACAGCTTCCTCTCCGCCGCCTCCTTCCAGGAGACCTCGAGGGTGCTCACCGAGGCTGCCATCTGCACCAAGCGCGACCCGCTCATCGGGCTCAAGGAGAACGTCATCATCGGCAAACTCATCCCCGCGGGCACGGGCATGCGGGACTACAAGAGCGTGGATATCGCCCCCGTCGCAGGCTACCGCGAACAGGTCGAGGAACCCGCTCCCGCCGCCGAAGAGTAACATCGCATCTTATTGTATAAACACCCCCCGCGGGCTTTTGCCCGCGGGGGGTGTTTCGTTGAAGTTCAATCCCCCCCGATACTTGAGGGGAGAATGTCACTTTCGTGACGGGAAGGGGGTGTAATTCCGAAATCGTCGCCCTGATTTCCCCAAAACCCTACAATTCAATGCGGAGCGCGGGGGCGACGCCGACCTGCGTCCAGGATGCGTACATATCGCTGTTGGCAGGACCGCTCGCGTAGCGCACGCCGGTTGGAGTCGTGGCAGGGGTGCGCATCCACCACCAAATCGCACCCGGAAACATGGAAAATACCCCCTGACAGCTCGCGTAGTCGGTGGCGGGCAGAATACGCGCGGGGTCGCTGGTCTTGGTGTCCGTTGCAAAGCCGTAGTCGGCGGAGGTCGCCTCGCTCAGGCTCAGCGGGAAAATCTTGTCCTGTGTGCTTTCGCAGAAGTAATTCCCGCTATCCATGCCCGCGGACGCCGCGCTGTTGTCCAAGGTGGACGTCTTGATAATCTTCCCCGCGGCCGTGTCGAACGCCGTCTGGAGGAAGGTCCCGTTGAGCCATGTGCGGAGGTCGCTCTCCTTGTAGTTGTTGGGATAAATCGTCGCCCCGCCGATGGTGCGCGCGTCCATTCCGCGATAAAATTGCTGGCCGTCGAGGATGCGGTTGGAGAACAGAAATGCCGTTCCGTTTTTGTTTTCGAGCACCCGCCATTCGATGGTCTCATAGCGGAACCAATACACGTTATTCGTGTAATACCCGTTGTTATCCTGCTGGCTGCTGTTTCCGTCCCCGTCGGCGGTGTTGGCGGGCCGATAGCCGGTGAAGTAGACGCCTCTGTATTTTGCGCCGTCTTCCACAAGGTCGATATACCACATGAAATCGGTCGCGACGGTATTGACATAGTAGCCGTAACTGTGCCAAAGTCCGCTGTTTGTCGCGGTCGGAAGGGCGCCCGCCTTTGCCTTGAGCGCGGCTTCGAGCGTCGCATTCTCCACCTTGCTCTGCGGATATTCTCCGAAGTAAATTTTGCTCTTGTCCGCGCTGAAATAGTAGACGGGTTTCTCGAGCCCGCAGACGGTGCAGACGCCGTCCTCGAAGACATGTCCCACATGCTCATAGTCGCATACGGAGCATTTGCCGTTCTTGTAGCTGTGCGACGTGCTCTCGACCTTTCCGCAGACGGAGCAAGTGCGCGCGTGTCCCTCCTCCGTCTTCTCATAAGTTCCGAAGACGTGCTCCTTGTGCGCATATCCGCAGAGCAGGCAGGCGCCGTTCTCATAGGAATGCGGCGCGCTCTCCGACTTTCCGCAGACAGAGCAGGTCTTGGTATGCCCGTCCTCCGTCTTCTCGTAGTCGTCAAAGGAGGGGATTTGCCCGTAGCTGTGCGCGGTGTGCTCGTATTCGCATGCGGTGCAGACGCCGTCTTTGAAGGTGTGCTCTTCCGTTACCGTCTTCCCGCAGACCGAGCAAGTCCGCGAATGCGCCGATTCGGTTCTTTCGTACGTCCCCAAGGTGTGCGAGACGTGCTCATGGTCGCAGATAGAGCATTTGCCGTCCTTGTAGGTGTGTGCGGCGACATCCGCGCGCTCCGTGTCATGCCCGCAGGTGGCGGCATGCCAGTGCCGGGTATCGTCGCTCGACCACGTCGAGGCATACTCATGCGTGTGCGGGCCCTCTCCCGAGCCACCGCCGCCGCCCGTGCCCGTCTCGGGCGCACAGCCCGCAAAGGACAGACAGAGGCAGAGCAGAACAGAGACCGCTGTAAAAAATTTGTGCTTCATGTTGTTTCTCCTTTTTGTTTTTTGCGGGCAAAAAATAAGGGCGCCTCAATCCGAGGCGCCCGCTCCGAGTATCCCCGAATTGCTGCGACACAACATCCCGATAACAAACAGGAAAAAAAGGATACACCGATGCCGTTGTACCATTTGTTATCGGTATGGAGTTGTGTCGCAAAAATGATTCTACCACAGAACGAAAATTTTTGCAACACTTTTCACCAAACTCGTCGAAGATAAGTTGAAGAGGGGGACAGCGAGACTGATGGGGGCAATAATGCGGATATCTTCGGCTTCGCTCAGCATGACAATAAAATGTCATTCCGACCGAAATAAGCGAAGCGGAGCGCCGTTTGCGCTTTCGCCCCGCAAGCGCTTGCAAAATTTGCGCGGCTCTGCTATAATGGAAGAAAAAACAGGGGGTTGAAATGGGCAACGTGATTTCCGCAATCGCTACAGCCGAGGGGCGCGGCGGGGTGGCCGTCGTGCGGCTGAGCGGCGAGGGCGCATTGGACATCGCAAGGCAAATGTTCTCGCGCAAAGGGGACTTCTCCCCCAACAAGCTGTATGCGGGTGAGATTGACTGCGGCGCATTCCGCGACTACGGATTCTGCGTCTTTTTCCGCGCGCCCAAGTCCTTCACGGGCGAGGATGTTGTGGAATTTCATTGCCACGGCGGGCGGGAAATCGCACGCGGCGTGCTTGCCCGCACGTTGGAGCTCGGCGCCCGTCTCGCCGAACGCGGCGAATTCACCAAACGCGCCTTTTTGAACGGAAAGCTCTCCCTCTCCGCGGCAGAGGGCATGGCGGACATGATTAACGCCGCCTCGCAGGCGGAAGTGCGCGCGGGGTATCTCCTGTACGGCGAGAAACTCTCCAAGGCGGGGAAGGAATTGCAGGCGAAACTTCGGCGCTGTCTTGCGGGCGTGGAGGCCGACGTCGATTTCCCCGAAGAAGATTTGACAGTCGACACGCGGAGCGAAATTGAGGGTACCATGTCCGAGGTGGAGGCCTCACTTTCCGCGCTTTGTGCCCAATACAGCGCGGGGAGAAAGCTCAAGGAGGGCGTCCTCGTCGCCATCTGCGGCAAGCCCAATGCGGGCAAGAGCACCCTTCTCAACGCCCTTCTCGGCTATGACCGCGCCATCGTCTCGCCCGTCGCAGGCACCACGCGCGACACCGTTGAGGGCACCCTGCAGCTCCACGGCGTGCTCTTCCGTCTCGTGGATACCGCGGGTCTCCATGAGGGGGCGGATGAACTCGAAGAAGAGGGCATTCGCCGCGCCCAAGCCGCACTCCGCGCCGCCGACGTCGTGCTCTGGCTGAAGGAGGACGACAGCTGCCCCGTGGAGGGCGTTCCCGTCATCACCGTGGGCGCAAAATGCGACCTGTATCGCAAAAACGGGTGCGATTTGCTCGTTTCTGCGCACACGGGCGAGGGGTTGGACGCGCTCAAAGAACGCATCTATGAATGCGGCTACGGACGGGAAAACGAGGGGGCATTTCTCTTAGAGGAGCGCCATTTCAGCGCGATTAAAGACGCCCTCTCGGCCACCCGCGACGCCCTCTCCGCCGTGCGGCAGGGGCTCTATCCCGAGCTGTACGCCGAGGATTTACGGCGCGCACACCTCGCGCTCGGCTTGCTTACGGGGGAGACCGCCTCCGGAGACGTCATCCGCGAGATTTTCGAAAAATTCTGCGTCGGCAAGTGATAGACACAAAACGTGGCACCCATGTCCGATGGTAGGGGCAAATTTTCAAAAAATTTGCCAATCGCTTGATTGCGCGGAAAAGATTTTTTTTGAAATTTACCGAAAACGGTTGCAATTTGCGCGGTTTTCGTGTACAATTAGACTATCAGCAGGCAGAGATGGCGGAGCGGCTGAACGCGCACGATTCGAAATCGTGTTATGCAGGAATGTATACAAGGGTTCAAATCCCTTTCTCTGCGCCAAAATAAGGGGGCGGATTCTTCCGCCCCCTTATTTTGTGGATACGAATAAAGAAAGGGATTTGAGGGTGGAGGCGATTGCGGGAGCAATCGGTTTGCGGTCGAATTGCTCGGATACGGAAAAGACTGCCGCAAACTCGACAATTGATAATTGTCGACCGGGGCGCGCCGCCAAAGGCGCAAATCCCTTTCTCTGCGCCAAAATAAGGGGGCGGATTCTTCCGCCCCCTTATTTTGCGGATACGAATAAAGAAAGGGATTTGAAGGTGGAGGCGATTGCGGGAGCAATCGGTTTGCGGTCGAATTGCTCGGATACGGAAAAGGCTGCCGCAAACTCGACAATTGATAATTGTCGACCGGGGCGCGCCGCCAAAGGCGCAAATCCCTTTCTCTGCGCCAAAATAAGAGGGCGGATTCTTCCGCCCACTTATTTTGTGGATACGAATAAAGAAAGGGATTTGAAGGTGGAGCGCTACAATTCTCGCTCAGCAGCGCAGTGCGCTGTGAGCGGTAGCGCGACAGCCGAGCCGGTAGCGAGGCGGGTGCGGCGGGCGCTACCGCCGCACAGAGATTGCGGGAGCAATCGGTTTGCGGTCGAATTGCTCGGATACGGAAAAGACTGCCGCAAACTCGACAATTGATAATTGTCGACCGGGGCGCGCCGCCAAAGGCGCAAATCCCTTTCTCTGCGCCAAGTGGGACGTAAGTTGAACTAAACTTGCGTTCCATTTTTTTATGCCAATTTTTCGCCACGATGAAAAGAACCTTGATTATTTTCCCGAAATTTGCTATAATATTGCCAAGATTTACCACGGAGCGCGACAAATGACAGATACAGAGAGAAAAACAGCGGCGAAAAAGTTTACGGAATATTGGGCCAATAAGGGCTATGAAAAGGGCGAAAGTCAACCGTTTTGGCTTTCGCTACTGCGTGATGTCCTCGGAGTAGAACACCCCGAAGAAGTCATCACCTTTGAAAGCAAAGTCATGATTGACCATACGAGCTTTATTGACGGCTATATCGCGCTCACGCATACGCTCATTGAGCAAAAGAGCGTCGATAAAGATTTGCGCAAGCCTATCAAACAGTCCGACGGCAGCCTTCTTACGCCCTTTGAACAGGCAAAGCGTTATTCTGCCGAATTGCCCTACGACGACCGCCCGCGCTGGATCATCGCTTGCAATTTCAAAGAATTTCTCATCTATGACATGAACAAGCCCACGGGTGAACCCGAAAGCATTTTGCTCAAAGACCTGCCGAAAGAATATTATCGCTTGCAATTTTTGGTAGATACGGGCAATGCCAATATCAAGCGGGAAATGGAAATATCCATAAAAGCGGGTGAACTCGTCGGCGTACTTTACGATGAAATTTTGAAGCAATACAAAAACCCCGAAAGCGAAAGCACGCTCAAAAGCCTCAATATGCTCTGTGTGCGGCTTGTATTCTGCCTCTATGCCGAGGACGCAGGCATTTTCGGAAGCCACACGGCATTCCACGATTATATCAAAGGATTTGCGGTGAAAGATGTCCGCCGCGCTCTTATAGACCTTTTCAAAGTCCTTGACACCAAGATAGCGGAGCGCGACCCCTACATGGACGAAACACTCGCCGCCTTCCCGTATGTCAACGGCGGGCTATTTGCCGAAGAAAATATCGAAATTCCAAATTTCAATCAAAATATCGTTGATTTGTTGCTTTCAAAAGCAAGTGAGGACTTCGATTGGAGCGAGATAAGCCCCACGATTTTCGGTGCGGTTTTTGAAAGCACCTTGAACCCCGAAACGCGGCGTTCGGGCGGTATGCACTATACCTCGATTGAGAACATTCACAAGGTCATCGACCCGCTTTTCTATGACGATTTGAAAGCGGAGCTTGCGGAAATCAAAGAAATCAAGGTAGAAAAGACGAGAAACGCCCGCTTAGATGCGTTCCGCGCAAAACTTGCCTCTCTTACCTTCCTCGACCCCGCTTGCGGATCGGGCAACTTCCTCACGGAAACCTACCTCTCTCTGCGCAAACTTGAAAATGAAGCCCTTGCCCTGCAACTCCACGGGCAAATGACACTCGAAACGGGCGGCATTATCAAAGTATCTATCGGGCAATTTTATGGAATTGAAATCAATGATTTTGCCGTGACCGTCGCAAAGACTGCCCTTTGGATCGCCGAAAGCCAAATGATGAAGGCGACGGAGGAAATCGTCCACCAAAGCCTCGATTTTCTTCCGCTCAAATCGTATGCGAATATCATTGAGGGCAACGCGCTTACACTTGATTGGGAGAGTGTTGCGCCGAAAGAGAAAGTAAGCTATATTATGGGCAACCCGCCGTTTGTGGGAGCACGATTGATGAAACCCGAGCAGAAAGCGGATATAGCATACATATTTGCTCAATGGAAAAATGCGGGCAATCTTGACTATGTTGCCTGTTGGTATAAGAAAGCCGCCGATTATATTTGCAATACGTCCATACGTTGCGCGCTCGTTTCGACCAATTCCGTCACGCAAGGCGAACAAGTTGCTGTACTTTGGAAACCCCTCTTTGGAATGGGTGTACATATCGACTTCGCACACCGCACGTTCCGTTGGGACAGCGAGGCAAGCATTAAAGCGCACGTTCATTGTGTCATTGTCGGATTCAGCCTTGCCCCGAATACGAAGAACAAAGTCATCTACACCAACGAGCGTTCGCAGATTGTAAATAATATCAACGCCTATTTATTAAACGCCGCTGACGTTTTTATTGGAAGCAGGTCACAACCGATTTGTGATGTGCCTCCAATGGTTTTTGGAAGTATGCCCAACGATGGCGGATATTTAAGCAATTACAGTGACGAAAGAAAGAATGAAATCGTAAAGGCATATCCACAGGCGGAACGATATTTTCATCGCTTATTGGGAGCGGAGGAATTTATCAACAAAAAAGTGCGTTGGTGCTTATGGTTAAAAGGCGTATCGCCCGCCGTCATTCGTTCGATTGTCCCTATTGCAGAGGCGGTCTCCAACGTAAAGGCTTTGCGTAGTGCAAGCAAACGCGAAGCGACAAGCAAATTAGCCGATGTTCCAATGCTCTTTGGGGAAATTCGACAACCTGAAAGCGGAGATTATCTTTTAGTGCCGAGCACTTCCTCTGAAAACAGGAAATATGTTCCCATGGATATACTTTCGAGTGAAGTCATTGCTTCGAATGCAAACCTTATAATTCCTAATGCAACCCTCTATCATTTCGGCGTGCTCACTTCTAATGTGCACATGGCATGGATGCGCGTCGTTGCGGGAAGATTGGAAATGCGTTACCGTTATTCGGTCAATATTGTCTACAACAATTTCCCTTGGACGACGCCGACCGAGGGGCAGAAACAAAAAATCGAGGAAACCGCACAGGCAATTTTAGACGCCCGCGCTCTCTATCCCGATTGCTCCCTTGCCGACCTTTATGATGACGTTGCCATGCCGCCCGAACTTCGCAAAGCCCACCGCGCTAACGATCGCGCGGTTATGGAAGCCTACGGTTTTTGGGGCAAACTCAACAGCGAATCCGAATGCGTCGCAGAACTCATGAAAATGTACCAAAAATTGACAAAATGAAAGAATGGGATTGCTTATGTTCTATGAAAAAATAGATTATAACAGAATTATAGAATATCACAGAAATGCCGCATAGGATTGCGCCGATGGGGAAATCACAGTCTGTTGCGCGATGATTGTTTACACCAAATTCACTTTTTCTTGAACGAGATGACGGCGGCGGCGACGAGGAGTAGGGCGGCGAGCACAACAAGAAAAATCCCGCCCATCGTCGGGGTCAGCGTAAACGCCGAGGTTATCACGCCTTCCTGCGGCAAGGTGAACAGCACGACGGCGACCGCAAGCAGAAGGACAAAAATCACCCCGAGGACGGACAGCAGCACGATTTTTCCGACCTTGCTCTTCTTTTGTTCGGCCGCATCGGCATCTTTTTGTATTTCGGCCTGCGCGGCTTTTGAATTCGCGTCGGAATCTTCCCCCGTTTCCCAAAGTTCGTCCATGCCGATGCCCAGCGCCTCGCAGAGTTGTTTCAGTTTGTAGGCATCGGGCGTCGCCCTGTCATTCTCCCAATTGGAAATCGTCTGCCGCGACACGTCGAGCAGTTCCGCAAGAGCTTCCTGCGAGAGGCCCTTCCCTTCGCGCGCACGCCAAATTTTTTCGCCCAACTTCTTCATGATGAAATTATATCACACCGCTTGCCTTTTTGCAATCTTTTGCGGGCAATTTCGCGCGCAATCAGCCATGCCGTCAGCCATGCGAGCAGGATGACGAAAATCCCCATGCTGTAGCAGACAATCGGCAATACAAACGCCACCCATGTCGGCGCGCTCGTCGCCATGGGGTCCCATGTGGCCTCCGCAACAATCCATGCAATTCCGCCGTGCATGAGCCCGACGACGAGCACGGCAAGGGCCGCGATGCCGAACCCGAGATGAAGTTTTTTCATACTGTCCCTCCTTTTTTCCCGAATATAGCACAAATTTGCCCATTCCGCAAGCAAAGAGATTTGTCAATTCGGTAAACTTTTTTTGCAATGCGCAAGAATCGCCCTTTGACGCCGCTCCAAATGCGGCAAAGCGCCTTGCCTCTCGGACATGGTGGCGGCATTTTATGCGGCAGCACTTGGAAAATTCTGTTGACAAGCGGATAAAAAAGTGGTATAACATTCTATGTCGAACATCGGATTTCGGAGGGCAGAGATGAATTTCAGAGAGAAGAGAGCGGAGCTCAAACAGCGGAAAGAGGAACTCAAGGCGTATGTCGCGCGCATCAGCGACGGGGAGGGGAACGCCGTCGTGGACGTCGACCTCAGCCGCGTCGAGCTCTACGACCCCCTCAGCCTCAAGGGGCAGAGGGATTTGAACGGCGAGATTTACACCTTCATCGAGGCGCAGACGAACGTCATACCCGCGGAAATTCCGCTCCGCCTCCGCCTGCACGGCAACTTTTCCGAGGAGGAACAGACGGAGATTCGCGAGATGATGAAGCATCACTACGTCATGAAGTCCTTCGACATCGCGTGGGACCTCATGGCAAACATGCGCAAGATGATAATACTTGCCATCTTCGGCGCCGCCGTGCTCGCCGTCTATCTCGCCCTCGCAATCACGGGGAAGAACGTCCTCATGACGGAGATTCTCTCCATCATCGGCTCCTTCTCGCTGTGGGAAGCGGCGGACTGCTTCCTCCTCGAGCGCCCGCATCTCAGGCGTGAAAACAGAAACAACGAGCAAAATCTCAACCAAAAGGTGGAATTTGTCCCGACGGAAGGGTGAATGCAAGCGGCGAGCCTCGGCCTCGCCGCTTTTGCTTGTTATGGGGAATCGCTTGACAAACGCATTTCCGTTGTCTATAATAAATTGTATGAACGAGCGCGCGCGCAAAATCCGAACCGCCTATGCGGCATTCTTGGGGGCCTTAACCGTTTTGGTGGGGCTCTGCTTCCTCATAGAGCTGGCAAAAATCTACACCTCGGACGCGTCGCCGCTCTTTTCGTATGCGGACGTCTCCCGCCGCGTGCGGCTCCTCGCCATTCCGCTCGCCCTCTGGGCCGTGGGCGCCGTGGGGGGAGTCCTCGTCACCTGCACCATGCCCGCATGTTCCGAGCGGGGAAAGCCCTCCGAGCGCACCGTGTATGCGCGCCTTCGCCGCAATCTGCCGACGGGGAGCGGGGAGGAATATACCGCGCTGCGGGCCCGCATTCGCAAGTTCGAATGGCTGCGTACGGGGCTTTGGCTCGCCGTCTTCGCCTTCGGGCTCGTCGCCGCCATTCTCTGCGCGGTGCGCATCTTTACCGCCTCGGAATACGTCGACAGGGGCATCAACGACGTCGTCATCTCGCTCATGAAGTACGTCGCCCCCTTCTTTTTCGCAACCGTCGTCCTCGTCGCGGCAATGCTTGTCTTCGAAATGTTCGGCTATCGCCGCATGCTTCCCGTCCTGAAAACGCTCTATAAAAAAGGGGAGCGCGGGACGCGGGAAATGAGGACAGGGTCGCGTTTTGCGGCCGTAAAGGGGGCGCTCTCGTCGCCCATCGCCATTCACATCGTGCAGGCGTGCATCGCAATCCTCGCAGTCGTCTTCATCGTCCTCGGGGCGCTGAACGGCGGCGCAAACGACGTGCTGGGGAAGGCCGTCATGATTTGTACCGAGTGCATCGGTCTGGGCTGAAGGAGGGGAGATGAAACCATTGGAAATTGCGCTCATCGCCGTCTTCACCTGCGTCATCGGCGGACTGCTCACGGCATGTTGCATCGTACTCATTCAAATTCTGCGCGGCGACAGAGGGGAGCCCCGCCCCCGCCGCACGCTCAAGGAGTGGTGGGCGGCCTATAAGCCCTCCAAGCGTCGCCTCATTCAGGTGTATGCGGCGCTCCTCACCAACGCCAACCTCAAGGGGTATTTCACGGGCAGAATTTACAGCGGAGATGCCAAATATCTCTGCGCGCCCGGGCTCAACTGCTATTCCTGCCCCGCGGCGGCTGCCGCATGCCCGCTCGGCGCCCTGCAGAACGCGCTCGCGTCCTCGGGAACGCGCGCACCCTACTATGTCTTCGGCATTTTGCTCCTCTTCTGCGTCCTGCTTGCGCGCACCATCTGCGGTTTTCTGTGCCCCTTCGGTCTCCTGCAGGACTTGCTCTATAAAATTTCCACGCCCAAACTCAAGAAGAGCCGTGCAACCCGCGCGCTCTCCTATCTCAAATATGTGATTTTGGCGCTCTTCGCCGTCTCCATTCCCATCATGTTCGGCTTGGACTCCCGCGCCGTGCCCGCCTTCTGCAAGTATATCTGCCCCGCGGGGACGCTCGGCGGTGCGGTGGGACTGCTCATCCATCCCGACAACGCCTCCCTCTACGGCATGCTCGGGGGGCTGTTCAGCTGGAAATTCCTCATTCTCATCCTCGTGCTCGTCGCCTGCGTGTTCATCTTCCGCGGCTTCTGCCGCTTCCTGTGCCCGCTCGGCGCGCTGTACGGCCTCTTCAACAGAATTTCCCTGCTCGGCGTCAAGCTCGACGAGAACAAGTGCACCGACTGCGGCCTCTGCGTCTCCTTCTGCAAGATGGACATCTCCAAGGTGGGGGACCGTGAGTGCATCCAATGCGGCGAGTGCATCTCCGTCTGCCCCGCGAAGGCAATCTCCTTCAAGGGCTCCAAACTCTTTGTGCATGCGAATGCCATTCCCGACGAGCGCCCGCTCGGCGAATTTCTCGCCCCCGCAAGCGAAAATGCGGCACCCATGCCCGCAAGTGAGGCCATCATATCGGAATCCGAGGCACCCATGCCCGTATCGAATGCCCATACCTCGGACATGGGTACGGCAAAACCGCCCAAAAAGAAGGTTTCGCGCAACTTTGTGCTGCAGGCCGTTGCGTGGGGCGTCGCCATCGCCGTCCTTTTGGGCGCGCTCATCTATTATAATTTCCTTGCGGAACCCACCGCGGAGCTCTCCGATTACGCCGCCACGCATTACTTCCTCGCCGTCTCCTCGAGGAGCGGCGAAGAGGGCCCGCTCTCCTTCGAAATCTCCGAGGGCGGGAGCGTCGGGAGCGCGGTCTACACGGACGGGGACGGCAGCGCGGAGAACCCCTATATGCTTCGCACCCTCGCGGGGGAATACACCGTGGACGTCGCCGCGGGCGAGACGGTCTACTTCGTCTATGAGGAGAGGGGGGAGAGAACGTATACCGTCACCCCGCACAGCGAGGACCTCGCGCTCGAGCTCTACTACCATGACGCGGCGCTCACGATGAGCGAACCCGTCACACTGCCCGTCCTCACGATTTCCGACGGCGCCCTCACGCCCCGCTCCGTCTCTCTTTCGCCCGTTTCCGACTTCGGCAATGCGGAAGGGGACCTCTGCTTCGACTTTGCCCTCGATACGTACTTCGGGAAGGGGACCTTCTCCCTGCACGAGATGCGCGGGAAAGTCGTCCTCATCAACTTCTGGTACACCCAATGCGGCCCCTGCGTCGAGGAGATGCCCACGCTTTCCGAGATGGGCGCGGCGCACCCCGAGGACCTCGTCGTGGTCGCCGTCCACAGCCGCCATATGTATGAGGACCCCGCGACGCCCGAGGGCGTGCAGGCCTGGCTCGACCGCAGCGGCTGGCAGGCGTATTCCATCCTCTTTGCGCAGGACGTCGGCGCCAAAAATAACCAGAACGAGAGCTTCCTCTTCGCGGCGCTCGGCGGCAAAGATTCCTACCCCATGTCCGTGGTTGTGGACCGCGACGGGAAGATTGCCTTCACCCGCGTGGGCGGGGTGGACAGCCTCTTCCGCTCCCGTCTCGAGCGCCTGCTCGCCGAATAAAATTGCCAAATAAAAAATCACGGAGCGGCCGTTGCCCCGTGATTTTTGTTTGTCGAGAAGGAGATTGTGTTATTCCGCCGTCAGCGTGATGGTGAGGGTTGCGGAATCCTTCGTCACCGTCAGCGTCTCGGAAAAGGTGAACCCTGCGGGCAAATCGTTGAGATGCACTTCATAGGTGTCGGGCAGAAGGGAGAACTGCGCCACGCCGTCCGCATTCGTCCGCATGTCGTGGCAAGTCGCATTGCCCGCGGTGCAGAGCTGGACGGTGATACCTGCGGCAGGCGTGCCATCGGGCTTTTTCACGGTCACGGTGTAGGCCATCTTCTCCGCGATAATCTCTTCATCGTCGATGAGGAAGGTTGCATCGCGTTTGCTCGCCGTGACGCGGACACTGTCGGCATCGACATGGTAGCCGTCGGGAAGACCCGCAAGTTTGATGTCATATTCCGCGGGAAGCAGCTCGAACTCCGCATAAGAGGAGCCGTAGCTGTCCTTCGTGAGCCCCTTGCGCGCAACTTCTGCCCCGTCCTTGTCATAGACCACGGCAGAGACGGCGCCATAGACCGCATCCTTCTGCGCATCGGAAAGCGAGGAGTCGCACCCCACGAGAACGGTGTATTGTACGGGCTTGGTCTCCTCGTGCGGCGTGCAGGCCGCGGCGCCGAGAAGAACCATGATGAGAGCCGCCGCAAGGACGGAAAAACGCTTGAACATCTTGACCTCCACAAAGAGTATAGGACAATTTTACCACAAATTCCCCCCGATTGCAATCATTTCCACCCACAAAATCCGAAAAGGCGGAAAGGGCACGCTCCGGCAGGGGGAAATCATTGTTTCCGCCCGCTCTTGAACTTCATGTAAAGTTCGATGCACCGCTTATATTCGGGCTCTGAAAAGCCATAGGAAGCGCTTGTCTTGACAAGATGCGGGAGCTGTTCGGCAAGGAGGTCCTCATCATTGTCCGCGATGAGATAATATTTGATTTCGGGATGGGAAGAAAGATAGTCGCGGATGAGTTCCCCGCGCGACCTTGCCTCCCCGATGGGGAGCGTGATAAGACAGGGCATCCTATTTGCTCATTTCTTAAACACAAACAGGTACTCATGCGCGAGCAGGAGGAAATTAAACTTGATGCTGTTTGTTTTCCAATAGCCTGTTGCCTTGCAGTTGTGCTGTTCTTTAATGATGATCTCTTTTGTTTTGAAACCGGCAAGCTCAAAGACGCGCATGGTTTCAAAGGCCAACGGCTGCACCATTCCGTTCTTGCGGGTGTCGCCCATCAGGACGGCGCAGAACTTGCCCTTTTTCAGAACGCGATAGCTTTCTTCGGCGACCTTTCCCATTTCAAACAGAAACGGTTTCATCGGAAGCAACGAAAGATCGCCGTCGATGTCCTCGCTGTAATGGATAATATCGGCATACGGCGGGTGCGTGCAAATCAAATCCACCGACCCATCCGCCAGCCCAAGTTTCCGTGCGTCGCCGACGGTAAGCGTCGTAGTCGCCTGCGTGTCAAAATCAAACTCGCATTTTCTTTTCGAAAGTTCAATCGCGTTCGGATTGATGTCTATGCCGACAAAATTCCGATGCGTCAGTTTCGCCTCGACGGCAGTCGTGCCGCCGCCGACGAATTGATCCAACACGGTATCGCCCTCTTTGGAATAGCGCAAAATGACATTGCGGGGGATATACGGCGACCAATTTCCGCGATACTTTGCGTCGTTCTTTATCGACTGACACAGGATGGGACGTAGGCGTAAAAAATCGGAAATTCCCGATTTTGAAATCAATGCGCTTGCAAGAGCATTTTTGCCCCGAATCATAGAATTTTACAGAACGGAAGAAGGTCAACGGGAATTTGCTCAATGGCAGGCAAAGAAACAACTGAATAAAAAAGAAAAAGATAAGAAGTCCTTTTGAACCCATTAAGGACAATCGGGAAGGTTTTGTATCGTTCCCGACGGGCAACCGCAAGTACCGAAAAGCGGCTTAAAAGGGGAGCGGCAGGAAATTTCCTGCCGCTCTTTCTCGTTACATATAAAATGTTACAGATATAAAATAAATCCGAACCAATCACGGGTCGCCATGATCGAGTTCGGATTATTTTGTTTTGGTTGAGGTGACGTGACTTGAACACGCGACCTCTTGGTCCCTAACCAAGCGCGCTACCAAACTGCGCTACACCTCAATATCTGCTCGATTTGCGCTCCGCCTCAGATGTGCCACCGTCCTCACGGCCGCGTACAGTCTCTCGCAAAAAGCATATTTTATTATATGGAAATTTCCAAAACTGTCAAGTGATTTCATTTGCATTTCGGAAATTTTTTTCCGCGGCGGAAATTTTTCCCTGCGCCATCCATTCCCCGCGCCGTTTTTCTATATATTTATGCCGGCCGTCGGGGACAAAGCACGTGTCGGGAAGCCCGCCCGCAGAACGACTGCGTTCCCCGTCAATGGCAATAAAGCGGCGAGCAAGCGAGGGGGACTTCTGCATGCCAAAGGCGGCTGTTTCCGCTTCAACGATGCGCAAAAGAATGGTTTTCAAAAAAATTTTTATAAAAATTAAAAATATTTTTCGGTAGGGGATTGACAAGAAAACCGAAAAGCGATACAATAAAGAAAAAATTTCGCCAAGAGCTTTAGCGAGTGCACCATGTCTGTGACCTATGTGTTCAAAAGGCGCCAAATCAACGCATTTCTCGAAAAATATCCTTTCCTCTTCGCCCGCATTTGTATCGTGCAGGACAATATTGTCGGTTGCCTCGCGTCGGGCGGCCGCGTCCCTTCTCTGTTGCCGGAATACTTGAGCGATGCGCTTTACCCCGCGCCTAAGATTTTGAGTATCACCTTCCCCGAGAAGGCCGCACGGGAATTTGAAGAGGCGATGGAGGCGTACAGCCTGCGGCCGTATAAAAAGCTGCCCAAGCGCCCGCGCCCGAAGTTCGCCGTCAAAATGGTCCTCGACTTCGGATATAACGTCCATGAGGAGCGGGTGTACGACTTTCAGGCAAAACCCTACGACAAGTACCACGAGGACTTTTGCCGCGAGGTGTGTGCGCACGCAAAGTACGTCTATCAGTGCAACTTTGACCCGATGCCCGGATACAAATACTGATTGACAAATCCGTCGTCTGCCGAATACCGATTGTTAAAACGCCCAAAAAAGAGCGGCCCTTGCGGCTACTCTTTTTTCTATTGGTTTATTTGCGATTCGCGAGAGGGGAAATTGTCAAAATTCGCAAAAATCTCATATTTTTATTAAAAAAATGCCGTAAAATCTCTTATTTCGATATAAATCGAAATACATAAGGCAAAGCCTACACCCTTGGACTGCAAACGCAACCATAAAGCGGGGGATTATGTATTCGGAAATTGCCCTAAGCCTCTATGCCCTGAAAAAAGCGGGGACTGTAAAATCGAATGCCGCATTTTGGCGCGACTATCAGGACATGCCGCAAAAATCAGCCCTTGATTTGCGCCCCTATGCCCATGAGCTCGATGAAAACGGCATAAATCTTCTCTGTGCTTTCGATGCGGATTTTCCCCGCGTCGACCTCCCTCTCCGCGCGAGCGAAAGGCCGTATCTCTTCGCCTATCGGGGAGATATTTCCCTCTTGAAAAATTCCGATTGCAAGGTCGCCGTCGTCGGCGTTTTGAACCCTTCGGAGGAGGTCATCGCCCGCGAGAAGAGAGTTGTGGCGGAACTCGTCCAAAAGGGTTTTACGATTGTCAGCGGGCTCGCGCGGGGGTGTGATACAATCGCCCATCGGGAGTGCCTCGCCCGCGGCGGGAAGACGGTCGCCTTTCTCCCGACGACGCTAACCGACCTTTATCCGAAGGAAAATGCCTCACTTGCGGAGAAAATTGTGGAAAGCGGCGGGCTCGTCGTCACGGAATATGTCACCGAGGCCGCGACGCGGCGGGAGGGGATTGGGCGGTTTATTGCCCGCGACAGGCTGCAGGCGATGTTTGCAAGCCGCGTCATTTTGATTGCCAGCTACTTGAAGGGCGAGGGCGACTGCGGCTCCCGCCACGCCATGGCGAAGGCGAAGGAGTACGGGCGCGAGCGCTTCGCCTTGTACCGCGAGGAAGATATCGACGACCCGCAATTCGGCCTCAACCGACAGATTATTGAGGACGGCGGAACCGTCCTCACCGGAAACACGCTCAAAGCATTTTCAATGTAAAATTTCCCACCCCATTCTGTCATTTCGACCAAGCCGCGTGCCGCCATTCTGTCATTTCGACCAAGCGAACGAAGGGAGCGCGCGGAGGAATCTCATTCCCATTCCGTCACCCTGAGCGCAGTCGAAGGGAATTCTTATTATGCGCCTTCCCGTCTGTCAGACCGAAGAGAAAATAAAAGCGTTCCATGGCAGAGCGATAAAATCAAATCCCAAACACAAGAAGCCATTTGCGAAAATTTTTTGGGAGCGGGAAACTTTGCGCGAAGCGGTTGAAGTTTTTGTCGGTAAGGACGGTTCCCTTTTTGCCCGGGGAGAGGAGTCATTTACGGATTTTTAAGCCCCGATGCGGACATGGTATGGCCGTTTTGTGTCGGTGGCGTGTCGGTTTTGACAATTTTTGGAGCGCGGCGCAGTTGAAATTTTTTCCATAAATATCAAGGCTCTCCTGAGATGGAGGGCTTTTTATGTACAATTGGGATAAAAGGGTCCGAAAAGGTGCGGGGTCCGTTCTAATTCCCCCGCATTCGACATAGGATAGAGTAGTTTTTGTCGAACGGGGGCGGATTATGTGGAGTGAAATCGAGGTGCGGGTGAGGACGTGCGGGGAGTATATTGCGCGGACGGGCTGCACCGTGCGCGCCTGTGCCGAAAAAATGGGCACGAGCAAGTCCACCGTGCACAAGGACGTCACCGAGCGGCTGCCCGAAATCGACCCGCTCATCGCTGCGCGCGTCAAGGATGTGCTGGAAAAAAATCTCCGCGAGCGCCATCTCCGCGGCGGGGAGTCCACGCGCAAGAAGTATGCACGTCGTAAAAAGAGGGGAATACAATCGGAATAACGCCACGTCGCCGCAAAAATAGGGGAATGTGGTCGGAAATGACGCCACGTCGCCGCAAACATTTGCGCAAATAACCTTCTTTCAGCCATTGACAATGAGAAAAGTCGGGAGAGACGCTCCCGACTTCTTTTCTTGCTATTATATTTATAACATTTGCGGACTAATTGGCCAAATTTCGCCCAGTTTTCCAAATCGGACTAATTTGCCGAATTGCACCCTGTTTGCCAAAATTCGACCTCTATGCCCAATTCAAACTTACTTGTCGAAGTTGACAATGGCGGCAAAGTCGGGCGCCTTCAGCGAAGCGCCGCCGATGAGACCGCCGTCGATTTCGGGCATGGCCATGAGTTCTTTGGCGTTCTTGGCGTTCATGGAGCCGCCGTACTGGATGCGCATCCTGCCGACGTTCTTGCCCGCATACACCTTCTTCATTCTCTTGCGGATGAAGCCGATGGTCTCGTTTGCCTGTTCGGCGGTCGCCGTCCTGCCCGTTCCGATGGCCCAGATGGGTTCATAGGCGATGACGATTTTGGAGAAGTCGTCAATGCCGACGAAGTCCTTCTCAATCTGGCGGCCGAGGACGTCCTCGGTCTTTCCGCTCTCGCGTTCCTCGAGCGTTTCGCCGATGCAGACAATGGGGGTAATTCCCGCCGCGAGCGCTGCGAGCGTGCGTTTATTGACGGTCTCGTCCGTCTCGCCGAAGTACTGTCTTCTCTCGCTGTGGCCGATAATGACGTACTTTACGCCGTATTCCTTGAGCATGTTTGCGGAGATTTCCCCCGTGTAGGCCCCTTTTTCGGCGAAGTGGACGTTCTGGGCGCCGAGGCGGATTTTGGAGCCGTGGAGCGCCTTTTTGACGGAGGGGATGTCGATGGCGGGGACGCACACGACGACGTCGCACTTGGCGTCCTTGACGAGGGGTTTGAGCGCCGTGACAAGGTCATAGCCCTCGGAGGCGGTGTTGTTCATCTTCCAGTTTCCTGCAATAATGGGTCTGCGCATAAAAGTTCTCCTTGATGTTTTATGAAGAAGGGCGGAATGCTCCGCCCTGTCTTTCAGTTGTTCTCCGAAGGCTCTTCGGAAGGGGCCGCGGGCTCAGCGGAGTCTTCCGCGGGCGCGCCGTCTGCGGGTTCCTCTTCGGGCGTCTCTTCGACAACCTGCGCGAGGATATACTTGCGGATGGGGAAATACATCGCAAGGTCGGCGGCGCCGAAGAGGAGCACGATGAGTCCGAACCACCAGATCTCGGGCACCAGGGCAAACACGAGAATGGCGAGCAGCAGGCAAAGCGCGGCTGTGAGGGGAATCATGATGGTGAAGAGGAGCAAAAACAGCTTGTGGTCCTTGTTCCGATCGCGTACGGATTCGCTCATAAAATTATCTCCTTGTAACTGTTATCTTTCGGACATGGTCCGTGCTTATTCTTTTTCGTTGAGGCAGGCGATGCCGGGGAGCACCTTGCCTTCGAAGAGCTCGAGGGAGGCGCCGCCGCCCGTCGAGATGTGGGTAATCTTATCCGCATAGCCGAACTGCGTGCATGCCGCAGCGCTGTCTCCGCCGCCGACGATGGTGGTTGCACCCTCCGCAGAGGCGAGCGCCTCGGCGATGGCGACCGTTCCCGCCGCGAGGGTGGGATTCTCGAAGACGCCCATGGGGCCGTTCCAGATGACCGTCTTGGCATTCTTGATGCGGTCTGCAAACAGCGCCCGCGTCTCGGTGCCGATGTCGAGGCCCATCATGTCCGAAGGGATGGCGTGAGAGCTGACAATCTCCGTCTCGATGGGGGCGTCGATGGGGTCGGGGAAGTCCTTCGTGATGACGGTGTCGATGGGGAGGAGGAGCTCCTTGCCCGCATCCGCCGCTTTCGCAATCATGTCGCGGCAGTAGCCGAGTTTCTCGTCGTCGACGAGGGAGGTGCCCACCTCATAGCCCTGTGCCTTGAGGAAGGTGTACGCCATGCCGCCGCCGATGATGAGCGTGTCGCACTTTTCGAGCAGGTTGTTGATGACCCCGAGCTTGTCGGCGACCTTCGCGCCGCCCAAGATGGCAACGAAGGGACGGACGGGGTGGTCGAGGGAGTCTGCCATCACGGTGAGCTCCTTCTCGATGAGGAAGCCGCAGACGGCGGTCTTGACGAGACCGTATTCGACGATGGCGGCGGTGGAGGCATGGGAGCGGTGCGCCGTTCCGAATGCGTCGTTGACATAGACGTCGCAGAAGGCGGCGAGCTTCTTGCAGAAGCCGAGTTCGCGCTTCTCCTCCTCCCAGTGGAAGCGGAGGTTCTCGAGGAGAACGGCCTCTCCGTTGCCGAGGGCGGCGACCTTCTCCTGCGCGTCGGGACCGACGACGTCCTTGGCAAAGGACACCTTTCCGCCGAGCAGCTCATTGAGGCGGGCCGCGACGGGGGCGAGGGAGAACTTGGCGGGTTCCTCGGTGAGAATCTTGGTGATGAGTTTTCTGCGCGCCGCGGGGCGGTCGGCCTCGGGCAGTTCGTCAATCTTCTTGACGTCCTTCTTGTTGAGTTTGATTTCATCCGAGAAGATGGAATGCGGCTTGCCGAGGTGCGAGCAGAGGACGACTTTTGCGCCCTGCCCGAGCAGGTATTCGATGGTGGGAAGCGCACCGCGGATTCTGTTTTCGTCGGTGATTTTTCCGTCCTTCATGGGGACGTTGAAGTCGCAGCGGACGAGCACGCGCTTGCCGCTGAGGTCCTGAAGGTCTCTGACCGTCATCTTGTTCATAAAGACAGCTTGCTCCTTTTTTCGTTTTTTTCCACATTATGATATATCTTTTTCGGGGATTTGTCAATACTTTCTCCGCCATTTTCGGCGTCACAGAGAGAAAAATTCGCAAATTTCGGGCATTTTCGGCGGTTTTTCTCCCGCTTTGCACCCCGAGAAGAAAAAAGTTGCGGAAAAATTGCGCGAATCGTTTGACAAACCCGCCGCGGGTTTGATAAAATAACCTTTGTCTGTAAAAGGGCGTCTTTTTCCGTGCGCACTTTTTCAGCTTTCTGCGTTTCTTCGAATCGCTCCGATTCCGAGAATATTCCGAAATAAGAACAAGGAGGAAAGCAAATGCCCACAATCAATCAGCTCATCAAGAAAGGCAGGGAGCGCGAGGCGTTCAAGTCCAAGTGCCCCATTCTCGACCGCTGCCCGCAGAAGCGCGGCGTGTGCCTTTCGGTGACGACGACCTCTCCCAAGAAGCCCAACTCGGCGCTTCGTAAGATCGCGAGAGTCAGATTGACGAACAAGCAGGAAGGTACCGTGTACATTCCCGGCGAAGGTCACAATCTGCAGGAGCACAGCTCCGTGCTCATCCGCGGCGGAAGAGTCAAAGACTTGCCCGGCGTCCGCTATCACATCATCCGCGGCGCGCTCGACACGGCAGGCGTCGCCAAGCGCAAGCAGGCTCGCAGCAAATACGGCGCAAAGATGCCCAAATAAGTCCGCACGGCGGACGGCGCTGTCATAGCGCACCCATGAGCAAACAACGTATTTGACCGCACCCATGACAGGCTTTACTTATTTCGGAATATTTCAGCCCGCAAATAAGTAGGCAGTATTCCCCGCAAGGGGGAGAAGGATTCGCTACCGCAAGGCGGCAAGCGACAGCAAACTTACGGGCAACATGCCCGCGCGGGCGACCGCAAAAAAATTCAGAAAAGGAGAAACGATATGCCGAGAAGAGGCAGAATTCCCAAGAGGGACGTCCTTCCCGATCCGCTGTACGGCAGCAAAGTCGTCACCAAGCTCATCAACCAGATTATGCTTGACGGCGAGAAGAGCGTTGCCCAGAAGATCGTGTACGATGCATTCCAATTTATGGGGGAGAAACTCAATAAGGACCCCATGGAGATTTTCAATCAGGCGCTTGCCAACATCACCCCCACGGTGGAGGTCAAGGCAAGGCGCGTAGGCGGTGCGAACTATCAGGTTCCCATCGAGATTCGCCCCGACCGCCGTCAGACGCTCGCCATCCGCTGGCTCGTCCTCAACACGAGAAAGCGCTCCGAGCGCGAGACCTACAAAAAGCTCGCAGCCGAGCTGATGGACGCCTACAACAACACGGGCGGCTCCGTCAAAAAGAAAGAAGATACGCATAGAATGGCAGAAGCGAACAAGGCGTTTGCGCATTTCCGCTTCTAACGCCGAGGCAGGGACATGGCAAGAGAATACGACTTATTACACACCAGAAACTTCGGAATCATGGCGCACATCGACGCGGGCAAGACGACGACCACCGAGCGCATCCTGTTCTATACGGGCAAGACGCACAAGCTCGGCGAAGTGCACGAAGGCGCCGCGACCATGGACTGGATGGTACAGGAACAGGAGCGCGGCATCACGATAACCTCCGCCGCGACGACCTGTATCTGGAAGGGCCACCGCTTCAACATCATCGACACGCCGGGGCACGTCGACTTCACCGTCGAGGTGGAGCGCTCCCTCCGCGTGCTCGACGGCGCCGTGGCGACGTTCTGCGCCAAGGGCGGCGTGGAACCGCAGTCCGAGACCGTCTGGCGGCAGGCAGACACCTATAAAGTCCCCCGCATCGCGTACGTCAACAAGATGGACATCAACGGCGCGGATTTCTTCCGCGTGGAGCGCATGATTTCCGAGCGCCTCGGCGCCCATCCCGTTCCCATCGAACTCCCCATCGGCAAAGAGGGGAACTTCCGCGGAATCGTCGACCTCATCCGCATGGAGGCGGAGGTCTACTATGACGACCTCGGCAAGGACTTCCGCAAGGAGCCCATCCCCGCCGACATGACGGACATCGCAAACGAATACCGTGCCAAGCTCGTCGAGGAGGCGGCATCCGCCACCGACGAACTCATGGAGAAGTTCTTCGAGGACGGAGACCTCTCCGAAGAGGACATCATCAAGGGACTGCGCATCCGCTGCCTGAAGATGGAGGCGGTTCCCATGCTCTGCGGTTCTTCCTATAAGAACAAGGGCGTGCAGTTCTTGCTCGATGCCGTCATCAACTTCCTCCCCAGCCCCGTAGACGTCGACCACGTCAAGGGGACGAATCCCGACACGGGAGAAGAGGAGGAGCGCAAGACTTCGGACAGCGAACCCTTCGCGGGCCTCGCGTTCAAGATTGCCACCGACCCCTTCGTCGGCTCTCTCGCCTACTTCCGCTGCTACTCGGGCGTGCTCGAGGCAGGGTCCTACGTGTACAATTCCACAAAAGATAAAAAGGAACGCGTGGGAAGGCTCGTGCAGATGCACGCCAACGAGAGAAAGGACATCGACTGCATCTATTCGGGCGACATCTGCGCCATCGTCGGTCTCAAGAACACGACGACGGGGGATACGCTCTGCGACGAAAAGCATCCCATCGTGCTCGAAAAGATGGAATTCCCCGAGCCCGTCATCCAGCTCTCTCTCGAGCCCAAGACCAAGGCGGGACAGGAGAAGATGACGCTCGCCCTCGTCAAGCTCGCCGAGGAGGACCCCACCTTCAAGACGTACACCGACAAGGAGACGGGGCAGACCATCATCGCGGGCATGGGAGAGTTGCACCTCGATATCATCGTGGACAGGCTGCTCCGCGAATTCCACGTCGAAGCAAACGTGGGCGCCCCGCAGGTCGCCTACCGCGAGACCTTCAAGAACGCCGTCGAGGCGGAGGGTCTCTACAAGCGGCAGTCGGGCGGCAAGGGCCAGTACGGCCACTGCAAGGTGCGCTTCATCCCGCAGGAGCCCGGTTCGGGCTACACCTTCGAGGACCTCACCGTGGGCGGCTCCATTCCCAAGGAATTCATTCCCGCCGTCGACAAGGGCATTCAGGAGGCGGCAAAGAACGGCTTCCTCGCAGGCTACGAGGTGGTGGACTTCAAGGCAGAGGTCTTCGACGGCAGCTTCCACGAAGTGGACTCCTCCGAAATGGCGTTCAAGATTGCGGGCTCGATGGCATTCAAGAACGGCATGGAGAAGGCAAAGCCCGTCCTCCTCGAGCCCATCATGAAGGTGCAGATTATTACCCCCGAAGATTACTTCGGCGACCTCATGGGCAACGTCTCCTCCCGCCGCGGCACCATCGCGGGGACGGACGACCGCGCGGGCGCCAAAATCATCGACGCGCAAATCCCGCTCTCCGAGATGTTCGGCTATGCGACGGAACTGCGCTCCCGCACACAGGGAAGAGGGCAGTTCACGATGCAGTTTGACCACTATGCGGAGGTCCCGAAGTCGATTTCCGAGAAAATTGTGCTCGGAAGAGCAAAAAATTGACCCTGAATTCGGAATTTTTGCAAAAATTTTCCGTAATCTTCTTGCAAAATTTTTTCGTTTGGGGTATAATTAAACTCGACAAGCGAGACAGCTTGATATCTGTGAATGATAGATAGCTGCGCTTCCGCCCCGAAACGGCGGAAAAAAGTTATCAAAAAATAAAAGGATAAGGAGTAACAAACAATGGCAAAGGCAAAATTCGACAGAAGCAAGCCCCATGTCAACATCGGTACCATCGGACATGTTGACCACGGCAAGACGACCTTAACCGCAGCTATCACCATGGTCATGGCTTGCAAAGGTCAGGCGAAGAAAATGCGCTACGACGAAATCGACAAGGCGCCCGAGGAAAAAGCCCGCGGTATCACAATCAACACCGCACACGTCGAGTATGAGACGGACAAGCGTCACTATGCTCACGTGGACTGCCCCGGCCATGCCGACTACGTCAAGAACATGATTACGGGCGCTGCCCAGATGGATGGCGCCATCCTCGTCGTCGCTGCGACCGACGGTCCCATGCCCCAGACCCGTGAGCACATCCTGCTCGCCCGTCAGGTCGGCGTGCCCTACATCATCGTCTTCCTCAACAAGACCGATCAGCTCGACGATCCCGAACTGCTCGAACTCGTCGAAATGGAAGTCAGAGACCTGCTCTCCTCCTACGACTTCCCCGGCGACGACATCCCGATTATCAAGGGTTCCGCGCTCAAGGCGCTTGAAAAAGCGACGAGCGGCTGCCCCGACAGCGAGATTCTCGCCGCTCCCGAATGCCAGTGCATTCTCGAGCTCATGGATGCTGTCGACAGCTACATCCCGACCCCCGCACGCGACGACCAGAAGCCTTTCCTTCTTCCCGTCGAGGACGTGTTCACGATTTCGGGCCGCGGCACCGTTGCTACGGGCCGTGTCGAGAGAGGCGTTGCCCACGTCGGCGACCCCGCGGAAATCGTCGGCCTCATTCTGAAGCCGAGAACGACCGTCATCACCGGTCTCGAAATGTTCCACAAGCAGCTCGACGAAGCCATGGCGGGCGATAACGTCGGTGCCCTTCTTCGCGGCATCAACCGTACGGATATCGAAAAGGGACAGGTCATCGCCAAACCCGGTACCGTTCCCACCGCGACGAGGTTCGAGGCGCAGGTCTACGTCCTCACCAAGGACGAGGGCGGCCGTCACACCGCATTCTTCAACCACTATCGTCCCCAGTTCTTCATCAGAACGACGGACGTCACGGGCGCTATCGAGCTTCCCGAGGGCGTGGAAATGGTCATGCCCGGTGACCACGTCACCCTGAAGGTCGAGCTCATCAAGCCCGTCGCCATCGAAGAAGGTCTCCGCTTCGCTATCCGCGAAGGCGGCAGAACGGTCGGTTCCGGCGCTGTGTCCAAGATTCTCAAGTAATCGTAAATTCCGAAAAGCACGCCCTCGCGGCGTGCTTTTTTCGTGCAGAAGAGGGGAAATCCTTGCAAAAAGGGCGGCGGCATGGTATACTAATGGTAGAAACTTTGAGGAGGTGTGCATGACGAAGAGAATTTTTGCGACAATTCTTGCCGCGGCATTCGGCGGCGCACTCTTTGGAGTCGCACTGCCGCCCCGCATAGCTTCCATGGCGGCGGAGGGGGAGCAGACCGTTCTTCTCACGGATGCGGACGGAAAGGAGGTCGAGGCCGCCGTCTCCTACAACGCCATGACGGGCAAATACGAACTCGCGAGCCATGTCCGCAACATCTATGCGGTCGACCTCACGGGCCGCAGCTACAACAGCTTAAATCCCGCAAACGACCCCGTCTCGGCGGACGGCCCGACGGACTTTTCGGACGGCATTCTCGTCAGCGCCTACGTCAACACCCTCAACGCGTACGACTTTTACACCGCCGCCAACATCGGGGAGGACTTCTTCGGCGTCAACGGCAGGAACAATCAGACGGCGGGGGACGCAAACAATCGCGGCGAGTACTTCATCTATGTCTATGCGCACGACGCGAGCGCGGGCGACAACGCCTTCTTTGCCCTCTTCACGGGCTCCTTTGCGCCGGGGCGCGCCAACGAAGGGCACATGCGCGTGGGGGACGGAAGCCCGACGGGCAGATTATACCGTCAGGCGCGCGCACGCGACATCATTGCACATGAATACCAGCACGGCGTCACCTCCCACTTCCTCACGGGGACGGAGGACGGCGGCGAGACGGGCTCTTTGAAGGAGGCGTTCTCCGACGTCTTCGGCTGTCTTGCCGAGGGGCATGACCCGAGCGAGGAGGCGTTCTGGACGATTGGCGAGGACGGCGTACCCGCGGGCAAGGCGCCCCTGCGCAACCTCAAAAATCCCGCCCCGTATGCCGCCGACATGGCGCACAAGTACACGGGCGCGGACACCGAATACGGCAAATATTGCAACTCCACCATCATTTCCCACCTCAATTTCCGCATCTATTCGCGCATTCCGGATATTTTCACCCGTCCCGTCATGGGCAGGCTGTGGTTTGCCATGCTCAAGAATTTGCAGGGGAAGAGCAGGGCGACGTTTGCCGACTTCACGCAGGCATTCCGCGCGGCGGCGGCGGGACTCCCCGAGGAGGAGGGCGTGCTCTCCGCGGCGGGGAAGACGGCGCTCCTTGCCGCCGTGGACGAATCCCTCTATGAGGCGGGGCTCTACACCCCCGAGGACGCCTTCGCCGTGACCTTTGAGGACGGAGAGGGGAATGTACTCGCCACCCGACTCGTGCCCGCAGGCGGCACCGCAACCCCTCCCGCGGCGCCCGAAAAGCCCTCGGACGGCGACGCCCACTACACCTTTGCGGGCTGGGTCGGCAACTATTCCAATGTGGAACGCAATGAGACCGTGCGGGCGGCCTACACCCGCGGGGCGCACACCTTCGGCGATTGGACGACGGTTCCCGCCACCTGTGAGGGAAATGGGGAGCGGCATGCGGCTTGCACCGCTTGCGGCTATGAGGCGCACGAAGTTCTCCCCGCGACAGGCCATTCGTGGGGGGCATGGTCGCAAGCGACGGCTCCGACATATACCCAAGCGGGCAAAAAGACGCACACCTGCACCGTCTGCGGCAAGACGGAGGAGGGGGAAATTCCCCCGCTCGGGCTCGTTGCAAAGTTCCGCGACGAGGTGGCGGCACTCTCCCAAACGCCCGCGGAGGAGCTGTTTGAAGCACTGAAAGGGGCGTATGCGACCTACACTTCGCTTTCTGCGGCGGAAAAGACGGCGGCGGCGGACGCCTATGAGACCTATCTCGGGCTGGTCCGCGCCTACAACGAGGAGACGGAGGGATTGAATTCCACCTTCGACACCGCCTACCACGCGGGCGTGTATGCGTTCTCAACCGCGGCAACCGCTTTGGGCGTCGCCCTTCTTGCCGTCATCAGGAGGTGGGGAAGATGAAAAAACGCTATCTGATTGTCCTCATTGCGCTCCTTCCCTTTGTGCTTTCGGGCTGTGTGTTCGAGAGCACGGGCGCGCGTCTTTCGCGGCTCGCAAACAAGACATATGCGGCGATTCGCCTCGAGGTCACGGCCTCGGAGGAGGGCAGAACGCTGCACGGGACATACGTGACGAGGGCCGCCCAAGACGGCTACACCGTCTCCTATACCTACGAACGGCTCGCGACGATTGAAGAGACGGACGGCGGGCTCGTCTTTCCCGAAAACGAAATCGCCGTCAAGACGGGGAGCATGACGGTGAAGGGCGGCGAAGTCGTCGCGCGGGAGGGGGACGAATGCGACCTTCCCGTCGGCGCGCTCACGGCGTCCGGGCTACGCTTCAACGACAGATATTTCTCTACCCCGCAAAAGGAGGAGGACGGGACGCTCGTCTTCTCCCTCCCCGTCGGCCCCGACGTCCTCTTCAAGCCCTATCCGCCGTATATCGCAACAGGCAACCGTTGCGAGGTGAAAGTCACCTGCCGCCCCGACGCGCTCGAGCGGCTCGGGATTTCCTACGTCTATGGCGATTGTGCAGTCACGATGGCATATACCTTCACGAGCTGACGGCATCCCGTCATCGATGGAAAAAACCGCGGAATTTCCGCGGTATTTTTGCGCAAACTCGGGATATGGGTGCAAAATCGGCATGCAAAGAGGAAGTCCGCTACGCCCTCCGCAGACTTCACGCATTCAAAAAGGAACTCACCGCTCACCGCTATACGACGGTCGCGGGGACGCTCGCCTTTTTCCTCGTGCTCGCCGTCCTGCCCTTCCTCTTCTGGCTCACCCTTTTAATCGGCAATTCCGACCTCGCGACGCGCCTTGCGGAATTGGAGCTCTTCGGCTGGGCAAGGGAGCTCGTCGCCTATTTTGCGGCGCATGCGGAGAGTGCGGGCGGCGGCGCGGGAATCTTCTTTCTTTTGACGACGCTCTGGTCCGTCTCGAATTTCTTTTATCATCTTCGGCGGAGCGGGGAGATTGTCTACGGTCTGACGCGCACGAAGACGGGCTGGCGGGTGCGCCTTTCGGCGGTCGCATGCGCCTTTGCCGTCCTCTTCTATTTCGCGGCGGCGGGGGCATGCCTTGCGGCGGCGACCGTGCAGTCCGCCCGCCTTCCACCCGTGCTCGGCTATCCCTTCCGCTACCTTCTTCTCTTCTTCTTGGGATTTCTCGGCGCGTGGATTCTGCATTCCTACGTCTGCCCGTACCGCCTGCACCCGCGGGAGAGCGCAAAGGGGAGTCTGCTCACCGCGGCGCTCTGGCTGCTCTTTGCGGCGGCATTCGGCGTCTATCTCGGCTTTTCGGGCGCGGAAAAGCTGTACGGCGCCCTCTCCCTTGCCGTCGCGTTTCTGCTTTTTCTCTATTGGATGATGATTTGTTTCGTCGCGGGCATGGTGTTTACGCGGGTGCGGACGCGCGGGCGCGTGGCCGAACATAAGAGATTATAGCAAAAAATGGGCAAAAAAGGGGGTTGTTTCGGGCATGCTCCCCCCGTTTGCAAAAAAAATAGGGGTTTTCACAAAAAATTTTCCGTAAATATATTTACTTTTTCGCCGTTTTGTTGTAGAATAGTACTTGAGACAAAATCTTATCACGTCTTCGAGGTGGATTATGACTGATAACAACAGGATTAACATGGTGCTGGAAGGCATCTACAAGAGCTTGTCCGGCAAAATCGACGAGGTAAAGACTGCCGTCAGCCGCGAAGCGCAATTTTCTTCCGCGCAGCAGTCCGCATCCTATGAGAACATCGAGGCGCTCCTCAACAAGAAGATCGAGGGGTTGAACCGCGAGTTCCAATACCTGTCCCAGCAGAGCGGTGCGGTGTACGAGAACAACCACAACGACATCGCAAACGCACAGGCGGGTCTCTTCGATTTTGTGGGCAGAAAGATTGACGAGCTGGGCGCAAGGCTCGAGCAGAGCTTTGCGGTGCGCCTCTCCAATGCCGAGCAGAACCTCACCGTCCGCCTCGCGGGCGTAGAGGAACGCCTCGCAGGCGTGGAGACCGCGATTGCGGATTTGCGCGAAGAACTTCTCGACGCGCTCAACGCCTCGACGCTCGCCCTCGAAGATAAACTCGACACCCCCGCCGAGGAACCCGTGGAGGAGACGGCAGAGCCCGCCGCCGACGTCATCGACTACGACGTCCTCGCCGAGAAGATTGCCTCCATCCTTCCCGAGACCGACTATGACGTCATCGCCGACAAGGTGGTCGCCGCCCTTCCCGCGACGGATACCGACGCCATCGCCGAGAAAGTCATCGCCGCCCTTCCCGAGACGGACACCGACGCCATCGCCGAGAAGGTGGTCGAAGGCATCGCGCCCATCGATTACGATTTGCTTGCGGAACGCGTCGTAGACGCGCTGTTCACCGATGAGGAGCCCGAAGCAGAGGGCGAACCCGCGGAAGAGGCCGTCGAAGAGGTCGCTGTCGAACCCGTCGCCGAAACGGTGGAAGAGACCGAAGAAGCGCCTGTCTGCCCGATGGCGGTCGAAGTGGACACCGACGCTATCGCAACCCGCGTCGTCGAACTTCTCGAAGAGAAGCGCAAGGCGGCGGAGGATGCGGAAGCTGCCGCCCGCGCCGAAGAGGAAGAGGAGAACGCCGTCGCCGAGGCTGCGGCGAGCCCCGAACCCGTCGAGGAAGTTCCCGAAGAGGAAGAGAGCTGCTGTGACAAGATGGCCGCCCGCCTCGCCGAAGTCATCGACGAAAAACTTTCCTGCATCGAATGCAAGGGTGTGGAAGTCGACCACGAGCTGATTGCCCGCCGCGTCGTCGACCTTCTCCGCGAAGAGGGACTTCTCGTCGCAACGAGCGAAGAGCCCGTGGACGAACCCGCTCCCATCGAAGACGAACCCGCCCCCGTCGAGGACGAACCCGCTCCCGTAGAGGATGAGCCCGCGCCCGTCGAAGAGACCGTCGAGGAAGCGGCTCCCGTCGAAGAGACCGTCGAAGAGCCCGCCGAGGAAGTCGCTCCCGTTGAAGAGAGCGCACCCGTCGACGAACTTGCCGTCGCCGCAGAGCCCGCGCCCGTCGAAGAGCCCGTCTCCGAAGACAACCTGACGACCCGCTACAAGAGAAGCTTCATCGCGAAGATTATCGAGAGCGACGACGACGTCAAGGATTTCTACAGCACGCTGAAGAACAGCCTTCTCTGCTATCCCAAGATGACCTCGCAGGTCAACTGGTCCAACGACCGCTTCGCCTTCAACAACGACACCGTGGCGAAGGTGGGCGTCCGCGGCAGAACGCTGTGCGTCTATCTCGCGCTCAATCCCGAGGAATTCCCCGAGAGCGTCTATCACCAGAAATTCGCGGGCGACACCAAGATGTACGAGAAGACGCCGCTCATGATGAAGGTGAAGAGCCGCGTCGCCCTCAAGCGTTCGCTCCGTCTCATCGAACTGCTTGCCGAGCGCCTCGGCGCCGTCAAGGACCCCGACTTCGTCCCTGTGGACTACACGCCCGAGTTCGCCTTCCGCAGTGAGGAAGAGCTGCTCCGCGAGGGTCTCATCAAGATGGGACTGATGGAGAAGTCCGACCTCAACTTCTGATACAAACGATGCGGGGAGCCGAAAGAGGTTCCCCGTTTTTCTTGGTGCGGCATAAGGCCGCGCAAATGAGACAGAATGCAAGACAGGAGTACCATGAAAAAGAACAACAACAAGGACCTCGACCGCGCCATCGTGAGCGGCATCGAGGCATATAACCGCTCCGCCCGCTCCAAGGAGGCGATGGCGGAGGCAGGCTATCAAAAGAAGCGCCCCTCCCGCGCCAAGGGGAAGGGGACGGCACTGCGCGCAGAGCTCATTTCAGAGGCCTCAAAACGCCCCGCAAAGCCCGTTCGCAAGCCGCACACCGTCGTCTCTGCCGACACCGCCCCCCGCCCGCAGGAGGACGCAAAGACGAAGCAGAAGCGCCCCGTCAAGATTCTCTTCTTCGGCGGCGTCGGCGAAATCGGCAAGAACATGACCGCCATCGAGTACGGGAGCGACATCATCGTCATCGATGCGGGGATTATCTTCCCCACGGAGGAGATGCCGGGCATCGACCTCGTGTTCCCCGAAATCGGCTACCTCGTCGCGCACAAAAGTAAGATTCGCGGCGTCTTCCTGACGCACGGGCACGAGGACCACATCGGCGGCGTTCCCTACCTCATGAAGGAACTTCTCCCCGCCACGCCCGTCTATGGGACCAAGCTCACCCTCGCCCTCGTGGACAACAAACTGCGCGAGCACAAGCTCGGCAACGTCAAGCTCGTCACCGTCTCCCCCAAGGACAAGGTGAAGGCGGGCGCGTTCACGGTGAACATCGTCAATGTCAACCACTCCATCGCGGGGGCGACGGCGCTCGCCATCGAGACGCCCTACGGCATCATCTTCCACAGCGGGGACTTCAAGATTGATTTGACGCCCGTCGCGGGCAAGCCCATGGACCTTGCCGAAATCGCCGAATACGGCAACCGCGGCGTGCTCTGCTACCTCGGTGAATCCACCAACATCGAGCGCCCCGGCTTTACAATGAGCGAGAAGGTGGTGGGGACCACGCTGGAGCATCTCTTTGCGGAACATGCCGACAGGCGCATCATCATCGCCACCTTCGCCTCCAACGTCCACCGTCTCCAGCAGATTGTGGACATCGCCGCCAAATTCCGCAGAAAAGTCGCCCTCTCGGGGCGGAGCATGCTCGGCGTCGTGGAGGCGGCGGCAAAGATAGGGGAAATCACCATTCCCGAGGGCATGCTCGTGGACGTGGAGAAGGTCAAAAATTATTACGACCGCGAGATTGTCATCGTCTCCACGGGCTCACAGGGGGAACCCATGTCCGCGCTCACCCGCATGGCGGCGGGGGAATTCAACCAAGTCGCCATCGGCCCCTCGGACACCATCATCATCTCCGCCAGCCCCATCCCGGGCAACGAGCGCATGATTTACCGCGTCATCAACAACCTCATGAAGCGGGGCGCCGAAGTCGTCTATGAGAGCCTCGAAAAAATTCACGTCTCGGGGCATGCCTGCCAGGAGGAGCACAAGATTATGCACTCCCTGCTCCGTCCCAAGTTCTTCATTCCCATCCACGGCGAATACAGACACCTGAAGCGTCATGCACGGCTCGCGCAGGAGCTCGGGATGCCCGCCTCCAACATCCTCATCCCCGACATCGGAACGGTTGCGGAGCTCACCGACCGCACCTTGAAGCAGGGGACGGCGTTTGCGGGCGGCTCCCGCCTCATCGACAGCAGCGGCACGGAGGACGTCGCCTCCGACGAAGTCCTCAAAGACCGTGTCCGCATGTCGGAGGAGGGGCTCCTCGTCATCGGGCTGTCCGTCTCCCGCGGCACCCTCTTGGGGGACCCCGTGCTCACGAGCAAAGGGTTTATCTTCACGGGAGGGGACCTCAAGGAGATTTCCGTCGTTGTCTTAAAGGCGGCGGAGAGTGTGCCGAAGGGGGCCTCCGCGGAGGAATTTGCAAACAGCGTTCGCCGCGCCGTCAAGAATTATATCTTCAAGAAGACCAAAAAATCACCCATGATTGTCCCCGTCATCAACGAACTGTAAAGGAGCCGTTATGCGTCGCCATCTTGTGTATTATGTCTGTCTCTCCGTCGCCGTCGCCCTGTGCATTGCGGCCGCGGTGTGCCTGTTTGTCTATGACATTGCCTATGCGGGCGCGCTCGTCGTCGTCGGCGCCGTCTGTTTTGCCCTCGCGCTCTCCATTCTCATCGCGCAGGACGACCTCAACCGCAAATGCGGCAAACTGTGCGCGGAGAAGAGATACGCCGAGGAGCGGGCGATTCTCGAGAAGAAGCTGAAGAGCCCGCTATTGTTCCTCGTACGCACCGTCGTCTATCAGCGGTATATCCGCGTCACGATGGCGCTCGACGACCTGCCTGCCGCCAAGCGTGCCATCGACAGCCTGCGCTTCCGCGGCGGCGCGGAGTGGAAGTACAAGACCGCCTTCTTCTTCATCCTCATCAAGCTCGACGAGGGGGACAAGGAGACGGCGCACGCCGAATACGAGGAGTTCACCCGCATGTGCAGCGGCGCGGAGATTTATCGGGAGGAATTGGACATCCTCAGGGCGGTTTTCCGCACCCTGTTCACCAATTCGGACGAACCGCTCCCGCAGGCGGCGGTGCAATCGCCCTTCCCCGTCCTCTTCCGCGTCCTCGGCAAAAAGTATGAGAGAGGGGACGAGGCATGCAATTAGACCTCCCCGCCCGCATTCTCACCCTTCGAAAGGCTGCGAAGTCGGAGAAGGACCCGCCCTGCGCCGATGAGACGCTCGCCCTCCTCATGGGGCTTGCAGGCGCGGGAACGCGCGTGCTCGAAGTGGGCGCGGGATTGGGGCTCACCGCGGCGTCCCTCGCCATGCGCGGGGCAAGCGTCGTGGCAATCGAACGGGATGAGGCGCGCTGCATGCGCGCAAGGGAGCTCTTTTCGGAGCTGTCCCTCCCCGTCACCCTGCTCGAAGGGGACGCGGGGAGCATCCTTCCCACGCTCGAAGGCCCCTTTGACGTCATCTTCCTCGACTGCGCCAAGGTGCAATACAGAAGGTATTTTGCGGACTGCAAGCGGCTGCTCGCCCGCGGCGGGACGCTCGTCTCGGACGACGTGCTGCTCTTCGGCAGAGAGGGAGAGGTGCCCGCAAAGCGCCACATGCTCGCACGGCACATCGGGGAGTTCCTCGAACTTCTCACGGGCGACCCCGATTTTTCAACGGAGATTTACGAATACGGCGAAGGCGTCGCCGTCAGCAAAAGAGTATGAAAGAACTGCTTGCCCCCGCGGGGAATCTTGCGAAACTCAAACTTGCCTTCTACTTCGGCGCGGACGCCGTCTATGTCGGCGGGAAGGCATTTTCTCTGCGCGCGGGCGCGGAGAACTTTACGGACGAAGACCTCGAGGAGGGCATCGCCTATGCTCATGCGCGCGGCAAGCGCGTCTATGTCTGTGCGAATATTTTCGCCCGCAACGCGGACATGGGTGGCCTCTCTCGCTTCTTTCGCTTCCTCGAGGGGGTGCATGCCGACGGCGTCATCCTCTCGGACATGGGTGCCCTCTCTCTTGCGAGAAGGGTGGCGCCCGCCCTCCCCGTTCATGTCTCCACACAGGCGAATACGACGAATGCGGAGGCCGCACGCTTCTATGAGAGCCTCGGGGTGAGCCGCGTCGTGCTCGCGCGAGAGCTCACGCTTGACGAAATTTCCGAAATTCACGCTTCTGCTCCCGCCCTCGAGCTCGAGGCGTTCGTCCACGGCGCCATGTGTATCTCCTACAGCGGCAGATGTTACCTCTCCGACTATCTCGACGGCAGAAGTTCCAACCGCGGCGCCTGTTCCCAGCCCTGCCGCGCCGCCTATGAGATACGGCCCGTGGGGCGGGAAGAATTTCTCACCGCAGAGGGGGACGGGCGGGGCACCTACCTTCTCAACAGCCGCGACCTCAACATGAGCGCGCACCTCAACGAACTCTCCGCCGCGGGCGTCTCCTCCTTCAAGATTGAGGGGCGCATGAAGAGCGAGTACTATCTCGCCACGGTGGTCAATGCGTACCGCCGAATCGCGGACATGGGGTGGTCGGAATCGCTCGCAAGCGAACTTGAGACGCTCACGCACCGTGCCTATACCACCGCTTACGCCTTCGGGGAAAACCGCGAGACGACCCTTTCGGACGGCTCCCAGACGGCGGGCAGCTGCGAATTTGTCGCCATTGTGCGCGGCTATGAGGCGGGCAGGGCGCGCGTCGAGATGCGTTCCCGCTTCTTCGAGGGCGAAACGCTCGAAATTCTCACCCCGTCCCCCGATTTCGGCCGCTCCGTGCGGGTGGAAAACCTGCAGGACGCCGCGGGCGAAGGGTGTCGGGACGCCAAGCTCGTGCAGGGCGAATACACCTTCCGCTGCCCCGTCCCCGTGCGGGCGGGCGACATCCTGCGCAGGCGAAAAGTGTGACCTGTATGCAAAAAACGCTCCCCAAACAGCCGAGAGGGGAGCGTTTTTGTTGTGTTCAAATTTTCGTGCGGGGGGAGATGAGTGGGCGTAAATCCGCCCTTGGGACCTTCAGCGTCCCTTCGAGCTGGGCGAGAATGTCCTCCTCCGACTGCGCGGGGGCCTTTTTGTACGCGGCGGAGACCCGCCCGTAGCCGAGGACCTCCTCGGGGGTGGAATACACCGCGACGCCCCAGCCGTAGGGTTTGCCGTGGCGGTCCTTTTCGTAGATGAAGTCGGAGATGCACAGATAGGTCTGCATCTGCAGGCGGGTAATCACCGTCTCAAAGCCCGTATTGCCGCCCTTTTTATAGTTGCAGAGCTGTTTGAGCCGCTTGGAGAGCAGATGCCCCTCCGCCGCCACGGTATTGTAGACATGCGCATCCTTGTAGGGGGCGAGCCCCTCGTCACAGCGCGCGTCGAAATCGTAGCCGTCGCGGCGCAGGTTGCAAAAGTCCGCGGCCCATTCGCGGCTGACAAACCCCGCCTTGCCATTGAAAAACTTGCCATAGATGCACGTCTTCGTGCGGGCGACGGGGCCCTTCCATTCCCACGGGCCCTCCTCGTCCGTAAACCAGAGCGCGGGCGGGCAGCATTCCTCCACGGAAAAACCGCGCACGGCGTTTGCAAAGAAGGGGAGAAAGCCGACCTCTTGGACGAGAGCCACGAGGCTCTCACAGCTGTCTACAGGGGGAAGTTTCATAAAAATTCCTTCACAGAATGTCTATAACCTCGCCGATATACATCGTGTGCGCAGGCTCTGTTTTGTAGTATTTTTTGACCGCATCCGCGGGCATGGTACCCTTGTCCATGCTCTGACGGTAAATTTTCTTGCAGACAATCGTCCGCTCGGCGCCCTCAAACGTCACGCCGTGCTTCAAAAAAACGGGGGTAAGATTTGCCCGCGCTACCTTGTCGCAGTCCCGCCCCGAGAGCCGCCCGCACAGCGTCAGCGCCTCGCGCATGCGCTCGGGATAGAAACTCACCGTGAAGTACTCGCTTTGCTCCATGAATTCGTGCGTGTAGCGAATGGGCTTGACATAGACCGTGACGGCGGGTTTTCCCCAAATCGTCCCGAGGCCGCCCCATGCGATGGTCATCGTGTTGAACTTCTCCCTGTCGCCCGCCGTGAGCAGCGCCCAGGTCTTGTCAAAGAGTTCGAAACTTTCCGCCTGAAATTTCATAGCGTCCTCCTTTTTTTCTATATTATACCACCTCTGCGCCCCGCTTGCAACCGCCTGCAAAAGAAAATCCGTGTTTTCTGTTGCAAAAAGTGGGCGAATGTGGTATAACTATAGGGAGGCGAAATATGGAAGAAAAACCCAACCGCATCCAAAAGAAGGGTGCCCCCGAAGAACAAGCGCATAAGCATCCGATCGTGGAGCCCCGCCCCCGCGACATGGAGAAGTTTGCGCGCGAGTACGAGGCGCGCAACAATCAGGATACCAAGGCGGCGAAGCGCAAGTGGTGGATAAAGACCGCGCTCATGCTCGTGCTCATCGGGGCGTCGATAGGGGTGATGTTCGGGATTGCCCGTCTCTTCGACGGCAACGGCTTCGGACCCATCACCTTCAACTGGATTTGGCTCGCCGTCGTCATCGGCGTGCTGCTCGTCACCATTGTCAACGAGAGCATGAAATACGCCTACCTTCTCAAGATTTCCACGGGCAAGTGGCGCTTCAAAAACTCCGTGAAGGTCATGTTCCTCGGGAAGTACTACGACGGTATCACCCCGCTCGGGACGGGCGGCCAGCCCTTCCAGATTTACTATCTGCACAAAAAGGACATCCCCGCGGGCGTCGCGTCTGCCGTGCCCCTCGTGCGCTATATCGTCTGCACGATTGTCTTCTGCCTCGTGGCGGCCGCGCTCTTTATCACGGCGAATTTCGTCCTCGAAGGCAATGCCGCGGCGAGCACGACTGTCATGATTGTCGCATGGATTTCCATGCTGTGCAACCTCGCAATCCCCGTCATTATAGTGTTTGCCTCCCTCTTCCCCCGTGCGGGAAAGAAGTTTGTCGTCAAACTCGTTTCTCTTCTTGCGAAGATGAGAATCGTCAAGCGCAAATACGCCGTGACGAAAAAATATGTGCGCGAGATGGACGAATACCGCCACGCCTTGAAGACGCTCCTCTCGAACTTCGTAAAACTGCTCCCCATGGTGCTGTTTTCCCTCATCGAATGCGCCTGCTACGTCCTGCTTCCCTTCTCCATCGTGATAGCGGTGAGCGGCGTTGCGCCCGGTTGGGATATTTTATTGGAGATGGCATGCCTGAGCATGATTTCCTTCTATTCCTCCTCCCTCGTCCCCACCCCGGGCAACACGATTGCCAATGAGGCGATGACCATCCTCGTCTTCACGGCGGTCGCGGGCAATCCCGCCTTTGCGCCCGTCAGCGGCTGGGTCACCCTCTTCTGGCGTTTCTTGACCTATTATATCTATATTTTGTCGGGAATCGGCATCAACGTCTTCGAAGTCATCCGCAGCGCCATCCGCGCGCACCGCACCCTCAAGACGCAATCTGAGACACCCATGTCCGCGGATAGCCCCTTAGAAACGCTCCCGCCCCCGCAAAATTCCGACCAAGAAAACCAATAAAGTCCAAAGAAAAAGCTCTCGGAAAAGATGCCGAGAGCTGTTTTTTTACTTGTTTTCGGAAATCGGGTGCTGCTCAAAGTTTCATGCGTTTTTTGCAGTAGAGGAAGATGCACACGGCGGCGACGGCGGTCTCTCCCGCAAAGCCGACGACGGCGAGGAAGGGGTAGTTTTGCGTGACTTGGGTCAAGAGCGCGTACTGCCCGCCCGAGACCTCGACGCGGCGTTCTGCCCTGTAGCGGTGTCCGCTCCAATGAAATACGGTTATATTGTCAAAGTATGCGGGATTCAGCACGAAGAAAACCTCGTCCTCTTCCATGCCTATGAGCAGATTTTGGGCAGATGGGGTGGGAAATTCGGCGTCGAATTGCGCTCTGTCGCGGAACCAAACCGTCCCCGCGCAGACGGTCTTCTCAAAGGGGCTTGACGGGTCGGGAATATAGGAGATGTAGCACACATACTCGCCGCCGTCCTCCGCATAGCGGAAGTACAGGTCTCCCTCGATGGAATATGCCGCGCGGTGCTGTTCGGACAGGCTCGGCGCGGGCGCTTTCAGTGCGGCCTCGATATCCACGAAGTAGTCGCCCGTCTCCGCGTCCGTCTCAATTCCGTAGAGCGCGGCATCCTCCGCGGAGATGTTGACGGTTTGGATGGCGCGCAAGAATTCCTCCTTGGGAAGGCCGAGCTGCCGTTGGGTAGAGGCGAACGTCACGGACGAGAGCACGGAAGTTGCGGCGCACAACGCGATGGCAATCGCCCCGCCGACGGAAAAAATCCTGATGGCAAGCGTCTTGTTGCGCGCGGCGGCCGCGGCTTCTTCCTCCGTGCAGCATTCCCGCCCGCGCCTCGAAAGCCACAGAAGGGTGACGGCGAGAAGGAGCAGGACGAGCGTGGTCGCAAGGATTACGATGACGGTCGCCGTGGCGTTCCCGAGCAGGACAAATTGCAGGAAAAAGCTCGCACAGACGGCAAATATACAGACAGTGCAGATGATTTTGAAGGCCGCCCGAAAGGTGAGGCGTTTGACGGCGAGCGAATATCTTGATGCTTCCTCGTCCATCGTCAATGCCGATTTTTCAAACACGGTAAAGAGAATGACGACCGCGAGCTCGGTGAGGACAAAGAGTACGGAAAATAAGACGAGGAGCCAAGCCGCAACGAATTGCAGGCACAGCGCAAGCGCGAGGAGCCCGACGCCGCCAATCCCAACCGCCGTGAGCGTCGTGCATTTGACCGAGTATCTGTTTTCCGCCTGCCTGAGAAGTTTCTTCCGCGACGCTTCGCTGACTTCCCCCGCATTCCGTCCGCCCTCCGCGCGCACCCCGTTCAAAATCTCATCGACGGTGACGCCGTAGAGTTCGGCGAGCGCGGGCAGTGTCAGAATGTCGGGATAGGACCGCCCCGACTCCCACGACGAGAGCGTCTTGTTGGAGATGCCGAGCATGTCCGCCACTTCCTGTTGCGTCAGTCCCTTGGCCTTTCGCTGCAGGGAGAGAAATTCTCCGATAGTCATTTTTGGCATAAACCGCCTCCTTTTTTGGTTTCATTCTACACCCGAGCGACAAAAAAGGCAACCCCCGCCGGCGGAAATTTGTCTTCGAAACGTAGAATTTCCCACACATTTCATAAAAAAAGGCCTCCCACGGGGGGAGGCCGGTACGAAGTGACCGGTGGGGGATTCTCGGCGCCCCCTTCAGGGCAACAAACAGTCCCGCTCAAGATTTCTTCCTCATCTGCCGCCGGGGCCGCGGCCGCCGCCAAATCCGCCGCCGAACCCGTTCGGGGGCATGCCGTTGGGGTTTCCCATGCCGCCCTGCGACCCGATGGACGTGATGACGGAGGACACCGTAAAGGCGCAGAGCTCGGCATTGCCGCCGTAAAGTTTGAAACTCTTGCCCGTCGTAAGTTCGGGACAGGAGAGAATGACGGACTGGCAGCTCTTTTCCACGGTGACGGAGAAAATCGCATCGCCGCTTTCATCTGTCAAAGACAGGACGGTGTTTGCGCCAATCGCCTGATTTTGCGCATAGGAGAGGACGTTTTGTCCCGAATTGCTCGCGGGCGTCTCCACCATTCCGAGGGGGCCCGCCGCAAAGAGGTAGCCGCCGTCTATGACGATGCCCCGGTCGGCGTCGAGGGCAGCATTTGCACCAGAGGTGGGGCCGAACACGACGAGCTTCCCTCCCGACATGTTAATGGAGCCGTTGGAATCCACCCCGTCGCCCTCGGCACGCACAACGATGTCGCCGCCGCTGATGAGGATGTGCTCGGTGACCTTGGGGTCGTCGCTCGCGGCGTTAATCCCGTCGTCACTCGCCGTGATTTGGATTTTTCCGCCCGCAATCTCCACATAGCCGCCCTCGATGCCCTCATAGCTCTTCGTGACGGCAATTTCTCCGCCCGTGATTTTGGTGAGAACGTCGCTCGTCAAGGCGTCGTCATACGTGGAGAGCGTGAGCGTTCCGCCGCGCACGGAGAGGTTCCCGCTGTTGGCATGGACGGCATCGTCCGTGCTGTCGACAGAGAAGGTGCCGTCCTCGATGATAATCGAGTAGTCGCCCTCGGTGACGGCGATTTCTTCCTCCTCGTTCTCGGGGTTGGGATATTCGATTTCCCCGACTTTGATGCCCTTGCAGCCCTGTTTGAGCCCGTAGAGGCTGTTCGCCCCGTACCGCCCCGTCTCGTCGCTCGCAATGCGCTTGTACACGCCGTTTTGCAGGACATATTTGAAGTCATCCGCGGCGAGCCCGTACTCTGCCATCTGCGACTTGGGGACAAACGTGCCTTGGGTTTTGATGTGATAGTTCCCGCCGTTGAGATAGACGACGGTGTCGGCTTGGATGCCGTCTCCCTCCACGGCGCAGGTATAATCGACGTCCTTCAGATAGACATATCCCTCGCCCGTGGTGAAGGCCGTCGTCTCGTCATCGCATTCCGCGTTGAGGCCGTCCTTGCCCGCGGAGAGGACAGTGATTTCACAGTCGGAGGCGGAAATCGAGCGCGCGGCAATGCCATGGCTTTTCGCCGTCAGCGTGAGCGAACAGTCGACCGCGGCGAAGTCTTTGGAGACCTTGACGGCATTCTTGCCCTCGCTTGCAACCGAAAGGCTCCCGCTCCCGTTCAGAGAGAGCTTCCCCTTGACATGGATGGCATTCTCGCTGTCCGATGCGGAGCGGACGGAGTTTTCGCCGCTGAGCGTCAGAACGACTTCGGCGCCGCTCTTTTCGGAGCCGTCTATCGCAATGCCGTCGGATACAATCTCCGCGCCGTCAAAAATGAGATGCAGGTGGAGGTTTTTTTCGGTGAACCGAATGCCGCCGTAGCTTCCGCGGAAGAGATAGGTCCCGCTCGCCGAAATGGGGTAGACCGCCGCCGTCGGCTCCGCCACCGTGGCGCCCTCCGAGGAGACGTCACCCGACAAGTCGGAGAAGTCCGAATCGGAAAAATCCTCCTTCACATCCTCCGTGACATCGTCGGCGCCCTCTGCCGCATCCCCCGTGCCGCCACCGCCGAGAAAGTCCCCGGGGTTGACAAAGGGGAGGGGCGCACAGCCCGCCAGAACGCCCGCCGCGAGCGCAAGTGTTGCAATGAGTATCGAAATTTTCTTCATAGTTCCACCTTTCTTATCTATTATAGCAGAAAACATGAAAATAACATTAAAAAAACCACCCCCGCGCATAAATTTTTTCAATTTTTTTGTATGCGCGCGAACGGTGCCCGAACGCGGCGACCTGTCGCCACCCCAAAAAATGATTGCTCGCGGTTTTCATGGGACATTTCCGCTTTTCCCAATCATTTTTCGGGGACCCCGAATCTTTAATCAGCAGGTCTTGACGGTTCAATTATGACCGAGTTAGCAAAAAGAGGAACGGGCAAACACCCATTCCTCTTTTTGGAGCTACCGGACGGACTTGAACGCGGCGACCTGTCGCCACCCCAAAAAATGATTGCTCGCGGTTTTCATGGGACATTTCCGCTTTTCCCAATCATTTTTCGGGGACCCCGAATCTTTAATCAGCAGGTCTTGACGGTTCAATTATGACCGAGTTAGCAAAAAGAGGAACGGGCAAACACCCATTCCTCTTTTTGGAGCTACTGGCCGGACTTGAACGCGGCGACCTGTCGCCACCCCAAAAAATGATTGCTCGCGGTTTTCATGGGACATTCCCGCTTTTCCCAATCATTTTTCGGGGACCCCGAATCTTTAATCAGCAGGTCTTGACAGTTCAATTATGACCGAGTTAGCAAAAAGAGGAACGGGCAAACCCCCATTCCTCTTTTTGGAGCTACTGGCCGGACTTGAACCGGCGACCTGCTGATTACGAATCAGCCGCTCTACCGACTGAGCCACAGTAGCAACCGCAAATTGCAAATCTATTATAAAAAAAAGTCGGGCAAAAAGCAAGCGTTTTTCGGTTGAATTGAAAATTTTTTTGCGAATTGCCCCGAAAGCCGCGGGAAAGCATTGCGAAGAGTTGAAAAATTGCCGCAAATGTGGTACAATCGGGGTATGCAAACCCAACAAATGCAGCAAACCCTGAGAGAACTTCTGCTCGGCGGGGACGTCTTCGAACGCTTCACCGCCACCTATCGGGAAAGCCGCGCATTCCGCGCATGGCTGGACGGCATCCTGCCCGAAGTATCCGTTTGCTACGCGACGCCCCAGCGCACGCCGTGGCACATCTACCCCGTGATGGAGCACATTTTGCGCTCGGTGGAGAAAATCAACAATCTGTCGGCGGGGCTCCCCGAAGAAGAGAGGGCACTTCTCTCCTATACGATGTTCTTCCACGACATGGGAAAGCCCGCCTGCCGCACCGTGCGCACCGTGGAGGGGGAGGAGCGGGACAGCTTCAAACTCCACAACTTCGAGAGCGAAAAAATCGCAAGGCGCGCGCTGCCCCTGCTCGGATTTTCCGAAGAGGCCGCCAAGGTGTGCTGTGAGCTCGTCAAGGAGCACGACATCTTTCTGAAACTTTCAGAAGAGCCCGCGCCGTGGCAGATGGCGCCCGACGCCGCATTCGAAGCGCACTGTAAGCGGGAGCTCGCGCCCTTCGGCGACCCCGACCGACTATACCGCGACCTTCTTCTGATTGGGCTTGCCGACAACCTCGCACAGAACCCCGCTCTGACGCAGGATTCCATCGCGATGATTGAAAAGCTGCGTACCATGTCCGAGGTTGAGGCGCAAAAACGCACCGTTGAGGTGGTCGCGGCGCTCCTCGTCCGAGGGGAGAAATTCCTCATCTGCAGGCGTCCCGAGAACAAGCCGCGCGCCCTTTTATGGGAATTTGTCGGCGGCAAGGTGGAGGCGGGCGAGAGCAAGCAGGAGGCCCTCGTGCGCGAATGCAGGGAGGAACTCGGCATCACCGTCCGCGTGGGGGAGGTCTTCTGCGAAGCGGAGCACACATATCCCGACATCCGCATCCGTCTCACCCTCTTTTCCTGCACGACGGAGGACGAGCCCAAACTTCTCGAACACAGCGACATGCGCTGGATTTCTCCCGCGGAAATCCCCGACTATTCCTTCTGTCCCGCCGACGGGGAAATCTTGCGCCGCCTGCAAAAAATGACATAATCAAAAACCCCTTTCTTGACTTCCAAGAAAGGGGTTTTTCACAACAGGTGTGCATTTTACAGGGCAGACAGGGCGATATCCCGCTTGATGCGGATGTACTCCTCCACGGTGAGATTGAACCCGCCGCCGAGGGTAAAGGACAGGTGCCCCGCGTCGATACTTCCCCCGCATTGTCTGAGAATGACGTTGGACGGGGCCGCGCGGTCTGCATACACCTCGCTGTACGCGCGGTAGAGCGCCTCGAACTTCTCATAGGTGAACCAGTCGCCCGCGAGTACCTTGGCAAGTTTGTCCGCATACAGGGCGCGATAGGGGGCGGTATTTCCCAAAATCGTCCGCGTGTAGAGCGGGTTGTGATTGTCTTGGTGCGCGCCCTCCGCCTGATTGGAGAAGGGATCCGCCTGCGACATTCCGTGGAGGACATCCCAATCCTTCGTGACGCCGAAGCAGCGGTCGTAGTCATAGGGGATGAGATAGGCCTTGCCCTCCTCGGGCGTGAAATACAGATAGTAATTATTGTAGTTGTTGCGGATGCAGTCGGGATTGCCGGCGAGGTAGTTGCATGCCTCGAAGCGGGCGAAGTAATCGGGGGACATCATCGCCTCGAACGCCTTCGTAAAGTCACCCTGACGGCTATTCAACATGTCGATGAACGCCTTGATGTACTTGTGACCGCTCCAATCGGCATCCGTCGGGTCGTCGTTGGTCTTGAGGCAGTAGGAATCCGCGTCGTCCGTCCCGTATGCCATGTTGACGAAGTCCGCAGGCCCGCGCCCCGAGTAGGTGCACTTGTAGAGGTCGCCGCCCTTGTGCTCCTTGTCGAAGTTGCGCTTGATGAACTGCTTGTCGACGATTTCATACAGCCCGCCCACGCCGAGCCGCTCCATGCTCTCGCCCTGCTTCAAGTCGATTTCCGCGAGGGTGATGTGGGGCGCGAGGATGCCGTATGCTTGGAACATGCGATTGGCGTACACTTCACGGATGTAAGTCTGGTCGTAATTCTTGTTCCACTTGTAGTAGAACTTCTCCATCGTGGCGAAGCTGCGGTCCTTTCTCTCCTTTCTGCCGTCCGCATCGTTCGTCCAGTCATGATAGAGCTCCTTCGCCCACGCGTTGCCCGCATATTCCTCCCCGTCGAAGGTTTCGGTGAGGGAGAAGCGGAAGTGGACAAAAGCGTAGATTTTGCCGTTTTCATCGCAGAAATCCCGCCGCGACGTGTTGCCGCGCATGCGGATGCCCACTTCGTCATAGCGGTACTCCGTCCCGTTCACGACGATGGTGAGGTTGCATTTTCTGTAGGTGTCCTGCTTCGCGGTGTCCCCGCTTCGGAACGCCTCGTTGATTTTGGCGAGCTCATAGCCCGTGATGTCAATCTGCACGGAGATGGAAGTACTCTCCTGCCAGAGGGTGTAGTACAAATTTTTCTCGTCCTCGGAATAATCCTTATAGAACGCCGTGTTCTGCGCGCTGATGCTGTCGCCGAATTCGTACTCCTCCTCGGGGAGCTCCACCCGCGTGTAGTTGCAGACGGAGCAGGTGTTGCCCACGAAGGTATGGAGCGCATAGCCGCTCGTCACGTCATGGTTGCAGGTGGCGGCGTGCCAGTGCGCATAGGCGTTGCTCGTCCAGAGTTCGGAGAAGGAATGCTCGTGCGGTGTTACGGGGTTGTCTTCCCCTCCGAGGAAGTCGATGAGCACAAACGAGGCACCCATGTCCGAGGGTAAGGTGTGCAGTGTGACGCGGTAGAGGCCGCTTTCACCCGTTCGGTTGACGAAATTATTGTGATTCGAAGGCCCGAAATCCGCCTGCGCGTTTCCGCCCGCAAGGTGGGTATAGTTGAGTTCGTCGTGCCAGAAATCCTCGGGGATTCCGTCGTTGACGACTTTGAAGGCGTCCCCCGTGAGGAGGGTAATCTCTCCCACATAGACGGTGAAGCCGTCCTCGTCGGCCTCGGTGAGCCGACTGAGCTTTTGCGACTCGTCCAAAACCTGCTCCCAATTCATCGTGCCGAAATGCCCGACGAAGTAGTAATTTTTGGTGTCCTGCCCGGGGCGGGGCGGTGCGTCCTCCACGGCGCCGCAGACGCAGGCATAGTTGACGAATCGGTGAGCTTCGTGCTCCGTCTCGTCCCCGCAAAGAGTACAAATCTGCCAGTGCTCGACGTCGTTGTGCCGCCAGTCGTAGCTGTGCACGCACGGCTCATCGCCCCCGCCGTCGTCTTTGCCGCCGTCGTCTTTGCCGCCGTCGTCTTTGCCGTCGTCGTCCTTGCCGTCATCATCTTTGCCGCCGTCGTCTTTCCCGTCATCGCCGCCGACTTCGCCGCTCTGGTCGGTGCCGCCCGACGTACCCCCCGAGATGCGGGGCGCACAGCCCGCAAAGATGGCGAGCGACAGCAGGATGCAGAGCGCCGTCAACAGAAATTTTTTCATGAAATCCTCCTCCACGAGAACGGAAAACCCGTCTCTTTCCTATATTATACAGGAAAAACGTGAAAAAATCAAGAAAATTGTGATATTTTATCATCGGAAATTTGAAAAATGTTGCCGCGGAAGAGGTTGCAATCCCGCCGCGAACATGGTATAATCGAAGCATGGAGTTTTCCGCATTCCAATACAAATCGCCCGTCGCGGAAAAGTTGCTCGCCTTCGGTTTCAAACGGGAGGGGGAGGAGTACCTGCTCGCGCGCGACATCCTCGGGGGCGAATTTACCGTCAATTTGCGCATTTCGAAGAAGGGCGTCGAGACCCACACGGTGGACGCCGCGGGGGAGGAGTACGTCCTGCACCTCGTCGAGGGAGCGCAGGGGACCTTCGTTGGCGCCGTCCGCGAGGCATTTTGCCGTCTTCTCGAGGAGATTTCCGCCGCCTGTTTTGAGACGGATGTCTTTCCCGAAGAGGCTGCGCACGCCCTCATTTCCCATGTGAGGGAGAAGTACGGCTGCGAGCTCGAATTTCTTTGGAAGGACCTCCCCGACGCCGCCGTCTGGCGCAGACAGGACAACGGGAAGTGGTTCGGCGCCCTGCTTTCGGCGCCCAAGAAGACGCTCGGCATCGGAAAAGAGGGGAGGATAAACCTCGTCGACCTCCGCGCCGACCCCGCCGAGCTCGACCGCATCGCCGACGGGAAGAAGTACTTCCGCGGCTATCACATGAACAAGAAGCATTGGCTGAGCATGCCGCTCGACGGGAGCGTTCCCATTGAAGAGCTGTGTGCCCGCCTCGACGAAAGTTTTACTTTGGCGAAAAAGAACAAGGAGTGAGTATGTTTCATAAAATCATCTGCGGCGACATTCTCGAGGAGCTCAAGAAGACGGAGAGCGGCTCCGTCGACCTCATCTTTGCCGACCCGCCCTACTGGATGCGCACCGACGGGGTCTTAAAACGCGTCGAGGGGACGAATTATCGCGGCTGCGACGACGCATGGGACAACTTCGACTCCCTCGAATCCTACGAAGAATTCACCCGCAGTTGGCTGAAGGAGTGCTACCGCGTCCTCAAAAAGGACGGCTCGTTCTGGGTCATCGGCGGCATGCAGTGCATCTACACCGTCGGCGCCATCATGCAACAGCTCGGATTTTGGATTATCAACGACGTTATCTGGCACAAGAAGAACCCGACGCCCAACTTCCTCGGCACCCGTCTCAACAACAGCCACGAGACCCTCATCTGGGCGACAAAGGGGAGAAAGTCGCGCTACACCTTCCACTATAAGACGGCGAAAGAGCTCAACGTGGACACGGTGGATGCGGAAAATTACGCACATGGGGTGAGAAAACAGCTCGGCTCGGTGTGGCGCATCCCCGTCTGTCAGGGCAGCGAGCGGCTCAAAGACGAGGCGGGCAACAAACTGCACAGCACGCAAAAGCCCGAGGAGCTCCTTCTTCGCATCATCGCCATCTCGAGCAGCATCGGGGACGTCGTCCTCGACCCCTTCGGGGGCACCATGACCACGGCGGTCGCGGCGAAGAAGTTGGGCAGAAGCTCCGTGATGATAGAAATCGACCCCCTCTACTGCGAAATGGGGCAAAAACGGGTGGATGCGGCGGAGTTCGAGGACACGCCAATCGCCCGCGCCGACTTCGACAGGAAGCCCGAGCGGGTAACCATGTCCGAGATGATAGCCGCAGGAAGCTTTGCCGCGGGCGAAGATTTCTTCCTCAAGGACGGCTCGAAAAAGGCCACTCTCCTCGAGGACGGAAGGCTGTATTTTGAGGGAGAGGCGCGGGATATGCACACCTGCGCGGCCCTTGCACGCGGCGTGCAGGCGAGCCGCCTCAACGGCTTCGACGTCTGGTATGTCCTGCGGGAGGGGAACTTGGTCCCCATCTCCGCCGTGCGGGAAGAGTACCGCAATTCCAAACGGAAATAAGCAAAGAAAAAGAAAAGAGGCAGCGAATTTTGCTGCCTCTTTTGCGTTTTATTCACACCGTTTGCGACTTTTTGGGGAGATAGCCCTCAAAAATGATGTTGTCCGCAACCTCGCGCGCGGCGGCCTCCTCCGCGGGAGAGCGCACCACCCAGACGAGCTTGGTCTTTTTGAAATGCCGAAAGGCGCGGCAGCTGTCGCCGAGGCGGTAGCTCACAAAGTCGGGCCTTACGAGGAAGTTGAGCGCAAGATTTCTGACAATATAGCCCTGTATGCCGCCGACTTCGCCCGTCTCCCGCGTTCCGAGCACGCCGCACAAAATTTCGGGGTGCAGTTTCTTATACGCCCGCACATAGAGGGGATTGAAGGACTGCACGGCGTATTCGCCTTGATAGCCCTCGAGCGCGGCGGAGAGAATGCGCGCGATGTCATTTGCCTTGACATGGGGCATGTTTTTGATTTCGATGAGCAGGGGCACCCGTCCGCGAACGCAGGACAGAAGTTCCTCCGCCGTGGGGATTTTTTCCGCCGTATTCTGCAAAAACAGACCACGCACCTCGGACATGGGTACCTCGGATGCGCTGCGGCTGTCTCCCGTCATGCGAAAATAATCGTCGTCGTGGAACACGATGAGCGCGCCGTCCTTCGTGAGCCGCACATCCGTCTCGATGGCATAGCCCGCCTCACACGCCCGCGCAAATGCCGCCGTCGAATTTTCGGGCACTCTCGCCCCATGCAGCCCGCGATGCGCCACGGGCAGCTCTTTCAAAAAATTTTCCATAGCCCTATCTTACACCATTTTGCGAAAAATTGCAACTCCCTCGCTCTCCCTTGCGTCTATTTTTACAAAACCGCTTGCAAATCCCCCGCATTCGTGCTATACTGACACTGCGGCTTGGCGGTAGGCGCGGGCGTTCCGCCTTCGGAGCGCTCTTTCTATAACAGAACGCGGGAAACTGCAAAATCGGAGGCAATCATGAAGAAATTTTTGGTAATTTTGCTTGCCCTTGCGGCGGCGCTTTGTATCTCGCTCGGCGTTGCGGCATGCGCTCCCAGAACCCCCGGCGGCACGGGCGGCGGGGGCGGCGGCCATGAGGGCGAAGAGGGAGAAGACTCGGGTACAGATGACCCGCTCGAGGGATTGGAATTTCGCCTCAACGAGGGCGGAGAAAGCTATGCCGTTACGGGAATTGGAACTTATACGGGTTCAGACCTCGTCATTCCGTCCGAATATCAGGGCTTCCCCGTGGCTACGGTAGGCAGGTGGGCGTTCAAGAATCGCTCTTCTCTTACAAGTGTCACCATTCCCGCGAGCGTGACCATGGTTGGAGAGAGCGCGTTCGCGAATTGCAGTTCGCTTACAAGCCTCACACTTTCCGAGGGGTTGACCTCGATAGAGTTTGGGGCGTTTGAAAGGTGTTATTTGCTGAAGAACATCACCATTCCCGCGAGCGTAACCGAAATCGGACACAACGCATTCTGGGGCTGCGACTATCTGGAGAGCGTGACCTTCGAGGGCGAAAGCGGGCTGACTTCGGTCGGCGACGCGGCGTTTGACAGGTGCTTCCTGCTGAATGCGGTACATATTTCCGACCTTGCTTCATGGTGCAAAATCAACTTCCGAAGCTATAACGCAAATCCGCTCTATCTGGCACAGCATCTGTATCTGGACAAGGAAGAAGGGGGCGCGTCCGAGGAATTGACAGAGCTGAACATCCCCGACGGCGTTACAAAAATCGGGGACTACGCATTCGTCTACGGACTTTCGATTACAAGCGTGACAATCCCCGACAGCGTGACTGCTATCGGTTACCACGCATTCAGATGGTGCACTTCGCTGGAGAGCATCACCATCCCGTTTGTGGGCGGCGGCGAAGATGAGCATGAAATCGGACGCAATGATATCAATAAATTCCTCTACCTCTTCGGCGACGACCAAGGCAATCTCGACTCCCCTGTTTCGCTCTCACTCACGAAGGTCGTTGTCACAGGCGGGACATCGATTGGCTTCCAAGCATTCAAAGGCTGTGAGACCATTCAAAACATTACTCTTCCCGCGACCGTGACCGAAATTAAAAATGACGCGTTTACAGGCTGCAAATCGCTGAATGCAGTCACCATTTCCGATGTCGGGGCATGGTGCGCCATTGATTTCGGGAACGCGGACTCCAACCCGCTTTCGATTGCACACCACTTGTATATGGACGGAAAGGAAGTGAAAGAGCTTCATATCCCCGACGGCGTGACGGGAATTCAAGAATATGCGTTTTACAATGGAACATTTACAAGCGTCATCATTCCCGAAAGCGTGACCTCGATTGGATCGTATGCGTTCGCGAGTTGCGGCTTACTGACAAGTATCATCATTCCCGAGAGCGTGACCTCGATTGGATCGTATGCGTTCGAGGGTTGCCGGTCGCTTACAAGCATCACAATTCCCGAAAGCGTGACTTCGATTGGATCGCATGCGTTCGAGGGTTGCGATTCGATTCAAAAGGTGTTCTATGGCGGCGTGAAAGAGGGCTGGGAAAACATGATTGGGAGACGGGACTCCAATCTTGCCCGTGCGACCGTGTACTTCTTCTCCGACGCGACGCCGAGCGAAGAACAGTGGACGGAGAGCGAGTATTGGTGGCACTTCGACGCAGAGACGGGTGACATCGTCGAATGGACAAAAGAAAATCAATAAATTCCCAAACAAATTGCGCCGCGGGCTTGCCCGCGGCGCTTTCAAAATAGCAATCTTTATCACTTCGTCGGGTTCTCTTCGGGCGGGTTCTTCGGCTTGATGAGTTGCAGCGTCGGGATAATCAGCGCCCCCAAGGAGTTTCCCAAGATGATGAGCACGATGTAGAGAAGCGCCTCCCACGAGGCAATTCCCGAGCAGGCGAAATAGAACATGTCCGCAATCGAGTGCTCGTAGCCGCTCAGAATAAAGGCGGGAATGCAGAGGACGATGGCGAGGGTCGACTTGTTATTGCGGTAGACGTCAATGGAGATGAAGACCAAAATCCCGCACAAAATCGCCCGCAAGAAGCCGAATCCGTACCCCTGTGAGAGTTTTCCGCCCTCGCCGCAGAGGGTGACGGCGGTCTCCTTGAGGCCGGGGAAGACAAACCCGATGAGATACCCGAAGGCGACCGTCCCGAGCAAATTCCCCAAGAGACACAAAAGAAGGAGCGAAATGTCATCCTTTGAATGCTTTTCGTAGATGAGCCCGATTTTGCCCGTGTAGAGGGCATAGCCGCGCATGCAGATGCACAGGAGCGCCATCGAAAAAAGCAGGGCGCCCGCGTATTTCGTGTACGGCGTTTCGGGGTTGTAGCAGGCGAGATAGACCGCGCCGCCGAGACTAATCATCATGCCGGCAAGGAAGCCGTCCGCAAGTTTTCTTGCAATGTCGAGCAAAGTGTTCTTCATAAGCACGCTCCGAGAGAGGGATGATTTCAGTATAGCACAATCGGCGGAGAATGTCAAAATCCTGCGGGAAAGATTTGCCAAGAAAAATATGCGCCGAACCGTTGCCTTTTTGCAAAGCATTTGCTATAATAAAAATGACGTCTGCAGTGTTCGGAGTCCGCGAATGCGGTGATCCACAGAACAAATTCGGGAGCTGACGGTCGGAGCGGATAGGCAAGGTCTGCGATTTGCGGAAAGTCCGATGACGCGCCGCCGCGCACCCACCTGCGAGAACGCGGGTTTACTCTTCACGGAATGCGGCACAGGCGGATGTCCTTTTTTTGCGCTTTTTTGGGGCTTTTTGAGGATTTTTTGCGGCTTTTGTGCCGTTGAGCGGCTGTTGGTGTATGTCTTTTGCGCGCGGTGCGGCTCTTGAAGGGGCGATGGGGGAGATGACCGTTTGAGGTATTTTGAGGAGGAGTCGGCCGTGCGGAAAAATTTTTCCAAAGCGACGCAAAATTTGTTGCAACTTCTCGCCGAATATGGTATAATCAAAAAGTCCTGCGGCTCTCGAAAGGCCCGCGGCGCCCCTCGCGAGGGGGAAAATGAATAGACGGCCTTGTGGTCAAGCGGTTAAGACGGCGCCCTCTCACGGCGCAATCCCGGGTTCGATTCCCGGCAAGGTCACCAAGTGAGACCCAGTAGAACCCGCAAAAAGGTTCTGCTGGGGTCTTTTTTGCCATTTTTTGGCGTTTTTATATCCAGAGCGCGATTGCATAGGTCTGTTTCTCCTTCTCGCCGCCACAAGTGTGTCCTTCTAAACCGATATTTTAACATAAGCAGCGCAGACTGAATGTTTTGCGCAGGTGGATGGAGTCTTCCGGTTCGATATTTCCGATAAGCAAGGGGGAATTGTCGTCATGCGCCGCCATCTTCCGCTCGATCGTCGCTTTGCGGTGATTTGCATAACAATATTCGCAGAAATGCGCGCAGGTATCGTATTCGCCGATGTCAATGCTCTCCGCACAGAGACATTCGATGCGTTGCGATTTGTCCTTCTTTACGGAAATCGGATAACCGCAAATGCGCTCGATAAGCGTTTTGTCGATGCAGGCGCCTTTTTCGATTTCCGGGATAGATATTTTCTCCGCGCAGGTTTGAATGTGCAAACCGTATTCCTTTGCAATCTCTGCAAAGGCCGTTCCGATCTCAAGCATTTCTTCCTCATCGGGCGCTCTGTATTTGGATTTATCAAGCTTTTGATATTCATCCAGAAAGCTGATGACGACCGTCTCGGTATATCCTCGCATTTCTCCGCACATTTCACGAAATTTTTCGATATGCCATTCGACGGAAATTCCGTCCGCAAGCAGAATGGGATCGTAACGCCAGACGACGCGCTCCTTGCCGATTTTATTTGAAAGAGTACGAAAGGTTTGAAGGACTCGCGCTTTATCGACGACGTTCCGCTCAATTTCCTGTCCATAGGGTGTGACCGTAAACTGAAAATAGTAGCGGTAGCCGAGATCGTCGATCTGTGGCAGAAATTGCAGGAAGGGGGCGGCATTCTTCGTCCAAAAGACAATGCAGTCGACTGTTTGGGGCCCAAGCATGATTTTTGAAACGGAACGACGCTCATAAGGGTTTCGTACGCATACGAAGCCCTCTTTCAGACGATCCAAAAACCATTCCCCGAAGAATGCGGGAATATCGCACCTTCTGCTCACGCTTAAAATCATTTCCTTTCTCCGAGAATTATTATACCTTCTCCGCTTAAAATGTCAACTCGTTTGATAGAAAATTGTTTTTTCAACTCCTTGCAGCAATTGTTCAGAAAGCATTCTTCATCCCAAGCGAGCGTGTGATTCCCGCCGCGTGTATAATTGCAGACGATTGCAAAATTCCCTTTGTATTTTAACGTTGCAATCAACTTGCTTTCAAAATCAGTTTGGTTGCCCAAAATATCGTTCAGAGAATTGAAGAAGCAAACGACGATTCGCTCCGGCGAAACCTTTAATAAACTCATTCCTTCAACGAATTTGAAGTTCCTTTGCGGCATATTTACCGCTAACTTTCGGTATGCCGCCGTGTTCTTGATCGCCCACTCGCATTCGTCAACATTGATATAAGAAAACGCGTTTTCAAACACTTCTTTTGCTGCTACATAATCAAGGCAACAGCCACAGCCGAACGAAAAGATGATGGGCCTTTTTATGCCCGCTGAAGAAAGTTCTTGGAACGATTCCCTCATTTTCGCGTAATAGCCCTCGCCGTAGCTTTTCAAATAGTTCAGATTGCTACAAAGATTATCGTATTCATACTTGCCGCAATCTTTCTCGCACTCCTCGCATACACGAAATTTATAGTTGTTCCATAACTGATCGATCTTCATTTTTTCCCTCTGATGGAAATCTTAATTCAATTCTATCATGGAAAATTGACTGATTCGGGTATTACTGCCAATTTTTTGAACAAATTTTCATTAAAAAATTTTGATTCTGCGGGTATTCGGCGATAGAATCCGTGAGAAATGAAGTAAATCCTGCTGGAGTCCTTCGCTGTATTTGCGGAAAATCAGCCGTTTTTATAGGTTTTTCAGCCGAATCACGAAGCCAAAGCCGTCTTTTACGGGAAAAACGGTGTTCGGATAATTAACGTCCACCTCACCAATCGGAACCCAACAGAACCCGTAAAAAGGCTCTGTTGGGGTCTTTTTTGCCTTCCCGCGGGTATGCCGCGGGAAGGGTAGCGCAGTAAATTCCCCGCCCAAATGGGCGGGGAATTTTACAAGACAGGCTTCGTATATGCGCTTGGCGGGAAGATAAGAAAATTGGATCAATAGGCGCGCTTGGTGGGAATGACAGCCTCGGAGATGAGCGCGGTCAATTCGGCAGCGGCGTGTACCGCACCACCGCCATCGACGTACGAGCCGTCCGCCCACTGCGTATTTTTCAACGAATCCCTGAGATCTTCGGCGTGCGTCTTTCTGCCTTCCAGCAACGATTTATCACGATATACCTCTTGCTTGTGCCACTTGATATGCTCGTAGTTCTTTACGCCGACGTCCTTGAATTGACACTGCAAACGGATCCGATCGCCTTCAAACAGGTGATTCAGATCTGCCTTACCCGTAAACTTATTGTTTGCAAAATTTATGGTTGCTTTATCCAATCTTGCGCCATTTGCATCCACCGTTTCATATGTCGCGGCATAATAATGGTAGGACATATAATCTACAAGCGTTTTGCTTACTATTTTCGAGCCATTCTTCAACGTTGCACTGCCCATGTTGCCGTACCCGTTGCCATTCCAAACAAAAACCTTGTCGTTCAAATCGGAAGCGGCAAATGCCAATATGTTGACATAGATCTTATCGGCTCCGCTCAAAGTACTCGCGTTGGCTTCAATATTTTGTCCGTGCCATTCGAAATAGTTTATGACATTCGGTACAACTTCATCGAAAAATCCGCCGACCAATGCGTTCATGTTTGAAAGCATAGGCTGATTGAAATAGTTGAGGATATCGATTGCCCCTTTATAATAGATTTTTATGTTCTGCTGTGACGTATTATCTGCCTGAATGGAAGTGCCGCATTCCGTCATGACGATATTTTCGGCGTACATCGTCAGGTTGTCATAGTACAGCTGTACCGCCGTCTTGGGAATACAGGAGAATACGGTATTCTTTGTGCAGAACGTGTTGCCTGCCGGGTTGAATTTGTAGTAGTACGACAGATCACAGTAATACGCATCCGCCATGTGGAGATTTGTAGTTTGGATTTTTCCGCTGAGTTCATCCTTTGGATTTGAGCCCTTTATAACAGCGTTGTACGCTCTATTAAACGTTACGGCGCTGCTTTCGTTGTATCCGTTCGGATAATTGCTCGGGTGACTGTTCATATCTGCTACGATGCTTGCATTAAATGCTTCCAAATTTACTTGATAGCCGTTGCCATACAGTAAGGTCTTGCCCAAATTGCCCGTCTCCTTCAGGTACAGTCCCTTTCCCTCGGCTTCCGCCGACAATTTTTCCTCGCCCGTGAGCTCGCCCTCGCCGTAGAGGTTTTCCTGCAAGACGATGTTACTATACTTGTAGTAGCCGTTTGCATCGAACACGTTGACCAAATTATTCGCGGCATCGGAGTCGGGATCTTCGATCACGTTGAAGTTGAAGTGGGCGTTAACGCCTCCGACTGCGCCGTCGCCGCCTTCGAGGCGGAGGAAAGAGTAGGCACCGGCGGAAGGTATGATCGGATCCCCTTTGATATTCCTCGGATCTTCTTTGTAGGGTTTTTCCCACCCCTTCTTTTCGCCGAAGTTGCCGAAGAGGTCGTTTTGCACATCGCTCTCGGAAAGACCCGTGAAAGCTCCGAAGTAAACGCGGATATAGCCCTCCGCAGCCTCGGAGACGGGATCGATCCAGGGGACGTGTTTTGTAACATCTGCATCTTTGTACTTGCCGCCCTCGACAATAATCTCCTCGCCCTTTTTGAGCACAACGGAATCGCCATCGCCTTCAACAGTATACTCTACGCCATTATAGGTCACGATATTGCCCATCTGCGTGACGACGACGGCTTGGGTCGCTGCATTGTCGGTATAACTTGTCAATTTCCAAGTGAGGCCGGTAAAATCGGTCATCTTGTTCTTATCTTTCATCGCCACTACATCCGCATACGCACTGACGGGAATGCGGAAATAATCGACAGTCTTGTACGTTTCACCCACCTTGTAATAACTGTGCTTGGCGAACACGCGTACCTGCTGGTAGCCCTTGTAGACATCTGTGCCGTTGTTGCCATCGAAGCCGGGGAATTCGATCCACGCGAGCGACGTACCGGACGTGAACGTAATGGTGCACTGCGGCACGCAGGAAGCGCCGCCGCCGATCTCCACCGAGGCGGAGCCGCTCATTTCAGACGGCAACACGAGGTTGATATTGGCGTGAGGGAGGCGCTCATTTCCCGTACTGATCAGCGTGTGTTCGATTGCCCAATCAACCGATTGCCATTGGGCGGGGATGATCTCTTTGAACTGAACATCATCGGTACCGAAGCCGCCGAGATATTCGCCGTCCGCCACGATATAGAGCGCGACGGTGCCCGTCATACGCGCGGGAAGCACATACTGCAAACTGCCGCCGGCGTCGAGGACGCTCTTTTCTCTGCCGATTGCAATGGGCGCATTGCCATCGCCGAGATCGATGCGGACTTCCAGGGAGAAATCGGTGAGACGGACGCGTTCGACCAGCAGCCTGAAGTTCACGTCGCTACCATCCGTGGTACGGAATTCCACACTCTTTGCGTCACCATCGACCACAAGACCGTTCAATGTGTATTGACCGTTTTCAAAAGGCTGCCAATCGCTCCCATCGTTATACTCCAACGCCGGGTTTGTGACGGGCTCGCCGTCGAGCCTTCCCGCCTTGACGGTGAACGTGAGCTCACCGAGCAAGGTCTGATGTTTTTGGCAATCGCCGAGGACGGTTTTGCCGCAAGTCACTTGGATCTCTTGTGCCTTTGCCCTTACGGTGATATTCAAATTGAAGACCTGTTCGCCGATGCTCAGTTGGTACTTTTGCGTCTGTTGGGTGCACTTTTTTGCCGTGAGCGTAAAGGTGTAGCCCGACGTGCTGAATCCGACATAAGATTTATCCCCCTCGAACAGAATCGTTGACAACTGATAGTCGGCGGGATTCAGGGTCTCTTTCTCGACCGTGAAGGTAATCTCCTTGCCGATGTCTTCAAATTCGAGGGCGGTGGCGTTGTCGCCCGTCTTTAATTCGCCGCCGTTGTACGTCACCGTGGGCGCGGCATTGAGTTTTCCGTTGGTCGTTATGACGGTGCGCGTGGTGCGGGCGGGACCGTTATCGGTTTCGACCACATCATGCAAGCCGTAATCGGCCACCGCATCCGTGTACTGCACGGTGCAAATGAAGGTATACGTTGTATTCTCTCCGTCAAATTGGAACGTGGCAGACTTGCCGAAAGGATTAAAGGAGAGCGGGGAGCCCTGATCCGCGCCGTTGATTGCCACGCGCACTTCTTTGCCTTTCTTGGAGTTATTTTTGTATGTGACCGAGGTGGTTTGAGCCGAGAAAATGTAGGTGACGCTCGTTTTGCTGGTCGTGAATTCTACCCCGTCGGCATAAATTACGTTGTTGAATTTTACGTCGAAATCATCGAGCGAGACAGGCGCATCGACATAGATATTGATGGTGTAGGTTGCGTCCTTGTCGCCGCCCACTACCGTCACCGTGAGCGTCGCAAAGCCGCCATTCTTTGGCACGATGTGATAGACGCCCGAAGTCTCGTCACCGTATTCGAGCTGCGTCTGCGCCGCATCGATTGCGGAGTCGGTGTTCTTCAATGTATAGTTGATGTTTGTCACGTCTTTCGGCACGGTGAAGTAGATGCGGCCTTCCTCAGAGCCGTACTTTAAGACGACGTATTGGGTATCGGTATCGAGCGTAATTTCTTTGTTGCCGTCAAGGGGCTCGTAGGTGACTGTGATTGTCTCCCTGCACGTTTCCACGTCATTCCGCACGGTCTTGATGATGAGCGTGACCGTGCCGCTCCCCGTGAATTTGAGCTCTCCGTCCTCTACCGCGGCGATGCCGTTGCCGTCGCCTTCGAGCTCGTAGGCGAAGGTATCGGTGTGGTTTTCGGGCAAGACGTCGATTTGAACGTCCTCTCGGAAATTAAGGGCGCTATCGTGCGTGACAATCCTCTCTGTCTCCACATTGCCATATCTGACCGCGATACTCTCCGCGTTCCTCTCGAGGGTGCGCATGACGGAGGAAAGCGCGACGTCATCGCTCTTTTCGGGCTCGTATGCCGAGGTATCGGGCGTGTACTGCACACCGAATTCGACGGGGAGCGTACTGCTTTCCGCAGAGAAAGAAATTGTGCCCGTGAGGGTGTTGCTGTTTTGCGCGCCCGTCGCCTGTAACGCGCCGTTGTACTTTACGTAGATCTGTTTTCCCGCCATGGCGCCTTCTGGACAGTTCACCGTGACCGTGAAGGAGACCGCGGTCTTTGTGGTGCCGTAGACGCCTTCTGCGGCGGGTGTATCTTGGAGCGTGACGGTGAAATTGTCCGCCGTCACGGCGCGGTTGACATAGACGTTGATGGTGTATTCCTTATCCGTGCCGCCGCCCGTCACCTTGTACTTGACGGTGCCGAAGCCGCCCTTCTGCGGCGTGATGGTCCATTCGCCGTTTTCCTCGGCGACCGACACAACGTCGTTTTGCGGCGTGCATTGTACCTCTGCACCCGCGGGCAAAACATACACAATCTTGCCCTTGTCTGTGCCTGTTCCGTTCATGAAGAGAAGAAGGTTGAGTTCGGTCTTATCGTCTTCGGGAAGAGTGACTTCCTTATCTTGTTTACCGCGAGGCGTATAGTGGACTTCGATTTCCTCGCTAACAGAGATCTTGCCGTCCATACCGACGAGTTGGATCTTTACCGTTACGGTGCACGCCTCACTACCGGTGAATTTGAGTTCGCCGCTCGTCTCGTCGATTGTCGCGTTATTCCCCGTCAAGGAGTACTTGACGGTATCGGTGTGCCCGGCGGGGAGGATTTCGACATAGACCTCACCCGCAACGGTCGTCTTGCTCGTCTTGAAAGTGAGCGTGGAGCCCGTTGTGGTCACATCGGAGACCGTCGTGCCCTTATAAGAGAACGTGATGCGCTCTGCGTTGCGCTTGAGCGTGCGCATCACGGTGGGGAGGGCATCCTCCGCACCGAATTCGCTCGCCTTGCCGCCGTACTTCACGCCAAAGGTAACTGCGAGCGAGTTGATATTCTCGGGGAAGGGAATGTTGCCGCTCGCCATTGTACTGTTCTCTTCGCCGCATTCGGGCGCAGTAAGACCGCTGTACGTGACATACAGCACCTTGCCCGCCATGGCGGAATCGGTATCGGCGGCAGTAAATTCATAGGAAACGCTTGCGCCCGTTGCGCCGAAGAACGGACCCGCCGCGGGTTTGCCGTTCATCGCCACGGAAAGATCCTCCGCCGAAATGTGCTTATCGACGTAGATCTCGACGGTATAGACCGTTGTCCCATCGGGATCGCCGCTTCCCGCTGCGGAGAAGGGTGCGTTCGCCACTGCGGGCGCGGGCGAGACCGTAATCGTGACCGTGGCAAAGCCGCCCTTTTGCGGCGTGACCGTCCATGCGCCCGTTGTCTCCTCCTTTTTGACTTGCACGATGTCGTTATCCGCCGCGTATGTCACCGTGTGCCCCGCGGGCTCGGCAAAGTAAAGGATGCCCGCCTCTTTGATGTCGTTTTCCATTGCGAGAAGGACTTGCTGTTTGGCGGGTTGCTGTCCCTCGTCCTGCGGCGGGGTGACGGTGACGGGCTTCTTGTGCTCCGCCGCGATGGCGGGTGCATAACTTACCGTGATGCGGCTCTGCGCGTGTGCCTCGCTACTCTCCGTATACTTGCAGGAGACGAGCACATTGACGGTGCCCGCTTTTCGGAAGGTGAGCGTATCGCCACTAATCGTTGCCGTTCCTTCTGCGTTTTCCAATGCGTAGGAAAGTTTATCTGTGTGGTTTGCGGGGAATACGATGACGGGAGCCGTTGCACCGCTGCCCGTGCCGAAGATGAGCGTCTTATCCGAAAGCACAATGGTCTGCGCGTTCTCCGTCCCATTGTAACCGACGGCGATGCTCTGTGCCCTGCGTTGCACGGTGAGGGTGAACGAATCCGTCTTTTCCGTGAGCTCGTTCGTTTCGGTATCGTAGACCTCCGCCGTGACGGTGACCGTGATGTCCTCCGTGCCTGCGGGCATTTCACCGACAAAATAGAATGTTTCTTTCCCCTCATCAAATTCGAGGACTTTCTTCGAGGAGATGCTGTATTCGACGTTTTTAATCTTTTGGTTGGTGTTCTCGGGCTCGAACCCGGCCGCAAAGGGAATTTCAAGCGGTTTTATTGCGGTGTTTTGGTTGGCGTCGTAATATTCGTCGAAATCGACGGTGTACATTTTCTTCTCGAAGAGCGGCAGGCGGTAGTAGTGGAGCGTGGAGACGTACTCGACGGAGGTAGACACCTGTGCGTTGCCGAAATCCGTAGCCGTCGCCGTAATGGTGACTTTGCCGACCTTGAAGAATGTAATCTGCCCCTGCTCATTCACCGTGGCGATGTCGGGATCATCGGAGGTGTAGGCGATTGTGACGTCCGCATCGAGCGGGCTCTGTATGATCTTGGGGAATTGAGCCGTTTCGAGCGCCGTTTCGACGCGTTTGACGCCGGTTTCGGTCTTGATCTCGTCGATTGCGCTGTGGCATTTGATTGTGACGGAATCGAAAATCTCCTCGTTTTCCACCGAGGTGGCGGTGATGGTCGCTTCGCCATACCCCCTTGCCTCGATGATGCCCGTTTCGCTGATGGCAAGGATCCCGGGGTTTGAAGTCGTCCACTTGATGCCCACCTCCTTTGCCTCCCGCGGATAAATCACAGCGGCAAGTTGCTTCGTGTTTGCCTCATACATATCGGTCGGGCAATCCTCGGTGATTTCGATCTTATGCACAGCGTCGTCGGTCACGAGCACACGGCGGCGATCCTTTTTCAGGTTATCCTCCGCGCTCATGACATTGATATATGTCTCGCCGTAAAATTTTGCAACAACCCTGCCGCTTGCATCCACGGTGGCGATGCTTTCGTCGTCCATCGAGAAGATGAGGTCGCGGTTCTTCGCCTTGAGCGGCAACACGTTGACTTCAAGTTGTTCGGCGGGAGGGTTCTCCTCGTCGTCCATGACAAGCACCAGAGTGTCGTCGTCGACGAATTCCACCCGATCTACATAGATATGGGTCGTGAGCGCCTTGATGGCTCCGCTCACGAGCAAGATTGCAAGAATGATGAGTGGCAACAAAATGATCGTGGATATCATCAACTTTTTCATGGCGTACCTCTTTAGACCTCGATTTTCCGATACTTTTTATCCGCCGTAAACCAGAGCACGGCAAAATTCACCGCCGCATAGAAGACTGCGGTCGCCACTGCGATGAGATAGGCCGCGGTCGTCCCGTTTCCGGCGCCGTCGGGGAGAATGATGCAGAGCGCGCCCAAGAGCGCGGCAACAACAAGCCCGATGAGCAACATATATGTGATATTGATTTCCTCCGCCTCGCCGTTCGCCTTGGGCTTCAAGTTGGGATTGGCAAGGTTCAGGTTGATGCCGTTGAACACCAGCCCCGCGGCAAGCACAGCTTGGGTCACCACGAGTACAGCCATCTCCGCGCCGTTCAAAAACTTCAAACTCGCCATGACGATTGCGCTAATCGCAAGCGCGACGAGGCTCACCGCAATGTTCAAAAGCCCCTTGATGAGCAGTTGCTTCCTGTACCCCACGGGCACCAACTTTGTGATGTAGAACTTCTTCCCCTCCACGCTGAGGATAGATCCCGTGAAGGAGCAGATCATCGCCATGAACACGGCGATGACGAGCATCGAAACGCCAAAGTTGAACCCGGGACCGATTTGCGCCTCGCTGACGATCGACACGAGCCTGTTGCAGAAAAATACCATGACGGGTGTGGAGATTGCAACGCCGAGGTAGAAATAAGAATACGTCTTTGTCCGCAGGATCTCCTTGAACTGATAGCGGAAAATGGCACGCGAACTGCTGTAACCGTCCTCCCGGGTATGCTTCACCCGCACGCCGAAGCCGCTATCCAGCGCCTTGTTCCGAAAACTCGTGCTAACGACGCGCGCAAGCGCCACTCCGCCCGCGATGAGAACGGCGGACGCCCCGAGGAGCACCCCGATGCCGAGACCGAACCGCTCGAAAAAGATTATGTTACCGAGGTAGTACGCGGGATTATAATATACATCCATCCCGGTAAGCAGCCTGTTCCATATCTCCAAAGTGCCTTCTCCCCAATTCCTGTGGATGAAGAACTGTGCGAGGGCCGTGAGGATGTAGTCGTACAGAATGAACGCCCCCACCAATGCCGCGACGAACACGCCGAGCATGACGAACGTGTGGCGTTCAAACAGCGAGGCGAGGTACATCAAGGGGATCGCAATGAAGATGGAGAGCGCAAAAGGAATGAGCGGCATGAACAGCGCACCCAAGAGGATCCCCATCATATAGACGAAGGTGATGCACTTCATCGCCACGCCGAACATAATCATCACGGGGATGACCAAAGCCGCCGAATAGATGGCGAGGTCGATGTAATTCAATATGAGATAGCAGATGAACTGTTTGAACGGGCTCAGGGGGAAGCGAGCCGTGATGAAGAGATCCGCAGGACGGTAGAGCCGCTTCATCTGCATTCCCGTCGCCGCGACCGTCAGCCCTATCATGATAATGGTAAGATAGAGCCCCGCGAGCCGCTTCGCCGGCACATCGATCTCTTCCTTGATAAACGCCGCGTTCAGAACATAGGTGAGCACCAAAACAAGCGCAAGCGCAACGAGAACGGCAAGAAAAGCGGCAACCGTCGTCATGATGGCGCTTGCCTTGCTGTTGTTGCGGTTGAATCCCCACTTCAATTTGAGTTGTAAACGGATAAACTCACGCATCCTCTTTTACCTCGTTCAGCGCGGTATAATATCCGCTCAAGTCGAAATCCGTCTCCTTGGTGAGATCGACGATGTTCGCCACCTCTCCCTGCTTGATAAATACGACCTTATCGCACGTCTTTTTGACAACCTCCAGGTTGTGCGACGAGAAGAGAACGGCGTGCTCGCTATCCGCATAGGAACGGATATACTCGCAGAGGAGCGCCATCGTCTGATGGTCGAGACCCACCATGGGTTCATCGAGAATCCAAAGTTTGGGTCTGTGCGTGATGGCGCCCAGGATGCAGATTTTTTGCCGCATCCCGTGCGAATAGCCCGCAATCTGCGCATCCAACGCATAGGCAATCTCAAACCGCTTGGCGAGTTCCCCCGTCACATACTGCTTCTGCTGCTTGGTCGCCCCATACAGACTCCCGATATAGTTGATATATTCCCTGCCCGTGAGCTTCTCGTAGACGGAGTGGTCGTCGGGCACATACCCGATGAGGCGCTTGGCGTCCTCCGACTGCTTGGCGATATCGTAGCCGCCCACCTTGATGGTTCCCTCTGCAAAGGGCAAAACGCCGATGACACTCTTGATGATGGTGGACTTGCCCGCGCCGTTGCTCCCGACGAGCCCGACAACTTCCCCCGCCGACACCGTGAAATTTACGTGCCGCGCGGAATAGCGCTCGTTGTTCCTGTATTTCTTTGAAAAATCAGTAACTTCCAGCATATACTTGTTTCCCGACCCCGTGACTGCCGAAACGGATGTATTTTCGGCTTCCGCCTGCTTGGATGCGGATGCCTTTCCCGTTTGCACCTTGGGGTTCTCCTTTTGTCCCATGTCAGTTTGCCTCCTTTGCTTCTTCCTATGAATTTTTCATGGTTTTTCGCCTGCTTTTTCTACCGTCGAGCGTCTGAAAACATCGATGATCCGTCAATTTTTTATCGGCCTCGACGGCTTTTTTACAGCATAGCAAGCCCGGTATAGATTTCACTCGCCCCATCCTCCCTTTTTGCGGAAATTTGTTGGGGGGAGGGGTGAGTTTTCCACAAAATCGGGCAATTGCTATTCTATTATGCCCCCTCCCGTCTGTCAAGCGTTTGTTCACTCTTTTTCCGAAAATTCGACATTTTTCGCGTCAGTTATCCACTTAATCTTTCCATAGTTTGTATCTTAAAATTTCCAAAGTAGAGATCCCCACATGAAATACCGCTTGATTTGAGAAACTTCGTTTTTCGCGTCGGAAACTTCCGATGTTTTTATTTTGCCTTTCGTCATGGCAACCGTAGCACAGGATTAATCGGAAGAAATCAGGTGATCTATTGGGGTTGCGGCACGGTCACCAAGTGAGACCCGGTAGAACCCGTAAAAAGGTCCTGTTGGGGGCTTTTTATTCAAAACCTTCTTCCGTTTTCGGGAAAGAGGCCTCGTGGGGGGCACTCTGTCCGGGGTGGCTTTGCATAAAACGCCCAAGATTGCTGCGGGTTTTTCTGTTGATGCCCCGTCCCCCGATTTTTTTGGGATGAGAGGGCCCGAATACTTCAATTTTTTTGGCCATGCGGGCCGTTCGCCCGCAAAATTTTTTTCGAATCGGGAAAAAGGGACACAATTGCAAAACACAGGGCCGAAAAAAGATGGTATAATGGAAAAAAATCCATACGGAGGTCAACATGAAAAACAAACGCAAGGTACAAAAAAGCTATTTGTGGTTGATAATGCCCGTGCTCGAATGGTTTTATCGGGAGACGGGCATCACAATCACCGTACTGGACAGGGACGGCAACCCGGTTGCGCACTGCGGCGGCGGTGTCAAAATTTGTCGGTACATCCGCCAAAAGCTGTGCGAAGACTGCAAAAATTGCGACGAAGACGCCCTCGAGCTCCTCTTAAAAGACCCCGACCGGTGCTGCAAGTATCTCTGTCATGCGGGGCTCTCGGAAGCCGCGGCCCTCGTCCGTTCCGAGGACGGCGACTATGACGGCTACATCATCATCGGGAAATACCTGACGGAGGAGACCTTGGCGGCCTCGAAGGCGCGGCTTAAAGCGCTTCTCGAAACGACCGGCGTCAATGCACCCGCTGTGCGCAGAGAAGCCGAGGCGCTCGTTCCCCTGACAAACGAGGAGCAAGACCATGCACTGTGGTGCCTTTCGGAAGTCGCGCGGCGCATTGCGGCGATGGGGTGCCTGAAGGGCTTTCGCAACCCCGACGTCCGCCATGCGGTCCAAATGGTCAACATTGATGAGCGGCAGGCGACTTGCAAGGATCTGTATGAAGAAATCTATGCAACACGGCGGTCCGCGAAGGGGATTTTCGAAGAAGCGTGCGGCGAAAGTCCCGCAGTGTTTCTCACGCAGCGCAAGATGATGCGGGCCGAGGACCTGCTCATGAACACGAATGAAAGTGTAAGAACAATTTCCGGGTGGCTCGGGTACGACCTGTATTCCTTTACGAGATTCTTCAAGCGGCACTGCGGAGATACGCCGGGGCATTTCAGAAGGTATGGCGCAGAAGACGACGTCGCAAGCGACGAGGACATGAAAAAGGACACCGTGCCCTTTCGCAATCGCGTCCCGAAGGACGACAAAAAACATTGAATGAGTTTTCCAAGCGCCTGTCGGTTAAAAAACGGCAGGCAAAATTGTGCGCGCATGGAACTCTCTGCAAGTGTTTTGTAACGCCGCACCGCGGACATGGTATCCCCGTTTTATGCCATTGCGGTCGCGATTGCCGTTTTTGCCCTCAAAAACAGCCGCCGCTTGCGGCATGTCCGAGCGAGCTGATTTGTCAAAGAAAAAACGGCGGGAGACCCGCCGTTTTTTCTTTGTAACCTGCCCGAGAGGGGGGCGTATCCTCGGCCATCCGAACGGCTGCCCGAAGATGCGCCCCGAATAAATCAGGAGAGAGGAGGTTTTGGAGGAGTTATTGGGGCAAGTTGTTGTCGGTTGTTTGCTCTGCCGCGGCCTTCTTTTTGCCGAAGCGGAAGATTGCGAGAAGGCTCAGCAGCATTGCAACCAGCATTGCGATGATGGAGAGGATATAGGCGAAGCTATAGGTGTTGCCGTCGATGCCCATCATGACGTTTACGATATAACCCGCCTGCGTAAATCCCCACATGGCAGCGGAGAGCAGATAGAGGAAGAAGGCAAACATCTTGAGGAGGCTGTTCTGAAAGAAGACGGCGACGCAGTTCACGACAATCCCGAGCGCGATGGGCAGATAGACAAGCACGGAGATGTGGGTATCCGTCATACTCGACTTATCCTCTGCGGAAACGAGGTAACAGATGAGCGCAACAATCCCGAAAAGCAAGGCTATCGCGTTGAGAAGGTCGGGGATGCCTCTCTTTTTGAAGAAATCACGCATCAGTCTTTCCTTCCTTTCCCGTATTTTTCCGGATGCTTTTTCTCATCGAGCTGGCGGAGTACCACCCAGACGATGCCTGCCGCAGCGACCACGCCCGCGACGACGTCGAACACGATGAGGGCGATGGTCCACGGGGACATGTCGTAGTACGCATAGGAACCGGGCAGGATGCCGTTGAATGCCGCGCTGTTGACGACGGTGTAGGAGATGTTCTTGATGGCCGTTCTTGCCGCCCACTGTGCGGTGGCGGTGTCGAGGTCATTGAGCGTAGTGGTGCGCATGCCCATTCAGAGGTCGTTGCCCACGCGGTAGCCGCATTGCTGGCTCTTGTTTGCGCCGCTGGTGAAGTCGGTGATGACGAACCCGCGGAAGCCCCATTCATTGCGGAGAAGCTCGGTAAGGAGCGCATAGCTGTTGCCGCTGAACTTCGGGCCGACGAACATCATGCTCGTCATGTAGGCGCCCGTCGCCTTGATGGTCACGGTCTTCTGCTCGCCCGTTTCGCCGTCATAGACCGTCTCGGTGCATTCCGCATTCTTGGTGCAGATTTCGAAGGGTTTGAGATAGAGTTCGCGCATGGATTGCTCGGTGGCGTATACCTGCGAGCTGCCGCGGGCGTGGTCCATCTCGTTGAGCGCAAAGTGCTTGAGGTGTGCAAAGAGACCGTTTTCGCGAGCGCCGGAGACGATGGCGGTGGCGATTCTGCCTGCGAGCACGGGGTCGGCGCAGTTGTACTCGAAGTTTCTGCCGCCGAACTGGCTTCTGTGGATGTTGACGGCGGGGCCGTACCACCCCTGAATATTGTTGGTGAGGCCTTCCTGTCCGATGGCGAGACCCATCTCATGAATGAGCTCGGTATTGAAGGTCGCGGACTGCAGAGGCGCGGACGGCCAAGCGCACGCGACGACGTGTCCGACGGTGCCCGACCAAGTTGCGGTCAATCCGAGCGGGCCGTCGTTGTCGCCCGTTCTGACGAGGCCAATCTCCTCGAGGGGCTGGGTCATATACAGACCGTAGGTGATGACCGCGCTGATGGTGTCGGTCTTGGTGAAGTCGAGCTGGTCGAGGAGTTCATCCCACATGGGGTCGTCGTAATCGAGACCGCGCAGGGAGCTGAGCGTCCGTCCGTTGTCTGCGCCCGAGGTGGGCTTTTCCGCCTTATAGAGGGTGGCATTCGTGTTGCCTGCGCCCGAGACGGGGTCGTTCACGCTGTCGTAAGCCGCATTCGCCGTGACGATGTAAGCGGGAGCGGTCTTATCCATTTCGGGGGCGACGGGGAAGGTGCCCGCAAAATCGCTTCTCGACATGACGGTCATGAGTTTGTCTTTGTTGATGTAGTCGTTGACTTCGGGGAAGAGGTTGTTCGCCTCGACGCCGTCCGAGCTGCGCTTGCCTTCCTTGCGGGCGCCGTGGAGCGTTTCTCCGTTGGTGTAGGCGAGGGTATCGCGGACTTCGAATGTCTTGCTGCCCCAGTCCTCGTGGGCATTCTTGCCGAGGTGCACGGTGTAGGTGCCTTCTTCGAGCACATAGCCGCCCTTGGCGATGTAGTAGCCGCGGTCGTCATAGGACGCGAAGTCTTCCGCCGCCACGGTGATGGAGAAGTTGGCGCTCTGACCCGCTTCCACCTTGACCTTGTCAAACCCGATGAGCGACTTTGCGGATTTTTCAATCTTGCTGCCGTCGGGATAGTAGGGAGCCTCGATGTAGACCTGAACGGTCTCTTTGACCATTCTCGAAGATTCGTTCTTCACCGTACCCGTCACGGTGACGTTGCCGCCCGAATAGCGGACGCCGGTGAGGGTCTGCGTGATTTTTTCGTTCTCATAGTGCAGGCCGTAGCCGAAGGGATAGACGACGCTGTCGTCGTAGTCAAATCCCGTGTAGTTGCCGTTTGCGGCTTCCTTGGCCGCCGTCTCATAATAACGGTAATCGACGTAGATGCCTTCCTCATACTCATAGTAGTTCTTGGACACCATGTCTTCGTTGCCGAAGGTGCCGTTGGAGACGTTGATAAAGCTCGGGTCCGCGGTGAGGTCATAGACCCATGTATCCACCGTTCTGCCGGAGGGGTTGACGTCGCCCGCCATAATCTCCGCCATTGCCTGCAGACCCTTGGCACCGGGGTTGCCGACCCAAAGAATCGCGTTGATGCCTTCGTCGTCCTTGAGGTCGCCGATTTCCATGATGTTGGAGAAATTGCAGATGACGATGACGGAATCGCAGTTTGTCTTCGCGAAGTCAATCGCCGCCTTTTCCTGCGTGGTGAGCTGCAAGCTGTGCGCCGCATTGCCGTCGCCATAGCTCTCATGCCACATGTCGTCTCCCTCGAGGCCGAGTCTGCCGATGAACACGACGCCGACCGTCCCCGCGCAGGAGGAGGCAAGCCCGCTGTAGACGGAGGGCTCGAACTCAAAGATGGACATATTGGTGGAGCCGCTGTTGCTGAAGCTGTCGCTCGTGCCCTGAATTTCGGTAGGGGTCGCCGCAAAGAGTGCGTCGCTGACGGTGGTGTTGAGGTCGAACACGTCGAGCGCTTCCTTCGCTGTGACGACATAGTCGAAATCCATGTTGGTGGCGGCAGAACCCGAGCCGCCCCAGACGGGCGAGACATAGCGGTAACCGAAGGGGGTGACCTTCGCCGTCTTCGCGAGCGGGAGCACGCCGTCGTTCTTGAGGAGCGTCACGCCCTCTTCCGCGACTTTGAGTGCGACTTCTGCCGCCGCATTGCGGGACTGTTCTTCAATCTCCGTGGGCGGGTCGGCATTTTCCAGCGTTCCGCCGTTGGGATTCGGGAACTTCGCCTTGTAATATTCCGCTGCATCGGCGGAAACATTGTCGTTGATTTCAACGACGTGGCGTTGTCCTCTGCCGAGCGCCAGATCGAGCGCTGCCGAGTACGTTGTCGCGGCCAGCGTGAGCACCAGAATCAACACGACGATAATCGCGACGATCGGGAGCACGATGATCCGAAACTTTTCGTTGCTCATTTTTTGTTTCATATGACTTCTCCTTCCATGAATTTGCCGCAAGCGGCTTGTGTCAATTATTATAAAAAAGCGGTAAAATTTTTCAACGGCAACAGCGTAAATTCAAAATCCGCAACATATTTTGCGAAATAAAAGAAAAAGCGCGGCGTTTGCCGCGCAAATAGATGGGGAGAAGTTGTCTATTCGGATTGTCGGTAGGGGAGCAGGATGTTGAGGTCGAACACTCCGCCTTCTGCGCGGACGGAGGCCTTTCCGCCGTACTTTTCGGCGATGTAGCAGATGCTTTTGAGCCCGAACCCGTGGTTTTCTTTGTCCTCCTTCGTGGTGCTCGGGATGCCGTCCTTGCAGGCGATGGCTCCCTCGTAGAAGTTGTGGATATTCACCGTCACAAAGTCATGCACGCGGCAGACAGAGAGCCCGATATAGTGCTTGGTGCAATCGGGGATTTGCCGCACCGCGGAGATGGCGTTGTCGAGCGCGTTCCCGAACATGCTGTAAATTTCCGCTTCGTTCATGAAGTCGAGCAGATGCCCGTCCGCCATACAGTCGAGCGTGATTTTATTCTTGTAACAATACAGCCCTTTCTCGGTGAGAATGGTATCAAATGCGACATTCCCCGTGTCCACCTCGCTGTCGTAGATGGAGACGGCATCCGCAATCTCCTGAATCGCGCGGTCGTTGATGAGGTTTTCCTGCCCGATTTTGCGGATTTGATGCTTGAGGTCGTGGCACTTGATGTTGATGAGTTCAATGTTCTTCTTGCTCGTCTCGTACTGCTCCTGCGACTCGCGGAGAAGTTTGTAGATGGTATCGAGTTCATCCTTCATCTGGACATTGGTCACCATGCTGAAGAGCATGTGCACGATGAACCCGCAACACAGGGCGTTGTAGAAGTTGGTGGCGATGACGAGGTCGCTCTGCAACTCACTGAACACGACCATGGCATTGACAAAGATGGACAGTACAATCGCGACGCTGCCGATGATGAGCAGGGAGGTCTTCTGCAGTTTGATTTCCGAATTTTTCTTGATTCGGTCGCCGAAGAGCAGGAAGAAGACGTAATAGGTGATATAGTAGATGACAAATTCAAAGATGAGACCGAAGACGAGGTTGACGTTCCCCTGTTGCGCCATGGCCTCCTCCGTGTACACGCCATAGACGTTTTCACTGAGATTGGTGAAGACGAGCATGCAGTTGCAGAGGCAGTAGGCGAGATGCTGGGTGGTGTACGCCACAATCAGGCAAAAGAGGACGGTGAGAGGGGAGACGTCATAGCAGAGCAGGTGCCCGACGTACGTGACGGCAAAGAGCCCCAAAAAGACGGCGGAGAGCTCGATGGCATTCGTCGGCTGTACGGGAATGAGGATGGCAATCGCCATGCAGACCGCGACGAGCAGAAGATAGCGCAGCCAGAATTTGGAGCGCTTCCGAAGCCTTACGGTGAACAGCAACTCCGCGATAAGAAGCTGCGCCATGAAAAAGGGTTTATAAAAGAGGAAATAACTCATTTTATTTTGACGTGCACAAAAAGTCCGCGAGCGCCTGTTCGAAGGAGGACTTCCGCGGCGCACTCATGAGCAGCCGCTCGTCCCCGACCTTCACATAGTTCCCCTCGATTGCGACGACGTGCCGCAGGTTGATGAGATAGCAGTTGTTGCAACGCACAAAGAATTTGTCGTCTATGGCGTCCTCCACGCTCTTGAGAGTCCCGTAGGAGAGTACCTTTTGGTCGGGAAGATGGTAGACGATTTTGTGCCCCATGACTTCCACATAGAGGATGTCCGCCACGGCGACGCGGAGCAGCTTGTCCCGCCCCGATTGGATGAGCACGGACTTGTCCGTCCGCACGCCGAGATGGCGCAAGATTCTGTCGAGTTTGAGCGAAAAGGCGGGGTAGGAGACGGGCTTGACGATGAAATCGAACGCGCTGACTTCATATCCCTTCAGCGCGAATTTCGCCATGTTCGTCACGAAAATCAGGCAGACGTCGGCATCGAGTTCGCGCAGGCGGTGCGCCGCCGTCATTCCGTCGAGATAGGGCATGTCGATGTCCATGAACACGATGTCGAAGACGGGCTTGTAATCGGTGAGAAATTCCACGGCGGACGGGAACATCCTGATTTCAAACATGCCCGAATAACGGGCAAGATTTTCTGCCAAATTCTCCCGTTCGGCAACTTCATCCTCCACAATGGCAACGCGGTACATCCCTTCCTCTCCCCTTTCAAGATAATGTATTTTCATTATATCATAAAAAATCAATTTGTCAAGCGGTAACTTTTCGGCGCAGGAAGTGCAAAGCGGATAAAAAAATCGGCCGAAAAAATTTTTGCGGGATTTCTCCGCGCACATTCCGCGGCCGCGGCTTTCCTCGGCGCGCCGCACAACTTCCGCGCCCCGTTCTGATGTTTTCTCCGCCAAATCTTCCTGAATTCGGCAACATAAATCTATGGCGCCGGCGGGCGAATATTTTGCGAAGTAGTTGCATTTTTTTGAAAATATGTTATAATAGAGTTACATGAAAGCAACTACGCGCAAAAACGGAATACGGATTTTGATTCCCGTCCTCTGCGGCGTCCTCGCGGCAGGGGCTGTCCCGCTGCGCCCTTCCCATGCCGCGCTCCTCGGGGATTATCGCTATCGGGATCCCTCGTATGCGTATGCGGAGGAGGTGGGCGAAGCCGACCTTGTCGCGGCGTACGCGGGGGAAATTTGCGATGCCGAGCGGGATTTCCTCGAACAAAACGGGGAATTTTCCCTCAACTACCGCGCCGCGGTGGACATCTCGGCAATCTCCACCGACTTTTCGGACGGGATACTCACCGTCACTCCCTCCGCATATTCCTACGCCGCCGAAAACGGCAGCACCGTCACTTGGCGTCCCGTCTCGGTGGAGGGCGAGCCGCTCACGGACGGCGTCTACACGCAGGAAGTCGGCGAAGAGGGGGAAGATTTCGTCACCGTGCGCTATCGCACCCAATTCACCGTCGTGCTCTCCGACCTCAACGCCGCGCTTACCCGTGCCTCCAAGGCGGGCAATGCTGCCTCCGCGGACATTGCCGGACAGCAGGCGGCGTACGATGCGGAGTACGCCCGCTATCTCACCCAAAAGCAGGCATACGACGACTATGTCGTCGCGCTCGATGCCTATGAGAACGTCCAACTTCCCGCCTACCGCGCCTATCTCGCCCAAAAGGCGGAATGGGATGCCTATCAGGCGTATCTCGGCCGCCTCAATTCTTACAATGCGGCAAAGACCGCTCACGAAAACGGCGTCAAGGCGCATGACGAGTGGCTGAGGAAGGCGCTCGAATGGAGTTCGTACGGGCGGCAATATTCCCAATATCTCAAAGACATGGAGGAGTACGAAAAGCAGCTCTCCTCCCCCGATTTCCAAAAGATGCTCAGGCAGATTGGCTACCTCGACTTCATGTTCGAGTACACCCCCTGCAAAGGGCGTTTGCGCAACCTCTATGACGCCGTCATGGGCAACACGGTTTCCACCGTGATTGAGCGGCGGGACGAAATATTGGAGGTCTATCCCCACCTTCAGGCCGACCTCGACAAGGCGGCGGCCGCCACCGAAAAACTGCGCGACCTGTTCTTCGATTATCGCTATACGGCGACCGATTATGCGGAGAAGTACGCCTTCTACATCATGATGCACGACGAGATGCGCACGCAGATTACCGAACTTCTGCACGCCATCAACACCCTCTATCGGGACGGGCGGGCGGATGTGCGCGGCATCATTGCCAAGATGGAGCGGGCGGAGGAGTTCCAAATCCTTCTCTCCGAGCTGTATGTGATGGCAAATCTGCTCACGGACGGCAGAGTTCCCGACTACAAGAACTATCGCTACGATTCCAACTTCAAAATCGACGTGCAGAGCGGCCGCAACTGGGTCAAGAAGTCGCCCATGGAAATCCTTGCGGGGACGCTGAACATCCCCGAGGACATCGACGACGCCGCGCCCATCATCGGCGGCGTGCAGTTCCCGCCCAACCAGCCCGAGGAGCCGCAGAGGGTCTCCGACCCGGGGCCCGAGCCCTCCATCCCCGCAGACCCGGGGGAGCCGCCCGCGCCCGTTCCCGCCGTTGCAGAGCCCAAGCGCGTGGAAGAGCCGAAGAGGCCAAACGAGGCACCCATGCCCGAGATGCCGACCCCGCCATCCATTCCCGAAGACCAAGCCGCGCTCGCCGACGCATACGAAAAGGGTCTCCTCGACCACGGCACCGCCACGCAAAATTATTCCCTCGTGTGCGAGACGGACGTCATGCGTTATTTCCGCAACGCGCATGAAATCAGCGTTCGCTTCTACGGCGACGGCACGAAGACGCCCATCTACACCGTGACGGTCGTCAACTTCTCGGCGGTGGAATTCCCCGAAGAACTGCTCCCTACCCGCCAAAAAGAGGGATATGTATGCACATTTTCCCACTGGGCGGACAGCGAGGGGAACGCCGTCGACCTCTCCGGTCTCGTCAGCAGTCTCGGCACCCTGTCCCTCTATCCCGTCTTCCGTGAGGAGCCCATTCCCTGCCGCGTGATGTGGTCGGTGAACGGCGAGATGCGGGAGGGGAGCTGTCTTTTTGACCAAATTCCCGTCTACGACCCCGCCCTCGGCGGCCTCGAGCGCCCCGCGGACGACTTCGCCTACCGCTTCCTCGGCTGGGCATCCTCCTACCGCGGACAGGTGCTGAGTGCGCTCCCCGCGGCCCGCGGCGACGTCACCTATTATGCCTGCTATGAGACGAGCGCGCGCGTCATCTGGACGGTTGCGGGCCTTCCGCAGCGCATCGAGTATCCCTTCGGCGGGGAGCAAATTGCCTACGGCGACAATCCGCAGCGGGCGCCCACCGCGACGCTCGGCTATCTCTTCACGGGTTGGAAGAGCGGCAGCGCGGCCGTAGAGAACTTCCCCGTGGCCGTTTCAGGCACAACATATGCCTATGAAGCGCAGTTCGAGGAGAAGCCGCTCTTTGCCTCGGGGTCGCTGCGTGCCGCCGTCTCGCGCGAGGGGGACGCCTTTGCGGTGGACGGCACCGCATGGGCGGATTCCAAGGGCAGATGGGGGGCGGAAATGCTCTTCGTGCTCCTCTCGGCCGCACAGCATCCCACCCTCACCGTGCGCTTCTCCCGCCTGACGCTCGTCTTCTCCGAAGCGCTCGTTTCGGAGATGTTGACGAAAAACGTGACCACCATGTCCGCGACTGTGGACGCAAAAGGCCAATTCCCGCGCCTCTATGTGCACCTCTTTGATGCGGACGGAAGCGAGGTGTTCTGCGAAACCCGCGTCGCTGTCTTTGCCAACCGCACCGCATGCGGCGAATATGCGGATGTCCCCGCGGAGGGGCTGGATTTCTACGCCTCGGACGGGGAGGCCGTGCCCGCGCAGGAGGGAGAGGGGGCGTTTTCCGCCCAACTTCTTGCGGGCTACGTCTATGAACTCTGCAGAATGTACTCCGTGGGCGTGCTCGCCGACGCGCAAAACAGAGTGACGCTCACCCCCGCGCGCACCCGCTATCGGGAGGGGGAGACGGTCACCGTCGACGCCGTGCTCCTCGGCGAGGGCTTTGCAATCACCCTCATCTATGCCTATTATAATGAAGCGGGCGAGTTCGTGAGCGTCCCCGCGGAGGGGCTGGAATTTGTCATGCCTGCGGCCAACGTACAGCTCAGCGCGGAGGTAGAATATTTCGAATATACCGTGACGTTTGAGGCGGACGGCAGGACGCTGTACACCGCCACGGTGCGCCACGGACAGCATGCCGGGACGCCGTCTTTCATCCCGCCCAAGGCGAGCGACGACGAATTCAGCTACACCTTCTCCCACTGGGAGGATGCAAACGGCAACCGCCCGGAGGATGTCGCCGTCACGCAGGACGTCGTCTTTTCCGCCGTCTTCGACGCCGCGCCCTTGCCCCCGTCCGAAGAGCACGGAAAATCAACCTTGGCACAGCTCATCTTTGCGGCGAAAATCGTTCTCCCCGTCGTCGCGGCGCTCCTTGTCGCCCTCGCGGTATTTCTCATCGTGCGCAAAATCCGCAAAAAGCGGGCCGTTGCGGCAAAAGAATTGCAAGAGATGCCCGCTCCCGAAGAGGGGACGGCGCAACCCGCTCCCGAAGAGAGCGCCGAGGAGAGCGGCGGTTTGAGCGTGGAAGAAACACAACATATCGCCCCTTTGCAGCCCGAAGCACCCGAAAACGCACCCGACTGCGGGCAAAATTCCGCCCCCGAAGCGCCCGAAGAGGCGAACGCCGAGGCATCTTCCTGCGAAAATGCACCCGGAGAAGGGGGGCAAGATTTGCCAAAATCCCCGTCCGATGGGGAATGTGGTTAAAAATTTTGTCATTTTGCGCGAATTTTTCATGTAAACCTGTTGACATTTGGGTGAAAATAGTTTACTATTATATTACTAAAAAAACATATTCGCCCGATTCGGATTTGTCTGCGCGAATTTCCGCGCGCTTTTCCGTGTCTTGCGAAAATATTGAAAGGGAGATATTTGTATGAGAAGGATTTCGAAGAGGCTCACAACAATTTTGTTGGTGTTCCTGTCCTTCATGTTGGCGCTCGGCGGCGTGTTTGCACTCCGTCCCGCCTACGCGGAAGATTCCGCATCCTCCGACGTCGAAGTACACGGTGGCACGGAGAAGTGGTACGAGCTCGACTACGACAGGGAGAACTCTCACCTGACGTTCTTGCTCGATGCCGGCTACCGCGACTATCTGTCTGCGGGGAGAGCGGACCTCAATGACATCATTGACACGTTCTCTGCCGCGCTGCAGGAAATCGTCGTGGAGGGCATCTTCAACAGCGCCACACCCGACGCGGGCGGCGGCGAATCCCGCATGTCCTACATCGCGGCGCCCACCGCAATTGGGAGTGATTTCAGCTTTGAAGGCCTCACGATGGACAAAATTCAGGACTACCTGAGCCAGCTGACCGTTGAGGACTTTGTCGATTTCACGAACGGTGACTATGACCTGCTCATCGAGACGGCGGTTTCAAGCTATATGCAGCAGAACCCCGACAAGACGGAGGAGCAGATTCAGGAGAAATTCGACGAACTCGTCAAAGAGGCCTTCGATACCGCCTATCCCGATCCTGTCGAACCCAATGAACCCGAAATGCCCCAAGAGCCCGGTCCCGATGCTTCGCCGGAAGAACTGGCCGAATATCAGGCAAAAAAAGAACAGTACGACGAAGATTACAAGAAATTCAAGTCCGACCTTGAAACATACAAAAACAAATTAAAGGAAAAAGAAGATTTGTGGAGCGATGTCCAAGGTCAAAAGGACTACATCGTCGACCAAGTCGAGCAGCAGGGAGGCAGCGTCACCATCAGCATTCCCGACCTCTTCGCGCTCGTGCAGGATATCTATGTCAACGAGGATATCTGCATCTACGACAAGAGCTTCAAGCTGGAGAACTTCAAGCAACTTCTCTCCGACCTGCCCCGTCCCTCCGAAATCGCGACGATGAGCGATGAAGCGATGAAGTCTCTCATCAGCTATCGTTTCGATATCAAGACGAGATACAACAACAAGGACGACAACAAACCCATCACGTTCACCCTCACGGTGGGCTTCAACGGCGACTGCTCCCGCATCCGCACCGCTGCCCGTCTCCTTGACGACCACATCGACTACAGCTACACGGACGGCGCCTACAACATCACCGTGCGCATGCCCGTGCTCTTCACCGATATGTATCGCTCGGCGCTCAAGAGCACAAGCCTCACCTCCGAGGAAAAGAATGCCTTCTTCTCCCTGTTCACGACCCCCGTCGGCTCCTTTGTGGAGAGCGACGAGTATGTCACGAGACTCTTCGACATCCTCGGCGGCGTGGACTATCAGCACTTCTTCACCAACTTCCTCAGCGCCGAATGGATGAACGGCTACATCGGCGAGTACGTGAGCGGCCTCACGGATGCGCGCATCGACGAATTTATCAATGCCTTCATCGACAAGGTGATGGGCCGCGTCGACGACCTCTCCTTCGACAGAGTGAAGAGCTTCCTCGAGAAGTATGTCAAAAAAGACTCCGTCGAGCGCGCCGCGGAGAAACTTTATAACTTCATTCACAAGGTGGATTGGGACAACTTCGATGCCGCAGACCTTCGTGAACGCATCTCCCGCGACGACTTCAACCAGACCGTTTATCAATACATCGACAAATTGGAGAGCTACGACGGCCTGTATGACACCATTCTCCGCTATGCGCGCAGGGCGTTCGATTATCTTCCCGACCGCGTGCAGGGAATGTCCCTCGTCGACATCTACCGCGGCGAAGGCACCCTCACCGCCAACGGGAGCAAAATCGTGGACGTCGCCCACCTTGTGACCCGCGCCGCCAACTTCCTTGTAAACCACGGCGTCGAATCGCTCGACGGCATTGATACGTTCATCAACAAAGAGCTCGGCAATCAGACCAAGTATCGCTTCACCGTGAATGCCCGCGTCGACATCCCCGACCTCTACCTCGTCCGCTACGAAGTGGACGGCGAGATTGTCCGCGAAGGGCTCATCCCCGCAGAGACCGACGTCGCCCTCGTCTCCGATACCGACGCCGTGCAGGACTACGCAGTCCTCTACTGGTTCGAAGCGGACGACGAGACTTGCACCGCGCTCAAGGACGGCATGCCCGCCCGTGACACCACCGTGCGCCCCGCGACCGAATTCTTCGTCAACAACTTTGTGGACGGCGAAGAGGGGAGCGAACTCAAGACCACCTATCGCATCGAAAACAAGGACGGCTTCGTGCTCTCCGTGGAGACGGACGGCGTCGATTATGCGACCTATTCCTATCAATGGTACAGAGTGGACGGCGACGAGAAGACGCCGATTGACGGCGCCGAGACGGCCTCCCTCAAGCTCACCGATGTCGCAGAGAGCGGCACCTATGTCGTGACCGTCACCGACAACGGAACGAAAGTTGCCGTGGACAGCGAGGAATTCACGGTCGGGATTGACCCGCTCGCGGTCGATGTCGAGCTCACCCTCAAGACGGACGACGGCAAAGACTATTTAGCCCCTTACATTTATAATACTAAGGCCCGCAACGTCAACTGGGATGCTACATACACCGCAGAGGGCTACACGAGCGATGAGCTCATCAAGTATTTCCTCGATGATGAGATTGCTACCGAAGACGTGAAGGCAAACGTCGGCGTCTATGATGCGACATTCACCGTCTACAAAGATACCTTCACGCCCGAAGACCTTGCGAACTACACCTTCACCCTTGGCGGCGAGCCCCTCGAGGGGAACACCGTCACCAAGCAGTGGGAAATCCGCCCCGCGACCGTGACCGTCACGATTGAATGGGCGGAGAACAGCTTCACCTACACGGGTGCCCCCCATGAGCAGAAATACAAAGTCATCCCGGTATGCGAAACGGTCGACACGCTTCCCGCAGACCTGCTTGTGGAAGAGAAGGATGCGGACAGCTTCTTTGAAGCAACCAATGCAGGCAACTACATAGCAAAGCTCACCGTGGCTTTGTCGGATAAGTTCAAGGACAACTACGTGCTCGAGGTCAACGAAGAGGAGCTCTCCCACGACTGGACCATCGGCAAGGCGGTCATCTCGAAGGCGAGCGACCCCGAATGGACCGTGGACGATGCTGACGCCACGCTCGTCGGAGGCGTCATCACCCTGAAGTATGACGGCAAACAACATATCATCGACTGTTCCAACAAGGCCTACCTCTTCCATTGGGATACCGGAATGAGCATCGAAGATGTGCTGGATATCACCGTCGTTCCCGCCGACCAGAAAGTCGGTCCCGACGTCGGCGAAGGCGGCGAAGGCGGCACCGTGACGTTCACCTTCACGCTGAAAGTGCCCGCCAACTACATGTTCGACCCCGATTTGACGAAGACGGAAAGCTACACCATCACGCAGGCTTGGAAAATCATCCCGCTCGCAGTCAAAGTCGACGCTTCCAAACTTGCGCTCGATAGTGACGAGCTCACGACGGACAACATCTGGACATTCAAACGCACGGGCAATGACATTGAGCCGACGGTCTCTGCCGCTTCCCTCAACAAAGCCGTCACGGTGGACGGGCAGAAAGTCGACAACGCAGGCGCGTATGTAACCATTTCCTATGCAAGCGGTACGCAGAAAGAATCTGCAGTCGGCAAGTATACGGTTACATTCGACTTCGTCCTGTCCGATAGCAAGAACCATGTCTTCGCCGAAGACAGCGACAAAAAAGTGACGTTTAATTGGGCCATCGTGAAGGACGATGTGGACCTCACCGAAGGCGTCTGGAAGGTCGACGGCACAGCCGCAGAGGACAACGACTTCACCGCAACCTACAAGGGCGCCGAATTTGTCGTCACCTTCGACATCAGCGGCCTCACGAATTTGCCCGCAGAGTTCGACGGCGGCATCAATAGCTCCGACATCATCATCACGAAGGGCGGAACAGCCGTCACTAAGATTCAGGACGTCGGCGAGTACACGGTCACCCTCAAGACGATTATCAACGACTACAGCGTCCAATCCAGCCCGCTGACCGTGACCATCACGAAGGACACCATTGACGTGAGCGGCGTCACGCTTGAAACGAGCAGCTTCGCCTACACGGGCAGCGAAATCACCGTCGAAGTCACGGGTGTCCCCGCAGGCGTCAGCACGAGCGTGTCGGGCGACAGGCAAACCAACGCCGGTAGCTATGAAGTAGTCGTGACCTTCACCCTGACCGACCCCGATAACTATCAACTCAGCGCGCCGACGAAGTCGCTTCCTTGGACCATCGAGAAGGCCACCGTCGACGTGAGCGGCGTCGCACTTGAAACGAGCAGCTTCGCCTACACGGGCAGCGATATCACAGTTGTCATCAAGGCGAGCACCGTTCCCGCAGGCGTCACGGCCGTCATCACCGCGGGCGGCACCGCGAAGGACGTCGGCGCCCACACCGCAACCGTGACCTTCACGGGCGACAGCAACCACACGCCGAGCGTCCCGACGAGAGAATTGACATGGACCATCACTTCCGACACCGTGTACGAAAAGGACGGCGTCAGGATTGACAAGATGGCGGGCAACACCTTCACCGAAGGCACCCACACCGCCAAAGTGACGGCACAGAGCACCCTCACCGATGCGCAGAGCGCGGCTGTCCGCGAACTCATCGAGAAGGCGGAAGCGTACGGCGCAGGCTTTGACTTCACCTACGGCGCAGGCTGGGACATCAGCTTCCTTGCGGGAACTACGGAAGTCCACGACCTCGGCAAGTTCAAGGTTCGCCTTCCCATCCCCGAAGACCTCCGCGAGGGCGACAGAGAGCTCGCAGTCATCCACATCAAGGACGACGGCTCTGTCGAATTCATCGACGCCACCCGCGACGGCAACGACATGGTGTTTGAGGCAGAGGACTTCTCCCTCTATGCCGTCATCGAAATCACCAAGGTTGCCAACCTCTGGTGGGTATGGCTGCTCATCGCCGTCATCATCGTTCTGCTCGTCGTCACGGTAATTCTCCTCGTGCTCCTTCTCAGAAGGAAGAAGAACGCCGAAGAACCCACCGAGCCCACCGAGACGGAAGAAATTGCAGAGGCCCCTGTCGAAGAGGCCGTGCAGGATGAGGAACCGACGGAGGAACCTGTAGAGGAACCCGTCGAGGAGCCCGTTGAGGAGCCCGTTGAGGAGCCCGAAGACCTCGAAGAGGCCCCCGCTCCCCTCGATGAGGACATCGCGGAAGAGCCCGTCGAGCCCGAAATTCCCGAAGAAGAGCCCGTCGTCGAGGAGCCCGCTCCCGTCGTCGAAGAGCCCGTCGTCGAGGAAGTGGCGGCTGCCGACACACCCGCACCGCACCCCATCATCATCCCCGCCGACATCGACGAGAAGACGCTCACCGCAATGCTTGACAAGAGCTTCACGGCGCGCATCACGCAGGCGGACGACGAAGTCAAGGGCATGTATTCCGAGCTCAAGAACGAAATTCTCTCCTACAAGGGCGTCAAGTCCCGCGTGAGCTGGAGCTACGACACCTTCAACAAGGGCAGAAACAAGTGCGTGAAACTGCAGATGAAGGGCAAGTCCCTCCTGATGTACATCGCCATCGACCCCAACACGCTGAACGCGAGCAAGTACCACCACAAGGATGTCTCCGCCGTCGGCAAGTACGCGGACTACCCGACCTGCCTCAAGATTAAGAGCAAGCGCTCCCTCAAATACGCGAAGGAACTTGTGGAAATTCTGATGAGCTCTATCGGCGTAGAGCAGGGCGAGAACGCCAACGTCTCGTACGCACTGCCTTACCAATCCACGGAAGTGTTGCTCGAACTCGGGCTCATCAAGTGGAAGAACGCGGCTCTGCCCGACTTCTGGGGCGCTCCCGCCGCAGACAAGACGGACGAACCGTCCGAGGAGTAACCCGCAAACAAAACTCCCGCACCCATCGGTGCGGGGGTTTTCTATGTTCAATGCGGGAGCAGGTCTTTCATAGAGTATAGTCCCGCGGGGCGGGTGAGAAGCCATGCCGCGGCATGCAGCGCGCCCGAGGCAAGCGCCTCGCGGCTCTCCGTCCTGTGTGCGAGCGTGAGCACTTCCCCCGCGCCGTAGAAGCCCACTTCGTGGCAACCGGGGGTGGTTCCGCCCCGCACGGCGTGGATGCCGATTTCCTCGCGGCGACGGCATGCGGAGGCACCATGTCTGCCATAGACCCGAAAAAGCGCACCCCGGCCCGCCTCAACGCTCCTGAGAAGGGCAAGCGCGGTCCCCGAGGGCGCATCCCGCTTGTTCGCGTGGTGGCGCTCGATGATTTCGACGTCAAAATCGAGCACGCGCGCCGCATATTCCGCAAAACAGGCGAGCAGTTGGACGGCGAGGGAGAAGTTTTCCGCATACAGGAGGGGGATTTCCCGCGCAACCTCCGCCATCGCCCGAAAGCATTCCGCTTTCAGCCCCGTGACGCCCAAAAGATAGGGGAGACGCCGCGCCTTTGCGAGCTCCAACCGCCCGACGAGCCCCTCTTCGGAGGAGACGTCGATGGCGACATCGGCATGCGGCGAGGCACCCATGTCCGCAAGCGAGGGGTCCGCGCGGTCGATTTTTATCACAGTTTCCCCGCGACGGGCGGCGAGCGCGCCGATTTCACTGCCCATGCGCCCGCAGGCGCCGATAAGGAGAATTTTCATGCGCACAAACCAAAATTTCGCATGGCGGCGAGCAGTTCTTCGCGGTGTCGGGGCTCGAGCGGTGTGAGCGGCGGCCGCGGCTCCCCCGCACAAAATCCCAAGAGGTTCAGCCCCTCCTTGACGGGAATGGGGTTGACTTCCGAAAAACACGCCTTCGTCAATGGGAAGAGGGCGTCCGCATAGCCGATTGCCTCCCCGAGCCGCCCCGCAAGCGCGGCGTCTGCCAAGGACTTCACCGCCCGCGGCACGAGATTGGAGACGACGGAGATGACCCCCGCCCCGCCGACGCTTAAGATGGGGAGGTTGAGGAAGTCGTCCCCCGAATACAGGTCGCATTTTCCGCGGATTCTGCGCATGGTGTCGCAGATTTGCGCCATGTCGCCGCTCGCCTCTTTGAGGCCCGCGAAGTTGGGAAGATTCGCAAGCCGCTCCGCCGTCTCGGGGAGAATGTTTACTCCCGTCCGCGCGGGCACGTTGTAGGCAATCACGGGGAGATTTTCCCCGCAAATTGCCGAATAGTATTCGAAAATGCCCTGCTGGGTACAGCGGTTGTAGTAGGGCGTGACGGCGAGCACCCCGTCGGCGCCGAGCGATTTTGCACGGCGGGCGGCCTCCACCGCGCGCCCCGTACAGTTGCTTCCGACGCCCGCGATGATTTTTATCCGCCCCGCGGCATGTTCCACCGCATATCGGATGACAAGTTCCTTCTCGTCCTCGTCCATGCAGGACGGCTCTCCCGTCGTGCCGAGGAGAACGAGCGCGTCCGTTCCCCCCTCCATCTGATAGTCCATCATCCTGCCAAGACTTGCAAGATTGACGCCGCCGTCAAAGGGGGTCACCGTTGCCGTGGCGCTGCCGCGCAAAAATCCCGTCATAGCCGCCTCCCGCTCTTACTTCATCTTATGACGGAAGGCGCAAAATGTCACCCCAGATATCCCTTTGCCGCGAGAAGTTCGGCGAGCAGAACGGCGCCGCCCGCCGCTCCGCGCAGGGTGTTGTGCGAACAGCCGAAAAACTTCCAGCCGAGCACGGGGTCCTCTCTCAGCCGCCCCGCGGAGATTGCCATGCCGCGCTCGAGGTCGCGGTCGAGGCGGGGCTGGGGACGGTCTTCTTCCCCGAAATAGTGCAAAAATTTTGCGGGCGCAGAGGGGAGATGCAGGCGCTGCGGCTCCCCCGAAAACCCCTCCCAACGGGCGAGAATGTCCTCTCTTTTCGGCATCTTGCCAAAGCGGACGGACACGGCGGCGGTGTGCCCGTCCGAGACGGGAACGCGCACGCACTGCGCGGAGATGCGGGGGAGCGCGGCGGGCACAATCTCCCCGTCCTTCACCTGTCCCCAGATTTTCAGCGGCTCCCGCTCGCTCTTTTCTTCCTCGCCGCCGATAAAGGGAATGACGTTGTCGCAAATTTCGGGCATTGTTTCCGGCGTCTTTCCCGCCCCCGAGACCGCCTGATAGGTGCAGACGACGACATCACGGATTTCAAATTCGCGGAGCGGATGCAGAAGGGGGACATAGGACTGCAGCGAGCAGTTGCTCTTGACCGCAACAAACCCGCGCGAGGTCCTCAGCCGCGCCCGCTGACGGGGAATGACTTCGAGATGCCCGGGATTGACTTCGGGGATTACCATGGGCACGTCGGGGGTAAAGCGGTGGGCGGAATTGTTGGAGATTACGGGAATCTCCGCCCGCGCATATTTTTCTTCGAGGGCCTTCACCCGCTCCTTGGACGCCCCGACGGCGCAGAAGACGAAGTCCACCCCCGAGAGGGCATTTACGTCTTCGGCATCGAAGAGAACCATGTCGCGCGCATAGGCGGGAATGGGGGAGGGGAGAACCCAACGCCCCGAGACGGCCTCCTCATATGTCTTATTCGCACTCGCAGAGCTCGCCGCGAGCGCGCACGGCTCGAACCACGGATGCGCCGCGAGCAGTTCGACGAAGCGCTGTCCCACCGTGCCCGTGGCGCCGACGACGGCAACTTTGAACTTTTTCATGGGTCCCTCCAAGTCATAAAAATAGGGCAAACTCCTGCCCGTTTGCCCTGTGTGAAAAATATTCTACCATACAGATGGGGAAAAATCAAGTAAATCGCCCCATTTTAATTGAAATAATTTGTATTTTGTAGTACAATAAGAAAAAACGGCGTACGCGGCATCGCGGATTCGGAGAAATTCATGGCAGCAGCAAAGAAAGGCTATCTCGAGAGAAGTTTGAGCGGGAAGGAGCGCACGGACGACAACGTCCTTCCCCATGCCCCCAAGGGGAGATTCTCCCTGTGTTGGGATGTGCTGAAGGGGAGATTCGGGCGCCTCGTCCTCATCAACCTCCTCCTTGTGCTCTGCTTTGCACCCCTCATTGCGGTCATCGTCCTTCGCACCCTCAACGTGGGGACGCAGATTATCGCAGGCCCCTACGCGGGCGCATTCGGCGTGGGCGCCGGCGCCCTGCACGACGTGACGGGCTATGCCGAGAACATTCTCTTCTACACAGACCTCTTCTATTTCGCCCTCGTCGTTCCCGCCCTCTTCATCGCGGGAATCGGGATTTCGGGCGGCGGGTATCTCATCCGCAACATGCTGCGCACGCAGGGGATTTATGATTTCAAGGACTTCGGCCGCGGCATCAAGCGCAACATTCTGCCCGTCACCGAGGCCACCGTCCTCTTCTCCGTCGTCCTCTTTGTCGCCCGCCTCATGGGCAATTATGCCGAACTGCAGGTGGCGGTCGGCTCTCCCGTCGCGGGCTGGCTCATCGCCTCCGAAGTCATCGGCTACATCTTTGTCGGAATTGCCGCCCTCATCTCCCTTTGGATGGTGGCGCTCGGCATGAGCTACCGCCTCGGCCCCTGGGCGCTCTTCAAGAACGCCGCCGCGGCGACCTTCCTTTTGCCCCATTTCTCCATCCTATTCGCCGCCCTCGCCCTCTGGCCCCTGTTCATCATCATCTTCGTGAGCGGGATTTTCTTCACCATCGTCCTCGTCGCCGTCGTCTTCATCGGCTTTGTCTATTCCCTTCTCGTCTGGCTGGATTATACCCAGTGGGTATTCGACACCCGCGTCAGCCCCGCCATCGTCATTGCGGCGGAGGAAGAGGAAGAGACGCCCGACAAGAAGGCGGAGGACAAGCCCTTGGACCCCGAGGCAGAGCGGCGCATTCTCGTCGCCTACGGAAAATCCGACCTCGCCGCCCGTCCCATGCAGGCGGTGGATGCGGACAAGACGGCGATTTCCCCGCTTACGGGTAGCTTCACCCGCGCCGACCTTCGCCGCATTGCCGAGAGCAAACAGGCGCTTCGCGCCGAGACGGCGGCCTATGAAAATGCCCACAAGGGGGAGGAAAAATACACCGCCTACAACAAGCAGTTCGAGGACCGCGACCGCGCCCTGCAGGGCAAGGGGAAGGGCAAAAAACTCACCCCGCCCAAGCCTTCGAGACGCAAATAGGGGGTACCATGTCCGAAGCCTATACCCATCTTGCCGATTGGTTCGAATTTCTCAACGATGACTGCGACTATCCCCGTTGGTCGCAGTATTTTATTGACGGACTTGCCCGTCTGCATGCGGGGAGACGGGGTTTGGAACTCGGCTGCGGGAGCGGGGCATTCACCCGTGCGCTCGTCAAGGCGGGCTATTCGATGACGGGCGCCGACATCTCCCCCGCCATGTTGCAAAAGGCGGAGGCACTCGCCCGCGCAGAGGGCATTCGCGCCGAATTTGTGTTGCAGGACGCCGCGACATTGCGGGCTCCCGCGCCCTTCGACTTCATCCTCGCGCCCAACGATTGCTACAACTATCTGCCCCCGTCCCGTCTTTTGGGCGCTTTCCGCCATGCCGCCTCCTGCCTCGTGCGGGGCGGACTGCTCTGGCTGGATGTCAGCACGCCGCGCAAATTGCGCACCCAAGTTGCAAATAATACGATGGTGGACGACCGCGACGAGGTCACTTACCTCTCCTTCAACCGTTTGGAAGAGGGCCGCGTGGAGACGGACGTCACCCTCTTTGTGAGAGAGCGGGGGGAGACGTACCGCCGCGAAGACGAGCACCACACCCAATATATTCACGAAAAAGAGAGCATCCTCACCGCCCTCGAGGGGGCGGGCTTCGGGCAGATTTTTGTGGAGGGACACCTCGGCGAAGACCCCGAAAACAGCGACAGGTGGAACTTTTTATGCGTAAAACAAGCACAATCTACAAAACATTGATTTGGGACGAGGAGGTCTCCCTCGCCGTCCTCGACAGCACGGCGCTCGTCAACGAGGCCATCCGCCGTCACCGTCTCACGCCCGTCGCCGCGGCGGCATTGGGGCGTACCATGTCCGCGACTGCCTATCTCTGCAGCTGGCTCAAGGACGAAAAGAGCCTGCTCAGCGTGACGGTTGCGGGGGACGGCGTCGGGGGAAAAATCTGCGTCTCGGGGGACGGAAAGCTGCACATGCGCGGCTTTGCGGAAAACCCTTCGGCAAATCTTCCCCCCCGCGCGGACGGGAAGCTCGACGTCGGCGGATTTGTCGGACGGGAGGGGACGCTCACCGTCATCCGCGACGACGGCAGCGGCATTCCCTACGTGGGGACGAGCGCGCTCGTCTCGGGCGAGATTGCCGAGGACTTCTCCGCCTACTTTTTGACGAGTGAACAGCGCCCGACCGCCATTGCGCTCGGCGTCAAAATCGGAACCGACGGCAAGTGCTTGGGCGCGGGCGGCGTCTTCTTCCAGCCCCTTCCCGGGGCGAGCGAGGCAAGCATCTCGCACATCGAGAAGATCATCGGCGACTATGCCCACGTCTCCACCCTCATCGAGACAGTCGGCGCGGAGGGGATTCTCTCCGACATTGCCGCGGGTTGCAACATTGCCTCGCGCACCGTCTCCTACAAGTGCCACTGCTCGCGGACTGCCATCCGCAGTCTCATCCTCTCCCTCGGAAGGGAGGAGGCGGAGAGCATCCTTCGCGAGATGGGGGAAATCAAGGTACACTGCGACTACTGCAACACGGACTACGAATTCGGCGCGGACGAAGTGCATGCGCTGTTCGGAGGAAAGGATGAAGGAAGATAACATCAGCACCCTGCGCTTTGACGACGATTTTTTTGTCGAGAGCGCGGAAAACCGCTATGACGACGGCGACTATCTCGGCGCGCTCACCCTGCTCAACAAGCGGGAGCGCATGCACGCGCCCCTCGCCGACGCCTATGCCGCCTACGCCGATGTCTATGAGGCATTGGAACTCTGGCAGCTCGCCATCGACTGTTGGTACCGCTTTCTCGATACCTGCAACGAGGCGGATTTCTCCGAGGGCTATGAGGGGCTTGCGGTGTGCTATGCCCGCCTCGGGGACGAATTCCGCTCCAACACCTACTACCGCCGTGCCTATCTCGAAGTGGGGGGCACGGAGGAGGAGATTGCCGACTATCTCGCCAAGCCGCCCAAACTTCACCTCGTGGAGGACGAGGAGGACAACGCCGAGACGGTCGCCGCAGGCCTCGCCCGCCTCAAGATGGGGGACCTTACGGGCGCGAAGGAAGTGTTCTCGGAGATAGAAGCGGGGACGCCCTGCTATGCCGCCGCCGCGGGCCTCTCCGCGATGTGTACCCTCATGATGGGGGACGAGGAAGGCGCGGAAAAAGAGGTCTCCGCCCTGCTTTCGGAATATCCCGAGGACGTGCAGGTGCTCACGACGTACTGCGCCGTGCTCGGCGCAAGGGAGAAGCCCGACGAGGCGCGAGAGGTGGCAAAAAAGCTCTCCGAACTCCCCGTGCACGGGACGGACGACTTGTACCGCGTCGCCACAGCCCTCTGCGAGACGGGCCTGCACCGCGAGGCGTATGAGAAGCTGAAACTTCTCTTGGACCGCCTTCCCTATGACGACAACGTCCTCTGGTTCTATGCCGTCGCCGCAAACCGCGTGGGGGAGAACGAGCAGGCCATCGAGGCGCTCGAGATGCTCACCACCGTCTATCCCCGCAAGGCGGTCGCAAGATACTACCTCGAGGCGCTCCGCCTCGCCCGCGACGGCGGGGAATCCGTCACCCTGCAGTATTTCTACCGTCTTCCCGAACAGGAGTACAGTCGGGTCGCGGCGTTTCTTCTGCAAATCAACAAGGACACGGAAGCGGGGGAAGACATCTGCGCGACTTCGGACTTTGCCGACGCCTTTCACCTCGCCTTCGACGAGATGGAGGGGCGGGACGCCAAGCTCCAGCTCCTTGCGGCAAAGGTGGCGGAAAAATACCGCGCCGACCCCCTTCTGCGCGAGATTTTGCTCGACTATCAGGGGGACGAGATGGTCAAGCTCTCTGTGTTGCACGACCTCATCTGCCGCAACGAGGAAAATTCCTTCGGCGTCGTCATCTGCGAACTGTATAAGGAGGTGTTCCTCCACGAACTTCGCATCGGAAGGCGCAGACAGGAGGATTTCCTCGACGCCTTCGCCGACGTCTATGCCCGCTTTTCGATTTTGGGCGACCGCTACGAAAACAGAATTTGCGGGGCGGCGGAGGACCTCTACAGCTCCCTTGCGGAAGCGGGCGCGTGGGAGTACTTCTCCGAACGTGCCGCCCTCGCGTCTGCCATCTACCGTGAGGCGCGCCTCGAGGACGGGGAGACCTCCTTGGACGACATCTGCAAGCTCTTCGAGGCAGACAGAAGGATGACCGAGCGCATCCTCAACTTCATGATGTGAGAGAGTATGGAACTTATCGACTTTGAGGGAATCTTTCAGGCAAAAATTCTCGAAACCTATCACAAAAACAGGGGAAAATTCGACGCGAAGAAGGTGCACAAACTCGTGCGGAAGACGTATTCCGCCCTTGCGGACACCCCCCTGCCCGAGATTAAGACGACGCCCCGCGCCTATTTTCGCGAGAAGACGGACGCCGAACTCTGCGCGCTCCTCTTGGCGTATGACGGCTCTGCGTATGAAATTCCCGAGCTGCTCACCGACGAACTGTCCAAGCGGGATGCGAAAAATCTTCTCCCCCTGCTCGACGGCGCGCCTTCGGAAAAACTCTTGGGCAGCGCACTCGTCGCAATCGGTGCCAATCCCGTCGCCTATCCGCGCTATTTCGAGCTGATGGGAACCGCAGACGACGCCCTTGCGGAGCAGCTCTTCGATTTGCTCTCCGAACATCCCGAAGAGAGCAAGGCGGGCGCCTTGGCGCTCTCCCGAAAGGGGATTCGCCGCGAGCTCATGCTCGACCTCCTCTCCCGCACCGCGGCAGGGGACGACGAAGTACTCGCCCTTCTTCTGCACGCCCTCCACGGGAGCGAAGACCTCTCCCTCGGGGCAAAGTACCTCGCCCGCTACGGGGACAGCCGCGCCCTCGGGGACCTTGTGGAACTCATGGGGAGCGAGGACATCGACTATGCGGAGTATCAGGAGCTCCGATGCGCCGCAGAGGCGCTCGGCGGAACAAATTTTGCGGAGCGCGACTTTACCGACGACCCCGCCTATCAAGCCGTCCTCTCCGTCAGCCAACCCCCCTCCGATTGACAAAAAGAGAAAACAATGGGCCTTCTCGATTACATCAACGAATACTACATCGGCACAAAGATGTTCTCCATGCCCATCACGGAGGGCTTTTTCTGGCTGTTCTGTATTCTGACTTTCTACCCCGTCAAACGCAATCTGAAGTCCGTCCTCATCGCGCTTTTGCAATTCTTTGTCATCTGGCCGGTATTCATCGTGCTGAAATGGTTGGTGCGCAACACGGGGTTCAATGTGACGTACATCTACCTCATCGCATGCGCGATTTATGCCGCCGCGGCGGGGTTCCGCACCCCCGTCAACACGCTCATCCGCTTCTGCACCTACTCCACCGCATACGTCTTCGGAACGGCATTCGGCAAGGCGGCGGGCGGCGTCGTGTATCTCAACATCCTGCATGCCGAATACACCTTGACGACGGGATATATCTTCATCGCCGTTCTCGTCCCCCTCGTCCTCTTCACGCACTTTCTGCTCATGAAGCTGTTCCCGCTCGAAAAGCACGAGCAGGTGGGGGCAGTCTGGCTGATACCGCCGCTGATTGTTGCGATTTTCTCCAACATTGCAAAGATTTTGGTGGATGTCATCAAGGGGGATGAACTGCCCTTCTTCGGGCTGGAGGAACAGCAGAGTTCTCTGCTCATCTTCCTGCTCGGCTTGGTGCTCTATTTGTTCAATGTGCTCTCCTACATGCTCTGCTTCCGCCAGAGCGCGGAGCTCGAGCGCAAAAAGAGGACGGAGGCGAAAATCTCCGTGCTCGAATCCGAGAGCACGAACACGCAGGATACGGCGCTCATCTTCAAAAACAGCATGGAGGAGATGCGGAGTATCCGTCATGACATCAAGAACCAGCTTGCCTATTTGCAAATCATGATGGACAGCAAAGACTATGCGGGCATGGAGGAGTATTTCCGCGAGCTGAACAAGAACGTCTCAGGCGTGCTCAACGTGAGCGACTGCGAAAACATCACCGTGCGCAATGTCCTGAATTTGGAGAATTACCGCGCCAAACAGAGCGGCGTGCGCATCGATTCCCGCATCACAATCCCGTCCAAACTCGGCATCGCCGACATCGACCTTACGACGGTGCTCATGAACTTGCTCGACAACGCCATCGAGGCATGTATCGAGGACGGCTGTATCGACCCCGTCATCGAATGCAACATGCGCCAGCAGGGGCGCTATCTCTTCATCAACGTGAAGAACCCCGTAGCGGACAAGTCCAAGCACGCCTCCCGTCTCAGCCTCCGGACGACAAAGCCGGAGAAGGAGCTGCACGGGCGGGGCACAAAAATCGTGGCGGCGATAGCATCCAAATACGAGGGGGCGTTTTCGCACAAGATAGAAGGGGACTGCTTTATTGCAGACGTGATGCTCTATAATACGTGGGGGGAAGATGGAAACAATTAAAGTTCGTATTTGTGACGATGACAAGTTTGCGGTGGGTGCGGTGCAGGGCGCCGTCGTCTCCGCATTCGAAAAGTACGGCGTCCGCGCGGAGACCGAACTCTTTTCGGATGGCGCGTCGCTTTTGGAGGCGTTCCGCACGTCGGGTTGCGACCTCTGCCTTCTCGACGTCGATATGCCGGGCGAGGACGGCATCCGCTGTGCGCAAAAACTGAGGCAGGAGAGGGCGGATACGGAAATCATCTTCGTCTCCAACTGCGAAAACCGCGTGTTTGACTCCTTTCGCGTGGAGCCCATCGCGTTCGTGCGCAAGAATCGCTTCTTCGCGGACATGACGGACGCCATTGCAACGTACATGGGGCGCAAGAACAAGCACAGACGCTCTCTTGCCGTGAAGAGCGGCGGGGAAATTGTCAACCTGCCCATCGACGACATCGTCTATATCGAGGGTGCGCTCGCCAAACAGCACATCCATGTCAGGGGGAAGAAGGAATATTTCTCCATCTCGTCCTCCATGAAGGCACTCGAAGAGGCGCTCGAGGAGTACGGATTTTTGCGCATTCACAACGGATTTCTCGTCAATCTGCTCAGCGTGGCAGCCATCCGCGCCGACGAAGTCGAGCTCAAGGACGGAACGACGCTCCCCTTGGCGCGCGGCAGGGCGCAGGCCACGCGGGAAAAATTCCTTGTCATGATGCACAAGAGCGGGAACATCACCTTTTAGGCGGACGGTTCCCGCAAACCATTCGAAAAAACCGACAGGTTATTCGGCGGTAGAAGTCAATTCTTCCCGCACGGAGACCTGTTCTTTTTTTGCTCTTGCAAACTTTCGGGCGGCGGCTATAATGTGAATTACAAAACTTTTTTGTGGAGGTTTCACATGAACAAAAAAATTACCGCAACCCTCTGTACCCTGATGGCGGCCGCAACCGCATTTGCATGCTTCGCGCTCGGCGCCTGTGCAGAAGACCCCTATAAGGGCATTGTCGGCCTCGACCTCGAGAATTCTTCCGATTTCATCTTCGAAGCCGAGGAAGCCAAGCTCGTCGGCAAGGCGATGCGTCCCTCGTCCAAGAGCGTCAAGGAGGACTTTGACCTCTATCTCGGGGATGGACACGTCGTCGAGCACGAGAGCGCGCACGGCGGCAAGTATGTCGGTTACATGGGCGCCAACAAGGGCGACTACATCGAGTACGAAATCGAATCCGCCGTCCCTTGCTATACGACTCTCTCCATCAGCGCCGCTTCCAATCTGAGACTGTACTATTTCATCTGCTGGCGCGACGTGGACACGGGCGTGTTCGTCAACGGCGAGCAGGTCTTCGCCAAGGAGAACCACGAGGAGACCATCGATATCGTCGCCCTTTCCTTCAATGAGAACATCGTCTATGAGAACGTCAAACTCAAGAAGGGCGTCAATACCATCCGTATTCAGGCGCTCGCCGAGGAAGAACTGCAGTACTGGCATGTGGACCGCAGACCCAAGGCATTCGACATCTTCGGAAAGAAGTATTCCAAGATTCCCAACATTGACTACATCAAAATCACGGCAAGCGTCGGCGAGGACAACTTCACCTTTAAGAACCGCAAGACGGACAATGAAATCAACACCAACGGCAAGAATACCTTGAACAGCGCGCCGTGGTTCAACGGATACACCTATACCGACGAGGATTACGCGAGCTACGACACATGGGTCAATAACCTTTGATTGCGGAGGGGATTATGGCAAAAATGAACAAAGTACTGCTCGGGATACTCGGTGCGGTAGCGGCGCTTCTTCTTGCCGTACTCGTCACCGCGAGCATTCTTCTTCCCTACTATCAGATAACCGTCGATAAATTCTTCCTCGGACAGGGCGCCTCCTTTGAGACGTATGACCCCGCCGACGCGCGCGTCGTCTGCGAGGAATTGGAGGGGGAATCGCAGGTCCTTCTGAAAAATAACGGCCTGCTCCCCTTGGAGGCAAGCGAGGCGTCGCCCAAGAAAGTCGTCCTGCTCGGCATGGGGTCTGCGCACATGCGGTACGCGGGCTCCGGTTCGGGCGGCGGAAATGCCACGGGCGCGGACACGCTGTACGATGCGCTTCCCGACTACAACATCCTGCCCTACCGGGAGGTGCACGACTTCTACTACTCGCGGGGAAGCACGGGCTCCACGGGCGGCTTCGGGGATGTCGGCACCGAAATCGGCAGCACCGAACTCAACATTGATTCCCTGAGCAACACCGTGAAAGAGGGCGCGAAGGCATGGTCGGATACCGCCATCTATGTTCTCACCCGCGTGGGCGGAGAGGGGTCGGAGATTTCCGCCAACCTTCTCGGGCTCATGACGCTCGAGGAGCGCACCCTCGACTTCGCCGTGCAGAATTTCGAACACGTCATCGTCCTTCTTAACATCTCCAACCAGATGGAGCTCGGCTTTCTTGACGGCAAGGGGACAAGCCACGCCACGGGGGAAAGTTTCGAAAAATATGCGGGGAAGATAGACGCCGCGCTCTGGATTGGGCTCCCCGGTTACACGGGCGCCAACGCCGTCGCCGCCGCACTCGCAGGGGCAATCAATCCATCGGGACGGCTGAGCGACACCTATGCCTATGACGTGAACAGCGCACCCGCCGCTTCGGCGGTCGGAAATGCGGAGGGCATCTACCTCGGCTACCGCTGGTACGAGACCGCGGCCTTCGAGGGCGTGATGGATTACGATGCCTATCAGCGCACGCAGACGGTGCCCTTTGCCACGGGAGAGATTGCAACGGGCGTCCAGTACCCCTTCGGGTACGGCATGTCCTACGGAACGGATTTTACAAAGGAAATCGTGGACAGGGATTCCGTGAAGACTTCATTTCGCGCGACGGATGCGGACAAGGAAATTTCCGTCAAAGTCAAGGTGACCAACAACGGCACCCGTGCGGGCAAGGAGGTCGTCCAGCTCTACTACACCGCACCGTATACGGATGGCGGCATTGAAAAACCCTATGTCACGCTGGCGGCGTTTGAAAAGACGGGACTTCTATACCCCGCCGCACAGTCGGACGCCGATCATCCGCACGAGGAGACCGTAACGCTCACGTTCAAACTCTCCGACATGAAGTCCTTTGACGCCTCCGACGCCAACGGGAACGGGTTCAAGGGCTATGAACTCGAGCAAGGCACCTACCTTCTCCGCGTACTCGACAACGCCCACGGCTGGACGGCGGTGGGGGAGGATTCCCCGCTCTGCATCCCGTGCGAGGTCACCGAGGACCTCCGCTATACCGAAGACGACAAGACGGGGAATGCCGTTTCTGCCCGCTTCGGAGCCTTTGAGGGGGCGAGAGCGTATCTCTCCCGTGCGGGGCACTTTGCAAATCTTTCGGCAAATCTTTCCGAAAACGAGGAGAATCTCACCTATCCGGACCCCGACATCTCCGCCGAGAGCAATAACTACACCCGCGGCACGGACTACGAAGTCGCCCTCCCAAAGCCCATCCTGTTCGGCGAAATACGCGGCGTCGACTACGACGACCCCATGTGGGAGACCTTCATCTCCCAGCTCTCCAAGGCGGAAATGGCGAACCTCATCGCCATGGGTAACTTCCAGACCCAGCCCGTAGAGCGGCTTGAGATTCCCAAGACGCTTCTCTTCGACGGCCCCGCCGCCATCAAGGACACTTACCGCTCCGACTTCGGATGCCTTCTCTATCCGTCCGAGGTGACGCTGGCTTCCTCATGGAGCAAGGAGATGATGAAGAAATTCGGTGCATCCGCAGGCGATGACGCGCGCCAGACGGGCGTGACGGGCTGGTATGCCCCGGGCGTCAATCTGCACAAGAGCGCATACGGGTCGCGCAACTTCGAGTACTTCTCGGAATGTCCCGTCCTGTCGGGAGAGCTCGCGGCCTGCGTCGCGCAGGGGGCAAGGGAAGAGGGCCTCATCGTGGTGGTCAAGCATCTCCTCGACGGCGTCACTTCCACCGTCAACGAACAGTCCCTCCGTGAAATCTATGCCCGTCCCTTCGAAATCGCAATCAAGAAGGGGAATGCGCAGGGACTGATGACCTCGTCGGGTCTTCTCGGTACATGGATAGGGCAGGTGAAGGAATTCATCACCGATATCGTACGCGGAGAGTGGGGATTTGTCGGGCTCATTACGTCGGACGCGGCAAGCGCCGCCATGAAAGTGGAGTACGGCATTCGCGCGGGCAACGACTTGTGGCTCGCCACGGACAATGCGCGCTATACCTATCTCGTGCGCACCGAGAAAAACATCCCCGCCATGCAGCAGGCGTGCAAGAACATTCTCTATACGATTTCCCAAAGCCCGAACACCTTCTCCACGGACCTCGCGGACGCGGGTTGGTCGCCCGCAATGCTTATCCTCGGCTTGGTGGATGCGGTCGCCGCACTCGGCATTTTCGCCGCGGGATTCTTTATCGTGAGACATGTGCTGTCCGTCCGCAACAAGAATGCCATTCACATTCGTACACAGGGAGGTGACGAAGAATGAAACGCTTTTGGATAATCGTAGTCGTAGCCGTAGCGCTTTGCGGTCTCTGCCTGATGATAGCCGCTTGCGGCGGTCCGCAATTTCCGCAGACATAAAAAGCCCTACGGCTTAAAAACAGACCCCCGTCCTAAGGCGGGTGTCCATAGGGAATCTATGAATAAGCGGTTTGGCGGTTAGTCAAACCGCTTATTCGTTGTCCTTCCCGAAGTTTAAGCGGCTTCTTCCTGCGCGAAGTCGGGAATCGCCCCCACGCAGTTGTAGATGATTTCCACCGCCTGTGTCCGTTTGCCGTCAATCACTTGTTTCTCGTGAACTATTACCTTCTCAACGAACTCCCGCACGATTTCGGGCGTAAGTTCGTTGATTTCCGTGTACTTCCGCACAATGCGCATGAAGCGCGTCACGTTGTCGGACTGTTCCTTTGCTTTTTCTAATACTTCCTGCAATTCTCGGATGCGTGTAGTCAGCGTTTTCTGCTCTTTCTCGTATTCCTGTGATAGCTTGCGGAAACGTTCGTCGGAGAGGTTGCCGTTCACTTTGTCCTCATAGAGGTTTCGGATGATACGGTCAAGAGCCTGTACGCGCCGTTCGGCGTTCTCTTTCTCCTGCGCGGATGCCAAAAGTTTTCTTCTGCTTTCCTTATCGGTATTCCGCTTTAACAACGCCAAGAAGTCGCTTTCCCTGTCGGTCGCCATAGCGAATACCCTCTGTAAGTCTGCAAGCACGATACCCTCGATTGCTTCTACCGTTATTTGATGGGATGTGCAGAGGCTCTTTTTCTTTTTACGGTAGGTGGAACAGTTGAAATACTCTTTTTGCTTCATAGTCGTGCAACGGCAGAGATACATTTTCTTCCCGCAGTCGGCGCAGTACACAAGTCCCGAAAACACACTCATTTCTCCCATATCCGTGGGACGGCGTTTTGCCGAGCGAATACGCTGAACCGTTTCATAAGTATCTGCATCGATAATCGCTTCGTGCGTATTCTCGAACGTTACCCATTCTTCGGGCGGCAGTTCAAGCTTCTTCTTACTTTTATACGATTTCTTCTTCGTTCGGAAGTTCACCGTGTGTCCGAGGTAGGCAGGATTAGAGAGAATTTTTGCGACGCCGTTGGTGCTCCAAATTTCCTCAAAGTCGATGGACATTGTTGTAGTAGGGAGTCCGTTCTTCCTTTTGTGAAGTACGGGCGGATCGATGTTCCTCTCCGTTAAAATTCTTGCTATCTGCGTTGGGCCGTAGCCCTTCATGCAGAGCGAGAAGATTTCTTTGACGACCGTTGCCGCTTCCTCGTCTACAACCCATTTCTGCTTATTGGTTTCGTCTTTCTTGTAGCCATAGGGTGGGATCGTGCAGAGGTGCTTGCCCGACAAACCCTTTGCCTTGAACACGGCGCGGATTTTCTTGCTTGTGTCCTTCGCATACCACTCGTTGATGATATTGCGGAAGGGGGTGAAGTCGTTGTCCACATTACTTTCGCTGTCCACGCCGTCGTTGATGGCGATGAACCGAACGCCCGCATCGGGGAACGTGATTTCCGTGTAAACGCCCACTTTCAGATAATCCCTGCCGAGCCTCGACATATCCTTTACTATGATTGTGCCGACCAGCCCAGCATCCACGTCGCTCATCATCCTTTGGAAGTCTGGGCGGTTGAAGTTTGTTCCCGAATATCCATCGTCCACATAGAATTGGGGATTGGGAAAGCCCTTTTCACTTGCGTACTTGCCGAGAATTGCCTTTTGATTTACGATACTGTTGCTGTCGCCCTCATTTCCGTCGTCGCTTGACAATCTGCAATAGAGGGCAGTTATTTTCTCACCTCCGAGATAAGATTGGTTATTTGATGCCGAATAATGCCTTTTCATAGAATTTCTCCTTTGGAATGACATTCTTCGAGCGAGTCCCGTATCATGGCTCTTTCGAGCTTTTTCAAAACCGTTTCTTTTGCGGTTTCGCTTTCTTTTACGATCACGGTATAGACCGTGTTTCCGATTTCCTTTTGATAACTGAATTGTTTATTGTTCAAGTATTCTTATTCGAGCACTTGGAATATTCCTCGCCCTTATAGCGCTGAATACTATGTTCTCTTTCCATCGCGTTTCCTCCTTGTATATAAAGTCTTTACTCGGTTTTCTTCATCGCCTCCAATTCGGAAGGGAAGAAGTCGTCATAGCCGTCCACAATCTTACCGAGTGAAAGATTATGCTCGGCGGCATCGTCCAACAAGGCTTTGTAGCCTGCTTCTATGAGTTGGACTTTGGTATAGCCATACTTTTCGAGAAAGGCATTGATCTGCTCCGCCTTCTCGCGGGGAACGCTTGTTCCCCAAGTGGCGTTCTTCGCTTTGCGTTCTGCCTTGTGCTTCTCCTCATAACGCTTGTCCTTGATTGCTCTCGGTTTCTTTTCCATAATAACCTCCGTGAAATATATCAATCGTATTCATACGACACATACATTTTACACTATTTCAGCCGAAGAGTCAAGGAGTTTGCGTTATGAATCTACGCTATTTTTATTTGCGCTCAATAGCAAAGATAAGTTCTGTATTTAGTGAGATTCTAATGAAAAGCGGCGATTTGGCGAATTTTTGCGGACGTTACCTCTACAAAGTTCCACCCCGTCCATTTCAGTAACTTAAAAAAAGCGTAAAACGAATAGAGGTCGGCTGCTTTTGCACATGTAAAGTCCACCCCTCTAAAAGTAAAATCCGCAGTATTTGTCCCGTTTTCGCCGGCTCCTTTATTTTTTCAATAGTTTGGGAGTCAAAATGATCTCGTCATACGGGATCTTCCGTATCCCCAATAATTCTGCTGTGCCTTCTCCGTACATTAAGGAAAAGACCTCATAGGGACTTCTGTCGTTGAGACGCTTTCTCCCGTAGGAATTGATATGGCTCATCATAAGGTCGATTTCCTCCTGCGTATAAGCCTCTAAACTTTCCCCTTTCGGGATGATCCGTCTTATGAACTCGTGAGTGACTTCTATGCTCCCTTTTTGGTCGGGGCGGTTTCTGTCGCAATAAAAAAGTCGTGTCCGCATTTCACCGTTCAAGTCTGTTTCTATCCGGATAGGATTAGAGAACTCGCTTCCGTTGTCCGTCAAAAGCACGGGGAACAGCTCCTTGAACTTTTCTCTCCCCAAAACAAAATCCAAACGGTTCATCGCCTCGATCACGCTTTTTGAAGTATTCGCCTCTCTCAATATGGCAAGCATAAAGCCGCAGGAGACGAAGTGTAGCGTCAAGAGGACCTTCCCCGATGTGCCGCCCTTTACCGTATCCATTTGCACGACCGATACAGCATTCTCCTTCATATAAGCGAGATAATCCTCATAGGTCCTCCCTTCACGGCAATGCCTGTCGATTTTGAACTCTTCCTTCTTTTTTCGGGGTCTGTATCTTACTTTCCGCGGGAGATCGATGTTCTTCAACTTGAACACCCCGCCATTGATATAGGTATAGATCGTTCTCTCGCTTACGGTGAGTTCATCTTTATGCGCCAAATACACATGATGAACAGATTGCCCATGCAGAATCGGATCCACGATTATGCTTCCGATACGGTTTGCTTCGGCTTTTCGGATATAAAATCCTTTCCTGCTTTCGGACAGGGTGCTGCGGTACTCGTTCTGTGCGATATTCGCTCTGTAAAATTTCTTACGGAAATGACAGCCCCTTGTCTTTGGACACCCGTTACAGCAGTATGGAGCATTGACCAATCTCTCGCAGACTTGCTCTTCATATTCCTTGCAAAATAAATTGCATCTGGAACATTTATAGCAGAAGTCTCTGCACCATTTCGCTCCGCAAACCTGTGTTTTGATACACCCATCCGAATGCTTACATTGATTGAACGGACGACCGCCGCAACCTGTTTCTTTCACTTCCAAGTGTTTCTTGATCTCTTTTGCAATGGTAGTAGGGTCTCGGTTCAACGCTTTCCCAATTTTACGCAGACTCTTTCCCTCCTTCAATAAGGTATAGATTTCGATGCGCTCTGATAATGTCAAATGCTTGTATTTCGCCATTTCTTCCTCTTCGGCTCATACGGGACTTTTTCATTATCTCATTTCCCTTCTTTTTGCACAACTAACTTCTATCCTCGGATGTCTTTCTGCTCTATATGGATTTTACTTTTTCAATTGAGGTATTTTTATTTGCCCAATGATTTCAGACCTTCAAGTTCAAAGTCCTCCAAATAATCGGGTGTAACCGCATAGCAACCTTCCTTAAACGATTTGCCGAAGCCATCCGCACAGGCGTTGAAGATCGAAGAGAGCATCGACTTGTTGATGGTCGCGTTCAGATTTACTTCATTCAAGAGTTGGATGAGCAGTTTGCAGAACTCTCGCGGCGCGCCTTCCTGCGTGAATACTTCAAGCTCTTTCGACGCGGGCGGCAGTTCCACTTCTCCGCTTAACTCTTTGCGGAGTGCGTGGAGTCCGTAGAACAGTGCCGAGCATATCACTTTGTTGAAGTTGTTGTACTCGGGGTACTGCATGATCTCGTCTATCTGTTCCAATAGCGATATGTCCGTAATGCGGATATGGCGATCCGCGCTCTTTTCCGTTTCTTTCTTCTTCATTTATCCTCCTGTTGTTGTCTTTGAATGTCCCAAAGGGGAAGGCGGGTTTCCCGCTTGCCCCAAACCTCGAAAGTGGGAATTTGCCCACTTTCCTTATCCTGCTTCCCCTTTTTCCGAAAATCGTCCCACTTTTGCTTTCCGTTTGCTTGCCGCAGGATCGCCTCGGCGGGTGTCTTTTGCTTCCGTTTTTACGATGTGTTCATGGCATTATTTCTCCTTAAAGGTTTTTCTTTTTGCGACTGTTTACCGACTGCGGCGGAAGTCATGCGTTCTGCATTTGTATCACCTCCTACTATGGTATGGGGAGCATTTCTGCGTAATTGTTCACACGAATTTTCTCCTTTCACTTTGGTATGGCGGAATTATTTGGCGTTTGATACGCTTTCCTCCTCACTTTTATATGGGTGAATCTTTACGGTAGATGTAACATTAAAGTTTTCTTGCCGTTGCGAACCCGTTCGCTTCCCACTTTTATATGGGTGAATTTTATCGCCGTTGATACGCCTGAATTTCCCCCACACTTTGGTATGGTTGAAATTTTTGGCGGTTGATACGTTTTTCCCTTCACTTTTATATGGGTGAATCTTTTTGAGGTTCGCAACCTCAAAGTTTTCCGATCATAGCAAAATCATTGCTTCATACCCCTCACTTTGGTATGGCGGAATTTTTTCGCAGTTTGCAACATCGAATCGTGAAAATTTTTTCCCCCACTATGGTATGGTTGAATTTTTTCGGCAAATGCAACATCAAACCATAAAATTTTTTGTATTTTCCGCGCCGAGAACGTCGCCGTGTGATACCCCTTCACTTAAAAGGGCGATTTTCGGGCAAAATCGTAGCCCCTAAATCGAAAATTTCACCAAAATTTCTTATTTGACCTGTGGCAAATTTGCAGGAACGGGGAAGCAGGATAAGGAAAGTGCCACAACGCGCTTTCGACCGTCCACAAGCGGGAAACCCGCCTTTGTGTTTGATCGGAAATTTTATGGTAAGAATAGGCGGCAAGTATGTCGAAGCCCTTGACTTATGCGCCGAAAAATGCTAAAATATTGCTAACAAGATGTTAAGCGGAGTATAAGATGACTTATTCTGAAAAAATAAAGAGCGCTCGTGAGAGGTTATTGCTTACGCAGGAAGAATTTGCGGCGAAACTCGGAGTGAACTCGGTTACGGTTTGCAGATGGGAAACCGGCAAGTGCGAACCGACTTTGAAGGCGAAAAGATTGTTTCGGGACTTTTGCGCCGAACAAGGATTGACGTTCGAGGACTGAACGATGTCGAAAACAAAAGAACAAATTCGGTTCAATATGCAAAGAGTTAAAAACAAAGATTCCGAAATCGAGTTGTCTTTGCGTAAAGCCCTATGGAGTATGGGGTTGCGATACAGGAAGAATGTCAAGTCGGTATTCGGGCATCCCGATATCGCGTTCATCGGAAAGAAGATTGCGGTATTTTGCGACAGCGAGTTTTGGCACGGATACGATTGGGAACGGAGAAAAAACGATTTCAAGGTAAGACAAGACTTTTGGCTTCCGAAAATCGAAAGAAATATGGAACGCGACCGTGAGGTCAACGAGAGGCTCGAAGCGGAAGGCTGGATCGTCATTCGGTTTTGGGGCAAAGAAATAAAATCGGACGTAAACGCTTGTGCGGAAAAAATCAAGAAGGCGGTAGAAGAAAGATGTTGAAAAGTATCGATTTATTTGCGGGAATCGGCGGGATCCGATTGGGATTCGACCGCGCTTTCGGAGATTCTATTAAAACGGTTTTCGTGAGCGAATGGGACGAATACGCGCAAAAAACATATAAGGCGAATTTTCACGACGATTTCGAGATCGCCGGAGATATTACGAAGATTGCCGTGGACGACATTCCCGACTTCGACATCTGTCTTGCCGGTTTCCCCTGCCAAGCGTTCAGTCTTGCGGGACAGCGCAAGGGTTTCAAAGACGACTACAAAGGAATGGCGCGCGGGACTTTGTTTTTCGACGTTGCGAGGATTTGCGAAAAGAAAAAGCCGAAAGTCATCTTTTGCGAAAACGTAAAAGGTCTTACGATCCACGACAAAGGAAGAACTTTTGAAATCATCACCGAAACATTGAAGCAAATCGGCTACAAACCTTTCGAGCAAATCTTGAACAGCAGAGATTTCGGCGTACCGCAAAACCGTGAGCGCATCTATATTGTTGCCTTCCGTAACGATATCGCTCCCGAAGAATTTATCTTCCCTACGCCCGTGGATTCGAGTAAGCGTATCAGAGATATTATCGAAGAAAAGCCCGTCGCCGCCAAATATTATTTGAGCGACGTTTACATGGAAACATTGAAGCGGCATAAAGCGCGTCACGAAGCCAAAGGACACGGCTTCGGTTACGAGATAAGAGATTGGGACGATGTTGCAGGAGCGATCGTTTGCGGCGGAATGGGCAGAGAGCGGAATTTGATTATCGATAAACGCCAAACCGATCTCACACCTACAACACATATCAAGGGAGAAATCAACAAGGACGGCGTTCGTAAAATGACACCGCGTGAATGGGCAAGACTGCAAGGCTTCCCGGATGACTTCGAACTTGTGCTTGCGGACGTTCATCTTTACAAACAATTCGGGAACAGCGTAACCGTTCCGGTTATCGAAGCGATAGCGAAAAAGGTCAAGGAGGTGCTTGAAAATGGCTGAAATCAAAGGCAAAAACAAGGGCGAATGGTCGGAGATGTATATCTTCTTTAAGTTGATGTCCGACAGAAAGGTCTTTGTCGCCGATAAGGATATGAATAAAATCAAGGACGTTTTTCTGGACATTATCAGCATCATCCGAGAAGAACAAGCGGGAAAGGAGTACCGCTATTATACGGGAGATACGGTCAAGATCACGCTCAACGGCGTTGATGTCAAATCTTTGGATTCTTCTTTGTTTACCGAAAAGGCAAAGCGCGTTTGGCGCATGATCACCGAAAACAAAGGGAATACCACTTTTTCGGACGACGATATACGGGAATTTCTCGAATCGATCTTCATCCATAACATTTCCGCACCCGCACAGAAACGGAACGACTATTTCGGCGGCACAAAGGACATTGTTTTGGACACGCATGATTATCGTTCCGGCGTCAATCAAATCATGGGCTTCTCCTGTAAGTCGGATATCGACGCGGCATCTACTCTGTTCAACGCAAGCGGCGACAATACCAACTTCGAATACGAGCTTGTCGGCAATGTCGATGACGAAGTGATGAATCACTTCAACTCTTTGTATCGCGACATAGTGCGCAAAGGCGAAGTTTGCCACGACGTTGCAATCGGCGACAGGCTGAACTACTTGAAATCGCACGGGATCGACGTTCAATTTACCCATGCGGTCAAGAACACCGCACAACAAAATTTGATCCGTTGCGGCGGCTTCGAAACCCCGCAATTGGTCGCCGAATTGCTGAAATATTACTACTACATAAGATCGGGGGCGGATACTTCCGTTTCCGATGCAATCAAATATATCGCCGATCACGATGCGGTCGGGTACGGATTCGACGACTTGCAGAACACCTATCACTTGAAAGTCGCAAATCTGTTGTATTCCATGTTTACGGGCTTGCGCTTCTCCAAACCTTGGAACGGCAAATCGGATGTCAGCGGCGGATATATCGTCGTCAAGCGCGACGGAGATGTGGTCGCCTTCCACTCCTGTATCGCCGACGAATTCAAAGACTTCCTTGTCGATAAATTGAAATTCGAAAGTCCTTCTTGCAGTCGGCACGATTATCTGTCGATTTACAAGAAGGAAAACGGAAAATATTATGTGAAGTTTGCTCTGCAATTCCGCTTCAAGTTGAAGAAGTAATATGAGAGTTTGCAGTTTGTTTTGCGGAATCGGCGGCATTGACCTTGCGTTCGAGCAAGCCGGACATAAAGTCGTTTGGGCAAACGATAAGGACAAATATGCCTGTATGACTTATCGGCACAACTTTCCCAAAACGGAAGTCGTCGAAGCGGACATTCGCTCGGTCGATAAATCAACGATTCCCGACTTCGATATTCTGATCGCCGGCTTCCCCTGTCAGCCGTTCTCGGTGTGCGGAAAGCAAAAAGGATTTGCCGACGAACGAGGAAATGTGTTCTTCGAGATCGGAAAGACGATAGATGCAAAACAGCCGCAAATCGTATTTTTGGAAAATGTGGCGAATCTGACCGAACACGATCACGGCAAGACATTCAACGTGATACACAACGAACTTGCGGGGCGTGGATATTATATCCGATATACGGTTGCCGATGCTTGCGAGTACGGCATCCCGCAACATAGAACGAGAAGTTATATCGTCGCTTTTCGGGACAAGCAAGCCTGTGACGACTTCCGCTTTCCCGAGAAAGTGCCGCTCGATAAGCGAATTACCGACGTGATAGATACGACGGTGAAAGCGGACGACGGCTACTATCTGAAACCCGATACGCCTATATACGAGCGGTTGCGAAAGGCAATCACGGACAATAAGCAACTCTATCGCTTCGCGGATTTCGGAATTCAGGCAAGCAAGGACGGCATCGCCTTTACGTTGAAAGCGAATATGGGAACGTATCCGAACCGTGTTCCGATCATCAAGGACGATTTCGGAATACGGACGATAACGCCCCGTGAGTGCCTGGCTCTGCAAGGCTTCCCCGAAAGTTACGCATTCCCGGATACCGTCCCAAAGCGAGAACAATACAAACAAGCCGGCAATACGGTGTGCAAGGATATTATTTTAAGAATAGGAGAAAAATTTTATGAAAATTGATTTGGAAAATCTATTTGCACAAAAAATCGTTTCGGGGATAAATCTTTTCACAGGGGCGGGCTTCTCCGTTTTGCCTTCGCCTTCTGGTGATAAATTGCCTACTGGCAAAGAGTTTTGCGAAGAAGTGATAACAAAATTCAATTTGCAGGACATTTCTGCCGATAAAGGTTTATCGTACATTTCCGAATTTTGTCCAGACCAGGAGTACCAAGATTTTTTAAGAGAAAGATTTACAGTTCATTCTTATAATCCTCTCTATGATCAAATAAACAAAATCAATATGCGTACTTACGTTACGACCAATATCGATAATATTATTCGTTTGGTTATGGATAAAAGTACAAAATATTATTTGAAAAGCATTTGCGAGTATGGTGCTTCCATGAATGGGGAGAACGAACTTTCATTTATTCCATTGCATGGAGATGTGGCTAATTCAGGGAAGCTTTATTTTGGATTATTTGATTTGGTTACTGTAGATAAAAATAATGCGGATCTGTTTGAGCAAATGTTTGGTCAATTGGTTAAACAGCCGATACTGTTTTGGGGATATAGTTTCCAGGACAAGGGAGTATTGAGTGTTGTAAAAAGATTAATAGAACAAGGCAATAATGAGATTTGGGTTCAGTTTTTGCCTGAGGAGCAAGATGCAATCAAACTCTTCAGAAGTAAGGGCTGCCATATAATTGAAGCCAATACACTATCACTTTTGCAATGGATACAAGACAACATCAATATTACCATTGAAGATAATGCCTCTGATTTAATTGAAGATACAAGGTTAGATAAATATAGAATTCCAACCATTTCTAAGATAGCCAGTATCCCACAATCGGAATATTATCAGCAGGGGAATACGGGATGGCATCCTGTTCTTGCCGATGTCCCTTATGAAAGGAAAATTGTTTCCGAGATTGAAAATGCTGCAATTTCAAAAAAGAATGTTGTTTTATCAGGATGTCGATTTTCTGGAAAAACAACGATATTAATGCAATTAGCAAGAAAGGTAAATTGTCGTAATAAATTTTATGTTGACGGAATTAGTAAAGCCGAAGCAGAATTTATTTTAAATATTATTGGCAATGAGTCGGCATGGATATTCTTTAATAACTTTACAGATGATATCTTTGCATACAACTGTTTTGCCAAAAGGGATAATATTTTTCTTGTGGGGACTGCGGAAGAATATCATTTTGAAACAGTAAAGCATTTGATCGATAGAGAGCTTACTTATAAAATCTTCAATTGTAGCGAGATAACTAAAGACGAGGCGCGACATATTTACAATAAAATTCCGGCAGGACTGAGAAAAAGCATATTTAAATATAAAGATAATGATGATGAGAAATTTTCCATGTTGGAACTGGTGGCTCAAAATGTCGTCGGTGTGTTTGCAAAAAAACATATATCGCAAATGATAAATGCAGTTTCGCGTGAAGATGATAATATGTTTACCGCAATTATCCTTGCTTCATACCTTTCAGAATACGGATCCGCGCTTTCGTATGCCAATATTTCTACGATACTTGATATAAATGTTTACCCAGATGCTATAAAATTAATTAATAAAGTTAAAGATTACTTGAGAACTTTTGACTTGCACCTGGATAATGATGAATCATATCAAGACTATTTTGTTTTGCGTTCTAAATTGTTTGCCTATAATGCAAAAAATATTTTATTAGAAGAGCATAAAAATAAATTCGCGTCGGTAGTTAAACTTTTTACTTTGCGCGAATCACGGTATGGCATCGCAAGATATAACGTTTTTAGACGCAAAGCATATGATGCCCAATTATTTTCCGAATTATTTACCAAAGACGAGGCAATCTCTTTATATAAATTTTTATATAAAATTGAGAATAGTCCGTATACATTACAACAATTAGCTTTATGTTTGGCAAATTTTCATGATTATCAAAATGCTTTTCTCTGCATTGATAAGGCTATAAGCGAGATGCCGAACAATTTTAGCTTTAAAAATTCACAAGCAATCATTATGTTTGAAGCAAACAAGATGCTATTGTCTGCAGAAGCGGTTGAGCATATGCGTTTTGCTATGGAAACTTTACGAATCTGTTACAATGACGACAAACGTAAAATTTACCATGCACAAAAATTCTCGGAATTTGCAATTTATTTCTATGAGAAGCATAAATGTGCGGATTATTTAGAAGAAGCACAACATTGGTTGTTTGAAATGTCTAATCAGAGCGAAGGCGTGTCAAGATATACAAATAAATTAAAAGAAAAACTCTCTTCAATAATATCGACATTATAATCTAAATCAAAAACAACTGGGTTATACAATTAGTATAGCCCAGTTGTTTTGACTCGCCCAAAGGTGTATTCCGATATAAAATTAAGTTTTTCTTGATTCCCTATGGAATACACCCATATTGGGCGGGGGTTTCGCCTGCAAAGAATTTTCGGTTGTGAACTACCGAGGGGTGGTCGGGCGCGAGGGCGAGCGACTTTTGATGAAATTCGAGCGATTTTTCACGTTCCCCCAAGACATGGTATAGGGCAACGAGCTCAAGCGTGGGGAAAATCGTGCGGCAATCAGGCAATTCGAAGTCGCCTTCCTCGGTGTGGTCGCGGCAACGAAGCGCGGCCTCGAACCAAAATACCGCCTCGCGAAACCGCCCCGTCTCCTTGTAAAGTTTTCCAAGCTCGCAGAGGACAGAGGCGCGCGGCTCACCGTACAAAAAACTTCGGAAAAGGGCCTCAAACGCCCCGTTTTTATCCCCCATTTGCCACTTACAGGCAGAAAGAACTTTGCACGCCTCGATTTTATTGACGTACCAGCCCTCGCCGCGCAGCATCTCTTCGAGCGTCGCGGCCGCCTGCACATACAGCCCGCGGTAAAATAGTTCCCGCCCGAAATAGAAGAGGTCCCGCGCCGAGAGCCGCTCCTTTTGCGCCCATTTCAGGTAAATTTGCAGGTTTCTGTCCCCGCGCTCCTTCCCCGTCGGAAGGTGCGTCACCGTGAAATCCGCATGCACGGTTTTTCCGAATCTGACGATGCACTCGTGGACATGCCCCCTCCATTTTGCCTCGGGGCACCGTTTGAGGATGCGCTCGCGCTCGTAGAGGAGGCCGCCCGTTTTGTATTTGCACATCACGACGTCGGGGCGCTCCTCTTTTAGCATTTTTTTGAGCGCGGCGAACCGATTCTGCGTCTCTTGTTCGATGACATCGTCCGCATCCAGCCAAAGAAGATATTCCTCCCGCGCCTTGGAGAAGGAGAAGTTGCGCGCCGCGGCAAAGTCATCTTCCCAGCAAAAATCGTAGATGTTGCTTGTAAATTTGCTTGCAATCTCCTTGGTTTTGTCCTGCGAACCCGTGTCGACGATGACAATTTCATCAACAAAATCCCGCACGGACGCAAGGCATCGCCCGAGCACCTCCTCCTCGTTTCGCACAATCATGCAAAGGGAAATCATTCTGTCACCTCTTTTTCTGTTTCAGGATATGATGAAACAGGGCGGTTTGGACAATCGCCTCATTAGGGGGGAACGGAAGAATTGTTTCCGAAAGCGGAAATGTGGCCCGACGGCATTGACTGTCGGGCTGTTTTCTTACTATCGGGCGCCGAAAAATCGACGATGGATATTGCAATCGGCGCTTCGTTATGGTATAATGGTCCCGATATCGCATCGCAGAGGGAAGGGTGTAGAAGAGATGGGAAAGAGAAGGTATCTGAAAGTAGACCCCAAGCAAAAACGGCCGAAAGATCATGAAGTGATTTGTGACGATTACGACAATCGCCCGGATGCGCTTCAGGACGACAACCATCCTGAGCGTCCGAAGGAGGATTTCAGTTCCCGCACCGAAACGAACATTTATTATTTCCGCACAGGGGAGCGCGCCGAGATGAAAGAGACCCCCACGATAGAAAAAATACGCAATCTCTTCTTTTTTGCACTCGAAGCGGACGGAGAACCGGATCAAGTCGAGCCGGAGTATTTTTGTGAAATGCGGCAGATTAGTTTATCCAATTTCCGAAGACTGCTTGCAATCATGCGGGAATACTACGGCGTTTACGGCGAGGACGGCAACGCCTATCACGATACGCCCTCAAACCGCAAATATCTTGCGCTCCTCGCCCTGCATGACAGATTGGAGGACGGCGTGGATATGAAGTCATTTTGCGCCGAATTTCATATCGGCCGCACGACCTTCTACCGCTATCTTGCGATTGTGGAAGATTTCTATTATTATCTTCGAGGGGGAGCGAAAGTGATTGCGCTCCTCGGCGACGGAAGGTATATCGGCGCCTATCCCGACGACCTTGATTATGAAATCTAATCAATCAAAATACATGATAGAATTTGAGGACGGCTTCCGATAATTTTGGGAGCCGTCTTTTTTGCTATTCAGACATATGGGATTCAAATCCCCATTTTTTTGAGCCGATATGCTATAACGTATTCGCGGTTGGCTTCCCGCGCAAAAATTTTCGCCGCCGCCCGCGACGCCATTTCAGACATATGGGACCTGACCCCCACATTTTTTTTGGCCGTATGTTATAATGTATTCGCATTTCGAAATTGATGCATTTGCGTCCGTGAACACCCTTTGCGCCTTCGAACAGAGCGCGCGCGCCGTAACATGCCGAAGCGACCGATGTCGCATTTTTCGCAGATTGACAACTGTGTCGATGAGCCCTGTCTGTTCGCATCGACGCGACCTTTTATGTCTCATGTGCCCAAACTGACGCTTCAAAAAATTGAAAAAAGGAGAAAAACGATGAAAAAAGAGAAAGAAACTCCCAATCTTTTCGGCATGCTCGATCTTTCCCGTCCGTTGCCTGAAAAGGATTACGACGACATTGCCGATATTGATATTTATGAAGACGCAATTACGTTCGATGCAAACAGCGGGTATTCCTTTGAAGAGGATTATGAAACAATCCTCATGTATTATCGCGGGGATTACAAATTGTTCTACATAAAAGACGTAGACGTCATCGGGAGCTATGCGTTTGCGAACAGAAAAAAGCTCAAAGAAATCTCGATTGATTGTTGCGTCAAACAAATTTTAGATAACGCATTTGTAAACTGCGTCAATTTGAAATCCGTGAAATTTGAAAAAGATGAGGACATGGGGGTTATCTATATCGGCAACGCCGCCTTCTCGGGGTGCGAGGCGCTCGAGGAAATCGCCTTGCCCGAAACCTTGCAGTCCATCGGCAGCGCAGCGTTTACGGGTTGCTCTTCGCTCGGACACATCGAAATTCCCGACTCCGTCGTCTCCATCGGCGAGGCCGCGTTTTTGGGCTGCACTCAGCTTTCCGTAAATAAACTCCCCAAAAACCTCAAAGTCGTCGAAAGAGGCGCCTTTTCCCAAGTCGGATTCGTGTGCGACCTTCCCGAGCGCGTGATGATTATCGAAGAGTACGCATTCGAATTTTGCTACATGCGCAGCTTTTATATTCCGAAGTCCGTCAAATATATTGGCCGCAATGCGTTTCCGAAAATCGAAATCTATGACGATGAATATGACGACGAAGACGGTTACGTTCTTTTCGAGGGCACCGAAGAGGAGTGGAACCGGATTGAGATTGACAACGCGGACGGCTGGCTCGACGGCTACAAGGTAAAATTCAACTGCAAGAGAAGAAAGTAAGGAGGTAGATATGAACGAAGAAACAACTTCAGAACTGAGAGAACATGAGCTCAAACGCATGACCACGCAGTACTACTGCGGGCGGCGGGAGCAGGCGATGGGCGAAGAGCTCTCCCGCCTCTGTACGCTCTCTTACGACGAGCTCCCCTGCGACGAAAGAGAGAAGAAAGCGCTCTACAACCTCGCGAAAGAGCGCCTTTGCAAGTCCGAAGAAGAGATTCCCGCCTTCAAAAACTATTGCAAGAGAATGTGCGAAAAGGAGTGGCCGAAGAATGTTTACGAAGAGATTTTGGGCGGACCCGTTCTCCTGAAAGAGGGCGCGGAGGAGCGGGTGCATAGCAACCTGAATTGCTTTCCGCAAATGGAGCGCGCGTGCATTCTGAAGCTCTTCTGCGAGCGAAAAACCTGCGATGAAATCTGCGAAGAGCTCCGGATTTATCCGACCGAGCTCGAAGAGCACATCACGTGGGGGCTTCGCCGCCTGCGCCACCCGCGATACACCCGAAACATCGAACGCTATGTCGTTCTTCTCACGGAAGACGCGCTTTTGTCTGAAGTCGCCGCCGCCTGCAAGAGCGAAGAAGACCTCATGTATGCGCTCAATCAGGTTCCGATGCAAACCCCCGTATGCCGCATACCGGAGTCTCTTCGGAGCGAGGCGCTCGCGCTCGTGCGCGCCCATCCCGAAGTGAAGATTACGGCGGCATTCTTGCAAAAGAACTTAAAAATTCCCTATCCCGAGGCCGCTACCCTCAAGGAGTTGCTCTTTACTCCCCACGGAGCATAAGCCGAAGACCCAAACGCCACACAAAATCAGTCAAAATAAAAAAAGGAGATAAAGCAGTATGGTTGAAAGCATGAACAAGTACCTCGGGAAAGAAGTTGTCATCAAATCTTTGGACGCCCGCGGGTACCTTTCAAAGATTACAGGGGCGACAATCGAAGTAAAAACCGAGGCCCACGGCTGCCGCGGCTTTGACACGGGAACGGGGCCCGACGACAATGCAGTCGCCAAAGGGTATGTTGTGTTCGTCGACCCGTCCCTTAAAGAGCCCTTCCTGAAAGATTATGAGGAATACCAACACTCTTTCATCGGCCGAATGGAGAGATTCGAGGACGCGTTCCGCCGTTATGACTAATTGTTTTCAAAAAGGCTATTGACGACAAAAAAGTTGTATTGTATAATAAATTCATTAAAAAAACAAAAGGAGAATGAGTATGTTACAGAAACCGCACTTTGGCTCGGAAATCCTGGATGCGTTCTATGAATATTTGTTGAAAAACGGCCTGAAAGAGAGCACATGCGCCGACTATTGCAGGCGCATTCAGGCAATCTGCAAGCAATTTCACATCACCCCCGAGGAGCTCTTCGGAAGGAGAGCGGGATACAGCATCGACGACCTCATCGGGATGTATACCAACCATCCCGCGCTGAAGGCCGAAAACGCCAAAAAGCACGGCGCGCTTCTTTCCGCCCTGAAGTGGTTCGGGAAATATATGCAAGAGGGCGCAAAGGAAGATGCCGAACTGCAAGAGCTGAAAAGAATTATCCGCATGATTATAAGCCGTTCGGGCGCCTCCGCAAATTCGTCTTCCGTCTCCGTAGATTTGTTGGACGATGATTTTTGGAAAGCCTTTGCGGAATATTTGCGGGATGCGGGCCTCAAGGAGAGTACAATCTCCTGTTATATCAAGCAGTATATCAAGAAGTGCTTAGAGGTCTATTTTGATATCCCCATGCTCGTTTTCAAAATTTTCGATGACAAGTTGAAGTTACTGATTGCCCAAGCTCTTCACAGATTGCTTTACAAAGCAATTCAATCGAATGCGAACGAGAAAGATAAAAAGAGACTGCAGGACTATAACTCCGCCGTAAGAGCCCTCATTGCCTATCTGGAAAGCCTGCTCCCTTCCGTGGAGGAGTTGTCCGAAGAGGAAGTGGCAGCTCCCGCCGAATCCTCTGATGCGGCTCCCGCTTTTTCCGAAAACGACATTGACGACGTTTATACCTATGACGAATTGATTCAAATCTTCAAATCGAGAATTGCGACGCAGGACAGAAGTTATGAAGACGCCTACCTTCCCTGCAGAGTGTTGCAAAAAATATTCGGCAAAAATCCGAAATACAAGGCCCTCATCAAAGATATGTTGGATAGGACGGTATTTCTGCTTGCAAACAATCAAAAAGTGCTCTTAAAAGATATCCAAGAGATATTCTTCTGCAAGGGCTATGTTTGGGTCAAATTGAAGAACGGAGAGATAAAACAGCTTTACACGGAAGTATTTTGCAAGGGGAAATCCGCAGGCTACGACGTAATGCGAGCATCGAAAATCAGCGATTTGACGCTCGACCACGACATGGCGCTTCGCCAACACCTCCCGACGGCGCTGAATTCCTACCCCAATTTGAAGAAGCTGAGCGACAGCATCGTCGCATTCCGCAAAACCTTCCACAAGCCCAATGACAAACACGCGCTCGCCAAAGCATTTTTCGAGCAGATATATCCCACGTTACACCTTGACGAGAAGAAACTGTTGGAGGAACTTTGCGACTTTTATCACAGGATAACCTTCACCATCATGTTCGGCAGATATAATTGCAGCAAAAACAGCGGCGGCATGAAGAGCCCCAAGAGCGGCTCCAAGAGCAATCCCCCGATTGCAAATGCCCCGTGAGGGAAATCATTCTGTCACCTCTTTTTCTGTTTCAGGATATGATGAAACAGGGCGGTTTGGACAATCGCCTATCCAAGGAGGATGTGACATGATGATTTATGGATGCTGCCCGACGTGCGGAACCTATCCGTGCTCGTGCAACAACGGTTGCAATAGGGGATATCCTTGCGGATACAACGGGGGCTGTAACGGCGGCTATGGCGGAACAATCCGCGGTGCAACCGGTGCAACCGGCCCGACCGGTCCCGCAGGCCCTGTCGCGCCTGTGCCTTATGGGACGGTTTTTATTTTGTTTTTTCTGAATTCTTCCAAACTTTCGTCCGCAAGAAACTTGTAGTAGATATGGACCTCGCGTTCTCCGGTGTCGTTCTTTTCGCCCACCGTTATGTAGTCGATCAGTTCCATGCACATTTCGCGCGTCAGGCTTTCGGCCGCACCGTAACGCTTCAATCTTCTTACATACTCTTCGGCATCTTCGTCATCTTTGCTCCTCTCGGAAAGCCGCTCTTCAATCTCGCCCTTCGCTTTCGTGATCGTTTCCCTCTCCGATTGATACTTTTCGCAAAGACTTTTCAGAACGCTTTCGGGCAAATTTCCCAAGACCTTTTCTTCAAACGCAGACTGCAAGAGCCGATCGAGTTCCGCAAGCCTGTTTTGATATGCTTTGAGTTGCTTTTCGTCGGAATCCTTGCTTTGTTCGCTCTGTTTCGACCGTTCGCGCAAAAACCGTTCTTTGGCTTTCCCTTCGTCGATTTTCACAGTCGAAGCGAGCGATTGAATATCGTTTAGCACCAACCGTTCAAGCGTTTCCTCGGTGATGTGATGCGAAGAACAATACCGTTTTCCAAGATCGACGTAGGTACGGCAGACGAAGCAAGCATGAGCGTCTCTTGCGGTTTTGAGTTTGAGCTTCTTCCCGCAATCGGGGCAAACGACGAGTCCTGATAAGGCGTGAACTCTTCCCGTTTTGTCCGGTCTCCCGCGCTCCGATGCGTAAGTCGCCTGCACCTTGTCCCAAATCTCTTTTGAGATAATTGGTTCGTGCGCGCCTTCGGTGACGATCCACTCGCTTTCGGGCACATTGACAATTCTGTGATTTTTATAGGAGACCCGCGTTGTCTTATGCTGCGTCGTACTGCCGAGGTAAGTGGGGTTGGATAGAATCCAGCGCACCGTCCGCGGCACCCAGAACGGGGAACAGTTCCGCTCCCACTTTTTGCCGTCGAGCCGCGTATAATGCGCTGCAGGGTTTGGAATGCCTTCCGAAGTGAGGATTCTTGCGATCGCCCTCGCCGAATTTCCTTGCAAGCGCAGATCGTAGATGCGCCGCACCACGTTTGCCGCTTCTTCGTCGATCACGGCGGTGCGCTTGTCGTCGCTTCCCGCTTTGTACCCGTAGGGATAATTCCAATTCGTGTACTTGCCCGCGCGCTGGCTTGCCTCAAATACAGCCCGTATCTTCCTGCTCGTATTCGCGGCGTGCCACTCGTTGAACACATTCATAATGGGCATCATGTCCATCGCCGTCGAACCTCTGTCCGCGGTGTCTACATTGTCATTCAGAGCAATGAAGCGGATCCCGTAGGCTGGGAAGATGTAATCCGTATATTTGGCAAATGGACTTATAAATGTTATTGGATTTTTGTTTTTGGTTTATCAATCAGCTTATAATAGATG
>CANRNE010000002.1 GCA_947631925.1 uncultured Clostridia bacterium
GCGCTCCACTCAATTTGCGACCTCGGGGCTTATTGTCCGATGAAACGACCGCGACAGTGAGCATGTTGAGGCGCCAATGCCAATTTCCTCGACGAAAAGATTTGCTTTAGCAAAGCTTTTCGCCGAAACCTAAAATTACTTGCGCGAGCAAAACCACGCTTTTGCGCTGCGCGCCACAATTTGCAACGCCACCGCAGGCTTAGTGTCCGATGAAACGACTCCGCTTGCGCGGCTAAGAGTACATGAAGGCGCAAACGCCCATCCGCTCGACGAAAAGATTTCCGCAGGAAAGATTTTCGCCGAAACAAGAAAAGGAATCCTTTTACTCCCATTCAATCGTCGCCGGGGGTTTGGAAGTGATATCATAGACGACGCGGTTGGCGTGGGCGACTTCGCTCGTGATGCGGCAGGAAACGCGCTCCAGCACGTCATAGGGAATGCGCGCCCAGTCGGCGGTCATGGCGTCCACGCTCAAAATGGCCCGCAGGGCGATTACTTCCTCATAGGTGCGAAAATCCCCCTGCACGCCCACCGTCTTACTGTCCGTGACGACGGCAAAGTATTGCCAGATTTCGCGGGTAAGTCCCGCGCGCTCCATCTCTTCGCGGAAGATGGCATCCGCGTCCCGTGCCGTCTTCAGCCGCTCGGGCGTGACTTCCCCCATGATGCGCACGGCGAGTCCCGGCCCGGGGAAGGGTTGGCGGTGGACGATGGCGTCGGGGAGCCCGAGCTCCGTTCCCACCTCGCGCACCTCATCCTTGAACAAGTCGCGCAGGGGCTCTATAATTTCCTTGAAATCGACGACCTCGGGGAGCCCGCCCACGTTGTGATGGGACTTGATGACGGCGCTCCCGCCCTTTCCGCTCTCGATGACGTCGGGATAGATGGTGCCCTGCACGAGAAAATCCACCCGTCCGATGCTTTTCGCCACCTCTTCGAAGACTTTGATGAACTCCGCGCCGATGATTTTCCGCTTTTTTTCGGGGTCGGTGACGCCCTGCAATTTTTGCAAAAAACGCGCCCCGGCATCCACTTTTACGAGATTCACCATCCCGCCGAAGATGCGCTCGACCTCCTCCGCCTCCCCCTTTCGGAGCAGGCCGTGGTCGACGAACACGCAGGTGAGCTGCGAGGTCGCGCGGTGCACGAGCGCGGCGGCGACGGCGCTGTCCACCCCGCCCGAGAGGGCGAGAAGCACCTTTCCCCCCTTCAATTTTTCGCGGAGAAGGGCGACTTCGTCCTGTACGAAGCTCTCCATCGTCCAGTCCCCGCGCGCGCCGCAGATGCCGAAGAGGAAATTCTCAAGCAGTTTGGTGCCGTATTCGGAGTGCACGACCTCGGGATGGAACTGAATCCCGTACAGTTTTTTCTCCTCACAGCCGTACATCGCGACGGGGCAGCCCGCCGTGGAGGCGAGCGTCTCAAACCCCGCGGGAAGGGAGACAATGCGGTCGGTATGGCTCATCCAGCAGACGCTCTCTTTCGGTACACCCTCGGACATGGGTGTGCCCTTTTTGATGGAGAGCGTGCATTTTCCGTATTCGCCCGCCTCGGCATGTTCGACGGTTCCGCCGAGCATGTGCGCGATGAGCTGGGCGCCGTAGCAGATGCCGAGCACGGGGATGCCGAGCGACAGCACCTCCCTCTCCACGCGCGGGGCGTGCGCCTCATAGACGCTGTTGGGCCCGCCCGTGAAGATGATGCCTACGGGGGCATATTCCCTGATTTTTTCCACGGGCATGTCGTACGGCTTGAGGTCGCAGAAGACTTTGAGGTCGCGCACCCGCCGTGCGATGAGTTGGTTGTACTGCCCGCCGAAGTCGAGCACGAGAATTTTTTGATGCTGCATAATTCACCCGTTGAAAAACGCCCGACAGGTGCGGGCGATTTCGTTTAATTTCTGACAGTATAGTTGGGGGCTTCCTTGGAGATAGAGATGTCGTGCGGATGGCTCTCGAGAAGGCCCGCATTCGTGATGCGGATGAACTCGGAATCCGTGCGCAGGCTCTCGATGTCGGCTTTGCCGCAGTACCCCATGCCCGAGCGGAGCCCGCCCGTGAGCTGGTAGACAATCTCCGAGACGCTCCCGCGGAAGGGAACGCGCCCCTCGACGCCCTCGGGAACAAATTTCTTGGTGCCGTCCTGAAAATATCTGTCGCCCGCGCCCGCCGCCATCGCCGCAAGCGAACCCATGCCGCGATAGACCTTGAAGCTCCTGCCCTGATAGAGTTCAATCTCCCCCGGGCTCTCCGCAGTCCCCGCAAGCAGGGAGCCAATCATGACGGCGCTGCCGCCCGCCGCGATTGCCTTTACGATGTCGCCCGAGTACTTAATTCCGCCGTCCGCGATGATGCGCTTGCCGTGTTTATCCGCCTCCTCCGCGCAGTCCATGACGGCGGAGAGCTGGGGAACGCCGATGCCCGCGACGACGCGCGTCGTGCAGATGGAACCGGGGCCGATGCCCACTTTGATGACGTCCGCACCCGCGTCGATGAGCGCCTTGGTGGCGGCAGCAGTCGCGACATTTCCCGCAATGAGCGGAAGTGCGGGGTACTTCTTCTTGACGGCCTTGACCAAATCCAAGACCTTCTTGGAGTGCCCGTGTGCCGTGTCGACGGCGACGGCGTCCACCTTGGCCTCGACGAGGGCGGCGATGCGCTCCATCGTGTCGGCAGCCGTCCCCACTGCGGCGCCGACGAGCAGACGCCCGTTCTTGTCGCGCGCGGAATTGGGATACTGGATGGCCTTTTCGATATCTTTGATGGTGATGAGCCCCTTCAGGTAGCCTTCGCTGTCGACGAGGGGCAGTTTTTCGATGCGGTGCTTGCCGAGAATGCGCTGGGCCTCCTCGAGCGTCGTCCCCACGGGGGCGGTGACAAGGTTCTCCTTCGTCATGACGCTCTCGATGGGCTGGTCGTAATTCGTCTCGAAGCGCAGGTCACGGTTGGTGAGAATTCCGACGAGTTTTCCCTCTCTGGTGATGGGAACGCCGCTTATCTTATACCGCTCCATGAGGGAGACGGCGTCGCGGACGAGGTGGTCGGGTTCGAGGAAGAAGGGGTCGGTGATGACCCCGTGCTCACTGCGCTTGACGCGGTCGACTTCCTTCGCCTGTGCCTCAATCGTCATGTTCTTGTGCAGAATGCCCATGCCGCCCTCGCGCGCCATCGCAATGGCGAGACGGCTCTCGGTGACGGTGTCCATCGCCGCAGAGAGAATGGGAATGTTGAGGCGAATGCCTTCTGTCAGTTCGACGCGAAGGTCGACTTCCGCGGGCAGAACGTGGGATTCTTGCGGAATGAGGAGAACATCGTCGAATGTCAGCCCTTCCTTGATGATTTTACGCATGGACATCCTCCGTAAGCGTTTGAATTTCTTCTGCAACTTCCCCCGCTATCCCACGCTCCGCAAGGGTTGAAAGAATGGCGGAGACCGTCTCTTCGTCGTGGGCCGCATGGGCCTCCGCGGCGAGCTGGTAGGCGGCACAGAGTGCGGGGAACTCTTCCTCCGTCTCCCCCACCGCAAAGTCGATGAGGGCGGAAATTTCCGTGCTCTTGAGGCGATAGCGGATGCGGGCAGCCATGCCGCAGACATAGGAGCGGTAGGAGGTCTTCCCGAAGAATTGCTTCTCCGTCTCCGAAGCGGAGGGGTCCTCCGCATTCTTCTTCATGAGGGCGTCCTGCTCCTCGCAGTGCTCGGCGAATTTCTCATGGGCATAGAGAAGGGAGAAGCGTTCCTCCGCCTTCTTGTCCCGGCCGAGCTGTGCCGCCACCACGAAGGCGCGGGCAAGGCAGTCCACGTCGTCCGAACGCTCGTATTCGCGGAAGGCGAAGTCCCCGCTCATCTCCTCGAGCCCGATGTCGGACGTGAAGTCCATCATGGAGCGCGGCGAGACGAGGGAAGCGATTCCGAACGCCGCCATGCCGAGCAGCAGGAACACGCAGATAGTGGTGATAAAGGTTTTGAGAATGGTTTTTTTCATTGTACCGCGTCTGAAAATCCTTGGATTTCAACCATTGTACCATAGCGCACGGAAAAATGCAACCGATTCCGCGATTTTTGTCATGCGGCGGCGGGAAATTTCATACTTGTAGGATATGAAACGCATTCTTTTTGTCACACTGCTCCTGCCGCTCGCGCTCCTCGGCGGCTGTGCGAAGTCCTACGACTACACCGCGCACATCTCCGAGTGCCGCAGCGACGTCTTCCGTGCGGAGACGGAGGCGTACTCCGTGACGTTCTCCGTCGTCTCCCGTGAATACCCCTATCAGGACGATGGCATTGCCTGCCCCATGGAGCGGGTGGGTGAGGTGTATCTCACCGCCTCGCAGGGCGGCGACTTCGAAGTCTACCTTGTGGGCGAAGAGGGCTGGGGCGGCGAGATGTCCTTCCGCACCGCGCGGGGGGATTACTTCTTCTCGCAGAGCCTCCCCACGGTGCCTGAGCAGAGCATCACATTGCGCATCGTGCAGGACGGAAAACCCTGCGAAATTGCCGCAACCTCGGTGAAGACGGAGGAGACGCTCTCCCCCGAGGCCGCCCTCTCCCATGCCGTTGCCGCGGAGGAAGAGGCCATCGCCCGCATGACGAAGGACGGCGCATTTTGCGGGGAATTCCGCGTGCGCCTGCTCCGACGGGACGCCACCTATTACTATGTCGGCATCGTGGGGACGGATAAGACGAAAATCTCCCTCCTGCTCGACAGTGAGACGGGGGAAGTGCTCGCGAAAAGAGGCGCGCCGTAAACGGTTGACAAGGCGGGAACGGACGTGCTATAATACTCTCTGTGAAACGTTCCTCCCACAAAATTGCACGCAGGGTCCTTTCGGGCTTCCTCGCCTTCTTCTTGCTCCTCTTGGGGTGCGACCTCTTCCTCATCGCGCAAGCCGCGACGGTGGACGGGCGGGCGCGCACCCTGCCTTCCTATGCAAAAGAATCCCTTGCGCCCGTGCTCGAAAAGGACGCCTTCTCGGAGGCGGACTATGACTTTTTGTACCGCCAGACGGGGCTCGGAAGGATAGCCGTGGACGAATTGAAGGGTACCATGTCCGCAAGTGACCTTTCAAAAAGGCTCTCCGAGTTTCAGGACGCCCTCTTCTTCGAGGGGAATTTGACGCACTATGCAATCGCCGATTACATCTGCTATCACGACAAGTTGGTGGACGGCAACGGCAACATCGTCAAGGCGCCGATTTTAAGCAGAAAGCCCGGGGACGTTCTCATCACCGCCTCCACGCACACGATCGGCTGGGCGCACGGGCACGCCGCCATCATGCTCGAGGGCGGCATGATGCTGCAATCCACCTCCATCGGCTGTCCCAGCCAGCGCCTTCCCCAGAGCACCAATGAGGCGGGCATTTCCTACTTCAACGAATCCGCAAACTTTCTCATGCTGCGTCTCAAAGACGAAGTCGCGCTTCGCATCGCGGCGGAGCATGCGGGAGAGCTCGGCATCCCCGAACACGCCACCGCGGAGGACGTCCGCGTCGCCATCGCACGGCTCGCCGAGGACCGTCTCGAGGGCATCGACTACTCCCTCGTCGTGGGCGTTCTCACCCCCAAGAATCAGGGCGAAACCCCGCGGGGCACGCAGTGTTCCCACCTCGTCTGGCAGGCGTTTTCCTACTTCGGGCTCGACATCGACAGCGACGGCGGGCTCGTGGTCACCCCGCAGGACATCGCGCGGTGCGACCTCTTCGACGTCGTGCAGGTGTACGGCTTCGATCCCGAGACCCTCTGGTAGACCGAAATAAAAAATTGCCGCCCCGCGACGTTGCGGAGCGGCTTTTTTGTACTCCATTATGCCAAAAATTCGGTCAGAATTTGGTTCTGCACATAGAGATATTCGTCCTTGATGCGGGTCGTGTCCCCCTCTTCGTCGAAGTACTGCCGCGTCGCTTCATAGGCGCGCGCAAAATCCTTCTTCCAGTCGCTTTTGAACGCCTTTTCATACGCCTTCGAGGAGATTCCGAACACCGTCCGCAGGGCAAGCATGACAAATTCGAACTTCGCGTCCCCCTCCTCCACCTCCTCGCTCGTGATGACGGGGAAATGTCCCGAGAGAATGCACTTCATGTACTCGTCGAGGTCGAAGGTGTTGGTCATCCGCTTTCCGAAGAAGAAGGAGCTCGCCGCAACGCCCAGCCCGATGTATTCGCCGCGCTTCCAGTAGTTCATGTTGTGGCGGCTGCCAAAGCCGGGCTTGCAGAAATTGCTCACCTCGTAGCGGAGGTACCCCCGCTCTTTGAGAAGGGCGCGGCCGTAGTCATAGAGAGAGGCGACCTCGTCCCCGTCGGGGAGCTCCCCGTTGAGATAGTCGGTATAGATGGGCGTCCCGTCCTCGGGCGTTAAGGCATACATCGAGACATGGGTGGCCCCGTTTTCGTCGACGAGGGAGATTGTCTCTTCTACATCCGCCTTCGTCTGCCCCTTGAGACCGAGCATGACGTCGGCGGAGAAGTTCTCCCCCTTGAGAAGGCGGCAGGTCGCCACGAAGTCGGCCTTCGTGTGAATTCTCCCGAGCTCCTCGAGCTGGCTGTCGACGGCCGTCTGCAGTCCCACGGAGAAGCGGTTGATGCCCGCGCGCTTGTAGATTGCAATCTTCTCCGCGTCCACCGTGCCGGGGTTCATCTCGATGGTGACCTCGGGGTCCTTGGTGAGGTGAAAACACGTCACAATCTTCTTCATCAGCCCATAGATGTACTTGGGGTCGATGACGGAGGGCGTGCCGCCGCCGATGTAGACGGTGTCGAAGACAACTTTTTCGAGCTCCCGCGCCCGCATTTCGACCTCTTTATAGAGGCATGCCATGTACGCCTCGGCAAAATTCAGGCGATTGGGGAAGGAGACAAAGTCGCAGTAGGTGCACTTGTGCTTGCAAAACGGAATGTGAATGTAGATACCGGGCACTTAATTTCCCTCCCAAAGGGTTGATTTGAGGTCGACATGGCCGCAGACGACTTCCACGCCCTCTTCCCGAAGAAGGCGCGCCTGCACGTCCATGCCCCCGAATGCGAAGGCAGGTGCGAGCCGCCCCTCGCGGTTGACGACGCGGTGACAGGGAATGACGACGGGCGTCGGGTTGCGGTGGAGCGCCCTGCCCACCTGCCGCGATGCGCGCGGATGCCCGATGGCGCGGGCGATCATGCCGTAGGTGACAACTTTCCCCCTCGGCACCCTCTTTACGAATTCATACACAGCTTCATCGAAGGTCATCATGTCACCTCGCTTTCGAAGCCTCGGAAAGAATCTTCTCGCACAGCGCATTGCCGGGGTGGTCGATGGCGAGGGAAATCGCCTGATTTAAGGAACCTCTCGCCCGCTCGTCCTCCATCTCATCGTACAATTCGTAGAGCTGCATGCAGACGGATGCCATCAATGGTTCATATGCCTCGGGGTCAAGCCTTACCAGCCACGAATAGAACGACAGCGCATACTGAAATGCCTCTTCGGCCTCCTCCTCGCAATCTTCACACGCAGCGTTCAGGGTTCCGACCCCCACATAGCACGCTGCAAGTAAGGGCCCGTACGCCACAGGGTCCCTCTCTGCGGGCCCTTCGAGAAGTTCAATCGCCTTGTCGAACATGGCATCCGCTTCGTTCATGTCCTCCCGATTGATGAGCATCATCGCGTAGTTGGTACAGACGCCCCCCTCCGCAGCCTCAAGGGCCGTCCGACGCGCCCCATCGAACGTCAAGCACTTCTCATAGAGCGCAATCGCCTTTTTGTAGGACTCTTCCGCCTCCGCGCCCAAATCCAAGATGTTGTCGACTGACGCGAGGTCGCCATACCCCCGTGCGAGTTCTGCCCCATAAACCGTGAAAGTTTCTTCCGCAAGGCTCTCTAAACAGCGCAATCCCGCCTTGATGTAGTTGCGGGCGCTCTTGAACCGAAATCGAGACATATTCACGGTCCCGAGGTCGCAATAGACGGTTGCGAGTAGCGGGGTAGCCGCAGGGACTTGCTTTTTCACGAGCTTTTTATACAGCTTTTCGGCCTTATGAAGCGCCTCCTCGGCCTCCTCATACCGCGCTCCCTTCGCATAGATTCCCCCGATTACGCCCCAGAGATTTGCCATCCGTTCGTCGTCCGCAGGGTGTTTGGGGTCGGAATAGTAATATTCGAGCTGCATCGCGATTTCCAGCGCCCTGTCCCGCTCGCCGTGCGTCATCAAAAAGATGACGTAGGAAAGGAGCGGCGTCTTGTCGAGGCCGTTCTTTTCGATGCACTCCCGGACGGCGGCATAGAGCTTCGTAATCTCGGCAATCGACCCGTCGGTGCCGCTGACTTTGAGCACTTCGATGCGCTGGAGGAGTTCGTCGACGCCCTCTTGTACGAGGTTCTGATACCCCTCCCGCATCGTCTCGTAGTGGGAGATGTCGGACATGATTGCCTCGGCGTCGAGAATTTCCAAGGCGCCCGCGACGTCGCCCCGCTCGAGGGCACGGTAGCCCGCAATGCGGCGGGGAGAGAGCCCTCCCTTCGCCGTCTCGACGCACATGGACTTTATCGTCTCGAGCACCCCCTTCTCCGCCTCGCGAATCGCCTTCTCCGTCTCGGATTTCTCGTTCGCAACTTTGCGGTATTCCTCCTCCGTCCTTTCGTCGTCGAGGTCGGAAGAGAGCTTTTCGCGCAGTTCATAGTATCTTGCGGTGAGCGCCGTGAATTTCTCCTTGAGGGAAGTGAGGGACTTGTTCCCCGCAAACACGGGAAGGGCGGCGGTGTCGGCAATCGTCTTGCCGCCGAATATCACCTTGCCGTTCTCCACCGTCGGCTCCTCGGCGTCCAATCCCATGAGCTTTATCTGCATGAGCATGCCGAGCTTCAAAGTGTCGATGCTCTGATAGATGTTGTAGTAGTGTCTGAGCTCGCCGTCGAGCATCTGCATGAACGCCTTCACGCTGCCCTCTGCCTCGTCGGGGGAGTCCACATATTTGAAGTAGGTGACGATTTTGGGCTTTTGGGACGTCCTGAACGCATCGAGGGCGATGTCGAACTCGTGGCGGGTGTACTCCCCCACCTTGCGGAAGAAGAGGAAGAAGCACAGCTCGCTGGCGCGAATCTCGGCGTCGAGCTCGGCCTGCTTACCGCCGCTTGCGATGGCGTTGTCGTAGTCGTCGCACTTGATGAGAAAGAACTGCACGCCGCGGTCGAAGTAAATTTCGTTGAGCTGGCGGACAAAATCCCCCACCTCGAGCCTGTCGAGCTTCAAATCGGTGATGGACGACGCAAGAAAAATTTTAACCTTTTTCACCCCGTTCCCCCTCAGTCTTTATTCGTCTTCAAAATTTGCATGAACACTTCGGAAGGGACCTCGACGGTGCCCACCTTGCGCATGCGTTTTTTGCCCTCTTTCTGCTTTTCGAGGAGCTTTTTCTTTCTCGTGATGTCGCCGCCGTAGCATTTGGCGAGGACGTCCTTTCTCACCGCCTTCACCGTCTCGCGGGCGATGATTTTCCCCCCGATTGCCGCCTGCACGGGCACCTCGAAGAGCTGGCGCGGGATGGCGTCCTTGAGGTTTTCGCACAGCATTCTGCCGCGCGCATACGCCCTGTCCTCGTGCACAATGAGGGAGAGCGCGTCGCAGGGGTCGCCGTTTAAGAGAATGTCGAGCTTGACGAGGCGGGAGCGGCGATACCCCTCTATCTCGTAGTCAAAACTTGCATAGCCCTTGGTGCGCGACTTGAGCTCGTCGAAGAAGTCATACACAATCTCGTTGAGGGGGAGACTGTACTCCAGTTTCACCCGCCGCGTGTCGAGATAGGTCATGTCCTTGAAGGTCCCCCGCTTGTCCTGACAGAGTTCCATGATGGAGCCGAGGTAGTCGGGCGGGGTGAAAATTTCCGCCTTCACGATGGGCTCCTCCATGTAGTCAATCTCGGACACGGGCGGCAAATGTGAGGGGTTATCCACGGACATGGTATCCCCGTTTGTCTTGTGGACAAGGTAGGAAACGGAGGGCGCCGTGGTGATGATGTCGAGGTTGAATTCCCGTTCGATGCGCTCCTGCACAATCTCCATGTGGAGAAGTCCCAAAAAGCCGCAACGGAATCCGAAGCCGAGCGCCACAGAATTGTCGGGCTCGAAGGTGAGCGCGGCGTCGTTGAGCTTGAGCTTTAAGATGGCTTCTTTAAGGTCGAGGAACTTGCTCCCGTCGAGGGGATAGATGCCGCAGAAGACGACGGGACGGACGTGTTTATAGCCTGGGAGCGGCTCCTTTGCGGGGCGAAGGGCATTCGTCACCGTGTCGCCCACTTCCACGTCCTCGATGGACTTGATGCTCGCCGCGATGTAGCCGACCTCCCCCGCGAGAAGGGCCTCCTTGGGCTGCAGGGCGGGCGCAAACGCCCCCACCTCGGTGACTTCGTAGTCATGCTCGGAGAGAAACGTCGTAATCGTGTCCCCCACTTTCACGCTCCCGTCCTTTATGCGCACGAAGAGAATGACGCCCTTGTAGTTGTCATAATAGCTGTCGAAGATGAGCGCCTTCAAGGGCGCGTCGGTGTCCCCTTGCGGGGGCGGGACGAATTTTACCACCGCCTCGAGAATGTCCCGAATGTTCGTCCCCTCCTTGGCGGAGACGCAGGGCGCCTCGGAGGCGTCGAGCCCGATGACGTCCTCTATCTCCTGCTTGGTCTCGTCGATGCGCGCGGAAGCGAGGTCGATTTTGTTGACGACGGGCACGATTTCAAGGTTGTTTTCAAGGGCGAGGTAGACATTGGCGAGAGTCTGCGCCTCCACGCCTTGGGTGGCGTCCACGATGAGAATAGCCCCCTCGCAGGCGGCGAGAGAGCGGGAGACTTCATAGGTGAAGTCCACATGCCCCGGGGTGTCGATGAGGTTGAATTCGTACTCCTGCCCGTCGAGGGCGGTATAGTACATGCGGACGGGGGTGAGCTTGATGGTGATGCCTCGCTCCCGCTCAATGTCCATGCTGTCGAGGAGCTGTTCTTCCATATCCCGCTTGGAGACCTGCCCAGTGAGTTCCATGATGCGGTCGGCAATGGTGGACTTGCCGTGGTCGATATGCGCGATGATGCAGAAGTTGCGCAAGAATTTACTCGGATTTGCCATACCTGTATTATACCGTTTTTCCCGCAAGATTGCAACTGTTTCGCCCGTGGAGATTTTTTCACGGGAAAAAAGGCCTCCCCTCCACAAAAAAACTCCTGCGGTGGGCAGGAGTTGTTTGTGCAATTTGCGATTTATGCAATTTGCGTTTTGTGCAGGTTGCGATTTGTGCGGGTTGCGATTTGTGCGGTTTGCGATTTGTGCGGTTTGCGATTTGTGCGGTTTGCGCGGGCGGTTACACCCGTTCGACCGACGGTTCGTCTTTGTCAATCGAATACGTGATAATATACTTTCCGCTATAGCCCGTCTTGTCGTTCTTGACGCCGCCGGGATGATAGCTGTTGCTCCGCACGTTGTAGACCTTGAACGCGTCCGACGGAACGAGGTCGATGGGTTCGGACTTGAACGTCTTCTGGTCTGCCTGCATGGTAAGTTTGAGGCAGCTTCCCGCGACATTGCTGCCCGTGCTGTTCGGCCAGACGTTGTTGGGAAGGCTTGCGATGATGCCGACGACGTACATCTGATACTTCTCCGCGACCCCGAGGGGCTCAATCGAAGACTTCTTCTCGAAGTAGAGCGTCTGCAACACGGCGCTCGTCTGTACGATTTTGAGGTCATACACGCCGTCCTCGCCCGCCTTGACTTCGATGTTCTTCAGCGCGCCGTCTATGAAGCCGCCGTCCTTGTCCGCAAGCGCGCCCGAATTGATTTCGAGGTGTGCGGTCGTGCCCGTCCAGTAGTCGGATTTGCTCGGCTCGTCGTCCGTGTCCGCAGGTTTGCGGAGAACGATTTTGAAGTTATCCCCCGCGTAGAAGGTGAGGTCTTTGAGGACGAATGTCTTCTCGTCGGAAGTCTTCTTGAAGCGGAAGTCCTCGACATACTCCGTCCAGCTGCAGCTGTTGAGCGAGCCCGCGCCGTTGCCGAGAATGTACCAATCGGAAACGCCGTAATCGCCCGTTTCGTCATCGCCGCCGCCTCCGCCGCCGCCCGTGCCCCCTTCGGGGCCGCACGCGACCAGTCCGAACGCCAATCCGAGCGCCATCAGGGCAGACAGCCCTACCGTAAGCCATTTGATTTTTTTCATTGATTGTCTCCTTACTCAAATTCCCGCCTCGGGCGCTCCTCCCCGCTTGGGGGAGGAGGTCCGAATCGTGTTATGCGACAAGACGGTCGTCGCAGACGGGAAGCATGGCGACGAGCGCAGAGGAAGCCGTGCCGAGCGCCGCGTCTGCCGAGGTGAACCACTGCTGATTCTTATCGCCGTGGAAGTAGAGATCTGTCCCGGGAATCGTGATGGGAGTTCCGTGATCGGTATCGCTATCGCCGACCGTGATACGGTTGCTGTCGCTCGTCGAGTTGAAGATAATCACGTTAATCTTCTTCCCCGTCCAGTCGGTGTCGTCATAGATTCCGTACGTGAACTTGTACCAGTTGCCGCCGAGCTCGGTATCCTTTTCCATAAAGCTGGTGTTCCAGCCGCCCGTGATGTTGCCAATGTCGCCCCAGATGTGGATTCCAATCTTCGACCAGCCCTTGGCATTGTAGAAGTAGAAGGTGTACGTCTTGGTGGGCTCAACTTCTTCCCCTGCCAAAGCGGCTTCCTTGCTCTCGAAGGCTACCTCGTTGACATTGACCCACACTTCCTTGGCAGTAATCAAGATGTCGCCCGTTTGGTTCGCGCCATCCGATTTGCCGTCGTTGAAGATGATGTAGAGGTCGGTGCCGACAATGCCCTTCGGGACGGTGAAGGTCGCGCAAATCCAGCCTTCGCCCTCATCCGTGACCATGCCGCTCTTGCCGGGCCAATTGCCGAGGGGTTGCGTATTCCCGCCGCCGTAGTACACATAAATCGTGATGGGATTAGAGATGTTCCTCTTCGTGTTATGATAGTGGACGATGATGGTGTCGTCGACTTCTTCGTCTTCCGTTGCGCCGCAGACGCAGGTACCGCTCGCGAAGTCATGCGTGGCGTAGTTGACCTTCTCGTCGCAGCCTTCGTGCGTGCACTTGTACCAGTGGCCGTCCGCATTGTGCTGCCAACCCGCTTCCGTATCTGCCACGTGCTCGTGCCAAGGGGTAACGGTCACTTTGCCGTCGGATTCGGTGAAGGTGATGATGTACTTGCCCGCGGAAAGTTTGATGTTTCCGCCGTTGTCGCCGTAGTCCTCGCCATAGACGTCGTTCTTGACCTTGATGTAGGCGGAGCCGTCCTGCCCGTTGCCCCAAGTGGTGACGTACATCTGCTCGGTAATCTCGAGGGTAATCGTCCAGACGCCGTGGCTGTCGGAGGTGAGCTTGGTGTCGTTGTTGAAGTTATCCTCCCACGTGTTGGGAGCGTCCTCGTTAATCGTACCGACGATATACATCGAATAGTTCTCGGGCTTTGCCGTGACGACGGTGTCCGTCTTGGTGATTTCGATGTAGTTTACCTGGTCGGTGTTATCGATGAAGGTGAACACTTTGATGATGTACTCGCCGTCGGCGGTTACAATGAGGTTGCCTTCGGCATCGCCTGTGCCCCTTGTAAAGAGATTCTGTCCGACGGTGACATTGTCATAGTTGAGCTGTGCGCTCTCCCAATTCGCGCCGCCGAGAATCTTGAAGGCATCGCCCTGATAGAGGGTCGCCGTGAGGCTGAACACGTTGGCATTTGCGTCCTTCGTGAACTTCGCCGCAACTTCTGTGCCGCCGGCGTTCCAATTGTTGCCCTTCAGGGAGCCTTTGCCCTTGCCGACGAGGTGCCATGCGCGGGTGTCGGGAGTGTCGGTGGGGTCCACGGTGGGCTTTTCGTATTCGCAGACGGAGCAGGTGGTGCTGTCGTCATCATAGGTGTGCGTGGCGTAGTCGACCTTCTCGGTGCAGCCTTCGTGCGTGCACTTGTGCCAGTGGCCGACCGCGTCATGCTGCCAACCCGCTTCCGTATCCGCCACATGCTCATGTGCGGGCGCCTTGGGGGCTACGCTAATCGTGCCGTTCTTATAGGTGATGGTGAATGTACCCGCCTGCGTGAAGGCGATATTCGCATCGCCGCCCATGTCCTGAGCCTTCTCTTCGACGTAATTCGAGGAGCCGTCCGTCTTGCTGACAGCGGGCCAGCCGTACCATGTACCGGTGTCGTTGTCATAAATCTTGAACTCGTTGCCGACCTCCGCGGTCACGTCGATGGCATAGGAGCCGTCGCCCAAGTCGGTGAGCGCCACGCCCGTCTCCCAGTTGGTGCTTGCGAGGCTGCCGCGCAGATAGAAGCTGCTGAATGTCGGCGGTTCTTCGCCCTGTTCCCAATAGAGGGCAGAGCCGCTGACGATGCCGAACGTCCATGTGCCCGCGGGGACCCACATGATGCCAATCTCTTCCGTTGCGCCCGTGAGGTCTGCACCCTGTTCGATGCTGACAATGGCGAGCTTCGCACAATTCGGGTGCGCCGCAAGGTCTTGGATGTCTTGGTCGGAAGTCCACTTCGTCGGATCCGGGAAATCCTCGGAGGTGACGGTGTAGTCGACGGTGTAGATATCATTGTCGCCGAGCGAAAGTTTGCGCTCCGCAACAAGCGTGGAGTTCCAATCGCCGCCGATGGAGCCGACGAGGTAATAATCAAGCGGCACGTCGGGCTTGGGGTCGATGTCATGATTCCACTTGATGTCGAGGTGGTTGCCTGCGCCGCCCGTGTAGAGCGTGACGGTCATGTTGGCGTTCACGGTGACTTCGATGTTGTCGTTCTCTTTGCCGACTTTTACACAGGCCTTGAAGCCGTTTTCAGAGTCGTCCGTCTTGCCGCCCTGGACGCCGGTGAAGTTCACTTGGGTATCCCAGCTGCCCTTGTTGAAGACTTTGAACACGTCGCCGACATAGAAGTCGCCCGTGACGTCGAACTTCTCTTCCCCTTCTGCGCCTTCGAAGTCAACATCCTTGATGAGATAGAGGCTGTTGGGAATTTCCGACGTGCCCCAATTGCTCGCAGAAAGGATGCCCTTGCCCTTTCCGACAATGCTCCAGTCGCTCGCGTTGGGGTCTTTCTCAAGGTCGATTTCCTCTTGCGTCATGCCGCAGACGGAGCATTCACCGCCTTCCATGACATGGTTGCCAACGGGGGTGATGACCTTGCCGCAGGACGAGCAGTACTCGGCGTGCGTCAGCTTGTTGCAGGACCAAGACGTCGCGGTATGCGAGCAGACATGTTCGCACGCCGTGCAGGTGTAGGTCGTTTGGTCGTAGACGTGCGCCTCGGTGCGGACGACCGTCTCACACGCCGTGCAATAGACCTCATGCTTGTCGTCGTCATCCGTGATTTCATGAATGACGAGCTTGTCGGCCGGGTGTTCGCAGACAGCGCCGTGGCCGCCCTCGGGTGCGCACGCAGCGACCGCAAAGCAGAGCGCCATCAGCACAGTCAGCATCACGCCGAACCATTTTTTGAGCTTCATAGTTACTCCTCCATTTATGTTGATTTTTGGAATCCGAAAGTGAGTTGTGCGGACACCTTGTCTCGGCGTCCCCTACCGCGGGAGCGCGCCCTTGGGCGCCTCCCGCATGGGATTTGTGGATTAGTATCTGCTCGCGTTGAAGATAGCGGAATAGCAACGTCCATTAATGGTCATTGAATAGTAGAAGCAATACGTTCCTGCGGAAAGAGTAATATTGCCATTATTGCCATAAGGCCCGTTATTGCAATTGATTTCCGTATTTCCTTTATTGCCTTCCCAGCTCCCCCAATCGTTGTTGGAAGAAAATTTGAACTCAACCGATGAGTTGAACGTATACTTGGCAGCGAATACATAAATCGATACGTTATTATCGATGGTCGAACCGACAAACGTCAATTTATGTGACGTATTGCCCAATGTCCAACCGTTCATCGTTCCGGTAATGTTGACCTTCCGCCCAGTGGTATCCACCATCGGCGTCGTATCTTCATACGATTGGAGCTTTTCGTAAGAGAGCGACGCATTCGCAACCCCATAGCTCTTATTCTTCATATACAACGTGAAGCGATATCTCCCCGCTTGACCGGCTTTGACGATAATATTGCCGGAGGTAGAACCGGCTTTGTTGGAGAAGAACGGACATGCCAAGGGATCGTCCTGATTGAGATAAACAAATCCCATTTGATTATCCCAACTCATTTCATGTACGATTTGGAACCAGTCGCCGACATAGAGGTCGAGCTCAATCGTGAAGACGTTGTGCTTGGTATAGCTTGTGTCTTTCGTCAAAGGAAGTGACGGATTCGTTGCTTTGGTCGGGTCTTCCATGTCGGTAGGAAGAGAAGACGGCTTATCGGCTGTTTTTCTCACGCCAACTACACTATATGTGATGTTGTTTTCTACGTAACCTACAGATTCCGCATCTTCTGTGCACCAAGCATAGAGGTTGAGGTCGTCGATAATCTCCGTGCCCGAGGTGAATACCGTGTCGGTTTCCGCGTCTGTGCTCCAATGCTGGAAGGTGAAGAACCGTTTCACCGTACCCTTGTCTTTACTCGTCGTGTCGACGGTGAGAGCCTTGGGATTTTCTGTATCGGTCGTCACCGTCATCTTGTTGGCGACGATTTCCGAGCCGTCCTGTGCGTAGAACGTTACGGTGATGGTGCTACGAATAAACCGACCGTAGAAGTGATAAACCCTACCGGCCTGCGCATTGCCAAGGTCTTCGGCTGCGACTTTCTTGTCGGGATTGTAGCCCTCTTCCGAATACCAGCCGTCAAAGACGTAACCTTCTTTGCTCTTTTCGGGAGCGACAATCGGGTCTCCGCTCATCGGGGTAGTCGTGGAAGAATCTTCGCCTTCAACGTTCCAAGTAATCGTCACTTCGACAGGTTCACCGAGAAGCGTATACTCTGCCGTGAACGTGGCATCGCCGGTGACTTTATAGGTCGTCTCGGTATACTCGACTCCGTCCTTCTTCCAAACCTTTTTGTAGGTTTGCCCGTTCTCAGGGTCGGGGAGTTCGGGGAGAGTAATCGTGGCGCCGTCGAAGGACGTGATAGTCTTGTCGACTTTCCAATTACTGCCGGGGTAGTTGCCCTGCTCGAAGGTGATGGTATACTCATTCACGAAGACGGCCTTCAGGGTGTGCGCGCCGGGGGCGAGGTCGATGGTCTCCCCCGCTTTGTGCAGATTCTCCGCATCGCTGTCGAGTTGCCAGCCCAAGAAGTGGAAGCCTGCCTTTTCAGGTTCTGCTTCGGGAATTGCGAAGGAATATTTCGCCTGCGCGAGCTTTGTCTCGGGCAAATCCGAATAAGTACCCCCCCCGTTTTCAACCCCGTCAAGGTCATAAGTCAGGGAGAACGTGTTGATTTTCTCTGCGGTGAGCTTTTTCGAGGTGGCGCTGAAGGTAAACGTTACTTTGAATGTACCTGTGTCCGCGGGGAAGCTGTAGTTGCCGCTAAGCACGTCCCAATTGGAGACGGAGAACCCTTCGCCCGATGTACTACCTTCGACGACTTTTGCCTCTACATGATCCAGCTGCTTGCCATCATTCACTTGGAAGTCCTCTTTTGTAATGGTCACTTCCGTGGTATACGTTCCGCTTGCCTTCTTCGGCCCGAGATAAATCGGCTTGCAGCCGAGGTCTGCCCAACCCGTCATACTGCCGACAAGGTAGTAACCTTCCTTATCTTGCGAATGGTCGACGGTGATTTTTTGAAGCAGCTCATAGGTCAAATATGCTTCGCCATTGCTATCGAATGCAAGAATAAATTTATATCTGCCCTCGTAGCCCGCCTGAATCTGCATGTTATTACTGTCGGTAGTTTTAATGGCTTGACCGTTCTGCGTTTCAGCGTCTGTCAATTTGTCATATCCGTAGCTGGTGCCCCACACCCAATTGCCACCTTGTTTTGTTGTGCTACGGACGATAATACGGAATGTATCGCCCGCATACAGGTCAAGCGTGACTGTGAAAACATTGTGACATTTGAGCGATGTATCTCTCGGAACGGGAATTATGTCGCTGTTCGGGTTCCAAGCCTCGAGTTTCGTCAAAGAAGACTTCGGTTGCGAGCTCTTCGCGCCAACGATGACGTACTCGGTATTGTTCACGGTGAAAGACGTCACCTCGATTTCCGTCCACGCTTTCAAATAGAGCGTCGTATCGTCGATGAGTTTTTCGCCCGCATAGACATGTTCGCAATCCTTGTCGGTGTACCATGTGTTGTTTTCCCAAATATCGACCTTCTTGTAGCCTTTCTTTGCGGTATACGTCGCGGCGGTCGCGCCTGCAATCGTCTCCGTATGAAGAGTCGTCTTGCCATCCATGTAAGTGACGGCCACTTTCGCGGGCACGGAACGGGCATAGAGGTTGACGGCGCCCATGACGCGTTCTCCGAACTTATAGGGTACGGAATAGCTGTCGTCGGTATACCAACCGTCGATAATCTTGCCTTCGGCGGCCTCTGCATTCGTGATGTCGTCCTGAGAGAACGTTGTGCCGATAGGAACTTGCTTGCTACCCTTCTTGTCGCCGTCCACATACCAGGTGACGGTAACGGATTCGTTCTCCGTGTACTTTGCCGTCAAAGTAACATCATTGCGCGGCATCTTAAAGCTGCCGTTGTACGTCTTTTCTCCGTCGCTCCAACCCAAGAAGGTGTGGCCTGCCCAAACGGGGGCTTCGGGAAGGGGCTCCGTCTTGCCTTCCTGCACGAAGCGGTCTTTGTAAGTGTCCACGTCGGGGCCTTCACCCTTATATTCGCTGAGGTCGAAGCGCAGGGTGTAGTTCTGAAGTTTACGCCAAACGCCGACAAATTCGACATTGCCGTTCACGACATATTTTGTATACAGCGTGGGCTCTGCGCCATCGTCCGTGGAAAGTTTCCAGCCGAGGAATTCGTAATTCTCGACGACGTCGGGCGTCGCAAGCGTGTAGTTCGTCCCCTCGGTCACCGTGGCGGGGTCAATTGCCTTGCCCTCTGTGCCTGCGGGATAGTTGGCATTGTACGAAACCGTGTACTGCACACGGGTGCAGATAATTCTGTGCGTCGTGATATTGAACGAGATGATGTAATTGCCCGCATTGGCAATCGTCAAATTGTTGTTCGTGTCATTATCGAAGTAACGTATTCTCTCGGAAACTTTTCCGATATCTACGACTTTGTAGACAGCGCCCGCTTCTGCTTTGACGCGGCAAGTATAGGTGCCGTCGTCCTGCTTGACAAGTTTATAGTCTTCGTTCTTCGCCCAACCGTTCATCGAGCCGTAGACATAGAGGTTCCAATCGATATCGGACACTCTGACATAAGTAATCTTGCTGTTCGAGTCCGGTTCTGTATTTAACGTCTTGACGGTCAACGTATAGACGCCGTCTTTCTTTACGGCAATGTTGTAGTCGCCCTCATCTGAATGGTTGAAACAGCCGTCGGTCGTAAGCACATTGCCGCCGAGATCGTAGTAGTCGAGCGAATTAGAATAATCCGCATCGCCGCCAACCTTGCTATTGGCATCGCCGATGATGACTTTGAAGGCATCGCCTGTGTACAGTTCGAGCGTAACGGAATACGTATAAGCGTCGGTCTGCTCGAATTGTATACTATTTTTGCCCCATGAACCGCCCGCAACCGAACCTGTAATGAAGAGGTGTTTGGTGGAGATGGTATAATCGCATACCGTGCATTTACCGTTCTTGAAGGTGTGCTTGTCGCTCTCCGTGATGACGTCGTGCTCGACGTTTTCGCAGACGGTGTGACGGCTATGCCCTTCAAACGTCTTTTCCCATGCGCTCCACTCGTGGTCTTCCTTCTGTGCGATTTCAACGGTCTCAAGGGTGTCGGAACCGTCACGGTCTTTATAATACACGTCGCCGGACTCGTTGTCGCAGGTGAAATACTGCACATTACCGGGTTTCTCGCAAGTTGCATCCTTGGCGGGATGCTCGGTCATTGCGTGCCCCGTGGCGGGGATTTCGCCGACGACGGTGATGGTGTCGGAGTATGTTTTCCCGTTGAATTCCACCGTCGCGGTGTAGGTCATGTCGCCCGCTTCCGTGCAGGTCGGATCCTTAGAGGTGACCCCCCCCGGCACGGTCGCGTCTTTGGGGACTACATGGCCGTCTACGCCGTCTTCACACTTGGTGCAGGTGAAGGTCGCCGTCGCGGTGTGGGCTTTTCCGTTCCACTGCCAAACGGGGTCGCCGTAGGTGTGGCCCGTCTTGGGGGTGACGAGGGTCGTGCACTCTTCGAAGTGGTCCTCCGCGGTGTAATGCTTATGGCAAGCCGAGCAGGTGAAATAGGCAGGGTTGCCGTCCACGGTGCAGGTCGGGTCGACCTTGTCGGTCTTGGCCATTGTGTAGGCTTCCCACTGCGCGGTGAAGGCAAGGACGGGGGCATTGCCCTCGGCATCGTCCTCAAGCGGAATGGTGGCGCCGACTTCGTACTCGGTACCGTCGGAATTCTTCCAGTTCAAGAACTTGTGGCCTTCTTCCCAGACGGGCGCGGCGGGGAGCGTGAGGGTGTCGTGCTGTTGCACGCGGCGCACGTCTACGGCCTTCCCGGGGATTGCGCTGTCGAAGGTCGCGGTGTAGACCTTGAACAAGGTATACCGCGCATAGAGGTTGGTGTCCCGCGTGATAGGCGTGGAGAAGTCGAACTCATGCTCCATGAGCGCGTCCGAGCACCAATAGAGGAAGTCGGAACCCTCTTTGTCGGGCGGCGTGAGATTCTCTGCAAAGTTGCCGTATTCGACCTGTTTCGAGATGTATTTCTTCGCGCCGACATAATAGGTGACTGTGAACTCTGCAGTCGGCGTCTCGCCCCCTTCTTCGGGGAGAACGGGTTCGCAAGCCGCGAACGCAACTCCCATCATGCAGGTCATGACAACCGCCAGCAGCGCGACGAGCCATTTTCTTGCCTTCATAAAATTCCTCCTATATTTCTCCGCATATGGAGCGGGGATTTCTGTTTTTTATGCGACAAAGTCCCGCCTTCACGCCTCCCCCCTTCCCCGCGCTTGCGAAGTCGGAGGGAGGAGAATGTAAGCAGGAAACTGTTTTTGTTATTCTCTTCCGTAATTTTTCCCTATTCATGATATATCTTATCACAAATTTGAGAATTGTCAATAGCGGAAGGGAAAATTTTATTTATTTTGCGTAGACGAATGCAGAGAGCGCGGGGATGGTCTGCTGGCCCGAGAGCGCGGCGCCGAGCTTTGTCGTGCCCGAAACGCCCGTGCTGCCGTTGACGTAGTTGAACCACGCCGTGCCGCTCGGCAACGTGACGGTGGCGGACGCCGTCCCTGCATTGATGACGACAAACACGTCGTCGGTGCCGTTCGAGAAGTGGACGGTGATGACGGAGCCGCTGCCGCCGACGGCCTTGATGACTGTGGCAGTCGTGGAGCGAAGGACGGGGTGCGCCGCACGGAAGGCGATGAGGCCCGTGTAGTACTGCATCATCTTGTACTCTTCCGAATTCGGCGTGAGATTGTTCCAGCGGATGTTGTTGACTTCGTCGGAGGCGTTGTAGCTGTTGGGGTCGAAGCCGAGAGCCGCCTTGTCATTGGGCTTGCTGCGGCACATCTCTTCGCCTGCGAGCATGAAGGGCACGCCGAGCGAGGTCTGGATGACGGTCGCCACGAGGCGATTGTACTGATATTGGGTCGTCTTGTTGCTTGTCGCGAGCTGAATCTTGTCGAAGAGGGCAAGATTGTCGTGGCAGGAGGCGTAGTTGATGACCTGCGTCGGGTTGGCAGAGCTCCAATAATCTTTGTAGCTCGTGCCGCCGTAGAACCCGAAGAGAATCTTGTCGCGGTTGCCCGAACCGCCGCCCGTCGCGAAGCCCTTCGAGGCGTCGTCCGTGCCGCCCTTGAGGCCGTTTCTCGTGGTGTCGTTGAACATCGCGATGCCGTTCGGATGGCTGTTGAGAGCCTGGAGATTTGCGAGACCCGCCTTATCGGCCTCGAGCGCCAAGCCGTTTCCGCCGCCGTCCCAGCCTTCGCCGTAGATGAGGGCGCGTTCGTTGACTTCGTGGACCTTCGTCTCGATTTGTTTCATCGTCTCGACGTCATGGAGCTTCATGAGGTCGAAGCGGAACCCGTCGAGGTTGTAGTCCTTCAGCCAGTGCATGACGGATTCAATCATGAACTTGCGGTACATCGAGCGGTCGGATGCCGTCTCGTTGCCGCAGCCGCTGCCGTTGGAGGGCTTCCCGGTGGAAGTGCTGAAGCGGTAGTAGTAGTAAGGGACAATCTTCTGGAAGTTGGTGGAGAGTCCGCTCGTGTGGTTGTAGACGACGTCCATGATGACGCCGATACCCGCGTCGTGGAGCGCCTGCACCATCGCACGGAACTCCTGCACGCGCTTGATGCCGTCGTTGGGGTCGGTGGAATAGCTTCCCTCGGGCATGTTGTAGTTCTTGGGGTCGTATCCCCAGTTGAAGCCCGTGCCCTTGGTCTCGTCGACGGAGGAATAGTCAAAGGCGGGCTGCACATGGACGTGCGTGATGCCGAGGTTTTTGAGATAGTCGATGCCGACGGGGACGCCGTTCTCGGTGAGGCCCTTCTCCGTGAAGGCGAGGAACTTGCCCTTGTACTGCGAATTGGTAATCTTGTTAGAGAAGTCCTTGACGTGGATTTCCCAGATGTTGGCGTCGGTGTAGTTGACGACGGGCTCGCCGTTCGCCATCGTCGGCGTGAAGACTTCGCCATCCCAACCCTGCGGGAAGGTCTCCGCCGAGCTGATGTCGAGAATCATGCCGCGGTCGCCGTTGACGCCGCCCGAGACCGCATAGGGGTCGACGGCTTCCTGCGTGCCTGCGGAAGTGGTCACCGAGTAGGTGTAGTACTTCTTCATGAGGTCGGCAGTGCCCTTGTATACCCATGTCCCCTTTACGTCGCTGGTCAAGTCGAAGCGCTTGGAGGGCTCGCCGCCGCTGCCTGCGTCATAGATGTTGAGCACGACTTTGGATGCCGTGGGCGCCCAGAGGCGGAAGGACGGGACGCCATCTTGGAAGGTCACGCCGAGGTCGTCTCCCTCATAGGTGTAGTTCTGCGTGAAGCCCGTCGTGCTGAAATAACTGTAGGGAACGACGGGGGCGGAGCCGTAGCCGTCGATGGTGACCGTGTAGGACTTGTTGAGGTCGAGTTCGTTATCAAAGTGGAGGACGGTGCCGAGCGCTCTCTTGTAGGGAACGACGTTGCCCTCTTCGTCCGTAACTTTCGCGTGCAGAGCGCCGACGTCGACGCTGCTCGGAGTGAGCAGACAGCTAATCTGCTTGAGGTTGACAAGGTTTGCCATGTCGAACAATTTCATCACAGACTCCTCTCCCGTGCTGTCCTTGACAAAGATATCCGCATTGCCCGCATGGACGTAGGCGTCAATTTCATCCTTGTCATTGATGAAGCGCTCGTCGAGCGGAATGAAGCGGTCGTTCCCCGTGCCGTCCTTGGTGGCCGTGCCCCAGCTCTCTCCGCCGGGGTCGGTGCAGTTGAGGCGGATGAGGAAACCGAGCCGTCCCACCGCCGTGGAGAGCTTGACGGAGACTTTTGCGTTATACTTCGTGTTCGCTTTGCCGTAGGTGCCGAAGTTGCCCTCTTCCCACAGGTAGCCGCCCGAGCGGATGGAACCCATCTCGTCCCAGAGCCATGCGTCGCTGTGGCCAAAATCCTTGAGTTCTCCGTAGTAGAGGTTGACGGTGACGTCCTTGGCGTTTTCACTGCCGTCGACGCTGCCGCCACCGCCGCCCGTTCCGCCGCCACCGCCGCCGCCCTCGGGCGCGCACGCAGAGAACAGGAACAGGCAAGTGAACAATCCTGCAAAGAGTGCTAAAAATTTACGTTTCATCGATTCCTCCCATTGATATCCGATTTATGAAATATGGATTCGTTTGCTTACCGCGGCCATTCCCGCAAGGCGCCGCTTGAGCGCCGCGGAGAAGTCGCTCGATTTGAGCCGCACCGTCCAGTTCTCGGGCGATACGGTGGCGGGGCGGTTGACCCGTCCCTCATCTCCCATGCGGATGGCGTCCTGCAAGGGGAAGATGACGAGGCGCGCGCGGCTCGCAAGGAGCAGGCGAAGGACGGTGAGGCAGAGCGTGCCGTCCTGATCGATTCGCGCGGGGATGCCCGCCTTTGCGCATTCCTTCTTGAGGTCGGAGATGAAGATTTCCCGCCTCTCTTCGTCCATTCCCGAGATGAAGGAGTAGAGCGTCTCGTTGTCGTGGGTGCCCGTGTAGGCGACGACGTTCTCGGGGTAGTTGGACGGCTTGTGCTCGCCCGCGGGGTCTCCGTCGAAGCCGTACTGCAGGATGCGCATCCCGGGATAGCCCAAATCGCGCAGCGCCCTTCTCACTTCGGGGAAGCCCGTGCCGAGGTTCTCCGCCACGATGGGGAGATATTCGAGCCCGCGGAAAATTTCCGTCCCCGGTCCCAATCTCCATTCCCCCACCGTCGCGTCCTCTGCGTCGGGCGGGATACAGTAATATTTGATGAAGCCCGTGAAGTGGTCGATGCGGAGCACGTCATAGAGGCGGAATGCCTCGTGAATGCGGTATCTCCACCACGAGTAGTTGTCCTTCTTCATCTTCTCCCAGTCGTAGATGGGGTTGCCCCAGAGCTGCCCCGTGGGAGAGAAGGAATCGGGCGGCACGCCCGCCTGCACGGCGAGGTTCCCCTCTTCGTCGAGAAGGAACATGTCGCGCCCGTATTTCCACATCTCCACGCTGTCGCGCCCGACATAGAGGGACATGTCCCCCATGATGCGCACGCCGTGGGTGTTGGCGTATTCCTTGAGTTTGCGCCACTGGCCGAGGAAGAGGTACTGCGTGAACTGCCAGAAGGCGACTTCCTCCTCGTTCTCATCCGAGAAGCGCTCCAAAAGTTCCCTGTCGTAGACGGAATACTTCCCCCATTCGGTGTACGGCTTGCCGCCGAACTGCGCCTTTAAGGACATGAAGAGCGCGAAGTCGCGATATTTCCCCTCGGCGAGGAAGGCAATCCAGTCGGCATTCGCCCTGTCGAAGCGCGAGAACGCGAGGCGCAGGATGTCGAGACGGTGGCGGTAGATTTTCCCGTAGTCCACCCAGAGCGGATTGTCCCCCCAATCGACGGCGCGGCATTCCTCCCGCGTCAGAAGATTTGCGCGGCAGAGGAACTCGAGGTCGATAAAGTACGGGTTGAGCGCATTGGCGGCGCACGCCTGATAGGGGCTGTCCCCGTACGTCGTCGGCTGCATGGGAAGAAGCTGCCAGACGGTACACCCCGCATCACGCAAAAAATCCACGAAGCGGTAAGCTTCGCTCCCGAGAGTGCCTATTCCGTATGGAGACGGCAGCGACGATACGGGCAACAAAATGCCGCACGTACGTTCCATGAATTCTCCCCCTTTTCTTTTAGTGCATATACATTGTAACATAACACTTGCAAAAAATCAACACTTTTCGGAGAAAAAATGTAAAAAATATTTTTCGTCATGTAAGTTTTTTTCGCGCGTTTTATTTATTTCGAACATTGACACCCGTTTTCGGCAAAAAAATGCGGGCGCTTCCGCACCCGTTTCCGCCCTCTCGCGCGTACATTATAGAGTTGTCAATAGCGGGAGTTGAATAGCGCCGCAGCGCCGCCCCCTCGCCGCCCTCATCGGGGTCCCCGCAAAAAGCCGTATGAAACGAAAAAGAGCACGACCCTATGAAGGCAGTCGTGCCCGTTTCCTCGAAGAAAAGATTTGCGAACGCAAAGATTTTCGCCGAAACTTTTACTGCATCTTTTCCATCATATCCACGATGTCCTGCACCGTCTTGATGCCCTCGACTTCGCTTTCGGGGAGCGTGATGCCGTATTCGTCCTCAATCGTCATCATGAGTTCGACGACGTCGAGCGAGTCCGCACCGAGGTCCTTGATGACTTCACTCTCGGGCTTAATCGCGTCGGCGGAAATCCCAAGCTGGTCCACGAGCATCTTACAAACTTTTTCGTACATATGCACCTCCTCGGCCCTCTTTGGGAGCCGCTATCACTATTGTACCGCGAATTGCGTCATTTGTCAATCGTTTTTATGACAATTGTCCATGCGGAGGGCGCGCGCCAGTGCGGCGTGCCACACCTCCTCCCGATATCGCGGGTTGGCGGGCGACGTCGAGGGCAGTTTTTCCGCCATGGAAAGCAGTTGGGGAAAATGCTCCCCGAGCATGGAAAAAGACTTCGTTCCGTTGCAAAGAATGGTCCCGATTTTCCCGCCGAGAACTTGGTTAAGGTCGACGCAAGTAGCCTCCGAAATCGAGGCGTCCGAGGAGCCATTGACCTCACAGGTGCCTACCATGTCCCAAAGTGCGATGTGATTTTCGAGAATCAGCGCCCGTTTTTCCGCAATCGTTTGGGGCAGTTTTTCGTGAAAGAACGCGGCGAGCATGGGCCAGAACCGATTGCGCGGATTGCCGTAGTAAAACCCCTCGCTCCGGCTCATTACGGAGGGAAAACTGCCGAGGATGAGCACGCGGCTCTCCCCGTCAAAGACGGGCCCGAACCCCTCGTATCTCACAGCGAGAACCCGCCCTTGAAGTTGCCGACGCACGCCGTCGCGGCGCGGGAGAAGTCGTAGCTCTCTTTCAGAACGCGCCCGACGTCCTCGATGGTCACCGCGGAGACCGCCTGCATGCGCTGTTCGAAGTCGTAAATCTCGTTCGCCTGCAACAGCCGCCGCCCATAGAGGTGCATCTGTGTCGAGGTGCTCTCCTGCGAAAAGACGGTGCTCGCCTTGAACTGCTCTTTGGCGCGCAAGAATTCGTCCTCGCGAACGCCCTCCTCTTTGAGCCCTCTTATGACCTCGGCGACCGCCTCTGCCGCGGCGTCGGCGTTCTTGGGATTCACCCCCGCATACACGGCGGCAACCCCCGCCTCGCTGTAGTGCGAGGTGTACGAATACACCGAATAGGCGAGCCCCAGCTCCTCGCGCACCCGCTTGAAGAGGCGGGAGGACATGCCCCCGCCGAGAATGGAATTGAGAATCTGCACGGCATCGTAGTCGGCGGATTCCCGCGCCACGGTGGGGAACGCGACGGCGAGGTGCGCCTGCTCGATGGATTTCTTTTTGAAGAGCTTGTCCGTGCGAAGAAGAACCTTCTTCTTGCGGTCGGTGAGCGTCCCCTTCATGCCCCCAAACAGGCTCTCGGCGAGGCGGATGGCTTCGTCGATGTCGATGTTCCCCGCAAAGGAGAGGACGATGTTCTCGGGGACGTACCGCTCCGCACGGTAGGCGAAGATGTCCTCACGGGTAAACTTTTTCACGTTTTCGGCGGGGCCGAGGATGTTTCTCCCATAGTTGTCGCCGCCGAACGCCGCCCGCGCGAGCAAATCGAGGCAGAGGTCCTCGGGGCTGTCCTCGTCCATGTTGATTTCCTCGAGCACGACGCCCTTCTCCCGCGCCATCTCCTCCTCGGGGAAATCGGCATTCAGAAAGAGGTCGGCAAGCAGGGTAAACGCCTCCGCCGCGTGGTCGCTCGTCGCCTTGGTGTAGTAGCAGGTGAGGTCTTTGCCCGTGAAGGCATTGACCTGCGCCCCGATTGCATCGAAGGCGTCGGAGATTTCAAACGCCGTGCGCGTGGGCGTCCCCTTGAACTGCATGTGTTCGATAAAATGCGAGAGCCCGTCCTCGTCGTCCCGTTCAAACGCCGACCCCGTGCCGACGAGAATTCCCATCGTGACGGAGAGCAGCCCCTCCATGCGCTTGACGATGACGCGCAGACCGTTTCCCAAAGTGACAGATTTGACCATACCGTACTCCTTATGTAGATTTCAGGCCGAGATTTTCCCCGACCGAGAGGGCAACAAGCCCGTTTTTGTTCAGATATTCGAGAATGGCGGGGAGCGCCTCGAGCGTGTGCTGTTTGGGGTGCATGAGGACAAATTCTCCCCCCTTTATCCCCTCCGTTGCCCGGCGGATGCAGAGATTTTTGTCCGCATCCCGCCAGTCCACGGTGTCGCGGCTCCAGAGAACCGTCTTGACGCCGAGCGCATCCGCGGCGCGCACCGTCTCCTCCCCGTAGTCGCCCGAAGGCGGGGCAAAGAGGGAGACGGGATTTCCCGTAATCAGGGAAATCAGGCGCATGCTCGTGCCGATTTCCCGCACATTCGCGTCGTAATCGAGGGAGCCGTGGCTGAGATGAAAGTAGCCGTGGGAGCCGATTTCCTGCCCCCGTCTTGCAATTTCGCGCACACAGTCCACGTTGTCGTCCGCCCAACAGCCCCCGATAAAGAAGGTGGCCTTCGCCCCGTATTCGTCGAGCACGTCGAGCATTTTCAGGACGATTTCCGACCCCTCATACACATTTATCATGAGGGAGACCCCTTTTTCGGAGTTGCCGCGGCGAAAAATTCCCTCCTCGAGTTCGGAGGCGGCGGAGGCCGCGGGGAAGAGGCAGACGGCGGCGACGGCGCAAAATACAAGCGCAAGCGCAGCATTGGTGAGCGCCGAGACGGCGCGGGCGGACAGGCGTTTCAAACAGTTTCCCTCGATTGAAAGTTTTTAACCTATCCTATTAGAAAAGCGCGCCGATTATGCCTATTCGAAGGTGACGATGGTGACGCCGCTCTCCCCCTCGCCGTACTTTCCGAGGCGGAAACTCTTCACCCGCGCGTCCTTTCTCAAAACCTCATGCACCGCGGCGCGCAATTTTCCCGTCCCCATGCCGTGCACAATCCGCACTTCGGGGAAGTTGGAGAGCACGGCGGAGTCGAGAAATTTTTCGAGTTCGGAAGAAATCTCCGCCGTGGTGAGCCCGATGAGGTTGAGCTCCCGCTTCTGTTCGGCGGGCGGCGTGACGGTGCGCGTCACCGTGACGCTCCCCTTCTTTTCCTTGGAGGAAGCGACATAGAGGTCGGAGAGGTTCGCGCGGACCCTGAGGGCGCCGACTTGCACTTCCGCCGTCCCCTTGGCGCGGTTTACGGAGAGGACTTTCCCCTCCGCCTGCATGCTTCCGATGCGCACGAAAGTCCCCTCGCGGAGGGCACCCATGTCCACAGGTTTGGCTCTTATCGGCGCATCATCCTCGGACATGGTACCCCGCTCCATCGTGTTCTTAATCGTGCGTGCCTCGATGAGGTCGCGCTCGGTGAGGCTCTCTTTTTTGAAAATTTCCTCGAGCTCTTCGAGCAGTTCCTCCGCCCGCGCCGTGCGCTCGGAGACAATCCGTCTCGCCTCCGCCTTGGAGGACGCGAGGAACTTTTCCTTGGATTTTTGGAAGGTTTCCTCCTCTTTTCCGAGGGCAGCGAGCCGTTCTTCCCACTCCCCCTTGAGCGCTTCCGCCTCCGCCCGCGCGGCATCGGCGCGCACACGGCTCTCCTCGGCGGCGCGAAGGGTGTATTCGAAGGCGCCCGCCCAGTCCGAAAGGTAGCTGCGCGCAAGGGCTATGACCTCTTCGGGAAATTGCAACCTCGTGCAGATGGCGAGCGCGTTGGAGGAACCCGCCTCCCCCATGCAAAGTCGATACAGGGGGCGAAAATCCGCCGCGTCGAACTCCATCCGACCGTTTTCGAGCCCCTCGGTGCGGTAGGCAAATTCCTTGAGCGCACCGTAGTGGGTGGTCACGATTCCGAAGCATCGGCGCAAGAGCAATGTCGCGAGCACCGCGCGGGCAATCGCCTGCCCCTCCTCGGGGTCGGTCCCGCCGCCCGGTTCATCGATGAGCACAAAGCTGCCCCGCTCCGCCCGCTCGAGAATCTCCTTGAGATTGAGAATGTGCGAGGAAAACGTCGAGAGGTTTTCCTCGATGGACTGGCTGTCGCCGATGTCGCAAAACACCTCACAGACGGGCACTTCCGCCGCCGCGGCGGGGAGAAAGAGCCCGCACGCCGCCATGAGGCAAAAGAGGCCGCACATCTTCAGCGTGACCGTCTTGCCGCCCGTGTTCGCGCCCGAGAGAACGAGAAAGCTGAACTTCTCCCCCACCGTGACGGAGACGGGCACGGCCGCCTTGGCATCGAGTAAGGGGTGCCGCCCCCGCACAATTTCCACCCGTCCCCTTCTGCTGAGCTTGGGGCGGACGGCACGCAGGGAATAGGCATACTCCGCGCGGGCGAAATAAGTATCGGCGGAAGTGGTGGCGAGAATGGAGGTCTCGAGCGCGGCGCGCAGTCTTCCCACCCGCACGGAGAGGTCTTTGAGAATGCGGAGAACCTCCTCCTGCTCGTCGGCGGCGAGGGTGCGCAGCTCGTTGTTCATCTCGAGAATCTCCTCGGGCTCGACAAACACGGTGGCGCCGCTCTGCGACCTGTCGTGCACGAAGCCGCGGATGCTCCTTCTGTACTCCGCCTTGACGGGAATGACAAAGCGGTCCCCGCGCATCGTGACGATGTTTTCCTGCAGATATTGCTTTTCGTCGCCCGTGAGATACTGCGCAAGGCGGGCGCGGATGCGTTCCTCCATGAGGCGAATCTCGCGGCGGATGGAGAAGAGTTTCTCGCTCGCCGTGTCCGCAACTGCGTCTGCACTGACAATTTTTTCCCCGATTTCCTCCTCGAGACGGCGGTCGAAGGTGAGGCGCAGGATGAGTTCGGAAAAGAGGACGATGCTCTCGTCGGCGACCGCCGAAATGTTGTCATGCAGAAGGCGCACGGAGCGCAGAATTTGCGCCGCGTGGAGAAGTTCGCCGCAGGAGAGAACGGCCCCCTTTTCGGCGCGCTCCAAGAGGTCGCCCGCGGGCGGGAAATACTCCACTCTGCCCGCCCCCAACGTGAAGAGGAGATGCTCCGCTTCCGCCGTCATGCCAAGACGGGTCTCCGCCTCGGCAAGGGAAGCTGCAGGGGTGCAGGCGGCAAGTTCGGCCTTCCCCCCGTCGAGCACGGCGAATGTTGCCGCGGCCTCTAAAATTTTGTCGAGCTCGAGGCGCTCCCTGCTGCTCTTCATAAGACACTCCTTCCGGCATGGCCGCGCGTGCCGTCGCCGCTTCGTACTTCTTTGGCGCTGTCATCGAGAAGACGGGAGCAAATCGCCCCGCTCTCCTTGAGGTATGCACAGTTGTAGACCTCGAATCGGCATACCATGTCCGAGGTTCGATATCTAAGAACGGGGAAAACCCTGCCGTCTTCGTCCGTCATGCGGTAGAATTTTTTCCTGTCGCACTGCCCGCAGGTGCGTTCGAACGGACAATAGCAGAGGTCCATAACTTTGAGGTCGCCCGAAAGGGAGAAGGTGTTTTCGCAGGCGAGCGCGTCCGTCTCCGCGCGGGAGAGCTCCTTGGAGAGCGCCGCATACGCCGAAAATCCGAGCATGCCGCTCACCGCAAACGCATTGGTGAGGTTGCAGCCGACCCCCGCGAAAAACTTCAGGCCGTACTTCTTCGCAAGCAGAATGCCGTACGCGTTGTCACAGCAAATTCCGTCAAAATCGTGGAGATGGGGGGCGATTTGCGCCTCGTCCGCCGCCGTGAAGAGGGGCGGAAGCCAGAGGTAGTTCTCCCCCTCCTCGGGCGCGCGAATGGAAGAATAGTCGTCGGGCTTTAAGATGAAGATGTCGTCCCCCGCTTCCCGCCGCTCGCCCATGCGCGCGGTGCGCGTCCCATGCACGGGAACAAGTTTCGGCGGCGCGGGAAATTCTCCGACGAGTTGCCTATTACCCGTAAAACGGGCGGAAAGCGCGTCGTAAAAGGCACGGCGGAAGGCATTGAGCGCCGACTTCGGCAGAAAGACGCCGTCGGAAGAAACGCTGATTTCGGGGGAGATGGGCAGCTCCGTCTTGCAAAAACAGGTGACGAGGTCCTCGCGGGAGAGCGGCGCATTTTTTGCGGATTCCAGCGGCGCATCCCCGACAAAGACAAGCCCGTTCGCCTCCGCACGGGGCGGTTTCCCAACGAAAAATTCGAGCAAAATGGGCATATGGGTGCGCTTTTTGGGGTGCAAGGGGGGAATATTTCCCGCCGCGGCGGTGAGGCGCACCTCGTCGCCCGGGGCGAGGCGCTCCCTGCAGGAGAGGGCGGCAAACCCGTCCGCAATCTCCCCCACCGCGGCGCCGCCCACTTCCCTGCCGCCGCGCAAAATTTTTAGCCCGTCGCCCTTGGATACGGGTGCCTTGGGACGGAAAACGGGGGTACCATGTCTGAAGGTGACCTCTCCGACAGCCTGTCCGATGTGCCCCTGCACCTTACGGGACAAGAACTTATTTTGTCCGAAGGCGAGCCCCTCGGTGTAGTCGCCGCGGTTGTAGGCGCGCGCAAGGCGCACGCGCTCCGCCTCGCCCTTTTCCCCCGCGAGCAGGGCCCTGTAGTACTCCACCGCGGCGGAGACATACTCCTCCCGCCGCATCCTGCCCTCGATTTTGAAGGAAGTCACGCCCGCGCGGCGCAGCTCTTCTATCCGCTCCCCCACCATGAGGTCGGAAGTGGAGAGCGCGTAGGCGAAGTCCTCATAGCCCGCCCTGTCGAAGCGATACCGCTTGCGGCAGGGCTGTTTGCACTTGCCGCGGTTGCCGCTGTTCCCGCCCGCAAAGGAGGAGAGGTAGCACTGCCCCGAAAAACAGGTGCAGAGAGCCCCCTGCACGAACACCTCGGTCTCGACAATTTGCGAAATTTTCGCAATCTCCGAAAGCGGCGTCTCGCGGGCGAGCACGACGCGGGAAAAGCCGAACGCCTTGGCAAGCTGCGCCCCATAGACGTTGCAGCACCCCGCCTGCGTCGAGAGGTGCAGGTTGATTTCGGGGAAGCGCTCCTTGATTGCCCTCCCCAAGAAGATATCCTGCAGGAGAATGGCGTCCGCGCCCCCTTCCCAAGCCGTGCGCACCCCGTCAAAAAATTCCCCAATCTCGCTGGCCTTGACGAGGGTATTTAAGGCGACGTACACCTTCGCGCCGAGGACGTGCGCATAGCAAATGACGCGGGAAAGCGCGTCCGCATCGAAATTTTCCGAAAAGGCGCGGGCGGAGAAGGATTTCAGCCCCAAATAGATGGCGTCCGCCCCCGCATCGAGGGCCGCATACGCCGCTTGTTCGCTCCCCGCGGGAGCCAGAAGCTCAGTCATCTTGCATTGCCAAGGCGAGCGCCGCCGCCACGCCGTCCTCCTCGCAGGAGGGCACAACTTTCGCGATTTTTTTCATCCCCTCCACGGCATTTGCGACGGCAAATTTCCCGCCCGCGGCGAGCACCATGGGGATGTCGTTCTCCTGATCTCCGATGGCGGCGACCGCCTCGGGGGAGACATGATAGTAGTCGGCGAGAAAGTGGACCGCCGACGCCTTGGTCTGGTCCTTCGGCATGATTTCCACCAGCCATTCGGAGGAATTGGTGACAAAGTACTTGTCGCCGAAGCGCCGCACAAACTTGGCGTGCACCTCCTCCTGCTCCTCGGGCATGCACATCGCGAGCGCCTTGACGACACGGAGATGCTCCCGCTCCATGAGCCCCAAGAGGTCGGGCTCCACCTTCGCATGCACGCGGCAAATTTTTTCGTACGCCTCGAGAAGCCCGTTACGGCGGTCGGCATACATCTCACTGCCCGCGTAGATGTGCGTGTGCAGATTTTCCTCCTTCATGAACTGCACCACCTCGCGCGCGTCGGCGTCCGAAAAGGCGGAGTCGCGGAGAAGTTTCCCCGTTCGAATGTCGGCAATCTGCGCCCCCTGAAATGCCACGACGAGCCCCTCGTCGAGGCCGAGTTCCTGAAGACGCTGGCGGATGGAGGCGAGCATTCTGCCGGTGCAGACGGCAAAAATCCCCCCCGCCTTTCTGTATGTTGCGATGGCCTCCACGTTGGCGGCGGAGATTGTCCCGTCGTCACGCACGAGGGTGCCGTCGAAGTCGGATAAAAAGATGGGATATTTCATAGTTCCTCTAAATACTTTTTGAGCCGCGAAGCGAGCTCCTTCCCGATGCCCGCCGCGCCGCAGAGCTCTTGCTCGCTCGCCCCGAGAATCCGCTCGATACTGCCGAATTTCTCGAGAAGGGCGGCCCGCTTCTGCTTGCCGATGCCCTCTACTTCCTCGAGAAGGGAGGCCAAGTTGCGCTTGGAGTGCAGATTGCGGAAATACATGATGGCGAAGCGGTGCGCCTCGTCGCGGATGCGCTGGAGCATGCGGAGGGAGTAGTCCCGCCTGTCGATTTTGATGGGCGCGTCCTGCCAACAGGTGTAGACTTCCTCCTCCTGCTTGGCGAGAGCGATGAGGTCGATGCCCTCGATTTGCATCTCGTCGAAAATCTGCTTGACCGCGGAGAGCTGCCCCTTGCCGCCGTCGATGACGATGAGCTGGGGCTTTTCGAAGCGCTCCTCCTCGTCGGTGCCGAGTTTTTCCAGCCGACGGCGGAGAACTTCCTTCATCGAGGCGAAGTCGTCCGCCCCCTCCACCGTCTTTATCCGAAATCTTCTGTAGTGGACCTTGTCGGCCTCGCCGTCCGTAAACACGACCATGCTGCCCACCTTGTCCACGCCCGAGATGTCGGAGATGTCGTAGCACTCCATGCGCTTCGGGTATCTTGTAAGGTGCAAAATGTCCTTGAGACGCTCGCAGGCGTGCGTCGTCATGTCGTCCCTGTGGCGGATGGCGGAGATGGACTTTTCGAGGTATTCGGCCGCATTTCCCCCACCCATGTCCAAGAGTTGGCGTTTGATTCCGAATTTCGGATGGGTAATTTCCACCCCGCGGCCCTGCTTCTGGCGGCAGTAAGAAGAAAAGAGCGCCTCGTCGAATTCCTCGTCGCAGATAATCTCGTGCGGGATATCTTTGTTGGCGTAGTACTGCGTGAGAAAGCTCAAAAAGCTCTCGTAGCGCTCGCCCGCGCCCTCGTCGAGGGCAAAGTTGACGCTGCCCTGCATGACCCCTTTTCGCATGATGAGCAGGGAAATCGCCGCATACAGTCCATTGGTGGCATACGCCCAGATGTCCGCGTCCACATCGCGGGGCATAGAAGTAATCCGCCGCGCGCCCAATTTTTCGAGCATGCGAATCTTGTCGCGGTAGTCGAGGGCGAGTTCGAACTGTTCCTCCTCGGCGAGCGCCTGCATCTTTTCCTTGAGAATGGCGGCCGCCTCCTCATAGTCCCCGCCGAGAAACCCTATCGCCCGCTCCACGCAGGTTGCGTATTCCTCTTTCGTGCACAGATGCGCACACGGCGCGTCGCACCGCCCGAGGTCGTGGTCGAGGCAGGGCTTTTTGGGAGTGTCCGTGATGGAGACGCCGCAGGTGCGAATGCGGAAGACCTTGGCGGCGACGTCGACAATCTCCTTGCAGGAGATGCCCCCCATGAAGGGCCCGAAGTACTTCCCGTCGTTTTTCACCTTGCGCGTAATCGAGATGCGCGGAAAGTCCTCCTTGGTGTGAATCTTGATATAGGGGTAAGTTTTATCGTCCTTTAAGAGGATGTTGTACTTGGGTTTGTACTTCTTGATGAGGGTGTTTTCGAGGGCGAGCGCGTCCACCTCGGAGGGGGTGACAATGTAGGAAAAATCGGCGATGTTGTCCACCATCGCCTGCACCTTTTCGGGTTTTTCCGTGGAATGGAAGTACTGCCGCACGCGGTTTTTGAGCACGCGCGCCTTGCCGACATAGATGACGGTCCCCTCGCTGTCGAGCATGATATACACGCCCGCGCTGTCGGGAAGCAGTTTGAGTTTTTCCTGCACGACGCTCATACCTCTATTATACACGACCTTGCCCGTTTTTTCAAGAAAAATCACCGATTTTCCCAAATAGAATTACGGGGGGGAGAAATACCTCCCCCTCAATACCCCAAAAATTCCACGCCCTTGAGGAGGACGTCGTTGACGATGTCGTTATAGAGCGAGTAAAAAATAATCTTCCCGTGGCGGTCCGTGCATACCATGCCCGCATCCTTCAAAAATCGCAGCTGGTGCGAGACCGTCGTCTGGTTAATCCCGAGCACGCGGGAGATGTCCGTGACGCACATCTCGGAGATGGCGAGCGCGGAGAGAATGCGCAGCCGCGTCCCGTCCGCAAAGATGGAGAAGAAGCGGGTGAGCGAAGTGAGCAGTTCCCCCTCGGGGACGTACCCCTCCACCAGCCCCTGCGTGCGCCTGTCGAGTAGCAATGTTTCCATAAAGACCTCCTTTGCGCAAGTATAGCACATGCAGACATGCGCATATTCCCCTCTTGGGGCGAAGAAGGTCGATTTGCGGCGAAAAAATACAGGGTGCGTAGTTGCACCCTGCATCTTGGTTTTGCTTATCTGCGCTTATGGCGGTTCTTGCGGCGCCGCTCACTCAAAGACATCCGTGCGGGCGCGCCGTCATCTGCCGCGCTGTCGTCCGCCGCACCGTCATCGGTATCGTCCACGGGCGCGGGTTCGTCGACAACTTCCTCAATGGGAGCGGGTTCCTCAACGGGGACTTCCTCGACGGGCGCGGGCTCTTCAACGGGAACTTCCTCGACAGGCGCGGGCTCTTCAACGGGAACTTCCTCGACAGGAGCAGATTCCTCGACAACTTCCTCAATGGGAGCGGGTTCTTCAACGGGAACTTCCTCGACGGGAGCAGGTTCCTCAACTACTTCCTCGACGGGAACGGGTTCCTCAACGGGGGCCTCTTCCACGGGCGCCTCTTCGGGCGTGTCGTCGGAGACGGTCTCGGGCACGGGCAGCGTGTGGCGCTTCTCCTCGTCGAGCACCGTGCTGGTCACGATGACGCCGGGGGCGATTTCCACGTCGGCGGGAGCAACTTCCTCCTTCACCGCGTCTGCATTCTGACGGAAGAACGCCTCGTCCTCCTTCGTCTTGATGTTGCGCTTGATGAGGCCCTTGTTGATGAGTTCGACAATGCCCTCATACGGGACGTAGAAGTCCTCGGAGACGTGGTTTTCGTCCTTCTTGACGCCGAGACGCTCCATGACGACGGCAATGAGGTCCATGGCATAGCGCACGCGCTTTGCGTTCTTGATGCGGTACAGGCAGGGCGTATCCTCATAAGTAACGCTGTCGTCGACGGGTTCTACCTTGTATTTGCTCTCCTCGTACTCTTTGGGGTCGAGCGGGAAGTAGATGCAGAGCGTCTTTCCGCGGTAGGCAAGGCGGACGGCAATCTCTCTGCCGCAACGGAAGCTTTCGCGCTTCCAGCTCATGCGCGCCTTCACCTTCTTATAGGAGAGCAGCTCGTTCTTGAGCTCGGTGTACCAATGCTTGACCTCGTCGTCCGACTGGATGAGGCGCGCCGTGAAGCTTCTGTCGTAGCGGAGCTTGCCGCCCTCGAAGGATTCCTCCTCGATGACGATGGGGTCGCGCTTGACGCGGATGACTTCGGGCTCCTCGTCGATGACGACGGCGGCGGGAGAGACGGTAATCTGGAAGCCGATGGTCTTGTCGCCGTAGCGGACGAGCACGGTGGGCGCGCCGACTTGCGTCATGTCGATGGGCAGGATTTCGTAATCCGTGACTTCCTCGGCGAGCGGCTCGAGATTGTAATTCGCCGTGACGATGAGCCCGTCGCAGTTGAGCTCGTCGCCCGCGGTGTATTCCTTGCGGACGCTGTCCGTGTTGAGGGTGATGCCGATGAGCTCGCGCACCGCGGGTTTCTCCCCTTCGGCGATGCTGATGGCATACTCCGCGCGCATTCCGCCGAAACGGACGGCGACGGTGGCATCTCCCGCCTTGGAGAGGTCGGGCTTGTCGACGGCATAGTCGGTGACGACTTCCACGAGGGGTTCACTGCTGTACGTCGCGTACACGACGAGGCCCTCGTAGTTAAATCTGTCTCCCGCGGTGAATTTGCGCTGGACCGCATCGGTGTCGAGGTTGATGCGGACGAGTTCGCGTGCGACCTTTTCGGGCGCGGGAAGGGAGACGGAGACGGCATACACCGCGGACTTGTCGCCGAACGAGACGGTTACAGTGGGCTTGCCCTCGACGGAGAGGTCGGGCGCGAACACGGTGTATTCAAGCACCTGCTCGGTGAGCGGGTCTGCGCTGTAATGCGCCGTGACGATGAGTCCGTCGCAGTTGAACACATCCCCCACCTTGAATTCGCGCTGGACGACGCCCGTGTCGAGGGTGATGCTCTCGAGGGTGCGCTCCTTGGGTTCCTCGGCGGCGACGGCGACCGGAGCCGCTGCGGCGCGCTCTGTGACGACGCTCACCGCATACACCGCGGTCTTGCCCTTGTAGGCGACGGTAACCGTGGGTTTACCCTCTTCGTCGAGCTTGGGCACGTACACGACGCAGCCCTCGAGGTCCTCAATCTTCTTGTTGTCCTGCATGAGTTCCTGCAGTTTCTCGGGTGTGAGAACGGTAATCTCATGCAGGATTTCCGAATACGGGTCCTGATTGAAGTGCGCCGTGACGAGCAGTCCCTCGCAGGAGAACTCTTCCCCGACGAGGAATTCGCGCGGGGCGAGGGAGGTGTCGAGCTCGATTCCCACGAGCTTGCGTTCCTCATCGCTTTGCACGACGACCTGCGTCGTGCCCTTTCTCACGCGGAGAATGAGGATGGCGAAGACGATGACCATGAAGATGACGAGCACTACCTGCGCGATGAGCAGCCAGAAGAGCGCCGTTTCCATGGGCCAGTCGATCTCAAGTCCGAAGATCTTAATGGTATTCAGTACATTCAACATTTTTTATACCTGCCTTATCTTGTTTATTTTGCGGCTTCCGCGTCCTCTTCCTTCTTCTTTCTCGGACGGAGGAAGATGAGCGCGCAAGTCAGAATGATGAATTGAGATGCGAAGATGCAGACGTACAGCGTGATATCCAGACCGCCGTTGATGACGAGGAAGGATTCGTTGACTACAAAGCTGACTTTCTCTTCAAGCCCCGTGTAGTCCGCGCAACCCTCGACGGTCACCTTTGCGTAGTAGGTGCTCTTCGGATAGGTGCTGAGATCGGTGCTGTTTACGGTGCCCGTACTCTCCACAGGGAAGAGCAGGTTCTCATCGTAGTAGTACGTGATGGTTACGTCGCCGAACTTCGCTGTTGCCGTGATAAGATCTTCGTCGGGCGTTTCGCCTTCGTTCATGGACTTGAGCGTGAAATGCTTGTTCCATTCGTTGGTTGCCCTTGTGATGGTGTAGAAGCCTTTGAGCGGGGTGAAGGAGATGGCGTAGTTGCTGTCCGTGTCCCGCCCGGTGATGGGATAGATGCCCGCATGGTAGTCCCCTGTCTTCGTCAGGACGACGCCGAGCTTGAATGTCTCATCGCTTTCGTCCCACGGTGCGAGCGAGGAGCCGCTTGCGAGCTTATAGCTGTTTTGGATGCGCTGATTGAAATCGCTTTCCTCGTAGATGTCGCCGAAGACGCTCTCGCAGTCCTGAATGTCGAGCCGAATCTCGCGCTGCTCTATGACGTAGGTACCGCCCTTCACCTCACCGTCATCGTTCTTGAAGGTGAACGTGTAGTTATTGAGGTTTTCGGTCGGTGTCGCGATGATAGCGCCGCGGTATTCGCCCGCATTCGACCGGTTCGTGATGACGGTGTCGTCGTAGTCGAGCACCATCAGGAGCGCGTCATATGCGTTCTCGTGGTGCCAATCGGCGAGATTTTCCGCCGACCAGAGCGCCTTGTTGCTGCCGACGAGGGTGACGAGGTTGTCGCCGTACTGGCTGCGCTGCGTGTGGACGGTGATGATGACGGGTCTTTCCGTGACCGTCCAGACGAGGTCGTTGAGGAAGGTGATTTCGTAGTTCGGGTCGTCCGCCTCTTCCGCATGGATGGTGTAGTCGCCCACATCATTGACGGTGGGAAGCGTCCAGCTGAGCTTGAGGGAGTTGACATCCTCGCCGGGGGCATACGAGCTGCCCGTATCGCACTCCACATGTTCGAGCACATAGTTCTCGAACTTGATACTCGTCATGTCGCCGTCGATGCTGTAGTCGCCGTAGACACTCGTCATGGTCTCGGGAAGTTTCAGCCTGATGACACGCCGGGTGATGACATACGTTCCTGCGCCCTGCGGCGAGGTGGGAATGGGTTCGCCGTTTTCCGCCTCCTGCACATAGTCCGCAGGCAGGGCCTCCGTCCAGTCGCCGACGAAGACGATGTTGTAGTTCTTTTCCGTCCAGTCGCCGAGGATGTAGTAGGTGCCCGCGTTCTTCGCGTTGCCGTCGCCCACTTGGAACGTGATGCCGAGCTGGGATTCCGTTTGCCAGCTCGCCACCGAACCGCTCTCGATGCGGTAGTTGACTGCGACCTTCGGGTCGCCGTACACACTGCCGGGGTTGCGGCTCTCGATGGCAACCGTGAGTTTCGCGCGGAAGGAAGTCAGTTTCGCCTCTTCGCCGCTTTCATCCGCATTGCGGAAGGTCACATCGTAGTTGGGATGTGCACCGTCCACGCTGCCCACGATGCGGTAGACGCCCACGCCCGTCTCACGGGTGACAATCTTGCCGTCCTTGTCGAGGTAGCTAATCTTGACCCCGAGCGCGCTTGCGTCGTCCTTTGCGCCAATCTTGTCGCTGGTCCAAGCGTGGGAAGGCGTAATCTCCGTCTCGCTGTTGCCCACCGGTGCGGAGATGCCGGGCATCTCCTCTCCGTATGTCATCGTGCGGTCGAAGAGGGTCACCGTAACTTTCATCGGGACGATGACGAGCGTCATCGTGAGCTTTTCGGGAAGTTTGTAGTTCTTCGCGTCGGGTCCGCTGAGAAGGGACGGGACGACGATGGTGTACTCACCCACGTTGCGAGGCTTCCCGCTGCATGCGACATCGTCCTGCAGGTAGGAAGGCTTGGGAGCGTCCACTTTATCCTTCTCGACGATGTTCGTGAACAGCGGCATGAATTCATAATCGTAGCTGCTGTAGGTGTAGGTCAACACGTCGGTGAGGGTGGGCCGCGTCTCGAGGACGCCGAGCTCCTTGTTGTTAATCCAGTTGATGCCGAGCTCTTTCTCCTCGACAATCAGACGGTCGTAACCGCTGAAGTCCACCACGCCGTCGTCGGGCGTACCTTCGACGAAGCGAGCGGTGAAGCCGCAGCCCGTAATCGCCACGATGCGGATGTGGTATCTGCCTGCCGCAAGTTTGCCGGCGTTACTGATGACGGGGCTGACGACCTCTACCCAGCTGTTATCGAGAATGAGATCGATGCGCTGCTGCGAGGAGAGGGCGGGGTAGGCCTCATCGAGACCGTCGACGCCGATAATCGACTTCGCAAGGTAGGTATGGAGTTCATCGGTGAGCGGGAAGTCCTTGAGCCGTGCGAGACGGACGCTGTCGTTCGCGTCACCGGGGTCGGCGTATGCGTAGTCGCCGTAGGTAAACGTGTAAGCATCTTGCAAGGTGTTGAGGTACACCGATGCGACGACGGAGGCGACGTTGGCCGTGTAGATGAATTTCGCCTCGTTGTGGTTGTCTGCCACCACCGTGACTTCCATCTCCCAGACGCCGACGCTGTGGACCGTCCAGAGGTTTTCGACGTTTTCGATGCCGTTCGAGCCGCCGTCCAGCCTGTTCTGCGGCTTTCCGTAAGTAATCGTCGCGACCACTTCGCCGGCATATTTGACGTCATAGACGAGTGCGTCTGTCGTCGAGGCTCCCTCGTTGAAGATGAGTTCGCCCTCGGAGGCAACCGTGAAGTCCCCTGCATAGACGAGGTAGGAAGGCTCGATTGCCATCGGGTACCAACCTGCATCCGGCGACCTGTCGTCCTTGTCGGCGACCTCGCGGTAAGGTTGGGTAGTCGACCAGTCTCCGATATCAAGCCGCGTGATGTCCGCAGGGTTCACGGTGAAGACGCCCGCGACATGGTAGTTTTCATTCTCGCTGCCGCCCTCTTCCCAGCTACCCGCAAACTGCACGTCGTAGCTCTTCATGAAGATCATGTCGCTGTCGTAGCCGTGGCCCCAGACGCCGACGATGGGATGTTTGCCCACGACCGCGTATCGGGTATCGGGCGTTTCGGGCGTCGCCTTGCCGAGATAGAAGGTGAGGTAGCTGATGTGCTCGGGCAAAATCTTGTAGGCAGATGCGTCGAGGTCATAGCTCCACTGCGCGGCGTTGATGGGTTTGTCGCCCGTAGCGCCGTAGACGGGAGCCGTGAGCGTGATGCGCATGCCCTCTTTGATGCCTTCCGTGCCGTAAATCGCCTCCGACTTGTCGATGACGACGACGACTTTGCGCCTCGTGATTTCGTATTCGCCGCCCTCATATTCGCCGGGGACGTTCCCGCTGCCCTCATTCACCCAATTGCGGAAGGTGACGTTGTAATTGGGGTTGGCGCAATTGCCCTTGATGACGTTGGGGTAGATGCCCGCCGCGGCGTTGGGATTGATGATGTCGTCGATGGAGAGCGTGATGGCAACGGTCGAGCGGCCTTCGTCTTTCGCATACCCCTTGTTCGTCTCGCTCAACTCGGAGTAGATTTCCCATGCGGTTTCGCCCGTGAGGTTGGTCACTCTCGGCTCGCCGAAGACGGATTCTTGCCGATTGATGAGCACGGTGATGGGACGTGCCACGATGTTGTAGTTGCCCGTGCCCTCGGAGAACTTGACCTCGTAATTGGCGCTCTTCGAGACGGCAGTCAGTCCGCCCTCGTAGTAGTGCGCCGGCCAGTAGCCCGCCGCCGTCGGCTTGAGCCCGGAGCCCGTGAAGGCAGCGGGGTTGCGGGTGATGGTGATGGCGAGCTTCTTCGCGTCATCGCCGTCCACGAACGTGTCGAGCGGGGTGAAGCCCCGGCTGCCCGCCTTCCCTTCGAATTCGCTCTCGACGAGCGGTTCGCCGTAGAAGGTCGAGAAGTCGTGTACGTTGACGCGCATGTCGCGCTTGGTCACGGTGTGCGTGCCGCTCTGAATGCCGTCGTCGATGTGCAACACGAAGTCGTCGTCAAAGTTGAACATTCCGCCGCCGAGCACCCAGCTTGCAATCGAGCCGTCTGCGCGCTTGCCCGCGTCGGGGTCGAGCTTGACGGTGTACGTGCCCGCGCCGGGGTACGGCTTCGTCTCTTTGTTGAGCTTCGTCGGCACGCTCCCTTCTCCCTCGAAGAGGGCGAGGAGGTCGAGCATGAAGTTGTGCAGTTTGACCTCGTTTGCGCCCATGCCGAAGTCCCTGGTGAGCACGCTGTCGTTGAAGGAGATGTTGAACTTCTTGGCGCCGTTTTCTCCGTACACGGCATCGCTGTCGCCATAGACGCTCGTGCTGTTTGCGATGGCGAGCTCCACCTGTCTGCGGTGAATCTCGAAGAAGACATACACGCCGTTTGTGCCGTTATAGCGGATGGTCGGGCTGTCCAAATCCTTCGTTTCGATGAGGTAGTTGGCGCTGTCTGAGCCGCCGAGGCCGTTTTCGCCGACAAGCGCATCCGTGAAGACGTGCACCCAGTAGCTGCCGACGTGGACGGCGTCCGCCTTTTCGAAGCGCGAGCCGACATAGTTGCCGCCCTCCGAGCTGTTCGTGCGGATGCTGTCGAAGAACACTTGGTCGCCCGCAAAGATGTTCGCGATGTTGACGAAGTTCGCGGCGTCGTTGACGAGCGAGGTGCCGTTGTAGTGCATGTCGGCAAGCCCGGGCTGCGTCTCCACCACAATGGCAAGCGGCGAGACCGTGAGGACGTTTCCGTCAAACTTGGTGGTGCCGTTGTCAAAGACGATGAAGCTGTCGCCCTCGAAGCCGCTAATCGGCATGGAGTCAATCTCGAGGCCGTAGTCGCCGGCTTTGAGAAGGCTCGCGTGGGAGTAGGACTCCGAATCCGTCAGAATATGGATGCGGAAGTTGTAGCTGACGAGGGTCTCCGCCTGCTCTTCGGGCGTGCCCGCGATGCCGTCGATGACGCGAATCTTCCCTTCGCGGATGAAACCGAGGACGGTCTCAAGAACGGTGTCGGGGTTGTAGGCATACGTCTCGCCGTAGATGGCGTCATAGTGCGCATCGAGCACCTGCAGCTTGATGGTCGTTGCCTTCACCGTGACTTTAAGGGTAATCGCCCACGGGTTGTGGTTGGGGGCGTCCACGGTGACTGCGATGGTGTAGGTCCCCGCACCGGTGAGTTTGTAACCGATGGTGAGGCCGTCGTCGTTCGTGAGTGCCTCATAGGTGCCCGCACCCGAGCAAGAGGTGAACGAGAAAGTCGCATTCGCGGCGTTGAAGCCCTCCGCATTGTCGACGAACCCGAAGTCGTCTGCCGTGAGCGAGACGCTGATGGGCGCGTCGGGTGCGAACGCATACTCCTGCACGAAGGTCGTGCTGTTCTCCCCTGCGGTGAGTGTGGCGTTCTCAATCTGCGCGTTGGCGACGGTGTACGTCCACTCTGCGTGTGCGACGGAGGTTGCGAACGAGAAGTCCGCGCTCACGAGGTCGACGGAGATGACATAGGCGCCCGCATTCTCGGGGACTCCGTCGAACGGCATGGAGGCGTAGCCAATCCAGCTCGGGGTGAAGGACACTCCGAAGTTGTAGAGCAGGCCGTCGCCGTTGGTCACTTCGTACGTCGCCTTGAGGCCTTCAATCTTCGCCGCGCCCATCGTGCCCTCGGGGGTGATGCTAAAGCCCGCCTCCGCGTTGCGGAATGCAACGGAAACGTTGTGTTTCAGGGCGTTGTAGACGTTGCTCGAGATATCGGGAGCGGGTTTGCCGTCAATCCACACCGAAATCGTACCCGTGATGACGGCGGGCGTGATGACGTAGTTCTCCTCGCCCCATGTGCCGTTCGCGTCCACGTTGTAGCTCGCGGAGCCGCCCCCCGCCTTCACGAACTTAAAGTTGGACAGGTCGCGCTGCGTTCCCGTAACTTCGCCACTCACATCCTTCAAAGTGACTTTTACGTCGTACGCGACAGGCGTGCGGTCCTCGCCGTTCGTCTTGACATGCGTCGGGACCGTTTCCGAGTCGTCGTAGGTGACGGTGTAGTCCTTGGGCAGGACGGTGGGATTTGCCGCATTGGCGAAGGCGATGATGGCGGGACGGGGGTCACCCGTATAGCTTGCGCCGGGGATGACTGCGAGGGTAATCTGCGCCTTCGTGATTTCGAAGGTGAACGTCGCCTTGTCGACGTACTTGCCTGCCTCGCTCGCAAACGTGAAGTTGGAGCTATTTGCGCCCGACAGGGCCTTCAGTGTGACGGTGACGGTGTATGTGCCCGCGTTGTGCGGCGCAGTGACCGTTTTACCGAAATAGGTATAGGTGATGGTGTAGTCGGAAATCTCCTCGTTGGAGTTGTACACAGGGGCAATCTCCGTGCCGCTCAAGTTCTCGAATGCGAAGGAGCGGAACTGGTCCTGTGCGTTGTACGCGAGGCGCTCACTGTCGATGGTCGCCTTGACCTCTGCGGGCAGGATATCATAGGACAGGTTGACCGTCCCCTGATAGTTGTTCATACCCGTGACCATGGTGTCGACGTGGCCGACGTTGATATCCGACGTGTTCGAAATGGAGTAGTCGCCGGGCGTCTCCGCCTTTGCGCGCACAAGTTCTGTCTTGTCTGCGCCGCCCGTCAGGGCGATGAGAACGCGGAAGTCGTCCGTCTGCGGTCTGCCCGTATAGACCTTCTCCTTGGTTGCGCTCGCAAGCGTCACGCCGTCGCGGGCGAAGACATCTCCATCCGTGATGTTGCGCGGCGTGATGGCATAGGTGAGCGAGATGGAGTACGTGTCCGAACCGAAGCAGAAGTTGCCGCCGAGGTCGGCGGTGGGCGTTCCGTCTTCGCCGAAGATGAAGAATTTCAGCGTTACGGTGTAGGTGCCCGCATTCGTGTAGTTCTGCCAAGCATCCTTCGCCCAGCCGTCGTAGCTCGCTTCGCGCACCGCATAGACGTTGCCGCCCGTGCCTTCCGTTTGCACATCGTACAATTTGACGCTGACTTCGTCGGTGTAGACCTTGTATTCGTGCGCGACGCCGTCATAGACGAGCGAGTTCTCACCCTTTTGGACGTAGCCGTCCTTTTCAAATCCGAGGAACGGGGAGAGCACGACGGGCGTGACACGGAAGTTCCTCGTCGCATCGTGGTCGGTATCGCCTTCTGCTCTGCCGTCCTTCACGAAGATGAAGTTATGGGTGAGCTCCATGGAGACAGTATAGGCGCCCGCGAAGTACGGCTTATGATCGGCGCCGAATCTCTCGTTGCCCGTTTTCTCCGATTCGTTGACGGAGTATGTTGCGGTGAAGTCGCCGAGGCTGAGGTCGGGCAGGACTGCACCCTTGCCCTCTTCCGCATACACGAAGGCGTAGCTCGCATCCTGCGGTCCGTCATTGTAGACGACATTGCCGACTTCCCGGAGCTTGACGACGTTGGGAATGATATCGAACACGAGCGTGACATACACGTTGTTCTCGTCAAGGACAGCCTTGCGGTAACCGTTCGTCCCCGTCGGGTTCTTTTTGAGGTCGATCTCTTGGAGCGGCACGCTGTCGTCTGCCTTCGTGCCGCCCGCATATACATTGCGGATGGTGAAGTTGTTGTAATGCTTCACGCCGGGGTAGTGCCCCGTATCCGCTTTGCTCAAGCGGAAGGTCACCGAATATCTGCCGACATCGTAAATCGCCTTGACGGGGTTTTCTCTGTCCCATTCCTCTTTCGTGTCGCTCACACTCGTGGCTTTGTAGTACTCGACGGAGTACTGCGCGCCCTGCGGCACTGCGCCGCCGCCCTCGGCGTCGAGATAGATGGAGCCGAAGCTCCCCGTCCAGTCATTGCGGTTGTAGTAGAACTTGTTGACGTACGCGCCGTCGTTTTTGAGCGTGGCGGCGGAGAAGAACACGTCGATGACGGAAGGCGTAATATCGAAGTCGACATAGAACCCCGTGTCCGTCTTGTTGCGATACTGCCCATCTGTCATCGGGACAGATGCTCCGTTCATCTTGCCCGCGTAGATTGCATTGATGACATAGTTCCCGCCTGCCTCCGTCGTGAAGCGGAAGTACAGGGTGTACGCGCCGACATCATAGACAGCTTCGTCTGCCGTCGCCTCTGCGCCGTCTTTATAATGGTCTTCGATGTTGAAAAGGAAGGTCACGGAGTAAGCCGACGGGATGGGGATGATGTTCTCCGACTGCCAGAATTGGACAATGCCGAGCGTCACGGACTGGTCGGTGTTGTTGTAGACGAATTCGTTCTTGAACGCGCTGCCGTCAAAGAACCCGTTGAGGTACAAATCGAGCTGTGCCGCCGTAATCGAGAAGGCCAGCTTGAACTCTTTGAGGGTACCCTCCCTATAAGAGCCTATAGTCTCCTGATAGGCGCTGCCCGCTTTCGTAGGAATGAGGAAGCCCTCATCATTGCCCGCATAGACGCCCGTGATGATGTAGTTGTTGTTTTCGTCTTTGAGCGTGAAGACGAGCTTATATTCGCCGACATTGGTCGTGCCGTCGCCCTCGAAGGTCACGGAATACTCGCCGTTCGTGGGCGTGATGCCGCCCGTGCCCGACAGCGTGACGGAGTTCAGGATGTTCGCATAGTTCGACTTGTTATACGTGAACGTATTGAAGAACTCGTCGCCCTTTCTGAACATGTCGGACAGATGCACCTGAATTTGGGCAGGCGTGATTGAGAACTTGACGGAGAATGCCGTGAACGGTTTGTCGGCGCCGGAGGTAATCTCATAGCCCTTTTCGGCGTCTTCCGTCAGCGCAACCGCCTCGTGATTTTCACCGCCAACCGTATTCGACGGTTTGCCCGCATAGACGGCTGCGATGACAAAGTTGTCCTTGTTCGCGGTGAGCTCGAGGACGAGCTTGTAGGTGCCGACATTCTTGACTTCCGTGGCGTCGGTCTCTGTCTTCTCGACCACCGACTTGAAGGTGACGCTGTACTCGCCGCTCTCGGGGAAGATTCCGTTGCGCAGCACGTTCTTGAACTGCACCGCGCTCAGAAGGTAGGTGCGGTCGGTCTTGTCATAGCCGAAGCTGTTGTCGAACGCCTCTCCCGACAGGAAGCTCGGGGACAGGTAGACCTCGATTTGCGCCTTCTCGACGGTGAAGTTGACGGTGAACTTGAGGGTATCATTGTCCGTGATTTCCGCATCCACGACCGTTTCGCCGTCTTGCGCAAAGACTTTCGCAATCTCGAAGTTCTTATTCGAGAGCGTGAATTTGAGCTGATAGCTGCCCGCATTGACGACTTCGTCCGGGCTGAACGCGAGCGTGTAGTCCGTGTTGACGGTAGGAACGGTCGCAAAGCCGTTGACATTCTTGAACGTGACGCTGTTGAGCCTGTTCACCCAGCTCTTTCTGTCGTAGGCGAAGGCGTGATTGAACGTTTCGCCCGTGACAAATTCATCGGCAAGGTAGACGTTGACTTGCGCCTTGTCAACGGTGAACTTGACGGAGAAGGCGGTGAGGTTGCCCTCCGAAGTCTTCGTGTAGTCCTTTTCTTGGAGCGTATAGCTATTTGCGCCCGCGGTGTCGATTTTCTCGATGTAGTAATTCTTCGCGGCGTCTCCGTTCAGCGCGAAGGCAAGAGAGTAGTCGCTGCCCGCATTGATGACGGTTTCGACAGCTTTCGAGGCGTCATTGAGCGTGACGGTGTAATCGCCGCTGCTCGGGGTCGTCTCGCCTGCGAAGCTAATGGCGCGCAGGGCGGTCGCGTAGTCCGTCTTGTTGTACGGGAATTCGTTGTTAAAGCCTGCGGGCTCTTGGCCGTTGCTGAATTCGCTCGCGATGTGCACGGTGATGGGAGCCGGCGTGATGTCGAACTTCACGGAGAAGCTCTTCTTGTCGCCGTGGTAGCCCTTGTCGTCCTCGCCCGAGGCGGTCGGCACCGAAACTGTCGTCCCGTCGCCCGCATAGATACCCGTGACGTTGTAATTGGTCACCGAGTCGTCCTTGAGCTTGAAGATGAGGTAGTACTTGCCGACGTTGGTGATGGCGTTGGTCGTGTCGCCGCCTTCGAGATTCGTCTTGAAGGTCACCTCGTAGTCCGAAGCGCCGGGGACAATGCGGTCGTCATTGGTGATAGAGATGACGGAGAGCGAGGGATAGCGGTTCGCCCGCGTGTAGACGAATTCGTTGATGAATACTTTGGCTTCGTCTTGGGTGCCGACGAACAAATCCGAGAGGTGAATCTCGATATTCGCGGCGGCAATCGTGAAATCGACGTCAAACGCGCGCATGTCGACTGCGATTGTTCCCGTCGGCTTATATTGTCCGTCTGTCAATACGACGTAATCGGTGCCTTGCATCCCATCTTTGCCCGCACGCACGGAATAGATGACGAAGTTCTGCGCGTCATCGCCGGCGAGGGTGAATTTGAGCGTGTAGGAACCGGCATTGACGACGCTGTCGGTGAGTGCCGAATCCTTGTAGAACGACACCTGATAATCGACGCCGACGGTGCCGGGAATGACGCCGTTGCGCAGTTCGTTCTTGAAGGTGACGGGATTGAGGCGGGTCTGCCAATCCGACCTGTCGAATCCGAAACGATTATTGAATGTCTTTGCGTCGGACAGGAACTGATTGGACAGGTACACCTCAATCTTCGCCGTCTCGACAAGGAAGCGGACCGTGATGTTCTTCAGCGTTTCATTGTTTGCATAGTAGCCGTCCCCGTCGGGATTGTCCACCTTCGTTACCGAAACCGTGGTCCCGTCGCCCACATAGACGCCCGTGACCTGATAGTTGTTGTCGCTGTCGGTGAGCAGGAAGGCAAGGTAATAGTAGCCCGCGTTGCGCGCTTCTTTTGCCACATTCTCTTTGTCGCCCTTGGTGTAGAACGCCACCGTATAGTCTTTGGTCTCGGGCACGACGCCGTTCTCGCCCGAAAGGGTGACGGAGTTGAGCACCGCCGCATAGTCCGTTGCCGTGTACGGGAAGCTGTTGACAAAGTCTTTCCCGTTTCTGAACTGGTCGGGCAGGTGAATCTGAATGTCCGCAGGATTGACGGTGACCTTGAACCCGTATTTGTAGAGGTGCGGAGTGCCCTCCGAATCGAACATGTCTTCGACGCTCGTCGCCTCGCCGTTCTCTTTGTAGAACACGAAATTGCTGAATTTCTTCGAACCGCTGTTGAACTGGAACCAGACGTAGTATGTGCCGCTGTCCGTCACGCCTTCGGAGCCGATCGCTTTTGCATCCGCATAGGGCTTGTTGTTGACGATGTCCCAATCCGTTGCCTTGTAGTATTCGATGACATAGTCCGAACTGTTGGGCAAAGTCAAGGTCTCGCAGAGGTTGCTGAACTTAAACGAAACCGTCTGCGCCGTCTTGTTATAGCTGAAAGTAAGGCTGCCTTTGTCGAAGGTGCTCGTATCCGGCTCAAAGGTCTCCGAATGGCCGCTATTGTCGCTTGCCGTGACATTGACAATGGCGGGAAGGATGTAGAAATACCCCGTACCGGTCTCGCTGGTATCAATCGAACCCGTGAAGTTATTGACGCCCGTCATGATGACCGTCGCCCTGCCCGCATTGACGTTATTGCTGAAGGTGACCTCAAAGGCCTGCGGGTAACTTGCAGTTTCGTCAGACCACTTTTCCGGCTTGAGCTCGATGCCCTCTGCAAAACTCTCATTGGACAGCGTGATGGTAGGCATGATTGCCGACCCCGTGTAGTGGTAGCCGACCGCGGAGCTGATTGCATGGTCTTTGAGCTCTGCGTCGTCCTGATAGGTAGGCGTGAAGCCGCTGATGTCGCGCCGTTCGATCGTGTAGTTGCGCAGCACCTCGTAGCTGTTGTCCGCGAAGCGGAAGTCGCCGCCCTCCCCGTGAAGGGTGAGCGTGACCGTGTAGGAGCCCGCATTCTTGAAGCCGTTGGACTTGTCAAGCGTCTTGCCCGCCCAACCGTCGTAGCCGTAGGCGACCCAAACTTCGCCGATTCCGATGTTATCGCCGCTTGCGGCAAGCTTGGGCAGGACGTCCGCGTCCGTACTCACAGAGTTGGTGAGCGCGATTCCGTTCCCTATGGTCGGCTGATGCGCTTGCCTATCGTAAGTGACGGAAGTCTCATTCAGCGAGAAGCTGATTTGCGCGGGGGTGATGGTGTAGGTGAACCCGAGTTTGAGATTGTTGTCCGTCGCGCCCGTGTTGGTGATGTAGAAGCTCTCCTCGTTGAACTGCACCGTGACATCATACGTCGCGGCATGGGTAAAGAAGCCGTTCTCCTTTTCAACGTACTCCGTTAAGTACTGTGCAAATTTGATGGCTGCGGTGTCGTCGAATTGGATTGTGTCGTCAGTCCCATCGGGGAAATAGTGCACGGTTGCGCTCGCCTTGTCGCCCGTCGTCTTGGTGAAGATGACGTCGACGGTGAGGTCGTTCGCCTCGATTGCCGCGGAGGAGCTGTAGCGGAACATTGCCGAGACCCAATTCTCGACAGCAATGCCCGCCGTGCCCGTAGCGTGGAAGTGGTCTTTGGCATTGTAGACGTCGCTCGAATACAGCTGCGTGACGTCGATATTCACGCGGTTAATCAGGAACGGCGCAATGATGACGGAATCATCCTCCCCCTTGCCGAGACGCTGCGTGAGAAGCGACGAATCAAACCCTTCTTTCTCATTTTCTTTGTGTGCGAATTCAGGCGCCTTAATTGTCTGCGTCGCGAATTGGAAGTTCTTTTTGCCCGCAGGGGTCAGAGCGATTTGGACAGAATAGAGTTCCGCTCTGAACGGCAAGCCGCCTTCGAGCGAAGCCGTCCTTTCGGGAGTAATGACGTTCTCGTCTTTGTAGGTGACCGTGAATTCGTCCTTAGACACGGTCACGCCCGCATTTATGATGCCGAGAAGCGTAGGCACTGCCTCGTTATTGCGCTGCTTATTCGCAAAGGACGGCGTCTGCGGTTGTGCCCCGCGGTTGTACGTGCTGTCAACAAATCGGTCGAGGGTGATGGTCGCCTTCTTGATGACGAAGTCGCCGACAGCGTCCTCGGTCTTTCCGGCATCCACATCGTCTTCGCCCACGCGCACGGTATATTTATAAGTGTGCGTTTGGTCACTCGTGCTCGTGACAAAGACGTCCGTCTCCGCGTGCGAGCTCTTGTCGTTGTAGCCGATGATGAGCCCGTGGTCGTTTGTGATGACCGTGAGGTCGAAGCAGTAGTTGTGCGACAACATCGCGACTTTGACGGTGTAATCGCCTGCATCGGTCGCGGAGTCTGAATACACCCCCCCCTCTTTCGGCGCAAGCGTCACCGTGCAGTCCGAGCCCACGACGGGCACGACGTTCCGGAGCGCCGCGGCTTTGCACTTATCATACGTCACATTGGTGAATTCCAACTGCGGCGTGTGCGTGTCACGGTTATAAATCTCGTTCTCGACGTTGAGGTACTTGTAGGTTACGACTGCGGGCAGAATGGTGTGCGAGCCCGAGACCATGTTGCTGATTTCAGTCTCACGAAGAGTACCGTCTGTCTCGGTAGAAGGCGTCAGGCCGTTCGTGTCCTCTTTCGTCTTGATAAAGCGATAGTCATTGCCGCCGAGGGTGACTTTGACATCATAGACGCCCGCCTCGGACGGAATCGTCGACTGCCATGCGCCCGACGTTACAGACGTCGTCGTCCCTTTCGCGTCGCGGTCGCGAAGACGATATTGCGTCGAATAGACCGTCTCCGGCGGGGTCGGGATATCCTCCTTGGCATAAGGAGCAGTATGCGAACCCGTGCCTCCCCATTTGAGGACGCCTTGCGTGTTCAGATTTTGATAGTTGGAAAATTCTTCCGCGCTGACATATTCCACCGAGACGGGGTGCGTGTTCTTGTCGTATTGAGGCGGTGCACCCGTCTTGCTGTATTGCGCGCGAATGCGTGCCGGGGTGATGGTGAAGTCGAGCATCAGCGACCCCGTGTAGTTCCCCTGCCCGCTCAGCGTGATGCGCGCCGGGTTCTCATCCGTCGACGCCGACGAGTTGTTCATCCACGAAATCGTGTAATCCGTCTTCTCCGCAAGCAGCTTCTCGCCGCCGTAGGCAGTCTTGCCCGCCTGCTTCTCGTAGCTCGTCGCATAGTAGAACGGCTGATATTGGACGGTCACGCCGGGTTCATACTTCCAGTTGTTGCCCGCGAACGGATATTCAATGCCCGTTACGACGCTCCCGTCCTCGCCGAGCGAAAGTGTCGTCGTGCCGCCCTCGATCGTAGGACTCCAATGCTTGAAGCTGTCAATGCCGACCTTGGTAATATCCCCCGCCAGCTCGCTGATGTCCTTCGGGTTGATGGTAACGTCGAGCCAGCTCGTCGAGCTGATGACGAAGTTCTTCGACGTATTGAACGCCTGCACCTGCTTGCCGTCACTCTGCTTATAGGAAATCAGCCACGTGACGCCCGTTTCCTTCGGCGCGGTCAGAGTGCCGCCTTGCTCGTCCTTCGTATTATCATTTTCGTCATAATCGACGGTTTCGAGATGATAGCTCCCCTTGTCGACCGATTCCGTCTTGAAGGAATACAGGCCGATACCGAGTTCGAAGCTATTCGCTTTGAAGTCCTCGCTCGAATAGGCGACGGTCGGAAGGGAGAGCGTAAAGCGGCTCTTGTAACGGGGAATATCCTTCACGTCATCGCCGCCCCAAAGATCGTTCAGCTTATCATCGTTCCCCGACGTACCCGCAGGATAGTGGTCGTCATGCTGATGGTTGATAAGCTCGCTCGATATCGTATTGTTATCCTGTACGAGGAAGAAGATGGACTCGTACCAATCGTAATTGTGAGGGGGGGCGCTGGGTTCCAAATATCTCGCCCGCTCGAAGCTGCTACCGTCGTAGGTATAGGACAGGCTGCCCGTGACGGTCACCTCGACGGGAATAATGCGGAAGTACACGACGAAGGCATAGTTCCCCTCCGCGCCGTATTCGTGCGCGTCGGAGCCATCGAGCGTGTCTTTGACCGCATTCGTCGAATCCTCATTCACATAGTTCTTGTTCGAACCGCCGAATTTGATGATGAGGGGCAGGTTATACTTCGTCTTATCGTCGGAAGCAACGCTCGCGTTCGTGTAGTCCTTGTCGGACGCAAGCTCGACGGTATAGTCGTCCTCTTGTGCGAGCACGGTGCTGCCGTAGCTGACCGAAAGGCCCAGCCGCTCGTCGTTCGGCTTCATCTCGGCATTATTAAAGATATGCTCCTTGTTGAGCGTGACGGAGGTGTTCGCACCGTCGGGCGCCCCGCCCGCGCCAAGCGCCTCATACGGGTTAATTTCCGCCGGGTCGATGGTGAACTCAAACGCCCAGAAGTAGTCGCTCTTCCCGTCGATTCCGACCAAATGCTCGGCGTCCTGGTCGAACTCGTAGTCATAGTCGTCGTAGCCGACGTCCAAATCCAGCGTGACGAGCACGACATACCTGCGGGCGTCGGTGGGCTGCCCGCAGAACTCGCCCGTGAACGATTCCGCATCGATGATATAGCACAGCCGCCCTGTGGAATCGGGTTTACGGGTTTTGATGTATTCCGCCTCAAACGCGGTGAGATTTTCCCCGCCAAGAATGCCTTGGAATCTTGAATCTCCGTAATCAAATGCGTCGCCGGCGTCATACGTCACGACGGGTCTTTCTTTGATTTGATTATGGGTATAGTCCGTGAGTTTCGGCCGCTTGTCGGTAATAAGGCCTTTGTCGACCTCTTCATCGCTACCCCACGGGCGGTTATTATCCCAATCTTTGATTTGGTCGAGCGTATAGTAGAACCCGGTACGGATATCATAGATACCCGCCTTATAGCTGAGCTTATCGAACAGGTAATAGACCATGCTCGCGGCATCGTCGGTATGCGGATTGACGGACGTATCCGATGTGTTATCGAATTCGACGATTTCACGGTCGGTATATGCCAAGCCCTGATAGACAAAGTTGTCCCGTGCCTTGTCGGTGAGTTGCACTTCCGCGCCTGCGGGGGCGACGTAGATGTTCACCGCCGACGAGAACGCGAAGTTATTCGCGGCAAAGTACACGCCCGTCTTTATGTAGTCGTCGTTGCTTGCATCAGCGGACTCTGCGGAGCGCGAGGAGACGAAGGAGACGGAGTACGTCCCTGCGTGCATGACGCCGGGGACAAAGGTACCGACGCCCGTCACCTGCCCGGGTTGACGGTGCATGGTGCGGTATTCGATACCGCCGCCCGAGTGTGCGCCGAAGTCGACGTCTACGCCCTTGGGCGATCCGTCCGGGAATTTGTTCTTATCAGATGTCCCAAAGTAAGCAGTATTGGCATAGGTGAAGTCGAGCACATACCCGGTGAACTCTCTCTTCGAAACGTTGTATGTCTTACCGTCGAAAGGATTGTGCAGACTGAGTATCTGAACTTCCTCATTGTTGTAGTCGGCGCTCAGAATGGGATAGTAGTAGCCGCCCGTATAGATGAAGTACGGCTGGTCTTTCTCGGTTCTTTCGTCGATAATATCTACGCCGTCGACCGTCTTATTGTTATCCCAGTTGATATCTTTTTGCCAGCCGAGAGATGTGACATCTGCGCCGTTGTAGTAGAGCTGGCGGTCGACTTCGACGCCGACCTGATTGATTCTGATCTTGAAGTTAGGGTTTGTATAGCGTGTAGTGCCATTGGCAACAAGGAAGGAATATTCGCCGGCATAGGAAAGGCTGTGGTCGGTCGCCACTATCGCCTTGTACACCGGGTTATCCGCTGCCGTTGCGGCGGTTAGCGTCGCCGCACCCATGTCGAGGTCATTCTCGCCCAACTTAAAGCGGAACTGCGACCTCGTAAAGGTGCTTGTGATGGTGTACGAGCCACCGCTTTCCGTAATCTCCCAATAAGCGACACGGCCGGTTGTCGGTTGTGCCTCGCTATAAGATGTATAAGCCGCAACTGATGTGACACTCAACATGCGGAACTCGCAGGTCAGCCCTTCATAGGTATAGCTGATACCGCCATTTCGCTCTTTATAGAGACGCGTCGTGTTATCACTGGCTGCAATCGTGATATTTTCTTCTGTACCCTGATAAATACCTTTGCCTTTAATAACCCAAGTTAGAGTGCTGCCTGAGCCGACTGAACCGGAACTTCCTAAAGTCGCTTCCATCGTCGCACCCGAGCCGTTATTGATGACAGCACGCCCGGTATCATCGGCGAAGAAATAAACATAGGTATTGACGCCATTGTTATTACCGCTCTCCGTACCATGATCGGCCGCATAGCCCGAAGTAAAGACGTTGCTACTAGTGCTGTAGCTACCTAACGTAACGCCAACGCGCGCAACAATACCGTTTTTGAATAGCGACCCGCCAATGGCAATCTTGGGGAAACCTGTGTAGGATTTCGACAAGGTAAGACCATCAACACCATTTGTTGCAGTCGTTCCGTATGCCAAATAGACGTTGTTCGCCTTATTGCTTACCGTATTATTATAAATCTGCAAAGAGCCGCGGAACTTAAAGGCCGGGCCCAATTTATTTTCTTCTCGGAACAGCGAATCAACAGCGGCGACCTTTTCGGACACGTACACCCCGCCGCCGTTTGTACCCGCTGTGTTGCCCGTAATGGTGACGCTGTCCAAAATACCGAGCGTGTTGCCGTTCAAAAAGATTGCGCCGCCGTTAGTGCCCGCTGTGTTATTCACGATCTCGCCGCCGTGGAAATTGCCGTAACTGCTATAACCAAAGCTGACCGCACCGCCTTGCCCTTTGGCATTATTGTAGGCCAAAACGCCGCCATACATCACGAAAGCGCAGCCGCTTTGACCGCCCAAAACGGAAACGCCTCCGCCGCTTGCGGAGTTGCCGATTACATAGCCGTCGAATATTGTGACTGCCGCTTTGGAGCGCTGATAGAATGCGCCACCGGATTCGTTAGGAGTTTGATTCCCGAAAATGGTGCCGCTGTGCACGACAAGATCCGCCCACATGGAGAGGTTGACCGCGCCGCCGCGCTGCTGCATTTCGGGTATCAATTTTTTTGTCGAGTCATTTTTTAGAAGAACACCTGCACCGTAAGCCCCTTCCCGGTCTCCCGTCCCGCTGTTGTAGCCACCAGTAATCATCCCCTTGTGGTTTGTAATCACCAAATCACAATGCGTCGTAAGGTCATTCGAGGCAATGGGCTTCCAAATTTTTTGGTCGCCGTAACCAGGAAGCGCAACCGCGTCGGGAGAAGAATTTGCCGCCACCTTTTGATAACGTTCAATGCGGAGTGAGGAGGCATTCTCGTAGGCGGACGTATCGCAGATTTCAAGTCGCGCCTCGGAATTGATATGAAATACCGAACCGAACATGTCGCCATTATTCGTCGTACCGGCTCCTTTGCCAATTCCCGTCAACGCACGGTCGATGGTGTGGCCGTTGAGGTCGAGCACGATGTACACGCCCGTCGGCACTTGAATGCGCCCGAAAGAGAATGCGCAATTATCGTTGAAAACCGGAGCGCTGTTGAAATCATAGTTAACGCTGTTGCTCGAGATATCATAGGATAATTTATATTCTCCAACACTCTGCGTGCGATTATAATTGTTAGTAGTAAGAAGGTAATTATCGTTGGCCGCCTGTTTATCCGTTAAAATATAATTAAATGTTGTCGACTGAATGGTCGCTCCGTTACCGGTAACATTCACATAGTCCGTGCTGGATATCGTAGAGGTGCCGCTCGGCCCGGCTACGGAAATCGCTTTCGCTACCCAATCGGTATGTAAGCGAACAGTAATGTATTGGCCAAGCGCGCCGTCCGCGTTGTTGATAAAATAATTGCCCTTATACATGTTGCGCACGCCTGTGTTAGTTCCCACACGAAAACCATTATGATTTTCTTGGGAATACCCCTGTGCCGGCTTTGTCGCTCCTCCCTTGCAAGCTGTACTGGGAGATGTGCCCGCCAAAGTAGGGTCGGCAATGGCAGTAGCGGGGCCAAGCGTCTGCGCAAAGGCGACAGCATCCGCCCAAACTTTTGCGGCGGTGTCCGAATCTGTGATATTAAAAACAACGTCATTGCCCTTTTTGAGGCTATATTCACTTGCGAGCTTGGTTGCATTCTCTTCTTCCCCGGAAAAAACATACGAGGGCGAACGTTCCATAATGACATCGTTATCTGCTGTTGCATTTGTATGCCACACTTTATGAGCGTTTGTATAGTTATCACCTACGCCACCCTTCGCGACAGTTGTGCATGTATCCATCACCCACTTCGGGTGGAGGCCGATGTTGGTATTGACGATATTATTGAACGAACTGTCCGCGGCGTAAGTCTGCACCCCGGAAGAAATCGGAAAATACAAAAACAAGCCGACTGCAAGACAGACGGCAAATGCGGGCGTCAGGCAGCCCAGCAGCATTTTACGCACCTTCCCGAGGCTCCCCCTCGTCCCTTTATCTCCGTGAATATATCCTTCCATATATTCCTCCTATCGATTGTTATGTCATTCCGGCCAAGCCGCGCAACGTTTCCCTGCTGTCATCGGGGCCGAGCCGCTTTCCCGTCCCCTGCTTGTGAAAATGCCCGCTACCTCGGGCGGGGAAGCGGGCGGATTGGTCCGTTTCATCATCCTCAAAGGCGACTACGCACAGCACAACAGCACGTTTTGAATTTTTTTCTATTATACTGTATCATCGCGCGAGTTGTCAATGTTTTTCGACAAAAATTTTGAAAATTTTGTGAATTCACACTTTTTTCATCAAAAACGGGGGCGGCTGAAAAAAATTATCATACTACCCCCCCCGTTGAACAAAATTAACAAAATTTCAGGAACTCAACTTTTTGAATTCGTGCTACGTTTGGCATTTTTGGAATTTTTTGTCCCGCCGAGTGTGAGGCGGAGGGCATTACAAGTCACAAAAAGTGAGGAGAGGCTCATCGCGGCGGCAGCCATCCACGGCGCGAGCGCAAACCCGAGGGCCGCAAACGCGCCCGCGGCGACGGGAATTCCCACACAGTTGTAGAAAAACGCCCAAAAGAGGTTCTGTTTGATGATGCGCATGGTCTTTTTTGCGAGGCGGATTGCCTTTGGCAGGGCGGAAATTTCTCCGCCGATGAGCACGGCGTCTGCGGTCTCGATGGCGACGTCGGTGCCGTTCCCCATGGCGATGCCCACGTCTGCCTCCTTGAGGGCGGGCGCGTCGTTGATGCCGTCCCCCGCCATGGCGACGTAGCCGCAGGTTGCTTTTTCGCGCTGAAATTTGCCCTTTTGGGAGCGCGCTTGCTCGTTTTCCTGCCGCTTTTTTTGCACCTCATGCAACTTTTGCGCGGGGAGAAGTTCCGCAAACACGCACCCGTCGGCAAAGCCTGCCTCCGCCGCGATGTGCTTTGCAACGGCGGAATTGTCGCCCGTGAGCATGACGGGCGTGCACCCGAGCGCGCGGAGCTCCCCGATCGCCGACTTGCTGTCCGCTTTGAGCGTATCCGCGAGCCCGAAGACCGCAAAGACCCCACCCATGTCCGCGAGGAACAGCACCGTTTTGCCCTCCGCGGTGAGCGTTTCGAACGTCTCCTGCCACTTCCCGAGCGAAATTTTGTTCTCCGCCATCAGCGCTTCGTTGCCGAGCAGGTAGGTTTTCCCATTCACATGCGCCACCGCGCCGCGCCGCACGACGAACTGCACCTCGTCCGCCTCAAACCCCTCCCCGCAGAACTCCACGATGCACTGCGCGAGCGGGTGATTGAGCTTTTTTTCCACACCATATGCCACTTTTTTTGCAATTTCGTCCCCCGAAAAGTAGACCACCTGCGGCCTTCCCTCGGTGACCGTCGCCGTCTTATCGAGAAAGACGTGGGAAATTTTCGCTGATTTTTGCAGCGCCTCGGCGTTCTTGAATAATATTCCCATGCGCGCGCCCCGCCCCGTGGCAGCCATAATCGCAACCGGGGTCGCAAGCCCGAGCGCGCACGGGCAGGAGATGACGAGCACGCACACGCCGTAGTTGACGGCCTTCGCGGCGTCCCCCGTCACCGAAATCCAGATGATAAACGTGACAATCGCAATGATCGTCACCGCAGGCACAAACACCGCGGCGATTTTGTCCGCGAGCTTCTGAATGGGCGCCTTGCTCGTCCCCGCTTCGCGCACCATGCGCACAATTCCCGCGAGCATGGTGTCCTCGCCCACTTTTTCGGCGCGAATCTTCAAAAATCCGTCCGTAATCAGCGACGAGCTCTTCACCCTGCTCCCCTCCGAAAGTTCGACGGGCAGGCTCTCCCCCGTCAAGGCGCTCTCGTCCGCGAACGCATGTCCTTCGAGCACTTCTCCGTCCACGGCAACGCGCTCGCCCTGCTTGACAATGACGATATCCGAGACCTCAACCTCGGACATGGGTACCTCGCATTCCGTCCCGTCCCGCACGATACGCACGGTTTCGGGGGCGAGACGGGTGAGCTTTTCGAGTTCCCTTCCCGTCCGTTTCTTGCTCTTGTCCTCCAAAAACTTCCCGAGGCAGACGAGCGTGACGATCATCGCCGCCGATTCGAAGAACAGCGCGGGCCCTTCCATGCCACCCATGTCCGCCATCTCCCCCATCGCTCCCGCCTCGTGGAGGATGAGCACGACGAGGCTGTAGAGGTAGGAAGTCGCCGACCCGAGCGCAATCAGCGTATCCATATTGGGCGCGCCGTGAAAGACCGCCCGCACGCCGCTCGTGAAGAACTTATAGTTGACGGCGAGGATGATTGTCGTGAGGCCGATTTGAAAGCCGTAGTTGAGCCACCCATGCGGCGTGGGAATGCCGACCATTCCCCCCATCGTAAAGTACATGAGCGGCACGAGAAGAACAAGGGAGACGAGAAAGCGCACGAGCAGCGTGAGCTCATGCTTCTTCTTCTCGGGAATTTTCCCGTAGTCGTACGCACGGTAGCCGAGGCCGTCCACCGCAGCCTTGATTTGCTCGGGGGAGACTTTCGCCGCATCGAAGACCACTTCCATGCTCTCCCCCATCAGTGAGACCTCACAGCTCTCCACGCCGTCGAGCTTTTTCACCGCGCGCTCGATGCCCGCCGCGCACGCCGCACACATCATCCCCGTCACGGAAAATTTTCTCTTCATGCCGCCCTCACTCGAACCGCTTGAAGAAGTCGACGACTTCGTCAATGGACGCGACGTCGCCGTTTTGAATGTCCTCGACGACGCAGCTCTTGAGATGGGACTCGAGCACGACCGCGGCGAGGCTCTTGATTGCCTTTTCGATGGCGGCGAGCTGGGTGAGGATGTCGCCGCAGTAGCGGTCCTCTTCAATCATGCGCCCGACGCCGTTCATCTGCCCCGCGATGCGGTTGACGCGCGAGGTGAGCGCCCTCTTTTCGACATAGTCGCGGACCTTCTTCCGCGTGCAGCAAGTATCTTCCATTTCGGCCTCCTATACCCCCAAGGGGTATTAACAGTATATCTCATCTCACGGAAAAATGTCAAGCGTTTGCGCAAAATTTTTTAACTTTTTTGCACCCCGCGTAGATACGGGCATGTGCGCATGTATGCAATATTTATTTCGAATTTCATCGAAATAATTGATTTTTGCCGTTTTTGCATGAAAAAAGCGCCGTTTTTGGCGCTTTCTGTTGATTTTGGTTGAGATTACCGCTTTTGGAAATATTCCTTTCCGACGCCGCAGATAGGACAGACCCAGTCGTCGGGAAGCTCCTCGAAGGGGATGTCCCCGCTGTACTCATAGCCGCACAGCGTGCAGACCCAAACCTCGTGGGCGGCCGCCTCGCTCTCGGCGGCAAAGGTGGGGGCGTTCGCGCTCGTCTTGCCCTTCAGCACCTCGTGGTAGTAGGCATAGGTCATCGGCTTGGCGCTGCGGAGCACGTCGCAGTCGTACACTTCGCCGAGGAAGACGGTGTGCGTCGGGGTGTCCATGCTGCCCACGACTTTGCAGCAGAGATAGGCAAGTCCGCCGTCGGGGATGGGCATTTTTCCGCGCACGCGGTAGGGCGTATCCGCAAACTTGTCGAAGTCCGCCGCCGTGCGGAACCCGAATTTCCCGATGAGCATCGGGTCGGAGTCCTCGGCAAGCATGGTGATGGCAAAGTGCCCCGTGCGGGCGATGCAGCCGTGCGTGAAATTCTTCTTGTTGATGCTGACGGCCACCGTCGCGGGCTTGGAAGTAATCTGCATCGCGGAATTTGCGACGCATCCGACGGGCTCGCCCTCATTCCAGCCCGTGCAGAGGTACACCCCGTAGGAGAGTTTGAACAGCGCGCTTTCATTCATAGGAAAATCCCCCTTGCTATGTACGAAAAGGGCGGACTAACACGGTCCGCCCTCATCTCTTTTGGCGAAATTATTTCTTCTCTTCTTTCTGCGCGACGACTTCCTTCCCGTCGTAGAAGCCGCAGTTCTTGCAGACGCGGTGTGCGACTTTGAGGGCGCCGCAGTGCTCGCACTTCACGAGAGAGGGCTCCGTCGCCTTATAGTTTGCGAAACGCTTATTCGTTCTGCTCTTCGACTGTTTGCTCTTGGGGACTGCCATATCGTTACCTCACTTGTTATTATCTTCCTGTTTGCATGCCGCACAGTGGAGTACGGGGGGAATTGCGAAGATGACGCACTCGCGCAGCCAGCCGTCTGGCTCGACGCAGCCGCCGCGGTAGGGAATTTCCCCCTCGTCCTCATCGGCTTCACCGGGGACGAACAGCGCCTCCGCCTCCGAAAAAATCTCTTCTTCGGCAGGCTCTAAACAGCGGGAACAGCTCCCCTTGAGGCCGAAACGGAGATGGGCGCGGACAGCGACTTCCCCGTTTTCCGCAATCTCATAGAAGAGCTCACAGGAAACGGGCGAGGAGAACGAGACGAGCGGGAGGTCCAGCCAATCCTGTTCCCCGTCAAAGGAAAAATCGAGTTTCCCCTCTGTCTGCCCCTTGGCGCGCAGCAGGGCGATGTGTATCTTCGGAATCATTGACTTAAAAAGTATAGGATATTTCCGCAGATTTGTCAATCGTTTTTCGCGCGAGATTCGTGAATTTTGAGAAAATTACAGCAGCGCGGCCGTTTCGCGTGCGATGACCAGCTCTTCGTTGGTGGGAATCACGAGAATCTTCACCTTGGAATCCTTCGCGGAAATGTCGCGGATGCCCTCCCCGCGCTCGAAATTTTTCTTCTCGTCGAGCTTGATGCCGAACGCCTCGAGCCCCTTTACGGAATCCCGCCGCACGGTGGGCGTGTTCTCGCCGATGCCCGCGGTGAAGACGATGGCGTCCAGCCCGCCGAGCGCAGCCATGTACGCGCCGATGTACTTCTTGCAGGCGTAGGAGAACATGTCGAGGGCGAGCCGCGCCCTGTCGTTGCCCGCCTCCTGCGCCGCGATGAGGTCGCGGAAGTCGGAGGAGACGCCAGAGACGCCGTACACGCCGCACTTCTTGTTGAGATATTCGAGCCCCTCGTCCATCGTCATGCCCTTCTTGTGGCACAAAAAGTCGATGGCGGCGACGTCGATATCCCCGCTTCGCGTCCCCATGGGCACGCCCGCCAGCGGAGTGAAGCCCATCGAGGTGTCGATGCACTTGCCGCCCTTGACGGCAGAGATGGAGGAACCGTTTCCGAGGTGACAGGTGATAATTTTGAGGTCCGCGATGTCCCTGTTCAGATATTTTGCCGCCTCGCCCGCGACGTATTTGTGCGAGGTCCCGTGCGCGCCGTAGCGGCGGACTTTATACTTGAGATAGTCGTCATAGTCGATGGCATAGAGGTGGGCATAGTCGGGCATGGTGGCATGGAACGAGGTGTCGAACACGAGCGCCATCTTTTTGCCCGGCATGACCGCGCGGCACGCATTCACACCGAGAATGGCGGCGGGATTGTGCAGGGGCGCGAGCTCTGCAATCTCATCCATGAGGACCATCGCCTCATCGGTGACGAGCGTCGTCTCCTTGAAGGCCTCGCCCGAGGCAACCACGCGATGTCCCACGGCATCAATCTCCTCCATCGAGGAAATGACGCCCGCCTTGGGGTCGACGAGCATGTCGAGGACGAGGGAGATGGCATCGGTATGGGTGGGCATCTCGCGCTCGATGACGAAGGTCTCGCCGTGCGCCTTGTGGGTGAGCTTCCCGCCGGGGATGCCGATGCGTTCGCATCCGCCCTTGGCGATGACCTCCTCGGTCTCCATGCGGATGAGCTGGTACTTGAGCGAGGAACTCCCCGCATTGATGACAAGAATTTTCATGAATGATACCTCATTTATCCGCCCCATTGGCGGTCCTTTTGCTGATTTTTATATGTTGCGCGCGGGCAAGGCATACCCCAAAGGCGACGCCGGGAGATTTCTCGTTCCAATTCGTCACCCTGAGCCTGTCGAAGCTTATTATCATGCGGATATGCTTCGACTTACGCTCAGCATGACGATTTTAGAATCAAGGAAAAAGCAAAAACCGCGCTTTTTGCTTTTTCACCCCATTTGCGACCTCGGGGCTTATTGTCCGATGGAACGACCGCGACGACCAGACAAATTAAGCCGCCAACGCTAATTTCCTCGACGAAAAGATTTGCTTTAGCAAAGCTTTTCGCCGAAACCTAAAATTACTTGCGCGAGCAAAACCACGCTTTTGCGCTGCGCGCCCCCATTTGCAACGCCACCGCAGGCTTATTGTCCGATGAAACAGTACAGTTTGCGCGGCTAAGAGCAGGAGGAGGCGCGAACGCCTATCCGCTCGAGAAAAATATTTGCGAACGCAAAGATTTTTGTCGAAACTTACGCCTGCAACGCCGTCACCGCAACCGCACAGACGATATCGGAGGCCTTGCAGCCGCGGGAGAGGTCGTTGACGGGCTTCGCAAATCCCTGACAGATGGGCCCGATTGCCTCGAAGTGGCCCAGCCGTTCGGCAATCTTATAGCCGATGTTCCCGGACTGCAAATCGGGGAAGATGAGCACGTTTGCGTGACCAGCAACCTCGGACATGGGTGCCTTCAATTTGGCGACGGCGGGTACGATTGCCGCGTCGAACTGCAGCTCGCCGTCAATCTTCAAATCGGGCGCCTGCTCCTTTGCGATGCGCGTCGCCTCCTGCACGTTGGTGACGAGGTCGTGCTTCGCGCTTCCCACCGAGGAGAAGGAGAGCATCGCGACGCGGGGCTCGAGTCCCGCGATTTCCCTCGCGCTCTTTGCGGTCGCAATGGCGCATTCGGCGAGCCCTTCTGCGGTGTAGGTGGGGTTGAGGCCGCAGTCCGCAAAGATGAACATGCCGTCCTCGCAATATTCGTTCCCGCCGGCGGGAGCGACCATGAGGTTGAAACTGGAGACCGACTTCACGCCGGGGGCGGTCTTGATTATCTGCAGGGCGGGGCGAAGGGTGTTTGCCGTCGAATGGCAGGCGCCGGAGACCATGCCGTCCGCGTCCCCGCTCTTGAGCATGAGCGCGCCGAAGAACGTCGCATCCTTCGCCTGCTCTTTGGCCTGTTCCTCGGTCATGCCCTTGGCCTTGCGCAGTTCATAGAGAAGGTTGGCATAGTCCGCAAGTTTGGGGGAAGTGAGCGGGTCGACAATCTCCACGCCCGAAAGGTCCACGTCGGGGTTGCGCCCCGCAATCTCTTCCGCATTGCCGAGAAGGATAATCTTCGCGACTTTCTCCTCCACGCACTTTGCGGCGGCTTCGACGACGCGGCTGTCCTCGCCCTCACAGAGGACGATGGTCTTCTGCCTCTCCTGCGCCTTCTTCTTGATGGTCTCGATGACGGTGCCCGATTCGTTGATTTTGCGCACGGCGTCGGAGACAGATTTCTTGAGTTCGTTGAAAAATCCCATACAATTCACCTCAAATTCTTTATTTTTCCTCCGCAGTTATGCTATAATAAGGGCGGAGGAGGTCCAAACGAGGACATTATACACCTTTCCCGAGCAAAAGTAAAGGACAAAGCGAGGAAAAAACCGTGAAATTTTGCGCTGTTATTTGCGAATACAACCCCTTCCACAACGGCCACCGCTACCAGTTCTCCGAGATTTCGGAGAAAAGCGGCTGCGACCGCATCCTCTGTCTCATGAGCGGAAACTTCACCCAGCGCGGCGAGGCGGCAGTCTTCGACAAGTACACGCGGGCAAGGCACGCCGTTCTCTGCGGCGCGGACGCCGTTCTCGAACTTCCCGCGGCGTTTGCAACCGCCCCCGCCGAACTCTTTGCGGGCGGCGCTGTGCACATTCTCTCCTCCGTTCCCGCCGTGGAAAAACTTGCCTTCGGGTGCGAAAGCGGCGAAAAGGCGGAATTTCTGCGTGCGGCGGAAGCAGCCTCGCGGGAGGACAGGCAGTTCCGCTCCGCCCTCAAGGAGCGGATGAAAGACGGCACTTCCTATGCCAGAGCGCGCACCGAGCTCCTGCTCTCCCTCAACACCGACGTCGACGAGAGCCTGCTCACCTCCCCCAACAACATCTTGGGGGTGGAATATTGCCGCGCCATTCTGCAGGAGAGGGCGAATATCGAGCCCCTGCCCATTTTGCGCCGCGGGTCGGGCTATGCGGACACCGACCTCATCAAGAATTTCTCCTCGGCAACCGCACTGCGCGCCGCCCTCACATCGGACGGGAGAAAGACGAGAAAGGCGGTGAAGGACAACCTCCCCGACTGCGTCTTCGAGGACGTGCAGAGCTACGCCCCCCTTCCCTTCGGACAGGCCGCGCTCTGTGCCCTGTTTTCGGCGACGGCGGAGGAGATTGCGGAGACGCCCGACTGCTCGGAGGGCCTCGAGAACAGGCTCGTCGGCATGGCGCGCACCAATCCGACCTATGAGGAGCTCCTCAAGAAGGTCGTCTCCCGCCGCTATACGCGCGCACGGCTCCAACGCATCCTCGTGCAGAATTTTTTGAAAATCAAAAGAAAGGACGTGCGGGATTTTCTCGACAGTCCGCTCTATCTCCGCCCGCTCGCCATCAAAAAATCGTGCGCGGAGGAGGTGCTCTCCGCCCTTTCGCAGGCGGAATTTCCCCTGCTCGTCCGCCGCAGCGACGCCGACGCGTTAAAAAAGGACGCGCCCCGCTGTCTTGCCATCGACCTGCGCGCCAACGACCTCTATTCCGCCCTCTCGGGCACCTACCGCTCCCCCTTCGAACTGCAGCTGGTGTAATAGGCCGCCCCCTTTTGTCATCAGGGCCAAGCCGCGCAAGCGACGCGCGGAGTCACCTCCCCCCTTATACTTGAGGGGGGAGGGTAGGGAAGGGGGTGCCGCTTCCCAAATCCGTCACCCTGAGCGCAGTCGAAGGGTATCCTTATTATAATGCAGATATATTTCGATGGCGAAGCCCGCGAGCCGCAGGCGAAGGACTTCGCTCGAAACAATCGCGGCGCCAACGGCGCCGCGCGAATCCCCCCCCACATGAAAAGCGCCGCCCGAAATGGTGTATTCCATAGGGACTAAATTTCATTACAGAGAAAAAAGAACGGTTGCCGCAGGCGAAGTTATTCGCTTGCGGCAGCTTTTTTCTGTTTGAATTTGTGATGTGACAATAGTTGATTTATTCTTTCGCTTTTATGACGTTGGTCGGCTTGATATATCTCAGTCGCAGCATTGGCACAAGGAAGGATGCTGCCATTATTATGCACGCCAATACGCAGTTCTGCAAAATGTACTTCCACTTGACGACGAGGAAGGATACGTCCATCACCAATGTATTCTTGGCAAGCTCGTTGAGAGACAGCACAAGGACCTTGTTTGCAAGCCCGATGAACACAAACGAGCCTGCAATATAAAGTATTATCATTGCAAGCCCCGCAATAAGTACCTGAAAACCGAAAATGACGATAAGGTCGATATCCCTTGCCCCCAGCGCCTTCATTATACCTATATCACGCATCTTGTCGCGAATGTTTTTCAGTTCGAACTGCACCATAAGGAGCAGGAGCGCCGCGCACAATACGATGAATATGAGATTGAAAAATCGACTGAACACATTGACCGCCTTGCTCATGGTCGTAATGGAGCCGCCGATCGACGAGTTGGGTATAAAGCCGTTTTCGCTCGCCGTGTTAAAAAGCAGCTCTTCCTGCTCGGCATTGTCAAAGTAGTAACCGAAAGTAAACATATCAATTCCGAGTAAAAGTTCGAAAACGTTGTCTGCAACATTGATTTTGTTTAATTGGTCGGTAATTGCAACTATTTTGAGAGTCGTTTCGTATCTTTTCTGCGATCTGTTTTGGTCGCATGCTAAATAATAGCTCAATTTCACTTCATGCGGAATAAATTCTTTCATGTTCTGAGCCGTGTAAGTTGTTCCGAATATTTCATTGTAAACACTATAATTGGCTACAAGTTCGTTGTCGGCAAGCGGTACGGTATTGTTCATATTTGCGCACGAAAAATATTTATATGAACAATCATATATCTTGCCGTCGTATTCCATAACACTATTGCCAAGACCTTCAAATTGCCTGACATGGGACTTTATCGTATCCTCAACAAAGTTCGGATTAAAAGAATATGATATATTCAGATATTGGCAAATCTCGTCGTAAAACGCAAGACATTCGTCGCTTTGAGCGATCTTTTTCAGTTCATCTTGCGAAGTGCTCGGGTCGGTCACTTTATCGATGATATCTTTATAGCGTTCTTTGTAACCCGTATTTATGATACCGTTTATAAACGCATATCGATTTTGTGTGTACGGCGCATATCTGCCCAATAAGTCACTGTACGATTTGATATACGTCGGACGATTTACCATGCAAGCGTCTGCAAAGAAATCGGTTATATATATGCCATCCACCCTTTGCTCTTCGGCGCAAATGACATAGTCGACAGACCCGAATTTTTTCTCCAAAAAGCTCTCCTCCGTCACGAGCGTCCCTACCGACGCAGGTATAGCATACGGATTTGCGCCATACGTCACTTTCCTTTGATATGCGGATGAATCATCGCTTGTAATATACAGGGCATAGTTTATCAGCGGATACGCTTTGCCCTCGTAGCCCGCTTCGTAAAACTTTTGAAGGTCGCCCGCCTCTACGTCCACTTTGCACGTCGTATCTACAACGTCGTAATTATCGTTTGTATCCTTTATGAAGGAAGCACAGCTTAAATTCCGTTTATCCATTTCTTTCGCAACAACTTCGCCGCCGTTGAAGTTCATGATAAGCTGACTTAGACCGAGCACCACCAATACCGCGGCAAAGATAACGGAATAGACGCACGTCCGAATCAATCTTCGCCGCGCAAATTTTACCGAAAGTTTTGTCGTGTGTTTGAATTTAAGATGCTTTTTCTCAAGCGGTTCCGATTCGGTTTTGGATTCACATTCCCTCGTATTTTCATATGGTAAAAACCTGTCGCTGTCCTGCTTAACGGATTTTATGTCAATGTTTGATAGTTCGGAATTGACTGTATTTAAATTTTCATCGGTAAGTTTTTCGCCGTATGGTATTACAAGCGTATCGTTCTCCACGCGGAGACGTGCGTCGAAGTCCTCGTTTCTTTTTAAATGTTGAAGTATTTTGCCGTCGGATAACTCGATAATTTCATCCGCATAATGTTCCGCATCGCTCAGATTATGCGACACTATGACAACGAGTTTTTCCTTTGACAGTTCTTTCAGTAGGTCAAGTATCTGCGCCGTCGTCTTGCTGTCGAGGTTTCCTGTAGGCTCGTCTGCAAGTATTATGGACGGTCGCTTTACAAGCGCACGCGCTATCGCCACGCGCTGTTTCTGCCCACCCGAAAGTTCCTTGGGATAGCGATTTTCGTATTCCGCAAGGTCGGTGTCCTCGAGCGCTTTTTTGATCTTGTCTTTATCCGTTTCTCCGCGAAGTTCAAGCGCAAGCGCGATATTCTCGGAGATAGTAAGTTCATCAATTAGATGAAAGTCCTGAAAGATAAAACCTATCGTCGAGTTGCGGTAATAGACCTGCTCCTTAAGCCCGAATTTGTCTATATGTCTGCCGTTTTCGATGATCTCGCCCGACGTAATAGTGTCCAGCCCACCGAGGAGAGAAAGCAGCGTCGTCTTGCCGCTCCCGCTCTTGCCGATAACAAAAACAAAGCCCTTGTCGGGTAACGTAAAACTTATGTGGTCAAGGGCTGTGCAATTTCCGCTTTTGCGGCTTTTATATATCTTTGTCAGTTCTTTTACTTCTATCATGCTTGTGCTCCGGATGTTCCTTGGCATATTATGCGTTTGGAAAATGAAAATTTTTAATTTCGGCAATATAATTATATATTTTTATAAATTATATGTCAAGGCATTAGAGTCATCGGCCAACCCCTTTTCAGATTCTTTCCTTTAAGGCGGGTCTCCCGCTTGTTGAGGGGCGATTGGGGCAGAACTGCCCACAATTCTTATCCTGCTTCCCCTCAAAGCAAAAATCTACCCACTTTTGCGGTACGAATAAGCGGTTTGGCTAACCGCCAAACCGCTTATTCGTAGAATCCCTATGGACACACGCCGAACGGGCGGCGCTTTTCTGAGAGAATATGAAAAAATCTTGGAGAGGATGCCTTTTATCGTCCATCATTGTAACGCCCGTCTGTGACGGTTTGATAAAAACCCCATAAAATTACAGATATCTGCCCGCAATCGCCGCCGCGACGCGAATCCCGTCCGCCGCCGCCGAGGCAATTCCCCCCGCATAGCCGCATCCCTCGCCGCAGGGGTAGACGCCCTCCGCGCCCGCCGCCTGCAAATCCTCGCCGCGCAAGATGCGCACGGGCGAGCTCGTCCGCGATTCCACCCCCGTGAGCACGGCATCCGCCGCCCCGAATCCCCTGAGTTTTGCATCCAAATCGGGAATCGCAAGCCGCAGGCAGTCACAGAGCTCCTGCGGAAGGTAGCTGTCCACGGGCGCAAAGACCGTCCCGCGGGCATAGGTGGGAAGGACGCTCCCGAACGCGCGGCTCTCCCCTTTTGCAAGGAAGTCCCCGACGAGCTGGACGGGCGCGCGGAAGTCCCCCGCCGCCGCGAAGGCCGCCCGCTCCATCTTCCTCTGAAATTCCACGCCCGCGAGCGGATGTTCGCTCCCGAAATCCTCCCGCCGCACCTGCACGACGAGGGCGGAATTGGCATTTTTTCCGTCCCGCGCGTAATTGCTCATGCCGTTTGTGACGACGCCGCCCGCCTCCGAAGCGGAGGGAATGACGACGCCCCCGGGGCACATGCAGAAGGTAAACACCCCGCGCGGCGCCGCATGGGAGACGAGCCGATAGTCCGCAGGGGGAAGAAGGTCCGCCGCCCCGCCGTACTGCGCCCGCCCAATCTCGCTCTGGAGATGCTCGATGCGCACGCCCGCTGCAAATTCCTTCTGCTCGAGAGAAAACCCGCGCGCAAGCAGCATTTCAAAGGTATCCCGTGCGCTGTGCCCGACGGCGAGCACGAGCGCGTCCGCAGGCTCCGCCTCACCGTCAAGGCACACGGCGGCAAGTTTTCCGTCCCGCAAGACGATGTCCGTGAGCGTTGTATGAAAGCGAAAGACCCCACCATGTCCGAGAATGAAGGCTCGGATTCGCGTCAAGATGCCCTTCAGGCGGTCACTGCCGATGTGCGGCTTGTTGAGGTATTCTATCTCCTCGGGCGCGCCGAATGCCACAAACCGCGCGAGCACTTCGTCGTGATAGGGAGAGTGGGTGCGCGTGTTGAGTTTTCCGTCCGAAAACGCCCCCGCGCCGCCCTCGCCGAACTGCACATTGCTATTCGGGTCGAGCTTTCCCGTCCTTTGAAAGAGGTCAATGTCCCTCTCCCGCTCCCCGATGGGTCCGCCCCGTTCCACAATGACGGGCGCGATGCCGTGGTCGATGAGGCGGAGCGCACAGAAGAGCCCCGCCGGGCCCGCGCCCGCGATGACGACGCGCGGAGTCCCCTTCACCCTCTCATACTGCGGCGCGGGAATTTTTTCCTCCCGCGGCGAACAGTCCACGGTATACGTCCAGCGGATGTCCCCCTTGTCGCGCGCGTCGAGAGATTTTTTCACGATGCGGAAGTACTTTGCCCCGCAGCCGAGTTTTTTCTCCGCCACCTCGCGCACAGACCGCATATCCCCGATGGGCAGGGAAAATTGCAGCCGCTTCAGCATCTTGCCGCCCCTTCGGCGGCGACGAACGCCGAGGCAAACGCCCACTGCAGGTTATATCCCCCGCACGCGCCGTCCACATTCAGCATCTCGCCCGCAAAGAAGAGCCCGCTCTGTTTGCGGCTCTCGAGATGTTCGTCCACCTCCGCGAGCGGAATGCCGCCCTTGGTCACCTGCGCCTCGCCGAATCCGAACGTCCCCGTGACGGGCAGGCGATAGCCCTTGAGCGCCGCAATGAGGGCCTCTTCCCCCGTCGCACGGCGGGAAAGAAAGCGCCCGAGCCCGTTGGGCACGAGGCAGAGCAGTCTGTCCTCCCCCTCTCCGCATGCGAGCGCGCGGGAGAGCCGTTCCTTTGTGACCTCGGGCAAAAAGTCCAGCTCGAGGATGTCCCCCTCCTTGGCATAGGAAGAGGCGCGGAAGACGAGGTCGCCCGAGAGGCCGCCATCCGTGAAGAGGATGTCCCCCCGGTCCGAGAAGATACAGCTTCCCCCGCGCAGAAGGCGGAGTGCGCCGTCGATGCGAATCCCCTTGAGACCGCGCACGAGGGCGGGGTCCGTCTTCAGCCGCACGAGGGCGGGAGAGAGCGGCGTCACCGTGTGCCCGAAGCGCGTGGCGAGCGCGTATTGGGAGCCGTCCGTTCCGAACTGCGGCGCGGCCTTTCCGCCCGCCGCTAGCACGACTGCATCCGCATGCACCTGTCCGCCCTCCCATGTGAGCGTAAAATCCCGCTCATATGCAATCGAACGCACCTGCGCCGAATAACAGATGTGCACGCCGAGACGGGCGAGTTCTCTCCGGAAGAGGTCGACGACGGCAGACGCCTGTCTGCCCGCGGGATACACTCTGCCCCGACTGTCCGCCAAAAAGATGCCACCCATGCCCTCGAGAAAGCGCACGGTGTCGCGGTCGGAGAAGCGGGAGAGCACCTTCTCCACCAGTTGCGGTGCATCGGAAAAATAGCAGTCTCCGCGAAGATTTATGTTGGTGACATTGCCCTGTCCGTTCCCCGTCGCCGCAAGTTTGCGCCCGAGGCGCTCCCCCCGTTCGAGGAGAATGACCCGTTTTCCCTTTCTCGCGAGGTGCACGGCGCACGCCATTCCCGCCGCGCCGCCCCCGACGATAGCAATTTTTTCCATATTCTTATCATAACGCACGGAAAAAATTTTGTCAATGGATTGACAGACGAAGTTTTTCGTGCTACAATAGAAAAAAAGATGCAAGAAGGAGATTGGATATGAATATCTATCTTTTAGCGGAAAGTTTCCTCAGTTGGATTCAGGAAAATCTCATCCTCGTGATTGTGCTCGCGGCGGTCCTCGTCATCATCATCGCCCTGCTCGTCGCCATCATCGTGCTGCATGTCAAGGACAAGAAGAAGGCAAAGGCTGCGGCGGCACAGGAAGAGACGAAGACTTCGGGAGAAGTCGAAGGCGAGAAGGAAGACGTCGAAGCGCCCGCCGAGGCTTCCGGGGAAGAGCCCGTCGAGGAGCCTGCGGAAGGACCCGTGGCGGAATCCGTCGAGGAGCCTGCGGAAGAACCCGTGGCGGAACCCGTCGAGGAACCCGTAAAAACCGAAGAAGAGACGACACCCGCAGTCGATGAGCCTGCGGAGGACGATACAACGAACAAAAAGGAGGATATCCAGATGAAAACCGACAAGACCCCCGCTCCCGCGAAGAAAGCAGAGCCCGCAAAGAAGGCGGACGTCAAGAAGACAGAACCCGCCAAGAAGCCCGAACCCAAGAAGGAGACGAAGCCCCTCGTGTTCAAGCCCGAGGCAAAGAAAGAGGCTCCCGCCCCCGCCCCCGCTCCCGCAGCCAAACCCGAGAAGGTCTCCGGCGCGAACGGCAAATGGGTCATTGAGAATGTCAAGGGCAAATTCTGGCTCACGCTCTACGCGCCCAACGGGCAGGTAATGCTGGAGAGCCCCACCCCTTACGCGACCCTTTCGAGCGCACGGTCGGGCATCAAAACTTATCAGGACAACATCGCAGCGGGCAGACTGGAGATTACCGAGCACAAGAACGGCGACAGCCAGGTGAACGTGCTCAACGGCCGCGGCGGCCTCCTTGCCACCAGCTCGACGTATTCGACCCGCTCGCAGGCGGAGAACGCACAGGCTTCCATCAAGCGCTGGGCGGCTACCACCGTCATCGAAGAGCTGTAAGGCTTTAGAAAATCAGGCGTCCGAAACTCGGGCGATTTGCACGGTGCTCCCTGCGCCGTGCTTTCCTGTTGCTTTTTCCATAGGAATTGTTGCCTAAGCGGTTTGGCAGTCTGTCAAGCCGCTTTTTCGGAACTGAACCCGCGTGAATGAGATGTCTCGACGGTGAAGCCCACGAGCCGCAGGCAAAGTACTTCGCTCGACATGACGAATTTAGAATGCGCCCCACCTCAGTCTCGCTATGCTCGACAGCTCTCTCGGGCAGGTAGAGCCCTGCCCTCGGTCATCGTTCGCGCGGCGAATGCGCTCACTCTTCGCAAACGCCGCGCACAGCGCACTGTGCTGTGCGCGAAGAATGCGTTTGCTACCCACGGAGGCGCCATGCATGCCCCTCCCAAGGAATCGCTCCTCATGCCCCCTCCCACGGAGGCGCCATGCATGCCCCTCCCGATGGAATCGCTCCTCATGCCCCCTCCCGGGGAGGGGGGTAGGGGGGGTGGGTACGAGTTCTAAATTCCTTGCCTTAGGCGGAATTCACTTCCGCCGTGGGCACCCCCATTTGCAACGCCACCGCAGGCTTATTGTCCGATGAAACAGTAACGTTTGCGCGGCTAAAAGTATATGAAGGCGCAAACGCCCATCCGCTCGAAGAAAATATTTGCGCACGCAAAGATTTTCTTCGAAAAAATAAATAAAGGAGTAATTATGTTAAATTCCGTATTAAGTCGCTACAAAGTCAGCATCCGCATCTCGGTCAAGAGCGCGATTTCCCTGCTCTTGGTCGTGCTTGCGGTGGCGCTTCCCCAGCTCGGGCACTTCTTCGGGAAGGAATTTTCCTCAATCTATATGCCCATGTATGCGCCCGCCCTGCTCGCGGGGTGCCTCTTGGGCTACGGCTGGGGGCTCGGCGTCGGGATTCTCTCCCCTGTCGCAAGTTTTGCATTCTCCACCCTCTTCTTGGAGTCCGTCATGCCAACGGCGTCCCGCCTTCCGTACATGATTTTGGAGCTCGCGCTCTACGGTCTCATCTGCGGGCTGTTTTCCAAGAAGATTGAGAAGAACGCCTTCGTCGCCTTCCCCGTCGTGGCGCTTGCGCAGATTTCGGGAAGAGCCGTCTATGTCATCTATAATCTGATTGCGGGCAGGACGTTTGCGGAGCTGATGGCGTCCGTTCAGACGGGAATGGTCGGCCTGTACATTCAGCTCGTCCTCGTGCCCCTCATCGTCATGTTGCTCGCGATGCTCATCAAAAAGGACAGAGGCGGGAGGGAATAACAAATGGCAAACAACGAATTTTTCGGAGAAGAGATAAAAAAGCTCGGCTTCGGGTTGATGCGGTTGCCCAAGAAGGGACTGCACACCGACATCGAGCAAGTGAAAGACATGGTCGACCTCTTCCTCGACGCGGGATTTACATATTTCGACACGGCGTTCGTGTACGGCTCGAGCGAGGAGGACATCAAAAAGGCGCTCGTCGACCGCTATCCCCGCGACAGATACACGCTTACGACGAAGCTCAACGCCTTTATGATGGCGGGCAGCGAACAGGCGGCGAAAGGTCAATTCTACAAAAGTTTGGAGCGCACGGGCGCGGGATATTTCGACTTCTATCTTCTCCACGCGCTCATGGCGCACAACTATAAGAAGTACGACGCTTACCACATCTGGGACTTTGTCAAGGAGCAGAAGGAGAAGGGCCTCGTCAAGCGGTTCGGTTTCTCCTATCACGCCGACCCCGCACTCTTGGACGAGCTGTTGACGGTACACCCCGAGGTGGACTTCATCCAGTTGCAGATAAACTACGCCGATTGGGAGAACCCGTCGGTGGCGTCCCGCGGCAACTACGAGGTGGCGAGAAAGCACAACAAGCCCGTTGTCATCATGGAGCCCGTCAAGGGCGGCGCGCTTGCAAATCCGCCCAAGGCGGTGCAGAAGCTGTTCAAGGAATATGCCCCCGACGCTTCCTTTGCGAGCTGGGCAATCCGCTTTGCCGCGTCCCTCGACGGCGTGATGACCGTGCTTTCGGGCATGTCCAACACCGAGCAGATGCGGGACAACCTTTCGTATATGAAGGATTTTGCGCCGCTCAATGACGACGAACAGGAGATTATCCGCAAGGCCCAGCGCATCATGGGACACTCCTCCGCCATCCCCTGCACGGCTTGCCACTACTGCGTGGACGGCTGTCCGAAGAAGATTGACATTCCCGCCGTCTTTGCGGCGGCGAACAGGCACCTCGGCAATGGCCAGACGGCGCAGGCCATCGAGGCCTACAGGCAGGCGACGGAGAGCCGCGGGCTCGCCTCTTCCTGCATCGGCTGCAAGCAGTGCGAACGGGCATGCCCCCAGCATCTGCCCATCACAAAGCATCTCAAAGACTGCGCGGCGCTGCTCGAAACCCGCGAATAGTATGAAAAATCAGATGATAAAATGACGCGCGGCGGAACTTTCGTTCCGCCGCGCACACGTTTCCAAAAGATTACAGTGTGTCGTTTTCCTTGATTTCGACGTTGTATTTCTTGGAGCCCTTGGGCGTTGCGGCGCGCACGAGGGTGCGGAGCGCCTTTGCAATCTTGCCCTGCTTGCCGATGACCTTCCCCATGTCGGAATCCGCGAGGAGCACGGTGACGTTGATGGCGTCCTCCGTCTCTTCCACGCGATAGTCCACATGCTCCTTGTCCTCGGCGAACTGCCCGACGATATAGCGGATGAGTTCTAACATGATATCCTCCGAACGTGCAAGCGATTACTTCTTCTTTTTCTTGCCCTTGGTCTTGGACGGGGAAAGTTTGTCGCTCTTCTCGATGGCGCCGGCGCGGACCAAGAGGCTTCTGACCGTCTCGGTGGGCTGAACGCCCTTGGAGAGCCAATCTCTCGCCTTGTCGGCATCGACGGTGAGCGTCACGGGCTCGGACTTGGGGTCGTAGAAACCGATTTTATCGATATACTCCCCCGTTGCGGCTTTGCGCGCGTCCACGACGACGATGCGGTAGACGGGGGATTTCTTATCGCCCAATCTTACCAATCTCATTTTGACCATTGTATTGTTACCTCCAAATAAATTTCGAATGTTTGATTGATTGTTGTTATTGATTGTTATTGCCGCCCGCCCCGCTCTGTCATCAGGGCCCAGCCGCGCAAGCGGCGCGGGGAGCCCCCTCCCCCCTTATACCTGAGGGTGGAGCGCCGCAGTTCTCGCTCAACAGCACGGGGTGCTGTGAGCGGCGGCGCGACAGGAGCGCTGGCAGGCGCGACGGACTTTGCGGCGGTCCCTGCCGCCCAAAGAGGGGAGGGTAGGGGGTGCCGCTTCCAAATAATGTGCGCGAGCAAAACCACGCTTTTGCGCTGCGCGCCTCAATTTGCAACGCCACCGCAGGCTTATTGTCCGTTGAAACAGTACCGTTTGTGCGGCTACGAGCGGGAGAAGGTACGAACGCCCATCCGCTCGACGAAAAGATTTGCTTTAGCAAAGATTTTCGCCGAAACAAGGAAGGATTTTCGCCGAAGCTAACTCAGAACGGGAATCTCCTCTTCCCTCTCATCTGTTTCATCAGCTGTTTGGTCTGGTCGAACTGGCGGAGCAGGCGGTTGACGTCCTGCAACGTCGTCCCCGACCCCTCGGCGATGCGCTTTTTGCGCGAATAGTTGATAATCTGCGGGTTGTCGCGCTCCTTTTGCGTCATGGAGAGGATGATGGCGCGCATGCGCTCAATCTTCCTCTCGTCCACGTCCCCCTCTTTTATCTGCAATTTCCCCATCCCGGGGAGCATGCTCACGAGCGCGTTTGCGCCGCCCATCTTCTTGAGCGTCTCGAACTGCGTCAAGAAGTCGGAGAGGGTGAAGGAATTCTCCCGCATCTTCTTCTCGAGTTCTTGCGCCTGCTTCTCGCTGACGGCCTCCTGCGCCCTTTCGATGAGGGATAAGACGTCCCCCATGCCCAAGATTCTCGACGCCATGCGGTCGGGATAGAAGGGCTCGAGGTCGGTGAGCTTCTCCCCCACGCCGATGAACTTGATGGGCTTGCCCGTGACCGCCTTGATGGAGAGGCAAGCGCCGCCGCGCGTGTCGCCGTCGAGCTTGGTGAGGATGACGCCCGTAATCGAGAGGCGGCTGTTGAAGGTCTCCGCGACGTTCACGGCATCCTGTCCCGTCATCGCGTCGACGGTGAGAAGAACTTCGGTGACTTCCACCGCCTTTTCGATGTTTTCGAGCTCTTGCATGAGCTTTTCATCGATATGCAGCCGCCCCGCGGTGTCGATGACGACGGTGTCAAAGCCCATCTTGACAGCATACGCCACGGCCTCTTTCGCGGTCTTGACGGGGTCCTGTGTGCCCCGTTCGAAGACTTCCGCCCCCGCCTTTGCGCCGACGACTTTGAGCTGTTCGATGGCGGCGGGACGGTAGATGTCGCCCGCGACAAGCAGGGGCCGCTTGCCCTGTTTCTTGAGCTGAATGGCAAGTTTTGCACACATGGTGGTCTTGCCCGCGCCCTGCAGACCGCACATCAGGATGACTGTGGGCGGCTTGGATGCCACTTCGAGCTTGGCATTCGAAGGGCCCATGAGGGCGATGAGCTCTTCATTGACGATTTTGATGACCTGCTGGGCGGGGTTGAGGGATTCCAACACCTGCTGCCCCACCGCTTTTTCGGAGACTTCGGCGATGAAGTCCTTGGCGACTTTGAGGTTGACGTCGGCTTCGAGAAGGGCAATGCGCACTTCCCGCATCGCCTGACGGATTTCGAGCTCGGTGAGCTTGCCGCGCTTCGTCAACTTGGAAAAGATGTGGTTGAGCCGCTCGGAGAGCGAAGCAAAGAGCGCCATTTATTCCTCCTCTTTGAGGTCTATGACCTCGCCGACGCATACCATGTCCGCGATTGCATCGATTTTTTCGCAAAGTTCGGGGCGCTCCGCCTTGAGACGTTCGAGCGCATCTTTCACCCGCGTCATCATGTCGGAGACCGCGAGGGAATACGCCAGATTGTTTTCGCGGACGTGCAATTTCCCCTCATAGAAGTCGAGAAGCGCCCTGCTCTTTTTGAGCGCGTCGGAGACGGCCTGCTTGGAGATGCCCTTCTCCTCCGCAATCTCGGAGAGGGACAGGTCGCACAAATAATACCGCTCGCAGACCTCTTGCTGCGTGTCGGAGAGGAGCGGCCCGTAGGCGTCCCACAGCTGCAGATAGTGCAGCCGCTCCGCCTCCGTTCCCTTCGCTTCTCCGATGACCGTTCCGAACGGCATATCCGCCTCCGTCAAGCATTTCTGCTTGACATTTTACCATAAAAAAATCCGCCTGTCAAGCATTTTCCCTTGACGGGCGGAAAATTTTTGTAAAATCGCTATGGAGAAATCTCGTTCTAATCCGTCACCCTGAGCCTGTCGAAGCTTATTATGAATGCGGATATGCTTCGACTCGCCGCGATGCGGCGGCTCAGCATGACGAATTTAGAATGCGCCCCACCTCAGTCTCGCTATGCTCGACAGCTCTCTCGGGCAGGTAGAGCCCTGCCCTCGGTCATCGTTCGCGCGGCGAATGCGCTCACTCTTCGCAAACGCCGCGCACAGCGCACTGTGCTGTGCGCGAAGAATGCGTTTGCTACCCACGGAGGCGCCATGCATGCCCCTCCCGAGGAATCGCTCCTCATGCCCCCTCCCGGGGAGGGGGGTAGGGGAGTGGGTACGAGTTCTGAATTCCTTGCCTTAGGCGGAATTCACTTCCGCCGTGGGCAACACAATTTGCAACGCCACCGCAGGCTTATTGTCCGATGAAACAGTAACGTTTGCGCGGCTAAGAGTACATGAAGGCGCAAACGCCCATCCGCTCGACGAAAAGATTTCCGCAGGAAAGCTTTTCGCCGAAACCCTCTCAGAAAAACCCCTCCACAAACTGCTCCGCATCGAAGAGCTCGAGGTCGTCGATTTTCTCCCCCACGCCCGCGAAGACGACGGGGACTTTGAGCTCGCCGCAGAGGGAAAACACGAATCCCCCCTTGGCCGTGCCGTCGAGTTTGGTGAGCACGATGCCGTCGAGGGAGACCGCCTCACGGAAGGCGCGCGCCTGCAAAAAGGCGTTCTGCCCCGTCGTGGCGTCGAGGACGAGGAACTTATAGAAGTGCGCCTCGGGGTACTCCCGTTCCACGACGCGGTCCATCTTTTTGAGTTCGTTCATGAGGTTTTCTTTGACATGCAGCCGCCCCGCGGTGTCGATGAGAAGGACGTCCGTCTTTCTCGCCTTGGCGGAGGAGACGGCATCAAACACGACGGCGGAGGGGTCGCTCCCCTCCTCATGCTTGACGATGCGCACGCCCGCGCGGTCCGCCCACACCCCGAGCTGGTCGATGGCCGCCGCGCGGAAGGTATCCGCCGCCGCCACGGTAACCGACTTCCTTTTGCGGAGAAAATAGTTCGCGACTTTGCCGATGGTAGTCGTCTTTCCGACGCCGTTCACGCCCACGAACATGATGACACAGGGGTACTCAATCTCGGGCATGGGTGCCTCGTTTAACGTGTCCTCGAGAATATCCTTCAAGAGGTCGGTGACGAATTGCTCGTCCTTCACCTTGTTCCCGATGGCCTCTTCGCGGACCTCGCCGATGATTTCTTCCGCCGTTACGACGCCGACGTCCGAAGAGATGAGAATCTCCTCGAGCTCGTCGTAGAACGCGTCCCCGATTTTATCTTTGAGGAAGAGCTGGCGCAGTTTATGCGAAACATTGTCCTTTGTCTTTTTCAGCGCATCCCGAATTTTCCCGAAAAAACTCATAACACTCCTTACACTGTTTGCCACTCGAAAAGATGTTTTGATGGACCCTTCCCAATCCGTCACCCTGAGCGTAGCCGAAGGGTATCCTTATTATCATGCGGATATGCTTCGACTCGCCGCGATGCGGCGGCTCAGCATGACGATTTTAGAGTGCCACCCCTTCCGTCGCTCTCTTCGTTCGCGCCACCCACCCCTCAAGGGGTGGGCAAGTGACTTGGCGCCCCCTTGAGACTCGGGCAAGCAACTTGGCTCCCCCTTGAGGGGGAGCTGTCACGCAGTGACTGAGGGGGTGTCATTTCCAAATAACGGAAAAAGCAAAAACCGCGCTTTTTGCTTTTTTGCGTGGGCGGCAGGGACCGCCGCACGCCTCTTCGCGGAGGCCACCGCTCATGTCGCGCCGCCGCTCACAGCACCCCGTGCTGTTGAGCGAGAATTGCGGCGCTCCACACAATTTGCGACCTCGGGGCTTAGTGTCCGATGAAACAGTAACGTTTGCGCGGCTACGAGTAAATGAAAACAAAACCGCCTATCCGCTCGAAGAAAATATTTGCGCACGCAAAGATTTTCTTCGAAACCTTTTACGCTATGACCGTATCTCCCCCCAGCCTTGACTCGACTTCGGAGAGTTTTACGGAGACAATCTTGGAGACCCCCTTCTCCTCCATGGTGACGCCGAAGAGGGTGTCCGCCTGATTCATCGTCGGCTTTCTGTGCGTGATGACGATGAACTGCGTATCGCGGGAGAATTTCTTGAGATATTTTGCAAAGCGGTCGACATTCGCCTCGTCGAGCGCCGCCTCGATTTCGTCGAGGATACAGAAGGGCATCGGACGGGACTTCAGGATGGCGAAGAGGATGGCGATTGCGGTGAATGCCCGCTCGCCGCCCGAGAGCAGGGAAATCTTCGTGAGCTTCTTGCCGGGCGGGCAGGCGATGATTTCCACGCCCGCGTCGAGGGGATCTGTCCCCTCCTCGTAGTCGAGCTGCATCTCCGCTCTGCCGCCGCCGAAGAGTTCCTTGAAAATCTTGGAGAAGTTCTCGTTGATTTCCTTGAATCCCTCGTCGAACTTGGTCTGCATCTCGTCGCGCAGTTCGCCGAGCACGCCCGTGAGGTCTGCGATGCCCTTGTCGAGGTCCTCCTTCTGCGTCTGCATCTCGGTGTAGCGGGCGAGAAGTTCGTCGTAGTCCTCCACGGCGCGTTGGTTGACGGGGCCGAGCGCGGCAATTTTATGGCGAAGCGAATTGATGTTGGTATTCGCCTGTGTAAAGTCGTATTCGGGGTCGCGCAACTCCTGCGCGCTCTCGTAGGTGAGGCCGTACTGCTCGTCCAGCCGCTGGCGCATGTTCTCGAGCGTGGTCTGCGCGCGCACAATCTCGTTCTCGGCGGCGTGCTTTTCCTCGCTCTTGGTCATCTGTGCGGTGAGAAGTCCCCTCTTCTCTTCGGCAATTTTTACCTGCCGCTCGGATTCCTCCCGCTTCTTCGCCTCCACGTCCTCGAGACGGCCGCGGAGCGCGTTGACGGTGAACTGTTCCTCCTCGGTGAGAGCGACCGCTTCTTCATCCCGCTTGAGCTGTTCGATGAGCTTCTGCGTGTTGGCGACTTCCTGCCGCGTGTTGTCGACGCGGGCGTAGAGTTCCGCCTTCTCGGCGATGAGACGGTTTGCGTTGTCCTCTTCGGAGGCGGCAATGGACGCGGCCTCCGCGCCCTGCATGCGCATGGCGTGCAGCTGTTCGCTGAGGCTGTCGCGCTGTTTGCGCAGTCTCCCGATTTCCGTCTCCTGCGCCTGCGCCTCGTTCGCCGCCTCTGCGCGGATTCTGTTCAAGAGGTCCTCATTCTCCGCGGAGGAAGCCATCTCGCTCTCGAGGTCGGAGGCCTGCCGCGAGAGACGCTCCAAGAGCCCCCTGTATTCCCCAAGGTCGCTCTCCGTGTTCTCGGCAAGCCCCTCGATGGCGAACTCCTTCTGGGCGATGGCGGCGAGATTTGCCGTCTCGTCGGTGACCTTCTGGCGGAATGCCTCATAGTCCTTCCTCGCCTGTTCGAGTTCCTCCTCGCAGGAGGCAAGCGCGGACTGCAGTTTGACGAGAGCGCCCTTCTTGCGGGCGATGTTCTCCTCGCACTCCTTGATTTGCCGCTCGTTGGCGAGCAGGTTGCCGCTGTCTCTGCGGGCGGAGCCGCCCGTCATGGCGCCGCTCGTGGCGATGTTGTCGCCGTCGAGGGTGACGATTCGGAAGGCGCGCGGATATTTCTTCGCAATGCGCGTCGCATTGGCGATGTTGTCGCAGATGAGGGTGTTGCCGAGCAGATAGCGGATGACGTTCGCATAGTACGGGTCGAAGCGGACGAGCTCATCCGCAAGTCCCAGCGCCCCCGTCTCCTGTGCGGCGCGCTCGACCTCTCTCGAATTTGCGCGGGCGCGCATCTGGTCGACGGGCAGGAAGGTGACGATACCGCCGCGGTTGGCCTTGAGGTATTCGATGAGCCACTGTGCGTCGTCCGCCGTGGCGGTGACGAGGTTCTGCATCGCCCCGCCGAAGGCCGTCTCGATGGCGGTCTCGTACTGTTTGTCCGTGGAGACGATGTCCGCGATGGCGCCCTTGATGCGGCTGCCGATGGCGGGATTGTGCTGAGCTTCGAGCTGCAGTCTCCTCACGCTGTCGCGATAGCCGTCAAAGCGGTTCTTGAGGGAGATATACAGCTCAAGGTTGTTGGTCTGGTTGGCGATTGTCGTCTTGCAGTCGGAAATCTCCTGTGCAATCTTCTTGGAGGACTGCGTGAGGTCGGCAATGACGGAGAGATGGTTCTGCTCGAGGCGGGGTTTGTCGTCGAGGAAGGACTGGCAGGCGGCCTTCTCCTTGCGGCATGCGGCGAGCTGACTGCGATATTCCTCCGCCCGCGCCTCTGCCTTGGCGATGGCCTCCGTGACTTCCCCGATTCTGCCGTGCGCGGCGTCCCGCTTGGCGGTGAGGCTCCCGACGGTCGCCCGCGCCTCGGCGAGGTTTTCCACGGTGGAGAGCTCGCTCGCGCGCTTCTCGTCGGAGAGACGCTCGATGACGCTCACCCGTGCGTCCGCTTCCTGTACTTTCTTGACGAGCTCGGCGCATGCGACCTCGATTTCGGCGGCGCGCTTCTCGTTCTCCTGTTTGCGCTTCTTACTCTCGGCGACCTGTACGTCGATGTCCTTCGCCTTGCGGAGGGAGTATTCGACCTCCTCGCTCACCTGTTTAATCTGGCGGCTGTAGCCGTCAATCTTGGCGCGGATGGACTTCGCCTCGCCGCTCTTGTCCGCCATGCCGACCTCGAAGAGACGGAGCTTTTGGTTGATGTCGCGGAGAAGGTCGTCCGCCTCGCGGATGGCGTCGCGGATGCGCTCCTCTTCGCCGTCCACCTCCCCGATTCTCGCCTCGATTTCGGAGAGCGCGGCGCCCGCGGCGTCGATGCGGCTCTGATAGCGCGCCGTCTCCTGTTCGAATCCGTCGCTGCGGACGAGGTAGGCGTTGACCTCCTCGTACTTGAGCTGCTCGGAATATTCGCGGAACTTCTTGGCGGATTCCGCCTGTTTCTCGAGGGGACGGAGCTGTTTTTCCGCCTCGTCCATGCGCTGGACGAAGACGGTGAGGTTGTCCTTGGCGTTCTCGAGTTTGTTTTCAATCTCGCGCTTCTGCGACTTGAACTTGATGACGCCCGTCGCCTCTTCGAAGATGGCGCGCCTGTCCTCGGGCTTGGCGTTCATAATCTGGTCGACTTTGCCCTGACCGATGATGGAATACCCCTCTTTCCCGATGCCGACGCCGTGCAGAAGCGCCACAATGTCCTTGAGGCGGCAGGGCTGCATGTTGAGCAGGTATTCGCTCTCGCCCGAGCGGTACAGTCTTCTCGTCATGGCAACTTCCTCATAGTCGATGTCGAAGAGACGGTTGGAGTTGTCGAAGACGAGGGTGACCTCGCAGAAGGAGAGTTGGCGGCGCGATTCCGTGCCGTTGAAGATGACGTCGAGCATGTTGGAGCCGCGCAGCGTCTTTGCAGACTGCTCGCCGAGCACCCAGCGCACGGCGTCCGCCACGTTGCTCTTGCCGCACCCGTTGGGTCCGACGATACAAGTGACGCCGTCGTCAAATTTGATAGAGGTCTTGTCCGCGAAGGACTTGAAGCCCGCAAGCCGTATTTCTTTGAAATTCACTGCCCGTTCCCCTTTGTCAGAATATCGTATAACTTACACGCGGCCTCTGTCTCGGCCGCCTTTTTGCTCTGTCCTCTCCCCGTCGCGCTCTTGCCGAGCGCCGTCACGGTGCTTGAGAAGCCGTCCTCCGCCTCCTGCGTGCGGTAGCGGGGGGTGCCCTCTGTGCGCTCCTGCACATATTCTTGCAGGAGTGACTTGCCGTTCACCGTCTCCGTCTCGCCGATATGCGCGGCGAGCCATTTTTTCGCGGCGCCGTAGCCACCCTCGAGGAAGATTGCCCCCACGACGGCCTCGAAGAGGTTGGAACTCGTCTTCCCCCCGAGGTTGCTCTCCCCGCCCGCATGGCGCAGAAAGCGCATGAGCTCCAATTTCTCCTCCGCCGAGGTGAGCGCATCCCGCGAGACGAACTGCTTGCGCCGCTCGGTGAGCGCCCCCTCGTCCGCCTTGTCCGAGCGGAAGAGGTATTCGGTGACGGCGAGCTCGATGACGGCATCTCCCAAAAATTCCAGCCGCTCGTTGTCCCGTCCGCCGAAGGAGGCGGCATAGGAGGAATGCGTGAATGCCGCAAGGAGCAACTCCCTGTCGCGGAAGGGATAGCCGACCGCCTCCGCCGCGGAGGAGAACGTCTCCTCCGTCCAATCTTCGCCGTTACGCATCGCCGCCTCCCCCGAAGCCCTCTTTCTCGAGAAGGTCGGAGATGCTCCCTATCAGTCCGCCGCGGCTCGCCTCCGCCGCCTGCAGGACGGACGCCTTGACGGAGGCCGCCTTGGAGGAGCCGTGGCTCTTGACGACGACTTGGCGCAGTCCCAAGAAGACGGACCCGCCGAGACGGGAATAGTCAAGCATGTTTTTGAGCCCCAGGATGTGCTTTTTCGTCACGAGATAGCCGAGCTTCGCGCCGAAGGAGGAGGTGAATTCCCGTTTGAGAAGGTCCCCCACCGTCTTGCCGCACCCCTCGATGGATTTGAGGGCGATATTGCCGGAAAATCCGTCCGAGACGACGACGTCCACGTCGCCGTACATGATGTCCCTGCCCTCGACGTTGCCGCAGAAGTCGATGTTCTTCATCTCCTTGAGCAGGGCGTGCGCCTCCTGATGCAGGGGGTCCCCCTTGTGCTCCTCGGTGCCGTTGGAGAGAAGCCCCACCTTGGGGTTTCGAATGCCGTACGCGGCGCGCGCATACGCAGTCGCCATGACGGCAAACTGGGCGAGCTGGGGCGCCTTGCACTCGACGTTCGCACCGCAGTCGCAGAGAAGGGTAAACGTCCCGCGGACGTTGGGAATGGCGGGGCAGAGCGCGGGGCGCATGACCCCCTTGATTCTGCCGATGTGCATAAATCCGCCCGTGAGCACCGCCCCCGTGGAGCCCGCCGAGACAAAGCCGCCCGCCTCGGGGTCCTCTTTGAGACGGCGAAGTCCCACGACGAGGGAGCTGTCCCGCTTGGCACGGACGGCTTGGGTGGGCATGTCGTCGTTGGTGATAATCTCCGTGCAGGGCATGACCTCCACCCGCTTCGAATCAAACGCGCCGTATTTAGAGAGTTCGCGCTCCACCGCCGCCCCGTCCCCCGTCAGAATGAGGGAAATTCCGGGGTCCGCAAGCGCATCGAGCGCACCCTTTACAATCTCCTGCGGGGCGTTGTCCCCGCCCATGGCGTCAACGATGATTTTCAACATAGAAAATACTCCGAATTGTATATACTATACATAGTTATTATACCATTTATTTCGTGAAAACACAATACTTTGGACGCAACTTGAAAAAAATTTTCGTAATTTCGGGCAAAAAGGACCCCGCGACGGGGCTGCATAAAGTACGGGGGAATTGTCAATCATACTCCGCGGGACAAGAGCGCGGGAGGTCTACATACAATGATAGCGGAGACAATTGCCAAGGAGAAAGCGATGACGGTCAAGCGCGGAGAACTGTATTATGCCGACCTCTCCCCCGTCGTGGGGAGCGAACAGGGCGGGGTGCGCCCCGTGCTCGTCGTGCAGAATGACACGGGGAACAAGTACTCCCCCACCGTGATTGCCGCCGCCGTGACGAGCAAGATTCACAAGGCGAGACTTCCCACCCATATCGAACTTCCGCATGCCTTCGGCCTGCAGCGGGACTCCGTCATTTTGCTCGAGCAAATCCGAACCATCGACAAAAAACGCCTGATGGCGCGTATCGGCGAACTTCCGCCCGCCACGATGAGCAAAGTCGACCGCGCCATCCTCATCAGCCTCGGCTTCACCCCCCTTCCCTGACACCGCTTTGTCATTTCGACCAAGCCGCGTGCCGCCCACTTTGTCATTTCGGCCAAGCCGCGTGCCGCCCACTTTGTCATTTCGACCAAGCCGCGTGCCGCCCACTTTGTCATTCCGACCAAGCGAACGCAGTGAGCGCGTGGAGAAATCTCGCCCTTTTCTCCATAAAAAATCACCCCCTTGCGCTTGCAAGGGGGGAAATGTTATGTTTTTTGCATTACCAGATTTCCGGTGAGCCGTCCGCCCCGTAATGCCAGCCCTTTCCGCCGTCCGCCGCGTCCGTCAGATAGTAGACGGTGACGCCCGAAGGCACGGAGGCGTTGGTAAATTCGGCATTGAGCGCGTCCCAATCCTCCTGCGTCCCCTCGAAAAACGCCGTTTGCAGCGCGGAATTGGAGAAGGCGTTGGAAAATTTCACGAGATCTTTCCCGAGCACGACGCTCTCGAGCATACTGTTCGAAAACGCGCTCTGCCCGATTCTTTTGACCCCTTTCCCCACGACGGCCGACGTTACGGGCGCGCCGCAAAAGGCATAGGCGCCAATCTCTTCCACGCCCTCGATGACAATCTTCTCGGGCAGGGCAAGACCCGCGCAGTACAGCGTCGCCTGCGGCTCCGAGCCCGTGTTGAAGACGGTCGCATAGTTGTTGCCGAAGGTGATTGCCGCATACTCGGAGACAGTGCCCGCATAGTATGCTTCTTTGAGCGCATCGCAGGAGACAAACGCCCCGCCTCCCACCGTCTTGAGGCTCTTGGGAAGGTGCACCGTCGTCAGCGCGGAGCAGGATTTGAAGGCGCCCTCGCCAATCTCGGTGACCCCCTCTTCGAGCGTGACCTCTGCAAGGTCGGCGCAGTTCGAACAGGCAGATTCGCCGAGAACGACGCCTGCGGGAACGGTGAGGCTCGTAAAGCCGCACGCCGCAAGCGCAGAATCGCGCACCGTGTAGGCGCTTCCGTGATAGTCGGCGGGCAGGACGAGCGCGCTCGCTTCGCCGAAATAGGCAATCAGCTGTCCCGCCTTTGTCTGCCAGACGAAGCCGTCCGCGTCGGGCTCCGAGACGACGCTCGCCTCCGACTGCGTGCGGACAACGACGTCCGCTGCAAGTCCGTACAGGTTGCCGTCTCCGAAGTCATCCTTCTGCGTGACGTCGATTCCCGAGAGGTTGCAGACCTCTGCGAGGCGGTTGCACCCCTTGAACGCCTGACGGATGAAGTCGCCCGCGAGCGTCGTCAGCGTAGAGGGAAGCGTCACGGCGGTGACATACTTGTGGTCGAGGAAGAGAGCCTTGTTGGACCCAATCTCCGTCACGCCCTCACACACGTCTACCTTTCCCTTATAGGCGTAAGGAACGAGCACGAGCTGCGTCTTTGCCTTGTTGTAGAGAACGCCGTCCGCGGACGCATAGACCGCGTTCTCGCCGCTCACTTCGATGCGTTCGAGATGTTCCATCGGGAACGTATCCCACACGATCGGCTGCGTGAACGCCTTCCCGAAGGAGACCGTGCGCAGATTTTCCGTCGTATAAAAGGCATAGCTTCCGAGCTCGGTGACGCCGTCGCCGAAGGAAGCGGACGTGAGCGCGGGGCAATCCTGAAAGACCTGTGCCCCGAAATTCTCCACTCCCTCCACGGAGAGCGAGCGCATGGACGTGCACCGATAGAAGGCATAGTCGCCCAACGTCTCGAGCGAGCCGAGCGTGGCGCTCAAGAGCCCCGTGCAGCCGTAGAAGGCGCCCTTTGCCACCGTCGTGACGGACTGCATCTCGATGTTCGCGAGCCCGACACAGCCGTAAAAGGCGTATTCGCCAATCGTCTTTACCGATTCCGCGAGAAAGACGCTTTGGAGCGTCTCGTCTCCGTCCCCGTCGTCGGCGTAGAAGGCGTTGTCCGCGATTGCAATCACGGGCCGCTCCGCATGCGTTTCGGGCACGACGAGCATGTGCCTGTCCGTCACGCTATCGTCCCAGCCTGTCACGGCGTATCCGACGACCGTGCTCCCGTCCTCGCCGAGCACCTCTTCATAGGTGAGCTCCGAAGGCGTGAGCGTATACCCGCAGACCGAACAGGCGCCGCGGGATATGATATGCGCCCCCTCTTCGTTCCGTGCGCCGCACCCGCGTTCGCAGACATGGTAGTGGACGGTCTCGTCCCAAGTCCAAGCCTTGCTCCATGCGTGCCCGAGCGCGGGGACCGTCTCCCTCTCGACATGGGTGGGGTCTGTCTTGCAGACCCGCTCGCGCGAGCCGTCCGCCGTGCAGGTGGGAGCAGTCTCGCTCCACTCCCCCCAATCGTGGACATGCCCCCCGGGCACGGCCTCCACGTCCGCACAACCCGCTCCCAAGAGGAGCACCGCCGCAACCGTTGCGGCAAGCCAAGTGTGTTTCTTCATCACATTACCTCCATTGATATACAGTTAGTGTATATCCTTTTCTCATATTATACAGATAATGTATAATGAAGTCAAGCATTTGCGAGGGAAAACGGTATGGAAATCAAGGAAGAATTCGGGAAACGTCTGCTTGCGCGGCGCAAGGAACTTCATTTGACGCAAAAGGAGGTCGCCGCGGCGCTCGGCGTCGCGCAACCCGTCTATCAACGGTTCGAAAAGGGAATTTTTGAATGCAATTATGCCCAGATTGCCGCGCTCTGCCGCCTCTATGACGTCTCGGCGGACTATCTGCTCGGCATCGCGGAATATTGACCCCATTCCCAAAAAACACACAAAAAACCGCACCTGTGTGCGGTTTTTTTGAATTTCCTATCCATTACGAAAGTTTCTCAAGCAGTTTGAAGTCGATGCCCTTCTCGCCAATCTTGATAATCTTCACCTTGACCACATCGCCGACGGAGAGCACGTCCTCCACCTTCTCGACACGCTTGTCCGAGAGCTTGGAGATGTGAATCATGCCGTCTTTGCCGGGTGCGAATTCGACGAACGCGCCCATCGTGGAGAGGATGCGGACGACCCGACCGATGAACATGTCGCCGACCTCGGGGTCGTGCACGATGCTCTCGACGATGGCCTTTGCCTTGAGCGCGGCCTCGGCGTCGCCGTAGGAAGCGATGCACACGGTGCCGTCGTCCTCGATGTCAATCTTGGTGCCCGTCTCTGCGATGATGGAGTTGATGACCTTGCCCTGTTTGCCGACCACGTCGCCAATCTTCTCGGGATCGATTTTGAAGAAGATGATGCGGGGCGCATATTTGGACAGCTCGGGGCTGACCTCGGGCACGCAGGCGAGCATCTTGGAGAGGATGAACTGTCTGCCCTCATTCGCCTGTTCGATGGCGGTGTGCATAATCTCCTCGGAGATGCCCTTAATCTTGATATCCATCTGGATGGCGGTGATGCCCTTGACGGTGCCCGCGACTTTGAAGTCCATGTCGCCGAGGAAGTCCTCGAGGCCCTGAATATCCGTCATGACGCGGAATTCTCCCGTCTCCTGATTCTTGATGAGGCCCATTGCGACGCCCGCGACGGGAGCCTTGATGGGCACGCCGGCATCCATGAGCGCCATGGTGGAGCCGCAGACGGACGCCATCGACGAGGAGCCGTTGGACGAGAGGATGTCGTTGACGACACGGATAGCGTAAGGGAACTCCTCTACGGGCGGGATGACAGGCTCGAGTGCACGCTCTGCGAGGGCACCATGTCCGATTTCACGCCGTCCGGGACTGCGCAGCGCCTTGGCTTCGCCCGTGCAGTACCCGGGGAAGTTGTACTGGTGCATGTACCGCTTTTCCGTCTCGTCGTCGAGCCCTTCGAGCTTCTGCGCCGCGGCGAGCATGTCGAGCGTGCAGGTGGTGAGCGTCTGGGTCTGTCCGCGGGTGAAGACGGCAGAGCCGTGAGCGCGGGGAAGGACGCTTCTCTCGCACCAAATCGGGCGAACGTCCTTGAGCCCTCTCCCGTCGGGGCGGATGCCCTTGTCGAAAATCTTCGCGCGCACCTTCTCCTTGGTGAGATAGTACAGGCTGTCCTTGATTTCCCGCACGTTGTCGGGGTAGATATCCTTGAAGTGTTCGAGGGTCTCCGCGTCCACCTCGTCCTGTCTCTTCTGCCGCTCCTGACGGTCGAAGGTGTCGAGCGCCCAGTCGAGTTTTTCGCCCGCAAATTCGCGCACCGCGGCGTCGATGTCCTCGGGGATGTGATAGAGCTCGATGGCACGCTTGGGCTTGCCGACGGCGGGAACGATGACGTCCTCGATGTAGGCGCAAATCTTGGAGATTTCCGCCTGTCCGAACATGATGGCGCCCACCATTTCGTCGTTGGTGACTTCGTTGGCGCCCGCCTCAATCATGAGAATGGCGTCCTTGGAGCCCGCGAGGTTGAGGTGAATGGAGCTATTCTTTCTCTGCTCATAGTCGGGGTTGATGACGTATTTGCCGTCCACGAGTCCGACCACGACGCTCCCTGTGGGGCCCGCCCACGGGATGTCCGAAATCGCAAGCGCGATGGAGGAGCCCACCATGGCGAGGGGTTCGGGCGCAACGTCGGGTTCGACGGAGAGCGCAGTCGCCGTCACGACGACGTCGTTGAAGAGTCCCTTCGGGAAGAGCGGGCGAAGCGGTCTGTCGATGAGACGGGCGGTGAGGATGGCTTTATCGGACGCCCTCCCCTCCCTTCTCTTGAAGCCGCCGGGGATTTTCCCGACCGCAAACATCTTCTCTTCATAGTCCACTTGGAGCGGGAAGAAATCGATGCCGTCTCTCGGCGTCTCGGACATGCACACGTTCACCATGACGACCGTCTCTCCGCAGCGAACCACGCAGGACCCGTTGGTCTGTTCGGCATACTTGCCCGTCTCGACGACGACCTCTCTGCCGCCAATCGGAAACCTGAATTCTTTGTACGTTTGTGTCATAAAATTTGTTTCTCCTTGCCTTTCCTATTTCTTTGCCCCACAGCCCCGTGGCTACGGATGCGGTTTTCCATGAAAAAAAGGGTGGAAGAAAACCCCGCCCTTTTTGCAGTTCGTTACTTACGGAGATCCAGCGCCGCGATGACGGCACGGTAGCGCTCGATGTCTTTGGCTTTGAGATAATCCAAAAGACCGCGGCGGCGACCGACCATCTTCAGAAGCCCTCTTCTCGAGTGATTGTCGTGCTTGTGCTCTTTGAGATGCTCGTTGAGGTGGTTGATGCGCTCGGTGAGCAGAGCAATCTGCACTTCGGGAGAACCCGTGTCACCCTCGTGAGATGCGAACTTTGCGATGATTTCGCTCTTTTCCATTTGCGTTTATCCTCCTATGGAAGTATTCGCGAGACGCCAAGAGGTGCGTGGAGAGCGCGTCTCCTCGCGTCCGTCTGATATAGAATACCACATTTCGGCGACGTTGTCAAAGGATTTCACGCGCACGGACAATAAATTTTCGCAAATTTCCCGTTTCGCCCCATCCCTCATACCGACGACCGAAGGGAGGAGTGTATCTTGAAAGATTCACTCGGGCGCTCCGCGCCCTCGGGATGAGGGCGGGGAATCATCGGAACAAAACAAAAGAAATCGCGTGAAATCAGCAAAGCGTTTCGCCGAAACCAATCTTTTCCTTCTCCGCGAGCAGTTTATCAACTTTTGCGAGGTAGGTGGGAATATCCTTCGGGCTGCCGACGCGCTCAATTCTCCCCTCTGCGGAAAAAATCTTCTTGGAAATCGCATTCGCGCCGACGGCGAGGTTGTCGCAGGTCTCCTCCATGACGTCGACGTTGTAGACGCACGCCTTGCCCGCCTTGGTCCAGCCGACGTTCTCGTGCGAACCCGCCATATATTTCTGCCGATAGAGGTAGTACGGCTCGTAGCCCGCCGCAGTGAGTTTTTTGCGAGAATAGGCTATCATCTCGGACATGCCCCCCTCGAAAAGGCTCTCCGTCTCCTCTTTGAGGCGTGCGCCCTTCTTGAGGCAGAGGGTGTGGACGGTGATATTTTCGGGAGAAAGTTCGACCGCCCTGTCCACGCTTGCACAAAATTCCTCCAGGCTTTCCCCCGTGAGACCCGCGATGAGGTCGCAGTTGAGGTCAAACTCGTACGGGCGCGCCATCCCGAACGCGCGGACGACGTCCTCCCCCGTGTGCTTTCTGCCGATGGCCTCGAGCGTCCTGTCCGAAAAACTTTGCGCGTTGATGCACAGCCGCGTCACGCCGTATTTTTGACACAGGTCGAGTTTTTCCGCGCAAAACGTGTCGGGCCGCCCTGCCTCCACCGTATATTCGCACCCGTTTTGCCGAAGGGGCGCGACCGCGCGAAACACCCGCTCGAGCTCCTCGGGGGAGAGCACAAAGGGCGTCCCCCCGCCGATGTACACCGAGCGCAGCCGTTTTATCTGCCCCGCCGCGGCCGCAAGTTCCTTTTCCAAGGCGGAAAGATAGGCGGGCATGTACCCGTGCGTTGCCGCAATGGGCGCGGTGATGAAGGAGCAATACACGCATTTCGTGGGACAGAAGGGCAGCGAGACGAAGAGGTCGCAATTGTCGGGATTTTTCTCATAGATGCCCCGCTGGCCCGCAATCACCCGTTTGGTGAGGGCGATGTTCTCCTCCGAGACGCCAAGGGTGCGGAAAAATTCCTCGAACTCCCCCTTCTTCTCGAGATTTTGGTAGGCGAGCCGCGTCGGACGGATGCCTGTCAGCGACCCCCAAGGAAGCGTTTTTTTATACCGTTTGGCGAGTAATTTGTAGAGGCCGAGTTTTGCGAAGCGCTTTACAAGGCTCTTCTTCTCCGTCTCGCCCGCATAGCGCTCCCAATCGGTGAAGGCAAATTCCTCGCCGTCGATGATAAACCGATTATAAAATTCCTCGCCGCGCACCGCGAATGTATGCGAAATTCCGAGCGCCGACGCGCCCTCGAAGAGGCGCACGACGTCCATGAGTTCGCAGGTCAAAGATTCAGTGGCGGAGGTAACCATACATTTTCTCCTCGTCAAGTGTTGTGGGCATACCATGTCCGGGGTAGACCGTTAAATTTTCAAGTTTTTTCAGGCGCGAAAGGCTCTTCTTCATGTCGGATTCGCTCCCCGTGGGCAGGTCGCACCTGCCGATGTCGCGGCGGAACAGGGTATCCCCCGTGAAGATTTCCCCCTCGGTGAGAAAGCAGCAGCTCCCCGCCGTGTGTCCCGGGGTCGCCATCACCGCAAACCGCATGCCGCAAAGCGGAATCACATCCCCGTCCTCAAAGGTAAAATGAATGGGAAAAGGCGGAACAATTCTTCCGAATTCCGCCCCCATGTTGTCATTTCCGAGCGCGAGCGCCCGCTCTTTGGCGAGACAGCCAATCTTCGTCCCCGCGGCGGCAAGGCGCGCGCATCCCCCGATGTGGTCGAAGTGCCCGTGCGTCAGAAGCGCATAGCGAATGACAAGTCCCCTCTTTTGCGCCTCCTCGAGAACTTCCGGCGTCGCGGGGTCTATCGCCACCGCCTCTTCCCCGAGGGAGACAAGGTAGCAATTCGCGGCAAAAATTTTTGGATGAACGGTGAGAATCTGCATATCAACTGCTCAGTCTGTGCACGTCGCGGATGCGGCTGTTTTGTCGAATTTTGTCGATGAGCACCTCGACGTCCTGCTTCCCGGGCAAGCTCACCGTGACCTCGACAATCGCCCCGCCCGATTTTTCGTATCTGCCGTTGATGGAGGAGATGGAAATCTTCATGTCCGAAGTCGCCTGCGAGATGACGGAGAGCGCCGCCCCCTGTTCCTCGGCATAGACGACGATGGTGGCGCGGAAGCGTACCTCCCCGGGGCGCACCGTCCATTCGGCGGGCTGCAGCCGCTCGGGCTCGACGTTCTTCATGTTGGAGCAGTCCCGTCTGTGAATGACGACGCCCCTCCCCCGCGTGACAAAGCCGACGATGTCGTCCCCGGGCACGGGCGAACAGCACCCCGCAAAGGAGACGAGAAGACCGGAGAGCCCCTTGACGGTGACCGTCCCCGAGACATTCTTCTCCTTGAAGGGGCGCACGTCGACGGGCTGGGGCACCTCTTTGCGGAAGTAGTCGATGAGTTTGAACAGGATTTGGTTGACGGTAATCGCGCCGTAGCCGACGGCGGCAAATGCCTCCTCCTGCGAGTCGAAGTTGAGTTTCTCGGAGACCTTCTTAAAGCTGTCGGGCGTGAGAAGTTCGGCGAGCGAATATCCCCTGCGCTTGGCGGCCTCTTCGAGCATGGTCTTGCCGAGTTTGACGTTCTCCTCCTTGGTCTGCTTCTTGTAGAACGCCTTGATTTTGGCGCGTGCGGAGGAGGATTTGATGAATTTCAGCCAGTCGCGCGAGGGTCCCTTGCTTGCGGGCGAGGTGATAATCTCCACGACGTCGCCGAGCTCGAGGGTGGAATTGAGCGGGACAATCTTGCCGTTCACCTTTGCACCCGTGCAGCGGTTTCCCACCTCCGAGTGGATGGCGTAGGCGAAATCCACGGGCGTCGCGCCCTCGGGCAGGGAGATGACTTTCCCGCGCGGCGTAAACACGAGAAGTTCGGAGCTGTACAGCTCCTCCTTTACCGTGTTCATGAATTCCTTGGAGTCGCGCAGTCCGCCCTGCAGCTCCATCATCTCGCGCACCCACGAGATGCGCTGGTCGAGCGTGGTCTCGTTGTCGCGCTGTTCCTTATACTTCCAGTGCGCCGCGATACCGTATTCCGCCGTTCGGTGCATCTCCTCCGTCCTGATTTGAATCTCGAACGGCTGTCCGAAGTCGGTGACGACGGTCGTGTGCAGGGACTGATACATGTTGGGCTTGGGCGTCGCAATGTAGTCCTTGATGCGCCCGGGGACGGGATTCCACTTCTTGTGAATCTTCCCGAACACTTCGTAGCACTCGTCCACGGTGCCCACGATGACGCGCACGGCGGTCAAATCATAGATTTGGTCGAGGGTGCGATGCTTGGTCTTCATCTTCTTGTAGATGGAGTAGAAATGCTTGGGGCGCCCGAAGACTTCCCCCTTTATCTCGGATTCGGCGAGAATCCCCTTGATTTCCTCGACGACGAAGTTGACAAACCTGCGCCGCTCTTCGAGTTTTTGGTGGATGTTCTCGACGAGATATTCAAACGCCTCGGGGTCGAGATATTTGAGGCAGAGGTCCTCGAGTTCGCATTTGACCTGACTGATACCCAGCCGCCCCGCGATGGGCGCATAGATATCGAGGGTCTCCTGCGCCATCTTGCGCTGCCGCCCGGGGGAGAGGTAGTTGAGCGAGCGCATGTTGTGAAGCCGGTCGGCGAGCTTGATGATGATGACGCGGATGTCCTTCGCCATTGCGATGAAGATCTTGCGGAAGTTCTCCGCCTCCTCCTCTTCCTCCGACTTGAAGACAATCTTGTCGAGCTTCGTGACGCCCGAGACGAGAGTGAAGACCCCCTCGCCGAATTCGCGGCGGATGTCCTCGTCGGTGGCGTCGGTGTCCTCGATGACGTCATGGAGAAGGGCGGCCGCGACGGTCTCCGCGTCGAGCCCGAGGTCGGCTAAAATTTCTGCAACGGCGCACGGGTGGATGAAATAGGGTTCCCCCGAGGCGCGCTTCTGGCTGGCATGCGCCGCCTTGGCATAGTCGTATGCCTTGAGGAGCATGTCGCGCTCTTCGCCCGAGTAAAATTCATACAGTTTCATGAGAATGGGTTCCATTACGAGCCCTCCTTCATGCGGCAAACGGCAGTATAGATGCGCGATTCGGAAAGGTCGGCGCGCCTGCCGCGCACGACGCGAAGCCTTCCCTCTTCCACCGTGAAAAATCCCAGCTCGGAAAAGACCGCGAGTGCGAAGACGACCTGCTCCAAATTGAAGCCGAGCCCGAGTTCGCGCGCCGTCTCCGAAAAGCTGTCCGAGACGTATCTCCCCTCCGCGCCGCACAGCGCACGGTAGGTGTAAATCATGTCCTCACGGCTGCACGAGACGCGTTTTAAGGCACCCATGTCCGAAAAAGAACCGCAAGAAAGCACGTTTGCGCGTCCCGTTGCGGGCAGAGCGGGAGGAAAATCGAGGCAGATGATGTCCCGATATGCGGCAAGATTTGCGTCGGGTGCGGGCGAAAACAGCACACAGTTGGCAGCTCCCGCCGACGCGGGGCGGAAAATATCGAGCTCCAAGCCCGCAAGCGCGGGGAATTTCTCCACGGTGCGCCGATTTTGTACGACGGCGCACAGCCCGTATGCGCATTCCCCGATTTTCTGTTCGATGAGCGCATTTGCGGCACCCATGTCCAAGGTTTCCCCCTCCGATTCGCCCTCGGGCAGGAGGCGGATGGCATGCTCGAAGGCGTCGAGTTCGACGTCCCGCCCGCTCATGCCGTCATAGAGCACGCAGCGGATGATGCCCTTCACATATTCTCTCCCCTTGAAGCGGGAGAGGTTATATTCAAACACGACCCTCTTTTTGAGGTCGCATCGTAAGAGTTCTTCCTCCTTGGCGCCGCCGAAGTAGACGAAGTCGTCCCCGCCAATCTTCATCGAAAGGTGCGGCGAGCCCTCCTTCATCGGCGTGGCGTCGATGCTACCCGCCTCCACATAGAAGAGCGGGCGCTTGTTGCCCATGCCGCACGGCTCGAGCAGGACGAGTTCGCGCGCAATCCGCCTGAAATCCCCGCTCGCCTTGCCCGCCACGGGGACGGTGGGAATGAAGTCCTCGCGCGCGTAATGGCTCCCGATAAAGCTGTTGAGGGCGGCCTTGAGGCGGGGGAAGTTCTCCTCGGTGACGTTGATGCCCGCCGCCTGTGCGTGTCCGCCGAATTCGGAGATGTACTCCGAACAGCCCTTCAGGGCCTCGAAGATGTTGACGCTTTCCACCGAGCGCGCACTGCCCTTATAGCTTGCTCCGCGCTTGGTGAAGAGCAGGGCGGGACGGGCGTACTCCTCCGCGACGCGCGCGGCGACGATGCCCGCAAAGCCCGCATTCCAGTTCTCGCCCGCGAGCATGACGATGTTGCCGTACGGCCCCTCCTCGGCAATTTGCTCCGAGACGCGGGTATACAGTTCGTCGCACAGCCTCTGCCGCTCTGCGTTGTAGCGGTTGAGAAGTTCGGCGAGCGCGTAAATTTCCTCCTCGTCCTCACTCGTGAAGAGGCGGAGCGCGGCGCGTGCATCCCCCATTCTGCCCGCGGCGTTGATGCGGGGCGCGATGGTAAAGGAGAGCGTCTGCGCGTTGATGTCGGTGACCTTCCCCAGGAGGGCGGCGATGGCGGGACGGGGAGAGCGTTCGATGCGCCGGAGTCCCTCCGCCACGATGTCGCGGTTCTCGCCCACGAGGGGCACGCTGTCGGCGACGGTGGAGATGGCGGCAAAGTCGACGAGGGGGAGCGCCTTGTCCCCGATGAGCGCCTGCGCCAGCTTGAAGGCAACTCCCGCGCCGCACAGGTTGTCGTAGGGGTAGTCCCCGCCGAGCTTGGGATTGACGACGATGCAGTCGGGCAGTTCGTCGGGAAGTTCGTGGTGGTCGGTGACGATGACTTCGGCGCCGAGCGATTTGATGTATTCCACCTCCCGCCTTCCCGAAATGCCGCAGTCCACCGTGACGACGAGGTCGGGTAAAAATTCGTCGAAGATTCTGTCGATGGCGCCCACGGACAGCCCGTAGCCGTCCGTCCGTTCGGGCACGAAGAGAAAGTGCTCGATGCCGAATTCGTCGAGGGCACGGGAGAGGATGGCGCACGCGCCGATGCCGTCCGCGTCATAGTCCCCGAAGACGGCCACCCGCCACCCCTCGTCGCGGGCGAAGGTGAGCTTTTTCACCGCCTCCGTCATCCCCCTGAGGAGGAAAGGCGAGAGGAAATTCTGCGCACCGGGGCGCAGGAAGGCGTGCATTTTGCCCTCCGTATCCATTCCCCGCGCGAAGAGAATCCCCGCGACCGTCTCGGTGAGTCCCACCCGTTCGGCAAGCCTTTCCACGGTATGAAGTTGTTCGGGCGTAAATTCAAATTCCCGGACGAGTTTCTTCATCTTGTTTTCCCTATCAAAAAGGGCGGGTCTGTTCGCCCGCCGCTTTGATTTTTTTCAGCGGTTATTCTTCCGTATCCGCTTTCTTCTTTTTGCCGACGTACACGCGGTTTCTCACGGCGCGCCGCTTGTCAAACTGCTTGCGCACGACGGCAAACACCGCGGGCCCGAACACGAAGGTCGAGTAGACGGGCACGGCGACGCCGATAATGGCGGGAAGCACGAGGGCGATGGAGCCGAGCGTTCCGACGAGGCCGAGGACGGCGATGACGATGCCACACAGCCCTGCGAGCAGGAGCGCCGTCTTCCAACCTTCGCTGCGCGCGCGGTCGGCGACCGTCTCTGCGGGCAAGGACGCCGTGTCGGGGTCCTTATAGATGGCCCGAATCCGATTGGCGTAGAAGACCCACAGAAGCGCCGAGACAAAGACGGACACAGCCGCATAGAGCAGGGGCGCGGAGGAGTAGACGGGAATGCGCAAAACCGCAAACAGCGCGGCAGTGAAGAGCCCGTCGTGGGCGCAGGTGACGAGACCCGCAACCCCGCACGGCACGCCGAAGCGGAACGTCACATAGACGAGGGCGACGATGGCGCCGACCGCAAGGGCGATTGCCCCGCGCCAGCCGGCAGAGCCCGTTCCCGCGAGGGCGAGCTGTTCCTGATACAGGCTCACCGAGCCGTCCGCATAGTAATAGATGTCGGGTTGGTCGCCGTTCAGGCCGCTGTGCGCCGCAATTTCATCGGCGATCTTGTCCTTTGCGGCGGTGTAAGCAGTTTCGTCGCCGCCCGAAAGGGTGTAGCGCACGATGCGGTACGAGCTCTCGATGAGGGAACCGTTGGTGTCGTTCGTGGAGGTATAATCCTTCACAATCTCCTTCTCAAAGGAAATCTTCGCATCGGTGAGCGTCTTCTCGGCGAAGTTTTGCAGCGTCGTCTCGTTCTGGGCGCCGATGTTGGAGTCGTACTTGACGTCGAGCTTGTCCTGCACGGGACGGTCCAAGGAGGCGTTGAAGCCGAGCACGGCAAAGAGGATGATGCCCGCGACCACAATCGCAATGGAGATTGCCATGAAGACGGGCAGAAGTTTTTTGAGGTTGAGTTTACTCATCGTCGGAGACCTCCTCGCGCTTGAAGTTGCAGAACGCGCCGGGTTTCTTCGTGAAGGTCATGAGCATCGCCCAGTGGAAGCGGTTGACGGCGAGGGAGCACAGCCCCGACAGCACCGCACCGAGCCCGAGCGTGAAGGCAAACACGGAGAGCTGCGTGAGGGAAATGAAGTAGGCGACGAACCCGAGAAGCGCAATCACGATGTGCAAATCGAAAATCAGCCAGAAGCACTTCTTATAGCCCGTCTTGACGGAAGATTCCATCGTCTTGCCGAGGGCGTATTCCTTGCGCGCGTTCTCGTAGGAGAGCGCGTTGCAGACGGAGAGGAGCAGCCCGCCGAGGGCGACGGCCACCACCGTCCATGCGTTGAGGTTGAGGAAGGGAATTGCCCAGACGAGGACAATCATGAGCAGGAGGTAGATGAGGAAGGAATAGAGGTGCGCCACGGCGAGCCCGTGGTATCTCACGAAGAAGAACACGAGCATGCCGACGGCAAGCGCCGCGAATGCGACATAGAGAAGGATGAGGGCGAGGTCGCCGAACTGCGCCTTCTCGAAGCTGTATTCCCCGACCGTGAAGGAGAGCGCCTCCCCCTCGGTATCCATCGACGTGCGCATCGCCGCGGAGAGGCAGCGCGCCTCGTATGCGGTGTAGGCGACCGCGCTCGTCTTGCTCAGATAGATGGTGGACGCGGTAATCTGCTCCTGCGTGGAGACGGAGGCAACCGTCTCGCCGCCGATGCGGAAGTAGATGCTCACCGCGCCGTCGGCAGCCGTTGCCGTCTGCGTGGAGAGCCAAGCGGCACCCGCGGGCGTGAAATCCACCCCTACCGCAGAGACGCTGCCCACGTTGTAGGCATACACTCTCTTGATGTAGTCGCGGATGGTCTCCTGCTCGTACTTGCCCGCAGAGACTTCCTTCTGTCCGTAGGTAAGTTCGGTCGCCGCATCCTCGGAAGTGCCCGCCGCCACGGTGAACTCTCCCATCCTGCGGGCGTACCCGAAGACGGAGAGCAGTTCGCTGTTCTCAATCGTCGCGCCGACGGAGGGCAGATAGACGGCCACGGAGTACTTGTCCCGCACCGAAACGCGCACATTCGCCATCTCGAGGCTGTCAAAGCGCGTCTTCAGCCGGTCGAGGGAGCTTGCAAAGTCCTCCTCGAACGCCGCCGTGGGCTTGTACCCGTCCCCGTCCTTTTCGACGAGGTCCTTCTCGAAGTAGAACGCACCGACTTTGCGGTAGTCTTCTTCGTACTTCTGCTGCTGTTCGGCATCCGTCTCGTAGCCTGCGAGGTTGTCATGGTACTCCTTTTCGGAGATGACCCCTTCGGGATAGTAGACGGCGACAAAGCCGCCGCCGCGGTAATATCTCTCTTTGTTTTCGGCCTTCCCTTCGTCGTACTCCTCGTCGCCGTCGTCATAGGTAAGTCCGCCGTACTGGGCGTCCTTATCCGTCATGGAGAGGATGTTGTTATACCTTCTCCCCGAATGACCGTACGGGAACATCGCCGAACACATAAAAATCAGCCCGGCGATGACGACTGTGATCAAGGCGAAGCAAATTGCCGATTTGACCTTGTTCATTAGCGCCTCCTGTATACGGGCGCGCGTGTCATGTCCCCGCGCCCGCGATAACTCACTATACTATTATAGAGAAAAAGAGTTCCGCCGTCAAGCCGAAATGCGGCGCTTGGCGAATTTTCTTCCCGATTTCCGTCAATTTTCCGAAGATTTTCTCTCCGCGAGCACGTGCATCGCGCACTCGATGCGCTTTTTCATCATCGCGCACGTCATCTCGTAGGGGGTGTTCATGTCCCCCGTGAAGTGATAGTTGTTCGCACTGCATCCGCCCGAGCAGATGTATTTGGCGAAACACCCCTCGCACTTCTTGCGGGTGAAGAGGCAGTTTTCCGCAAACTTCATGCGGAGCGCCTCGTTCTGAATGCCGTCGAAGACGTTCCCCATCAGAAAATCCTTCTCCCCCGCAAACTGGTGGCAGGGGTAGAGGTCGCCCGACGGCACGACGGAGAAGTATTCGTTCCCCGCGCCGCACGCCGAGACGCGCTTGGCAAGGCAGGGCCCGCCCTCGAGGTCAATCTGGAAGTGGAAGAAGAGAAATCCCTTCCCCTCCTTCTCGCGCCGCACATATTCGTCGCAGAGCGCCTCATACTCCCGCTCGATGGCGGGCAGATGTTCTTCCTTAATCTGCAAGTCCTCGATGTCGGTGACGACGGGCTCCATGGAGATGCTGTCAAACCCACTGTCCGCGAGGAAGAGCACATCCTTGGAGAAGTCGAGATTCTTCGCGGTGAAGGTGCCGCGGACGTAGTAATGCTTGTCCCCGCGCGCCCTGACGAACTTCTTGATTTTGCCGATGACGACGTCGAAACTTCCCTTGCCGTTCACCGTCTTTCTTACGGCGTCGTTGACTTCCTTTCTCCCGTCGAGGGAGAGCACGACGTTCTCCATCTCCTCGTTGAAAAACCTGATGGTCTCATCGTCGAGAAGGAGGGCGTTCGTCGTCGTCGTGAAGAGGAACTTCTTGCCGAGCTTTGCCCCCTCTTCCTTGGCGTAGGCCACCGTCTTTTTGACGACGTCGAGGTTCATGAGAGGCTCGCCGCCGAAGAAGTCCACTTCGAGCACCCGCCGCTTTCCGCTCTCGCGGAGAAGAAAGTCGATGGCGGCCTTCGCGGTCTCGAAGGACATCACCTCGCGCTTGGCATGGTATGCCCCCTCGTCCGCAAAACAGTAGCGGCAGCGAAGGTTGCAGTCATGCGAGACGTGCAGACAGAGCGCCTTGATTTCATGCGATTTGATGGGCCGTTCGCGCGTTTCGGGCGCGTCGAGAAGCCCCGCCTCGCGAAGGGCGCGGATTTCCTCGAGAGAGGCGGAAAGTTCGCTGTTCGTCAATGCGACGGGCTGCCCCGCAAGAAGTTTTGCGATGGCCTCGTCGCACTCGTGCAGACTGCCGCTCCCCACGTCATAGATGTAATGCTTGCCGTGATAAGAAAAGACGTGTCTCATGGTGAAAACACGGGAAAAAGCGACGCCGCGCGCCGCTTTCCGCCGTCAAATTTACTTGTTCTCGTCGATTTTCTGTTCGCGGGTGACGCGTTCGCAGGACTGGTTGCCCACGGTGCAGCTCGTCTTGCAGGCGGACTGGCAGGTGCTCCTGCATTCGCCGCACGCGGTCACTTTCTTTTCGACAGGTTTCGCAATCGTCTTAATCATAGCAGTTTCTCCCGAAAGTTTTTTCTTTATTATACTACACTTCGGGGGAAATGACAAGCGTTTTAACTCTCTTTGCGCAATTTTACCCCGCAAAGCGCGCCCGCCGCCGCAAGGACGGCGCACATGAGGAGTTCGAGCGGGAAAAACGGCGTGAGGTGAAATCCCCCGCCGATGGCGGCGAAGAGCAGCATCGCGGCAAGACACATGCAGGCGCCCGCCGCCGCCCCCTTGACAGCCGCCTTCCCGCTGTGCACGAAGAGCATGGGAAAGAGCAGGCTCCCCACCCCCTTGAGAATCCAATTGGTCGCCACGACGACACTCTGCGCGGGCGCATACGCCTTGACGAGCGCGGCAAAAATCGCCGCGGCGATGAGATAGAACGCCGCCCCCGCCACGGCGGAGAGAGCGACCTCCTTGATGGCATGTTTCCAACCGTCCGTCATAAAAAAACCTCCGCTACCTTTACGGTATGCGGAGGGAATTGTGCTTATGAATTATTTTTCCTCGGGCACATCCGAAGAATCGGGCGTTTCGACAACTTCGGGAAGTTCTTCCGCCGCGGGAGCGTCCTCCGAAGGCGTCACTTCTTCGGGCGCCTCCTCCGTCTCTGCCGCGGGGGCATTCTTTGCCTCTTTTGCCGCCCTCTTGGCAGCTTCCGCTTCCTCGCGGGCAATCTGCGTGGGGCCCTTGGCGTCCGTCTGGTAGATGGACTCTTTGTCCAACTTGATGTAGGACTTGCCCGAGGCCTCGCTGCCCGTCTCCATGATGATGGTGTTGTCATCGCACACTTCGACGACAATTCCGCAGATGCCGCCCGCCGTCTTCACCTTGTGCCCGGGGCGAATGGCGTCGAGCTGTTCGGTATATTCCTTCTGGCGGTCCTTATTCTTCTTGTTGGAAAACACAAACCACGCGATGAACGCGACGACAACGACGGCGAGAATGACCCAGGTCACCCACTGCATGTTGTTGTTGGGCGTGGTTCCCGTTCCTTCTGCGGCCTCTTCGGCCAATAATAACCAATTCATACTTCGTCTCCTTTTCTATTTCTATGATAGCGTATCCGGGAATTTTTTGCAAGCGATTTCAAAGCACATTTTCCGTTTCCCGAAAAAATCACGTCGCATTTTCCTGTTTTTTGTAGAATTCCTTGACAAAATCCTTGACATATCCGCCGAGGATGCTCTCCCGAAGGCCCCGCATCAACTTGTGCAGATAGGCGATGTTGTGCAGGGAGAGCAGCATGCCGCCCATCATCTCGCCGACGTTGACGACGTGGCGAAGGTACGCCTTGGTGTAGTTTTTGCAGGTGTAGCAGTCGCAATCGGGGTCGAGGGGGGTGAAGTCCTCGCGATACTTCCCGTTGCGGACGACGACTTTTCCCCTCGAGGTGAGCGCCGTGCCGTTGCGGGCGACGCGGGTCGCGAGCACGCAGTCGAACATATCCACGCCGCGCAAGACCCCTTCGACGAGGCAATCGGGCGAGCCCACCCCCATGAGGTAGCGGGGCACCCGCTCGGGCAGACGGGGCTTCAAGAAGTCGAGCATCTCGTACATGAGCGGCTTGGGCTCCCCCACGGACAGCCCGCCGATGGCAATCCCGCACTTCACAAAGGGAAGACAGCGGTTGAGGCTCTCCTCCCGCAAGTCCTTGAAAAAGTTCCCCTGTATGATGGGAAAGAGCACCTGACTGTCCCTGTCATGCGCGGCCGCGCACCGCTCGAGCCAGCGGCCCGTGCGCTCCATCGCCGCCTTTGCCTGCGCATAGGTGACGCCGTACTCCGTGCACTGGTCGAACGCCATCATGATGTCCGCGCCGAGGTTGTGCTCAATCTCCATCGCCTTTTCGGGCGTGAAGGTGTGATAGCTCCCGTCCACATGGGAGGAAAAGGTCACGCCGTCGTCGGTGATTTTGTTGAGTTTCGCAAGCGAAAAGACCTGAAATCCGCCGCTGTCGGTGAGAATGGGGCGGTCCCAGTTCATAAAGGAATGCAGTCCCCCCGCGCGGGCGATGAGGTCGTCCCCGGGGCGCATGCAGAGATGGTAGGTGTTGGCGAGAATAATCTGCGAGCCAATCTCCTTGAGGTCGCGGGGAAGCATCCCCTTGACGGTCGCCTGCGTGCCGACGGGCATGTAGACGGGCGTCTCGATGTCCCCGTGCGGCGTGTGCAGAATTCCCGCCCTCGCCCCCGTCTCGGGGTCTGTTTTGATGAGTTCGAATGAAAAGTTTTGCATAATAAAAGTTTTACGATGACGTATGCGACCGAGAAACGCGCTTCGCCTTGCCAAGGAGAACGAAGCTTGTTTTTAGAAACGAGCAAGACAAGGAGATAGAACTGCTCGGCTTAGAGCCGAGAAAGACAAGGAGCGCGAGGAAAACCCGAAGGAGTTTACTAAGAGGTAAATGACTGAGGGTTGCCGCAGCGCGACACAGTATTTCGACGGCTATAAGACGAGCATAGCGTCGCCGAAGGAGAAGAAACGATACCGCTCCCTCACCGCCTCTTCGTACACATGCAGGACCTCCTCCCGCGAGCAGAGACAGGAGACAAGCATGAGGAGGGTGCTCTCGGGCAAGTGGAAATTGGTGATGAGCGCATCCACGCACTTCATCTTGTAGGGCGGGTACAAAAAGATGCTCGTCTCCCCCTTCGCGGCGTGAACGAGGCCACCCATGTCCGCGACCGACTCGAGCGTGCGCACCGAAGTCGTCCCCACGCAGATGACCCTTCTCCCCTCTTTTTTGGCGCGATTTATGGACGATGCGGCCTCCTCGGAGACCTCGAAATACTCGCTGTGCATGACGTGCCGCTCCACATCCTCCACCTTGACGGGGCGGAAGGTCCCCAGCCCGACGTGCAGGAGAACTTCGACGATTTCCACCCCCATGTCGCGAATTTTGGCGAGGAGCCCCTCCGTAAAATGCAGTCCCGCGGTGGGCGCCGCGGCGGAGCCGTTCTCCTTGGAGTAGACGGTCTGATACCGCTCGGGGTCCTTGAGTTTTTCATGAATATAGGGCGGGAGCGGCACCGTTCCGACGCGGGAGAGCACGTCCTCGAACGCACCCTCGAAGAAGAATTTCACCCGCCGTTCGCCGCTCTCGGTGAGGGAGAGCACCTCGAGGGAGAGCTCCTCGTTGACGGCGAGCCTCGCCCCGACCTTCGCCTTCTTCCCGGGGCGCACGAGCACCTCCCACGTGTCGATGGCGAGCCGCTTGAGAAGGAGCACTTCGACGCGCGCGCCGTGCGGGGTAAAGGCAAACATGCGCGCGGGGAGCACACGGGTGCGGTTGACGACGAGCACGTCCCCCCTCTTCAGATAGTCGCAGATGTCGGAAAAGACGCGATGCTCGATGCGCCGCGTATCCCTGTGATAGACGAGGAGCCGCGAACTGTCCCGCGGCTCCGCCGGTGTCTGTGCGATGAGCTCTTCGGGGAGCTCATAGAAAAAGTCCGAGGTCTTCATGCCGTCCTCACGAATCGAATACGCTCATCTGCCGCCTGACTGCCTCGGGCATGGGTACCCCCAAATGGTCATACCCCCCCTTCAGGCACACCCTGCCGCGCGGCGTTCTCGCGATGAATCCGAGCTGCAGAAGGTAGGGCTCGTAGATGTCCTCGATGGTCCCCACGTCCTCATTTACAGTCGCCGCGAGCGTGTCGAGCCCCGCAGGTCCGCCGTTGAATTTTTCAATGAGCGCACGCAGAAGGTTGCGGTCGGTCTCGTCGAGGCCGAGTTCGTCAATCTCCATGCGGGCGAGCGCCTTTCTCGCATCGGAGAGGGAGACGGCGGAGGAGCCGAGCACGGCGGAGAAGTCCCGCACGCGCTTCAACAGCCTGTTCGCAATGCGCGGCGTGCCCCGCGAGCGGCGGGCAATCTCATACGCCCCCTCCTTTTCGATGGCAATGCCGAGCGTCCGCGCCGAACGGGTGACAATTCTCTCGAGTTCGGCGGGCGTGTACATGTCGAGGCGGCACATGATGCCGAATCGGTCCCTGAGCGGCGAGGAGAGCATCCCCGCGCGAGTGGTCGCCCCAATGAGGGTAAATTTGCGGAGAGCAAAGCGCACGTTTCGCGCCATGGGGCCCTTCCCCACGATGATGTCGAGGGCATAGTCCTCCATCGCGGAGTACAAAATCTCCTCCACCTGATGGTTGAGGCGGTGAATCTCGTCAATGAAGAGGATATCGCCGTCGTTGAGGTTGGTGAGAATGGCTGCAAGGTCGCCCGCCCGTTCGATGGCGGGTCCGCTCGTCACCTTAATCTGCGACCCCATCGTGTTTGCGATGATGTGCGCCAGCGTCGTCTTGCCGAGCCCCGGGGGGCCGTATAAGAGGACATGGTCGAGCGCCTCGCCCCGCTGTTTGGCAGCGGCGATGTAGACGGCAAGGTTCTCCTTCACCTTGTCCTGCCCGACATATTCCTCCATCGTCTTGGGACGGAGCACATTCTCTTCGATGTCGAGGTCGCCCTTCTCAGCCGAGAGCAGTCTCCCCTCTTCCAAATTGTCGTCGTCAAACATAGTGTTCTCCGAAATTTATTATACGCCGCGCAGCGCGATTGCCAAAATTTCCTCCGCGGTGGTCGCCCCCCGCTCCTTGGCGCGCGTCACCGCCTGTGCGCTCTCCTGCCTCGTGAATCCCAGCCCCATGAGCGCCGCAACTGCATCCTCATCCACGGACATGGGTGCCGCCGATACTCTCCCGCCCACCGATTCGGTGCCGAGAATCTCATCCGCGGAAATCTTGCCGTGCAGCTCTAAAATGATGCGCTCGGCGACCTTTTTGCCCACCCCTTTTGCGGAGGAGAGCCGCTTCGCATCCGCCGTCGCGATGGCGTCGGAGACTTCCTCGGGGCGCATGGAGGAGAGGATGCTCATCGCAACTTTCGCCCCCACGCCCTGCACGGACGTGAGACGGAGGAAGAGGTCCTTTTCGCGCAAATCCGCAAATCCGAAGAGGGTGATGTCGTCCTCCGAGACGCGAAGATGGGTGTAGACTTCCCCGTCCTCCCCCGTTCTGACGCCCGAGAGCCGCGAAAACGCCGCCCCCGAACAGACGACCTCATACCCGACGCCGCCCACTTCGAGCAGCACCGCCTCGGGTGCAAGATATTTCACTTTTCCTTTCAAATAACCTATCATATATTATCACCTTTCCGCTGTGCCGATTGAACTTGGCCGAAATGACAGGAAGAGCGACTTCGCTTCGCTCCGCCCGAAATGACAGGGTAAGCAAAGCAAAAGAAATCGCACGAAACCTACACTCCGAACATCCCCGAAAACCGACTGGTAAACGCATGGCAGAGGGCAACGGCGAGGGCATCGGCGGCATCGTCGGGACGGGGGATGGCTTTGAGGCGCAGGTGCGAGGCGACGCACCGCATCATCTGTCCCTTGTCGGCTCCGCCCCAGCCCGTGAGTGCCTGCTTAATCTGATTGGGCGTGTATTCGAAGATTCTCCCGCACCGCTTGTTGCAAGTGAGGAGCATGACGCCGCGCGCATGGGCGACGGCGATACCCGTCGTGATATTCTTGGAGAAGAACAGCTCCTCCATGGCGGCTTCTTCGGGGTGGAACTTGTCGAAGAGCTTGTTGACGCCCTCCTCGAGCATGCACAGCCGCACGGCAAAATTTTCGCCCGTGGGCGTCTTGACGGCGCCGTAACCGACGCAGGAGCAGTTGCCCCGCGCGTCCTTTTCGATGACGCCGTACCCCATCGTGCCGTACCCGGGGTCGAGTCCGAGAATAATCATGAAAATATTGTACCCGAAATCAACTATTTTGTCAAGGGGAAAACGCTCCCCTCGGCACAATGTTGCCAACAAAAATTCCCTCCCCCTCGCTGCGAGGGAGAGGGAGATGCAATTTGTTGTTTCGAATCGTCACCCTGAGCCTGTCGAAGCTTATTATAATACTGCGGATATGCTTCGACTCGCCGCGATGCGGCGGCTCAGCATGACGAATTCAGAATGCGCCCCACCTCAGTCTCGCTATGCTCGACAGCTCTCTCGGGCAGGTAGAGCCCTGCCCTCGGTCATCGTTCGCGCGGCGAATGCGCTCACTCTTCGCAAACGCCGCGCACAGCGCACTGTGCTGTGCGCGAAGAATGCGTTTGCTACCCACGGAGGCGCCATGCATGCCCCTCCCGAGGAATCGCTCCTCATGCCCCCTCCCGCGGAGGGGGGTAGGGGGGTGGGTACGAGTTCTAAATTCCTTGCCGTAGGCGGAATTCACTTCCGCCGTGGGCGCCCCCATTTGCCACGCCACCGCAGGCTTATTGTCCGATAACACGACCGCGACAGTGAGCCTATTAAGGCGATTCGGCTAATTTCCTCGACGAAAAGATTTCCGCAGGAAAGCTTTTCGCCGAAACTATTCAAAAATCCATCCCCCATCCTCTTCCACAAGAGTGATATGGTACGTCTTGCCGTTGAAGGTGATGTCGAAGACGTTGTCGGTGTGCGTCTCGGTGAACGTCCTGTCGATGACGCTGCCGCCCACAAAGCGCTCGGCGCTGTGCAACAGGAAGAGATACTTGGTCTCCGTTCCGTCCGCATAGGGAATGACATAGAACGTGAACCGCGTGTAAGGCTGGTCTGCCGCAGGCGTCGCGGGGTCGGTGTATACCGGCGTGAACATGCCCGAGACCTGCCCATCGTTGGAGAGCTCCTTCACGGTGACATAAGTTGTCCCGAAGGTGAGGTGATACAGGCCGGTCGCGAATGTTCCCATCTGACGCTCCCCTTCCACATAGGCGACCCAGCCGCCGTCCGAAAGTTTCGCACAGGCGAGCACGTCCAAGTTGTCCCAAGGGATGTAGCCCTCCGCGGGCATGTAGTTCCCCTGCGCAATCGTCCGAATGCCGACGAGTTCGCCCTCCCCGTCATATTCCGCCAATACGCGGAAGTCCTCGCGGCTGTACGAGCCCTTGCCTGTGAGGTCGCCCGAATAGACCCAGCGAAGGTCGCGGTAGACGCCCGTCGCGGTATTCGTCGCAAAGTCCACGGTGACGGTGTACGTCCCCGCCCGCGCGGCATCGCCCTCATAGGTGAACTCGATGGTGAGTTTGCCGTCCGCATAGCTATAAGAAGTCGGCGCGATGGCGCTCCTGTCGGAGGGTGTTCCGACATAGACCGCGTGAACGGCATACCCCTCGAAGAAGTTCCCCTCGATGTTGAAATATCCGAAGAAGTCGAAGGAGAAGTCCACCTGCCCGTACCCTGCGTCGAAGGGATACTTGTGCGCAGTGATACTCGACATGGCGGCGTTGACGCGGAGATATTCATGCCCGTCCATCGTGACGATGTCGTTCGCATAGGCGAGCGCGATGTCCACCGTGGTCGTTCCGTCTTCGCTGCGGCGGAAGGCGGTCGGCTGGGCGCCCTCTTCTTGGATGATATACATGCCGAAGGTCGTGAGCGGGTGTTCTCTTCCGATGCCGCCCACCGTGATGCGTCCGTTCTCAAAGCGCAGGAACTGCTCCGCCGTGAAGGAATAGAAGTCATAGCCTTCGAGGTAGTCCCGTCCCACCGACTTGAGGGACGCGGTGTCGCGAATGGCCTCGGGCCAGTTCTCTGCAATCCAGAATTCCCGAAGGGTGGGGATATCCGCAAGCAGGATGACCGTTCCGACGGGCAGACGGTTGCCGTCCGCATCCTCGACGTAGTCGCCGTAGGCGAGGCCGTCGAACACGCCCGTGCCGAGCTCGATTTCCTTGAGCTCATCCGCCGTGAACGCCGTGAAGTCGAAGGTCACGGTGATATTCTGCCGCATCGAGAAGGCGTGGTCGCCAATCGACGCGAGCGTCGTCCCGAACTTGAAGTTGGTAATCGTCGCATTGCGGAAGGCCTCCGCCCCGATGGTGACGACTTTGGGGAAATTCACCGAGGAAACCGCATGATAGATGGTGACGGGCGCATAGTTGTCATAGAACTCGATGGCGAGAGCACCCTCCCCGATTTCCGTGACGTTGGGTCCGTACACGCTCACATAGGCGAGGTTGACATAGTGGAAGGCATGCGCGTCGAGATGGACGACCTCGTTGAGGTTGAGCGTGCCCGCCGTGTTCCCATCCGTCGGTCCGATCCACGTGTTGAAGGGGAAGGAACTGCGCGTGATGCGCGTGATGCCGTCGGGAATCTCGTCGAAGGCGCCGCTCCCCTGATAGCCGATGAGCACGCCGTCTTCCACGATGAATTCGTCCTCGCAGATGGCGAAGGTGCCTTCTGTATCGTTCAAGGTGAAGTAGATGAGGTTGCCTGTCTCGGGAAGCAGGCTGACGTAGTGGCGCCGTTCGCCGAGCAGGGTGTAGATACCCGCCGTGCGCACGCCGTTGTGGTCGACATAGTAGCCCGTGAGATAGTCATCGAGGTGCAGCATGGACCAGTCGGAATTGATGTAGTCCATGGTGGCGTTCCCGTTGGAAACGGCAAAGCTGTACACTGTCACGCCCGAATTGGTGGTCATCAGGAAGATGCCGAACCCGAACGTCAAATCGTCGCTCGTGAAGAGATAGGAGCTGGCGCCGCTCTCCGTGTCCCGCGTCACCGTGCCCACCGTCTGTTCGCCGTTGCGGACGAGGGTGCCCTTGCCGTGCCCGTCGAGAAGAAGGGTTGCACTGCCGATGTCGCCGCCCACCGTCTCCACAAAGAGCCCGGAGTCCGTCGTGCGCAGGCTTGCATATTCCACCCCGTCCTTTTCCACGATGTCGAAGAAGAACTGGTCGGAAATTTCGTTGTTCTCGTCATATGCCTCGAAGAGGAAGACGTTGCCCGGTCTCCCGTCGTCGAAGATGAAATCGCGCTCGGAATAATAGAAGCTGTCGTTCTCGTATCTCCCGCGCAGCACCGTGCCGACGTAGAAGTTGACGCCGTCGAAATATGCGGCATCCGAGATGGTTATCGTGTTGTAGGAGACGTAGCCGTAGGAGGTGATATACCCGTTGCCGTCCTCCGTCTCAATCTCGACCGTGTTGGATTCCAGCTGTTGGAAGAAGAACCCGAACGGGATGAAGAGGAAGGTCTCCCCGTCCATCGTGTAGCTGAGTTCGTTGGAATGGAAGGCCGCCACGTTGACGTGCTCCGTCTCCTCTCCCTCTTGGAAGGTGAAGGTGTAGAGGACGAGGTCGTCCGTGATGCCGAGCTGGTCGAGAAGAGTCGCGCCGTTGGCGAGAATGCCCGTCTCCTCATAGGTTCCGCGGCGCTCCGTGCCGTTCTGTTCGGAGAGAATGACATGGCCCGCGCCGTCCAATTCAAAGGCATAGCCCGCAATGCCGATTCCGCCCCCCGAGAGGATGGCGGCATAGTACACGCCCGCCCTGTCGGAGCCGAGTTCGAAGGTACCGTTTACGAGGTCGATGACGGCATAGTATTCCTGCGCCTGCTGAAGGACGAGGCCGCTCTCCGTCGTGACGGGGTCGGCAAACGTCGAATAGGCGAGCGTGGCGCGGCTTCCGTCGTCGTCGCGGCGGGCATAGGGATATGTCGTCGTCCCCGTCGGCGTCGTGAGCGTCAGGATGCCGTACCCGTCCGCCGTCAACGTGCTGCCGTTGGAGGTCGCCCTGTATGCGCCGTCGTAGAAGGCAAAGGTGCCGTCCGCGTTGATGCGGAAGCGCAGGCCGTCCGTCTCGACGCCCGTGTAATACTCAAACGTCGCGGCGATATCGTCATCCTGTATGACGAAGGTATATTCCCCCGCCGCATCGGGCACCGCCGTCGTCGTCCCCGCCCAGAGGGTAAAGGAGCCGTCAATGTTGTAGCCAAGGAGGTATTTCCCGTCGCCCGCGTCATAGAGATAGACCTCGGTGGCGGGTCTGCGCATGTAGGGCTGGGGCGCCATCAGGTGGAGATTGGCATAGATATCCGCCTCTTTGAAGGTGACCGAGGAGTCATCCTCGATGTGGAAGGAGAAGCAGCGCTCGGTGCCGTCCTCGAGGATAAAGCGGTAGAAGCCCGAGCGGAACGTCCCGTACTTCGTGCCGTCATCCCCCACCTCGATGATTTCGTCTGTGGGGTCGCCGAGGGTGTCGCGGTAGGCGACCGCGACATGGTCCGTGTCGTCCGCGGACAGCATGTAGTGTCCGATTCCGTAGCCGTCAATCCAGAACCTCTCGCCCGTCTCGCTGTCTTCGAAGACGGTCTGCTCCTCGCCCGCCTCCACTTCCTCGTCGCTCGTGTTGAGGATGTCGATGTAGAGGTTGCCGCCCTCGCCCGCGACGAAGGCAAAGCGCCCGTTGAAGTCGAGAAGTCCGCCCGTTCTTGCGAAGGTGTACACCCCGTCCTCGCTGACGGAAGTGACGGCGCCCGTGGCGAGGGGCTCCCAGAAGGGCTGTGCCTCGCCCGCAATCACCTGCGTCCAGATGTCGCCCGAGCTCCTGCCGTAAATCCAGAACTCGGTGCGGTCGCCGTGGACGTCCCAGAACATGACATCGGTGAAGCGCTGTCCCACGGTGCCGTAGTAGTAGTTCATCACCGCGCTCGCGCCGAAGTATTCGAGGTCGGTACCCAGGACATGGTACTGCTTGGGGAAGTTTTTGCGGACGGTATAGGTGTGTTCGCTCCCGATGTCGAAGTAGGAGACGTCCCCCGTCTCGCTGTCGGTATATTCCACCCACCAGAGATAGGAGGCGGAGAAATCGAAGCCGTTCGTCGCGGTGGAGTTGCTGAACCCGTAGACGAGTTCTTCGCGCATCACATAGGTCCCCGTCCATACCAAGTCTTCATACGCGGTATCCTCGGTATAGCGGGCGGACGGGTCGTAGATGGCCCTGCCGAACCCGTCGAGCACGAGGGTGGCTTCATTTGCATCATAGCCGAGCATGAAGCCCGCCGCGCGGTTGCCTCCTATCAGCATCCCCTCCTCGAGGAGCCCGTCATAGGCATACCATATGCCGTCCAGCCGATAGGAAGAGAGGTCCATGAGGTCGTCCCTCGCCGTAAGTTTTACGGTGTAGCTGTCCCCGTCGGAGAAGCTGAGGGTATAGATGAGTTCGTCCTCGCTCCAGTCGGTCAGGCGGACATATCTGCCCACCGCGCCGTCGTGCGTATTGAAGTACTGCTGTTCGTAGCTGTTGGGGGAATCCTTGAGCGCGGGGTCGTAGTGCTCGGTCACGAAGCCGAAGCCGTCGAATTCGAGCACGGTGTAGCCGTAGCTGTCCTCGTCCCCCAAATTCTCGAGGCGGGCAAACGTCCCCTTGTCTTCGGGATTTTCGAGGCGGAAGCAGGGCTCGCCGTCCTTATTTTCGTCGATGACAAATTCGGTGGGCGTTCCGCCGCCGTTCGGGGTGAAGAAGTACCGTCCCGTCTTCCCGTCCACGGAAATCTTGCCCGAGACCGCATCCGCGCCTTTTGCGGGCGTGTACGTCGCGTCGCCGTGGTCGGTGCCGAAGGTGATGACGGCATCCGAGCCGTCGTATGCCCCGAATTCCTTTGCCGCCGTGTCGTTGTAGTAGTAGAAGGACTCCGCAAACACCACGCCGCCCAAAATTTCCTTGCCGTCCTCCTCAAAGCGGAAGACGGAGGTAGCGGCATCGAGGACGCCCTTGCGGTACCGGGTGCCGCGGCGGAGGAAGATTTCCCCCTCATGGACGAAGAGATAGTCCTGTCCGCCGAAGAGGTCGGCCTTGCCGAAGGTAATCTCGCCCGTGATGGGCGCGTCGCTCCCGACGGTCACCTTTTCCCCGGGCGCACAGCTCTTGCCGTTTGCGAGCCACGAGTAGACATAGACATTTTCGGGGAGACGGGCATAGAGCGGCGTCTCGGGATAGGCGGGAAGGGTGAGCTCCGCGCCGTAGTAGGTGGAAACGGCATAGCGGACCTCGGAGACCCCGCTCGTCCCGCCGCCCACGGTGATGGGCACGTCAAAGCGACGGCGGGCGGCATACACGGTGAAATTTTCCCCCTTGCCGAGGCGCTGCGTCTCGAAGCTGGAGCCCGTGTGCCCTCTGTCGATTTCAAATCCCGTCGGAACGGGGCAGGTGAAGGGCTCGCCGAAGAACCCCTTGTCCGTCGCAGACGTGGAGCTGCCGTAGGTCGCGCCGTCCGCATTCTGCAGGTAAGTCGTCATCGTGTAGTTGACGGTATACCGCGCGCGCAGCGTGAGGTCGGCCGCGGGCATGGTGGCGCCGTCGGCCGTCTTGACCTCTCCCTGATACCAACCGTCAAAGGTGATATCGGCATCCCCCGAAGAGGCGTCCACCGAGGCAAGGCTCGCCGCAAGCGAGGTGCCGGCAATGAGCGGGAACGTCTTCGTCTGCGCATCGATAGCGCCGTCTTCGATGCCGTAAGTGAGCGTCAGCATGTGGACGAGGTTGCTGTTCGTCCAGACGGCATAATACGTCACATTCTGTCCGGGAATGGTTGTGGGGACCGCCCCTACTTCCCCGCCGCGTGTCGCCGACCAGCCGAGGAAGAAGGACCCGGGAAGCGAAGGCTCGGCCGGAAGAGAGAAGTCGTCCCCCGCCGTCCCCTCCACGATGAGGGTGGGCTGCCCGCCGTCAAACGTTCCGCCGTTCGCGTCGAACGTCACGGAGAAGGTGGGCTTGGTGCAGGCCGCGATGCCGAGCGCGAGCGCCGCCGCAAAGAGCGCGACGAGCGCCGCCATGGTAAATCGTTTTGTCCTGTTGGTCATAGAGTATTCTCCTTGTATAGGGAATTTTCAATATGCGGAATTTTCATGCAATTATGCAAAAATTTATCGCTGTTTTCTATTATACTTTATTATTTATACGCTTGTCAAGCAAAAAGCCGCGGATAGCGGGATTTCGATGAAAATAATGCGGGCACAAAGATTTTCGGCGAAATAATTTGTTTTTGTTGCAATTTTTTCGGAAACCTGCTACAATAAAGAAAAAATCTTTGGAGGACTATTCCGAAATGCCTTTGGTAACTACGACTGATATGTTCAAAAAAGCATATGCGGGCGGCTACGCAATCGGCGCGTTCAACGTCAACAACATGGAGATGATTCAAGCCATCGTCGAAGCCGCCAACGAATGCCGTTCCCCCGTCATCCTGCAGGTCTCCGCGGGTGCGAGAAAGTACGCCAATCCCGTCTATCTTCGCCACCTCGTCGCGGCCGCTGTCGAGACGACGGACATCCCCATCGCGATGCACCTCGACCACGGCGCCGACTTCGAGATTTGCAAGTCGTCCATCGACGGCGGGTTCACTTCCGTCATGATTGACGCCTCTTCCAAGCCTTGGGAGGAGAACATCGCCCTCACGAAGAAGGTGGTGGAGTACGCGCACGACCACGGCGTGGTAGTAGAAGCCGAGCTCGGGAAGCTCGCAGGCGTCGAAGATGACGTCAAAGTGGACGCCAAGGACGCCCTCTTCACCTCGCCCGACGAAGTGGAGGAATTCACCGAGAGGACGGGCATCGACTCCCTTGCCATCGCCATCGGCACCTCGCACGGCGCCTATAAATTCAAGCCCGGTCAGGACCCCAAACTGCGCATCGACATTTTGGAAGAGATTGGACGGCGCCTCCCCGGCTTCCCCATCGTCTTGCACGGCGCTTCGAGCGTCCCGCAGGACAAAGTCGCCGTCGTCAACCAATTCGGCGGCAGCATGCCCAACGCCATCGGCATTCCCGAGAGCGAACTGAGAAAGGCCGCCAAGCTCGCCGTCTGCAAGATTAACATCGACAGCGACCTGCGCGTCACCTTCACCGCCGCCATCCGCAAGCACTTTGCCGAGAACCCCTCTCACTTCGACCCGCGCCAGTACCTCACCGACGCCCGCGCCGACATGAAGGAGATGGTCAAGCACAAGATTTGCGACGTGCTCGGCTCCGCCAACAAGGCGTAAAACCCACCCCATATCGACAAAACGCCGCCCCTCGGCTCCGAAGGGCGGCGTATTTTTACGGAAAATTTCTTATTTCGTGCTGTTCATGAATTTGAGAATGGTCTCGGTGTCGCCGAAGACGACGAGCTGGTCGCCCGCGTCGAAGACATACTCCCCGTCGAGGGACGTGATGACCTCCTCCCCCTTCTTGACGGTGAGGATGTTCATGCCGTACTTCTTCCTCGGGTTGATGTCGATAAGTTTCTTCCCGCTCCACTTGTGCGGGCAGGCAATCTCGAAGATGGAATAGCGCGCGTCCACGTCGATAAAGTTGATGACGTTGGACGAGTTGAGGCGCACGGCAAGTTTCTCGGCGATATCGCGGTCGGGATAGATGACTTCGTCCGCGCCCTCGCGCAGAAGGAATTTGCGCTGAATCTCGGTGGAGGCCTTGGAGATTACCCGCTTCGCGCCCAAATCCTTGAGATTGGACGTGATTTCGAGGGAGGACTGGAAGTCGTCCCCGATGGTGACGATGCACACGTCGAAAGACGGGATGTCCATGACGCGCAGGTTGTCCGCCTCGGCACAGTTTGCGATGAGCGCATTGGTGTAGCGCGGCGCGAGCGTGTTGATGACTTCCTCTTTTTTATCGACAATCATCACCTCGTCGCCCATATTGAGGAGCTGTTCCCCGAGCGTCCGCCCGAACTTCCCCATGCCAATCAATAATACGGAAATCATATTTCCCTCCTTTTCTTTGTATCTATTTTAAGGCCTACCCCCACTGGGGGGCGCAGAGCGACTTCCTTGCCCACCCCTCGAGGGGTGGGTGTCACGAGCAACGCGAGTGACGGAAGGGGTGGCGCCTGTCCCTACAACACCCCCTCACCGCCTGCGGCGGAGCTTTCTCGGGCAGGTAGAGTCCTGCCCTCGGGCATCGTTCGCGCGGCAAATGCGCTCACTCACCGCAAACGCCGCGCACAGCGCACTGTGCTGTGCGCAAGGAATGCGTTTGCGACCCTCAAGGGGGTGCCAAGGAGATGAGCCGTCTATCCGCTCGACGAAAAGATTTCCGCAGGAAAGCTTTTCGCCGAAACTTAAAATTACTTGCGCGAGCAAAACCACGCTTTTTGCTTTTTTGCGTGGGCGGCAGGGACCGCCGCACGCCTCTTCGCGGAGGCCACCGCTCATGTCGCGCCGCCGCTCACAGCACCCCGTGCTGTTGAGCGAGAATTGCGGCGCTCCACTCCATTTGCAACGCCACCGCAGGCTTATTGTCCGTTGAAACAGTTCTGCTTGCGCGGCTAAGAGTAAATGAAGGTACGAACGCCATTCCGCTCGACGAAAAGATTTCCGTAGGAAAGCTTTTCGTCGAAACTTAAAATTACTTGCGCGAGCAAAACCACGCTTTTGCGCTGCGCGCCACAATTTGCAACGCCACCGCGGGCTTATTGTCCGATGAAACGACCGCGACGACCAGACAAATTAAGCCATCAACGTTAATTTCCTCGACGAAAAGATTTGCGAAGCAAAGATTTTCGTCGAAACTTTACCCAATAAAAAACAAATCTATCGGCTTCTTCACAGCGACTTCGGCGCGCCGTCTGCGCATCGCGGCGGCGAGGGTCAAAATCCCCACCCTGCCCGTATACATGAGGAGAATGAGCACGATTTTGGAGAACACCCCGATGCTCCCCGTGAAGTTCCCCATCGACAGCCCCACCGTGCCGAGCGCGGAGACGACTTCGAAGAGCACCCGTAAAAATTCCCCCTGCGCATTCGGGTCGATGGCGCAGATGAGCAGCGTGGAGATGACGATGAGGGTGAGATAGGCGGCGAAGATGGCGAGCGCCTGCCCCAAGAGGGACATATCCACGCGGCGCTTGCCGATGTTGAGGTCGCGCTTACCCCGCATGACGGCGAACATACCTGCGACGACGATGATGAACGTCCCCACTTTGATACCGCCCGCGGTACTTCCGGAGCTGCCGCCGATGAACATCAGAAGGATGGTGAGGAAGGCCCCGCTCGACGAGAAGGTTTCGGGCGGCGTGGTGTAGAATCCCGCCGTGCGCGCCGTAGTGCTGTCGAAGAAGGCGCAGAGGAGCCGCTCCCAGAAGGTATACCCTTGATAGGCGGGGTTGGCATGCTCAAACGCCATGAAGAGCGCCGTCCCGCCGACGAGCAGGATGCTGTTGACGATGAGGATGATTTTGGTGTAGGCGGAGAAGCGGTTGGGGCGGAATTTGCAGTCGATGACGTCCTGCCAGATGCAAAATCCCAGCCCGCCCACGATGATGAGCACGCACAGGGTGAGCGAGACGAGCGGGTCGGTGGCATATTTTGCGAAACTGTCCCCGCCGAGCACGTCGAATCCCGCATTGCAGAAGGCAGACACGGCATGAAAAATCGCATAATATATCCCCCTCTTTGTGCCGAATTCGGGGACAAAACGGATGCAGAGAAGACCCGCGCCTGCGGCCTCGAAGAGCATGGTCCCGAGGACGATTCGACGGATGAGCCGCTTGACGCCGTCGAGCGTTCCCCCGCCCAGCGACTGCAGAACGGCGCGCCGCTGGAACTGTTTGAGACCGCCCCGCACGGCGAGCAGAACGAGGGAGACAAAGGTCATAAACCCGAGGCCGCCGAGCTGAATGAGAATGAGAATGACAATCTGCCCGTACAGCGTCCAATCGACCGTCGCAAAGGGCACCAGTCCCGTGACGCAGGCGGCAGAGACGGCGGTAAAGAGCGCATCGATAAAGGACGCACTCCCCTCGCCCCTGTAAGCAGGCGGAAGCACGAGCAGAACGGTCCCCGTCATGATGACGACAAGGTACCCGAGCGCGAGGAACTGCCATACGCTCAATTTTAATTTCAACTTGGAAAATTTCATTCCGTTCCTCTTACGACTTTGAGGATTTTATCACAAAACCGTACATTTGTCAACAAAAACGATGTCGCGCGATTGGTTTCGACGAAAATCTTTCCTGCGGGAATCTCTTGCTCAAGTTTTCATTGTCATTGCGAGCGGGGTCAAGCGAAGCAGAGAAATCTCGTTCTAATCCGTCACCCTGAGCCTGTCGAAGGGTATCATTATTATCATGCGGATATGCTTCGACTTACGCTCAGCATGACGGAGTAGAATGCGCCCCACCTCAGTCTCGCTATGCTCGACAGCTCTCTCGGGCAGGTAGAGCCCTGCCCTCGGTCATCGTTCGCGCGGCGAATGCGCTCACTCTTCGCAAACGCCGCGCACAGCGCACTGTGCTGTGCGCGAAGAATGCGTTTGCTACCCACGGAGGCGCCATGCATGCCCCCTCCCGGGGAGGGGGGTAGGGGGGTGGGTACGATTGCAAATTACTTGCCTTAGGCGGAATTCACTTCCGCCGTGGGCGTCCCCATTTGCCACGCCACCGCAGGCTTATTGTCTGATGAAACAGTAACGCTTGCGCGGCTAAGAGCGGGAGAAGGTACGAACGCCTATCCGCTCGACGAAAAGATTTGCTTTAGCAAAGATTTTCGCCGAAAAACTCTTTACGCCAAGCTTATCCGATCCGACACCGACCGCACAAACAGCCCCTTCTCCTCGCCATAGGCGATGCACTTCTGCAGGAAGGCATACAGCCGTTCACCGCCGCGCAGGTCGGGGAAGACGCCCGAAAGCAGCGCGACGAGTTCGTCGGTGTAGAGCGCCACCCGCTCCTCAAGGGCGGCCTTGACGAGGGAGACGACCTCATACACGCTGAAGTCCTCCTCCCCTCTGCGAAGGGCGGGAGAATTGCTCTCGACGCGGAACTTCCCTATCTGCACGGCGCGGGGATTTTTATAGTAATAATCCACCCCTGCCGCGCGGTCGCGAAGGAATCCGCACCCGTCGATGAGGGCGTCGAGGCGGGCGTCCACGCGCGTCCCGCTCTTGGCAATGCCGAAGCTCATGAGCAGGCGTTTGCGCAAAAATGCGCGGGAGATGGGCTCCTCGGCGGAGACGATTTCCTTGAGCCGCGCCGCAATCTCCCCGTCGTGTTCGCCCGAGGTCACGAACGCCGCCGTCTCGGAGGCGGTCTGTGCGACGAATTTATACGGTCTTCTGTATTTGGAGAACTTCCCGTCCCGCTTCTCCGCCCCGGTGAGGCGGTCGAGGACGTCCTTGATGCGCTTAAGTTCACGCTTGGGGTTGTTGTAGTAATTGACGCAGTTGATGCGCATCACGTTCCAGTTCATGCGCTTGAGCGTCTGAATCTGCAGAATGTTTCTGTCCTTGACCGAGAAGGCCTCGGTGCCGTCGCAGAGAATGCCGAGCAGAAAGCGGTGTTTGTTCTTGGGGTCGACGACGGCGACGTCGAGTTTGAAGTCGGACGCCCCCACGTCATAGCGGCAGTCATAGCCGTACCCCTCGAGTTCGGCGGCGATGTATTTCCCGATTCCGCCCCCCTTTCTGACGCTGTCCGCACGCACGGCGAGCGTCGTCTTGCCCTTTTCGGCGAATTCGAGGAAGGCCTTGAGCCCCGCCACCCCCTTCGACGAAGTCTTGGCGAGGTCAATCATGGGCGAAGTCATCGTCGAGAAGACGAGCATCTCCTCCCTTGCGCGCGAGACCGCGACGTTGAGCCGCCGCCAGCCGCCCGCCTGGTTGAGCGGTCCGAAGTTGAGGGAGAGCCGCCCCAATCTGTCGGGGCCGTAGCACACCGAGAACAGGATGACGTCCCGCTCGTCCCCCTGCACATTTTCGAGGTTTTTGATGAAGAGGGGCTCCTCGCGGTCGTAAGCCGCCCCTTCGAGGCGCAGTTTCTGAATCTCCTTGGCGAGCATGCGGTCGATGTCGTCCCGCTGTGCGGTGGAGAACGTCACGACGCCCATGGAGCGCTTGGAGAGTTCGGGGTCGCGCAGTCTGCGCACGACCTCGGCGACGAGCGCCTCCGCCTCCTTTTTGTTGCGCTTGGTAAAGCCGCGGTCGTAGGTGCCGTCCACTTTGACGAGCCGCACCCTGCTCTCGAGCGCGTCGGGGGAAGGGAAGGTGCACAGGCGGTTGTCATAGTACATGCTGTTGGAGAAGGCGATGAGACTCTCGTGCTTGCTGCGGTAGTGCCAGAGAAGGTGCCGCTCTGGCATGCCGAGGGCGAGGCAATCGTCGAGCACGCTCTCGAGTTCCTCCGCCCCCTCGTCTTCATCGAGATAGGAGGCGCGGAAGAAGGCGGTGGGCGGGAGCTGTTTGGGGTCGCCGACGACGATGCACGCCTTCGCGCGGGCGATGGAGCCGACCGCCTCCGCCGTGGTCATCTGGGAGGCCTCGTCGAAGATGACGAGGTCGTAGGCATTGGCCTCGGGCTGCAGATACTGCGCCACCGTGATGGGACTCATGAGAAGGCAGGGACAGACGAAGGCCGACAGCGTGGGAATCTCCGCGAGCAGGGCGCGGATGCCCGACCCGCGCAGGTTGGTCTTCGCAAGGCGGGTGAAGGCGGCAAGTTCGATGCTGACCGCCCCCTCGTCCTCGGGTTTGGGAAGGCGGGCGATGAGCTGCGCGCGCAGATACTCGCGGGAAATCTTCTGATATTCTTCCCACGCGAGGCGGAACTTTTCCACCGTGTCCTCGAGGGTGCCCACCGTCATGCGGGAGAGCGCCTCGTCCTGCGGAATGTTGATTTCGAGGAAGTTTTTATAGACGTTCTTTTCGAAGCCCGCGAGCACGGTGTCCACGCGCAGCCGCCCGCTCTCGAGGGCGTCCGTGATGAAGGTGAGCCCCATCGCGGAAAGTTTCTTCGCCGTCGCGCGGTACATGCACCAGTTGGGGAGCATGTCCACGTTGTCGATGAGCGCGGAGGCCTTCTGCGAGAAGTAGTCGAGGATGTCCTCCCCGCGCACCTTGGAAGGGTCCGCCGCTGTCACGGCAAGGAAGCTCGCCTCGGCGGCAAAATAGCTCTCCGCCGCCTTTTGGCACCCCTCAAGCACGGGCATGGTATACCCGTTTGCGGCGCGGATGCACATTTCGTTGAATGCGTCGGGGTTGTATTCGAGGAAGGTTTTCTCCGCCGCGGCATGCAGAGCGGAGAGGTCTTTGAGGAACTCCGCCCGCTTCTTATAGTTGATTTTCCCGCTACGGTCGCAGAAGTTTGCGGACAGCTTCGTGTTCTCCGTGATGCGCTTCTCGGCGGCGGCGATGTCGACGAGCGTTTGCAAGTATTTGGGCGCGTCCGCCTCGTCGAGGGGGCTCAATGCGACGCGGGAGAGCCGCTTGAAGGCGGCCTTTGCGGGACGGAACAGCTTCCAGTCCCCGCCGTTTTCGAGCAGTTTTGCAATCTCCTCCGCCCCGTCCTCGTCGACGAGGGACTTGAAGTGGCGGAAGTAGTAGGCGAGGCAGGCGTCCAGCCGTCTGTTGGCATTGAAGAAGCGGTAAAATTCCCCCACGTCCGCCCCCGCAAAGTACTTGTCGTAGCGGTGGGAGGCGAGGTCCCCCGCGAGGGAGACGAGGCTCTGCAACTTCTTGCGGGTGAGCGTCGAGATGCGCTGGCGGTAAAACTCGAGGAAGAGCGCAAGGAAGGCGCGCAGGTGCTTGATTTCGGTGAGAATGACCTCGGACGCGCAGAACACGCGGTCGCGCAGGGCTTGGGAATACTCGGAGAGGTTGACGTTCTCGAAGGGAGAATTGCACACCCCGCCGCACTCCTTCGCCGCCGCTGCGGCGGTGAGAATCATCTGCTTGCAGTCGGACAGCTTCTTCTCGTCGAGGGAATCGTAGAACGAGCTCTCGATGTCGAGGATATCGGGCGCGTTTTTGTTCTTGAGGTAGCCCAAAATGGCGTCATAGACGGAGATTCCGAGCCGCCGCCGCTTGTGCAGGGCGCGCATGGGCGCCTTGAGCTCCTCGCGCAGCGCCGCAAGTTCGCGGGTGCGTTCGCCGAAGCCCACCTCTTCGCCCCTTCCCGCAAGGGCGAGCGTCTCCTCCATGCGGCGGAGAACTCCCGCCTTGTCCGTCTTGTTGGAATGCAGTTCGAGGCAGAAATCCCCCGCTCCGATGGCGTCGAGCCGCTTTTTGACGACGTCGAGCGCCGCCTTCTTCTCGGCGACGAAGACCACCCGCTTGCCGTGCAAAAGGGCGTTGGCGATGATGGCGGAAATGGTCTGGCTCTTGCCCGTTCCCGGGGGGCCGTGGAGCACAAACGAGGCACCCATGTCCGAGAGCGACACCGCGCTGTACTGCGAACTGTCGAGGGAGAGCGGGGTGAGAAGACGGGCGGGGTCGTCCTCGTCTTCCTCCGCCGCGGAGAGCGGTTCCCGCTTGGGCGGCGTGCCCGAAAGGAGGGCGGAGACCGTCTCATTCTTGGCAAATTCGTCGATGTGCGTGCGGATGTCGTTCCAGAGCAAGAAGTTCTGGAAGGAGAACACCGAGAGGTACACGTCCTCGACGATGTCCCACCCCTTCATGGAGGCCGTCTCGGCGCGCACCATCGCAAAAATCTCCGACAGGCGCAGCAGGGACACGTCCCCGCCCAGCCCGCGGATGTCGATATTAAATTCCTGTTTGAGGTATTCGAGCAGCGTCGCGTTGACGAAGTACCCCTCGTCGCCCGCCGCGACCGTGAAGTCCTCGTTGCCCTTGGCGCGGGCAAGCGAGACGGGCGAGAGCACGAGCGGGGCATACTTTTCCAGCCCGTCCTCGCGGCTCACATATTTGAGGAAGCCGAGCGCGAGGTAGAGAATCTTCGCCCCCGTCTCCTCGACGGCCTCCCGCCGCCTGCGGAAGAGTTTGGAAGCCGTCTCCGCGAGCGACTTCTGGTCGGAGAGCACGCGCAGAATGCCCTTCTGCTGTTCGAGCTCGTAGAGCGACTTGGTCTGCGGGGAGACTTCCGCGCCGAATTTCTCCTCCGCGCCCCCCGCTTTCAGCTTCATGCTCCCCTTTTCGGCGAGACGGGAGAGCAGGGCGTCGCACCCCGCAGAGGCGATGTGCAGGGCATTTTTTCCCTCGAAGGAGAGCAGCGTGTTGCGGAAGGTGAGGTCGAGGAGCCGCCTCTCCCACGCCTTGTTCTTGGGCTGTTTGCCGTCCAGTTTGAGGTCGCGGAAGACGGGCAGCGGCTCGGGTTCCCCCTCCTCCGCCTCCTCGCGGTACACTTCGTAACCCTTGATGCTCCTGCCGCGCATCGGGCAGACGCCGATCCCCCCCATGCGGCAGCGGCGAATGTCTGCAAAATATTCGAAGTAGCCCTCCTTCAGCTTGGTGCGGAAGTGCCCCTCCGAGGGCGTAAAGGTGGCATTGCTCCCGACGAAGAGGTCCTCCACGTCGAAGAAACTCAAGTTGTTGATGCCGTCCGAGGCATATTTCTCCACAATCTCCGCATCGTCGAAGGCGGGCTCGAGGAAGCAGCTGTCATACAGCCACACGCCGACCGCGACTCCCTTGCCCACCGCCACGATGGGATGAAAATGCGCCGCCTCGAGGCAGGATGCGACAAGGATTCCGAGTTCGAACGCCGTCGCCCGCCTGTCCTTTAAGACGGACCCCTCCCGCACGGCGGGAAGCGGCGCCGAAAGGTCGCAGGGCTCATTTCCGATGCCGAAGGACTTCACCGACTGGAAGATGGCGGCGAGAATTCTTCGCACCGTGTTCTTGTCCGTCCCCGTGTAGCCGAAAAATTCGGCGTCCGCCTTCCACTTTTTGAGAAGTTTCCCCGCCTCCGCCAGCACGACGGCACAGTCGCTCGCCCGCGGCCGCACGAAGCACGCGATGCGCTCCGCATTGCCCGAGAGCCCCTCCCAGAAGTCGAAGGGAAGGACGGTTATCTCCGCACTGCCATGGGCGACTTCCTTGCCCGAATGGCGCACGGAAACTTCCACCGTGACCGTGTGAATCTCATTGCATTCCGCAAGATATTCGGGGGAAAAGACCCCGCTGTTCTCCATGGAAACCGCACTCTCGAAGGGGACCTCCACCGACTGCTCGTAGGGAAGAAGCAGTCCCGCCGGATCGGAAACGGACACGGTGAGAGGGAGCGCCTCCTCGAAGGTGCTCTTGATGCGGATGCGAAGGGGGGTCCCGAGGAAGTAATCGGCATAGCCGACAAACTTCGGGAAGGGAAGCCCGAGGGTGAGTTTTTCGGTGACGAATTTGCGTTTGGCTGCCATAAATTTCTCCGTCCGCCCGCGCACAGGCCCTGCCTGCCGCTCGTGCGTTGATTGCCGTTTTTGCGGGATTTCCTTTGATTTTTGCGGGATTTCAAGCAACATTTCGCGGAATTTCATGCGATTTTTTGCGGGATTTGCTTGAATTTGTTGCGATTTGCATGCCCGTTCCCGCGGGATTATTGCGATTGCACGGGAATATTATACCATTTGCGCGCGCGAAAATCAACCTCCAGCCCCTCATCCGCAAAATTTTTTTCTCCCCTTGTTCCCCCCTCGGCTCCCCCTTGAGGGTCGCAAACGCATTCCTTGCGCACAGCGCAGTGCGCTGTGCGCGGCGTTTGCGGTGAGTGAGCGCATTTGCCGCGCGAACGATGCCCGAGGGCAGGACTCTACCTGCCCGAGAAAGCTCCGCCATAGGCGGTGAGGGGGTGTCGCTTCCCAATCCGTCACCCTGAGCGCAGTCGAAGGGTATCCATATTTTCGGTGCTTTTCGGCAAAATACAAAGATTGCGCCGCGGGGCAAGCCCCGCGGCGCAATTCATTTGGGAATTTATTGATTTTCTTTTGTCCATACCGCGTGACGGAAAAAATTTCAACTGTTTTGCAAAAATTGTGGCATACGACTTGCAAAATCCCCCAAAAGCGTGCTATACTTCCTTATGAAAAGAGCGTGGGTGTGGAGCCACGCGCTGTACGATTTGTGTGTGATGCGCAGGCAACGCCCGCGGTGCGTGCGCAGCACACGCAAAGAGTACAAGTCCAAACGATAGCGGACGTGCGCGCCCGCGAAGGAGTTGTATGTGCACCGCCATTTCATTCTTCAGCCGTAAGCACTACTTCGGCCGCAATCTTGACCTTGAGGGCAGTTTCGGGGAAAGCGTCGCCATCGTCCCCCGCAATTTCCCGTGGGAATATCGCTTCACCGACGCGCCCGCGACCAAATGCGCCATCATCGGCGTCGCAACGGAAATCGGCGGCATTCCCCTCTTCTACGATGCGGTAAACGAGCACGGGCTGGGCATCGCGGCGCTCAATTTCCCCAAGAACGCCGTCTACCGTGAAAAAAATCCCGATAAATGCAATCTTGCTTCCTTTGAACTCATCCCCTACCTTCTCACCGCGTGTAAGACGGTCGCCGAGGCAAAGGAAGTTCTCAAAGGCATCGAGCTCGTCGCCGAGCCCTTCGGCAAAGGCCTGCCCGTGACGCCGCTGCATTGGATGGTGTCCGACCGCGAGGCAAGCATCGTCGTCGAACCGACGGCGGGCGGCCTGATGGTGTATGACAACCCCGTGGGCGTGCTCACGAACAATCCCCCCTTCCCCATCCAGCTCGCAAAGCTCGACGACTACCTCTATCTCACCCCTTACGAGCCCGTAAGCCGCTTCTCCGAACATCTCAAACTTGCCCCCTACAGCCGCGGCATGGGTGCCTTGGGACTCCCCGGGGACAGCTCTTCCACCTCCCGTTTCGTCCGTGCCGTCTTCGCCCGTGAGAATATTGTTGCGGGGGAAGAGGAAGAGAATGCGGTGAGCGCCTTCTTCCGCATGCTCGACAACGTCGCCATGCTCCGCGGCTGTGTGCGCCTCAAGGAGGGCGTCTATGAGGAGACCGTCTACTCCTCTTGCGCAAATTGCGACGACGGCGTGTATTATGTGACAACGAACACCGACCGCTCCGTCTCCGCCTACGACCTGCATCGGGAGAATCTCGACGCCGACGCGGCGAAATTTTATCCGATTGGCGGGAAGCTGCGGATTGCGAGAAAAAACTGAGGGGAAAATTCGAAAAATCTTCGGAAATTTTGCAAAACCATGCGAAAACGCTTGATAAATTCTCCGACGTTTGATAAAATATTATCGAAATTGGGGTGTCGCCAAGCGGTAAGGCAACGGACTCTGACTCCGTCATTCGTTGGTTCGAATCCAGCCGCCCCAGCCA
>CANRNE010000003.1 GCA_947631925.1 uncultured Clostridia bacterium
CTTCTTTTCAATCGGGTTGATGAGCAGTTCAATATAATTGCGCTCACCGAGCTTGCGGACGAACTTCGCGCTGAATTTGATTTTCCTGTCGCTGAAGGTGACGGAGGGGCGTTCATAACTATCGAAGAATTCCGACCGTGTGATCTCAAAGCCGCGCAGGTCGAAATCCCCGGCTGCCACTTCGATATGAACGTCCTGTCCTTCGGCACCGGGCGCGGCGGTAGACGTTTCATCGGAAGGGGGAGCGTAAACGCTCTGAGCAGCGGCGAAATAATCGTTTTCCGTGAAGCCAGCCCACCTGGGGTTGATGACAACGAAGCCCTTCAAAATTCCGCTCTCGATGACACGGAGTTCCGGCAGGAAAGACTTGTTTTTGTATTTCGCATTGTCGAGCATTCGCTGAACGGCAATGAAATCGTCTCTTGAAATGATCGCCTCGTGGTGCTTGTGATAGCGGCTCTGTGGACGTTCGCCGCGATTGCGCTTGGATTTGTGGTCGCGGTAGTTCGGCGTGAAGGTTTTCCTTGTCAGAACATCGCCGCAATGCCGCTCGTTTCGCAGAATTTGCAGGATGCCGCTGGATGTCCAATTGACATTTCCGAGGTAAGACTTTCTCCCCAGGGCATTGAACGTGTCTGCTATCTGCTGCGTGGAATAGCCGTATAAATACATATAAAAGGCGAGCTTCACGGTGGGGGCTTCTTCGGGGTTGACCACGAGATTGCCGTCCTCATCGTGCGTGTAGCCGAGCAGTTTCGGGGTGAGGGGGATGCCGTGGTCGAGCCGCATACGAAGCGAGGTCTCCATGCTCCGACTTCTCGTGTGCGATTCTTCCTCTGCCATAGTCGCCTGGAAGGAAAGTGCCATTTGCGAGTCGTCATTGAGGGAGAAGATTGCTTCGGACTCGAAAAACACGCCGACCGGGGACTTGAGTTCGGCGAGATCACGGACGATACCAATGCAGTCGAGGACGTTTCGCGCAAACCTCGACACGCTCTTAGTGATGATCATATCCGCTTCTCCCGCTTTGCAGGCGGCTATCATTTTATTAAATTCGTCTCGGTGGAGGAGCGATGTGCCGCTGATACCTTCATCGGCGTAGATGCGGACGAGACGCCAATTCGGGTGGCGAACAACGAACTCCTCGTAATATTTCTTTTGCAGCTCGAAGGAGGTCGTCTGCCGAACATCATTGGTAGAAACACGGACGTAAATGAACACCCGTTGGGGGACATCGTTATCGTAATAGTCGATGGGTTTTTTCGCCGGGATGAACTCATAGTTATCGGGATCGATTTCAACGTGCATCCTTCGGCGGGTTTTTGCTTTCTCAGCTTCCTTTTTTATGCGGCTTTCTTCATCAATCATTTGTCGCTTCCTTCACCGGCTTCTTCATCCGGTAGCAATTTCCAATCGGGACCGGGGAGGAAGAAGGTGTCTCTCAAATCATTCTGATAGTAAGAGGCGAGGGTGAAAATGTCCTCGGATATGAAATAAATCCCGATGGGTGGGTTCTGGGCGGCAAGCAATCTGGCGCAGATAGTAACTTCCTGTATTTTCTTCGATACATTGGAAACCTTCTGCGTTATAATGAGATTGACCTTTCCGTTCATGGCATCTTCAAGCAATCTGCTCCAAGCAGGAGCGGATTCCATGTTGGGCGCAACGGCTCCTTCATCTATATAAAAATCCACGAGTTCCCAATTGGGGCAGAGGGCAATCGTGTCTATGAATTGTCGTTTGTGGTATGAAAGGTAGTTGTCGTATTTGGTCTGATTGAAGTAACGGATATAAACACCGATTTTGAATTTGTTTGCCGGGTTGGGGCATTCGTGCCGAATGGTCTGAAGCCACATCTTGTGCTGGACGATTTTCCGACCGTGTTCCGAGTTGTCCTCCGAGCTGAACGCAAATTGGGGAGAGCGGGCTATTTCGTTGAACTTGCTGACTATGTCGATTTCGTTTGCCATGTGCGTCCTCTTTTCGATTATGCGTCAATTATAAAATATTGGTCAGAAAAAAGGAATAAACCGCTGGTCAGGTTCGTGACTTGCGGTTTATGAAAAGGGGGTATTTTTATGAGATGAAAAGAAAAGAGCGGAACGAATCCGCTCAGAAGTTGTCATCCGGTTTATTGTGTAGCGATTGCTTCACCTCTTGGACGATTTTCAAAATCGACTCGATTTCGGCGGGGGTGCAATCTTTGAGAGTGTCCGAAAACTCTTGCTGGTATAGCTGATTGACGGTGGGGATGTTCGGTCGTAAAATGACATCAGCAGAGATGCGGAGGGCTTCGATGACCTTTCGGAAGGTCAACACGTTCATCCGCGCTTTGCCGAGTTCAATGTCACTTATATGCGGCACGGAGATTCCGGCGGCGTATGCTAAATCTGCCTGGCTCATCTCACACGCTATTCTGGCTTCTCGGATTCGCTGCCCGATCAGCTTCAATTCAGTTGCTTCATCCATGTGGAAAACTCCTTATGGAAAATTGAAATTTTATCGCCTATGGACGATATCTACTTGCAATTTTATCATCTACAGGCTAAAATATAAATAAGCCACGGGCTATGCCATAGCCCATAGGCTATAATTAAGTGAGACTATTTATTGCGGAGGGATACAATAGTGGCACTTAATTACATATTGCTTGGCAAACGCATTAAGGATTCCCGGTGCAAACGGAAGTTGTCCCAGGCTTCGCTTGCGGAAATGATCGACAAATCGCCAACTTACGTCAGCTACCTGGAGAGCGGCATTAAATGCCCAAGCCTTGACACGCTCGTTCAAATAGCGAATGTTTTACAGGTATCCGCAGACTGTCTTTTGGCAGAAAGTTTGAATAGCCCGCTTGAAGTGGATTCTTCAGAGTTTGATGAGGTTTTCGATGACTGCAATCCGTATGAGCGGAGAGTCATCATCGAAACCGCGAGGGCTTTGAAGGCGGCAATGAGGGAATATCACTTCCTTTCGAAGCGACAAAAGCCTTAAAAATATTGTACTGCAAGGGGCGAGTTCAAACAATCGACCGATGGTCAACGGCATCACCATCGGTTTGTTTTGCTATGATTTTTTACATTTTCGCGGATTTCGATTACATTTTCAAAGGAGCGCAGAAATGGGTAAAGAAATATGCTATAATCTATCTGACGAAATTTAAGGGAGGATGCCGTAATGGTATGGACGAGAAAAGTATCTGCAAAGGGCAGCGTGACAATTCCTGCGGAAATCCGTAAGCTCTTAGGTCTTGTCCCCGGCGGCGAGGTCGCTTTTCTCGGTTCGGGACGAGGGAGCGTGGTTATGGTCAATGCTGCGGAACTGTCAGAAGCCGCAACACAGGATTTGCAGGCGGGGATGGAAAAACACAAGGAGAATGACGATAAATGAAGCCCGAATATTTTATTTATGAGCTGGACGACTACTCGTCTCCTACAATCGTTTCATGGACAAAACCATATTTCGGAACGATAGGGGACTTTAAGAGCTTGGTCGATAATCTTCCTGGGAAAAGCATGGAAGAGTTGAGGAACACCTTTGAACGCTTCGCCGCCGGAGAACGGAGAATTGTGTATCACGCAGGGCAAGCAAAGATCCGTTTCGCCCACAGAGTATCGCTGCTTGCCGAAAAGCAGTTTGACTTGAAAAAGCTCACGTTTGAATACAAGAACACCTACGGTTTTCCATATAAAATTCGGATGACTTCGGCGGTGGGGCGGCTTTGTCTGTTCAAATACGAGAAAGTTTTTTATACGGTGATTTGGGCGAAATTGGAACGGCCGAGATATTGCAATAACCACTTTGACGGTCGCCGCTGGACGGAACTTGGAGATATGATTTGGGGCTTCCCCGGACAGATAAAGATGGAGGGAAAATTCATGAAGAACGCGCTCGGCGTTATCGAGAAGAGATTTGATGACGAGGCAGCCGCCAGGGAGCATTTTGCGAGTGTCTCCGAAATCGACTGGCAGAAATTCTATGAGGATGTGTTTGGGGATGGCTGAGACAAAAGAGATTATCAAAAAATCGGTAAGTGTTTCGCTCGACAAAAGGATTATTGAGCCTGCAAAGTGCATTTGCAAAAGGCTCGGTATTCCGTTCAATGTCGCAATCAACCTCTTTTTGTACCAGCTTGTCTACACAAAGAGCATACCATTCCCGATAGTGCTTCCCTCCGAAGAAGTAATGGAGCAGTTTGACCTCTATTTGAAAATTTCCGAAGCGATGGAGAGAGGAGAAAAGGATGGGTTGATTCCGGCAGAAGAGGCTTTTGCTCGAATCCGAAAAGAGCTGGAAAACAAGATTGAGGAGGACAAAAATGGGGGTTGATTACCGTTTTTATGTCGAAGTGAAGGCGGGCGGCAAGTGGTTTAATATAAGCCCAATGATTCGCAACGTGGACGGCAAGGTTCGGACGGTTCCGCTTTTGACCGGGCGGTCTATGCTTTATGATTTCGTCAATGATTTAGAGGAGTTTGCATCGCAGAGGGGCGTTCCCGAAGATGCTTCAGAGGACATCAAAGGCGTTTTCCATCAGCCATTAGATGAGGAAATGTCGGGGTTTGGACATCGCACCTTCCGGCAGTATTACCAATCTCTCGTCTTTGTGGTCAAGTATGTTCCGGCAATCAGAAGCCGTGTCGTTAAGGACCGCCCGTGCAAGTTTCGGGGTTATGTGAGCAAGCGGCAAATCGCAGGTTTTGAGGTGAATGAATTCGATGAGATTACCTCTTGGTTGACTCCCCAGGAATACAATGCGCTACCTCCCAACAAGCAGAAATACTATGCCTGGTTTGAGTGGAATGAGCCGGACAGCGAATACGGTCATCTGTATGACCTTTATCAGAAGATTGAGAACCAGCTTGTGTGGTTCGTTCGGCATGGTATTCCGTATGGTTCGGAGATCGATAGTGAAACGATTTCCTTCAGCGATGTCCGAGTGATTGTTCAACAGGAATGAAAGAGAACACGAAAAAAACTGCCCAAGAGAAGGCAGCTGAAGAGGGCTATCCCGTGCCATTGAATTTGGACGGTGTCTATTGCCGAGTGGAGCGTAACGGAAGGTGGTTTGACCGCTGCTTTTCCGATCTCACGGAAGAAGAACAGGAGAAGTTCCTCGACAGGCTCGACACGGCGGCACAAAGGCGGCTGTGTCGGCTTTTAGCGGCTTGTTTGAGAACTTGCTCGGAAGAAAAAGAGAAGGGGGACACAGGCGATGTCTCGGCGGTTTAATTCGAACCTTTATTTGAACTGCGCTATTCGTTATCAAGACCATGAACTTCGGGCGATTTATCTGCCCAATGACTATCTGTGGGCAAGAGGGAGATATCCGACAAAGATTCGACCTTGTGATTTGCCGGATTGGTATGTCTCCGGCTACCTTTTCAAGCGGCAGGGTTATTTGTCGGCAAAGGGAATCGTGGACATCGTCTATCGACCGGATTATTTCGTTGAGAACCACTCACACAAATACGATTCTCTCTTCGTCTCGTTTCATGACAAAATCACCAGAACATTCGATGAGCGCGGGTTTGACCGATTCGATGGGTACGATTACGCAATGTCGGGGTACATCGGCTATCAGCTCATTGAGAAGATGAAGATTTATGCCCCGAACATCAATACCGATGAAATCGTTCGGGAACTGTTTCTCAAAGAGAAATGGTATATGATGCGCAAGGACGGCGGTCCGCTCGTAATCACCGAGGAAACGCCTGTGCGTGTTTTCCGATCTTGGATGTCAAAGCCGTGGATTTTGGGGCTTGAATTCAATGACAGCAGCTTCGAAAGCATTGATATGAGGGTGCTTGCCAGGAAGATGCCGAAGGTGGCTGAGCATTTGGACTACTTTCAAGAGAAGCGAATTGCGCAGACTGACCTCTATGGCTATGGGGTGGCTTTCGACTGCGGGTTACGTCTGACCGCTGCCGAGTGCTATGAGTTTTGCAAAGGGTGATTTCATGAGCCTGGTTGTGACGGAGAAAGAGGTCGCGGAAAAGCTCGAAGAGTTCCTTCAACTTTCCGCAAAAGAAGATGTTTTTATTACTCGCCGTGGGCGCGTGATTGCGGTTTTGACAAAGCCGGATAAAGGCGGCGCGGAGATAATAGCTTCGTTGAAAGATGCGATGCCCAGGGGAGCGAACAATGGGGAAATTTAAGGTAGCCATTGAGGAAACGGTGGTCGATGAATTTACTGTCGAGGCAGACAGCGAGAGTGAAGCCTTAGAGATTGCCAGGCAGAAATATAGAAACGGGGAATTCGTCCTGGAACCGGGCGAAGTGCAATACAAACAAATGGCGATTGTGTCCGGAAAGGAAAATCACGAGTGGCACGAATTCTAAAAGGCAGGAAAGCATGAAATATTATGTGGTTTCGGACGTCCACGGGTTCTACACGCCGCTGGTGTCCGCCTTAAAAGAAAAGGGATTTTTCGATGACAAGGAACCGCACAAGCTCATTGTTTGCGGCGACCTTTTTGACCGTGGAGAGGAAGCCGAGAAAATCCAAGAGTTCATTTGCGATTTGCTTGAAAAAGACCTCGTGATTCTGATTCGCGGAAACCACGAGGACTTGGTAGAAGAGTTGGTTGAGAACTTCGGCGAGTGGATGACGATCGACCTCATCTATTCGCATCATTGGCACAATCAAACGCCGCAGACCGTGTTCCAGCTCACGCACAGCGATTTATATGAAGCAACGACCATGCCGAAGAGGGTTTCTCTCAGAATGAAGGAAACGCCGTTCTTCAAGAAGATTCTCCCGGCGATGGTGGACTATTACGAGACGGAAAAATATATCTTCGTGCATGGCTGGATTCCCGCTGATGGCATCGGCGGCAGCCGCCCGCAGTATTTCTATCCGATTGAAAATTGGCGCGGGAGCGATGCCACCCGGTGGAGGGAGGCGCGGTGGTTCAATGGGATGCTTGCCGCATCGTGTGGCGTAACGGAGCCGGGGAAAACAATCGTCTGCGGGCATTGGCACACCTCCTACGGACACTCTATCCTGGAAGGCAAATGCTCGGAGTTCGGAGATGATGCCGAATTCACGCCGTATTACGGAGAAGGCATTATTGCGATTGACGCTTGCACGGCTCACTCCGGGTTCGTCAACTGCATTGTTTTGGAAGATGAGGAATTGCAGAAAAATGGCGACTGAAAGACAAACCGAGATTGACGCTCCGTCCCTGGAAGAAATCCTTCAAAAGCATTTCGGCTTGAAAGGGAACTTGTATTTGAAGCGACCAGTCGTGTCGGGTTGGGTTGGCGGCAATAAAGAGAGGGGAGACTTCGATGCTCCGTCCCCGGAATATCGGTATTTCACCCTGGCGGGCTTTCGGGCTTACGAGCGATTTATTTCCGCACTGTACGACCTGGCGAACCATGTCGAGACATTCATCGATACCGATCTTGGGAAGCGCATCAGCCACCTTGATGACACCTTCGATGAATATGAGCATGAACCGTGGAATTCTTAAAAAGGAAAGCAAAGACTGGCGTAGGGGTTGAGTGAAAAGATGAGAAAGAAAAAACCGAAATTGAATTACAAATTCCATCATCCGAATCCGGAGCAGTTGATTGGGACGATTTTGCAGGTTTGCATCGAAGCGAATATCCCTCGTGTCGATAAACTCCTGGCGCAAGAGCCGATGGAAAGCCAGGAAAAAGATGAGGAGAAAAATGAGGGAAAAACAGTTTGACTTTCCAATCTCCTCGTGATACAATAAAAGAGCGTTTGAACGCCCGGCGGTGCATTTGAACGGTCAGAGGGCAATTTGAACGGTCAAGTGACGTTTTGAACGGGCGGTTGAAATGGTATCAAAATCAGATACCTTTCACATGAGAAAAGAGAATGCCCACGGCATTCTCTTTTCTCATGGAAATAATTTTGTTTTCAATCCACTTCCGTATGCAGAATTTCTTTAATGGGCTTGCGCCGCAGTCGGATGAGGGACACGAGGAAGAACATGGCGGCGATTGCAAAGACGATGGCAACGGCAACGATGAGAATGGTCGCGATTTCCCCCGCGGAGACGGTCAGCGAGATGGCGACGACCCACTTGAGCAGGGCGGACAGGACGGTGTAGCCGAGCAGCGTCAGAATGGCCGCGATGGGGATGGCGGCGAGGCACAAAAGGAGCAATTGTATCGCGAGCAGGGCAAACATCTGGCTGCGTTTCAATCCGAATGTCATGAGAATTCCGCCCGAGCGGGAGAACACCTTGATGTACTTATCTATCATCAGAAATACGGTCAGAATGAGCCCGATGGCGAGCGTTGTTCCGACGACGGCATAGAGATTGGCCGCGAGGATTTGCACCTTCGACGTATTACTGATATGCGCCGCCATCTCCTTGCCGACATATTTCGTACTGGAGTCGGTGTATTGCCATGAGAGGACGTCTTCCAGTTCGGGCCAATCGGCGAGATAGCGGCGATAGCGATGATAGTAAGAGGACTTGAAGAAGTCGCTCCCGTAGGGGAAGAGGAAGGTGGGACGGCATACCATTTCCGCGCTGTGTCCCTTCAACGAGGTCAGTTCGCGGCGATAGATGCCGCAGACTTTCATCGTGAACTGCTCGACGAATTCACCCTCCGTCTTCTTGCGGAATTTCACCGTCATAGTCTTGTCGAGCACGTCCTCGGGCTCCATCTTATAGGCGTCGAGGAGAAGTTCGCTCACCGCAATCTCGTCGAGCGCCTCGGGGTAGTGCCCCGCGGAGAAGAAGCTGTCATAGCCGTAGCGAGCCTTGAGCTCCCGATAGTCGAACTCGGTGAAGTATCCCGTCTCGCACGCAATCGTCGCGAACGTGACATTTTTCAGCGGGATATATTCCTTCCCGTCCACGTCGATAAAGAAGTAGGTGCTGTTCGCGTTATACTGCCCGCCGACGGCGTATTCCGCGCTCACGGTGGGGGCGTAGTTGTGAAGAAGATAGTGGTCCTCATAGACAAAATCGCTGTAGTACGTGTGAACGATTTCATCCTGTGAGGGAGACTGAAAGATGATGTAGTTGGAGGAGGCAATCTCGTCATACTTGTTGTCGCGATATTCCTCGATGGCCACGTTATAGACCGTAAAGAGGCAAAAGAGGAAGGCGAGCGCGGCAAAGGTGAGACAAAGTTTTGTGTTCATCCAGAGGTACGTCTTGATTTGCTTGCAGGCGAGGCGAAACAGGCTGAATCCCTTTTTGACTTCCTGCACATTCTCCTGAAGGGCTTCTGCTTTGTTGTTATTCATGGCGGACCTCCACGGAGAGACGGGCGTTGCGCACCTTGCGGTTGACGACAAAGAATAGAATGAGCGTGAATGCCGCAAGCACGAGAAGCAGGATAAAGGGGATAATGGGGCGGAAATGCGAGATGAAATTGGAGCTGAACGTTTTGAACAGCGACCCGCAAAGTCCCATAAAGTACACATTGAACGCCATCGAGAACGCCGAGCCGAGCACGACGCCGAGGAAAACAAGGAAGATGGCGACGGTGCAGTAGACGGCTGCCACGAGAAAACTTGTCGCCCCGAGCAGACGCATGCGGAGAATCTGCGCGCGCCGCTGGCGGAAGAAGATGGCGATGAGCGAATACAGAATAAAGAGCACCATAAAGCCGATGACGGCGGCAATGGCGCCGAAGAACGCCTGTGCGAGGGCGACATTCTCCATCTGCCGCTCGCTGGTACCGTCCATCGTGGCTTCCCTTCCCCCGCGGATGAGACTGAGCGCGGTCTGGTGCATCGTCCTGGAGTTTGGCATCAGGAAGGTGAGCGTCGAATAGGTCGTCTCCTCGGGCATCATCAGATAGAAATAATAGCTCGGGACGATGTAATCGCGGGGATGGATTGCATTATATCTGGAAATCACGCTGTTGTCATGCGTTCCGACCAGTGTGAAGGAGGTCTCCTCCCGCCCCGTGAAGTCATACTCCTCGGCATACTGCGGGTCGGGACGGAGGGTGACGGTGTCCCCAATGCTCGCGCCGACCAGTTTTGCAACCGTCGCGTTGATGCAGATTTCCCCGGGGGCATTCGGCAGTCTTCCCTTGCCGACAAGTTTCTTATAGGGCTCGAATTCCTTCAAAAGGGAGGGCCGAATGGCACAGCCCGTGAACGTGTAGGTAATCTCGAGCAGTTCGTCCTCCTCGCCGCCCGCGGTGGGAGGGGAGATGACCTGTTCTCCGCCCGGGCCTTTGAGGATGGAATACCGCGTGATGCCGTTGATGAACCCGTAGACGGACTCTCCTTCGATGTCGAGGTCGGGGCGCGCGTCGCTCACCTTCAGCGTAAAATGGTGCAAATACTCGTCCAGCCCAGCATACATGCCCTCGGGCACGTCGAGAAGCACGGAGATGACGGAGAGAAGAGCGGAGATGAAGGTGATGAGAATGAGCCCGATGAGCACGATGGTCTTCCAGAGGAAGGCTACCTCGAGTCGGATAAGTTTGAATACACTTCGCAGCATTGTCTATATCGCCTCGTCCCCGTCTCGGTATTCTTCGACGATGTCATCGCCCTCGTCCACTGCCTGTTCGACAACGTCGTCGCCCATATCTTCCTGTTCGTATTCGATTTCGGGAAGGTCGCCATCCTCCCGTACGGGCTCTACGACGTCCTCGCCCGCAGGGAAAACTTCCTCGGGTTCCACGACGTCTTCGCCCTCATCCGTCGCCTGTTCGACGACGTCGACGGGGTCTGCGGGAGAGGAGAATTTCTCCGAATCTTCGATTGTTTCTTCTTCGGTTTTACGGAAAAAGCGGCTCGTCCGCCTGTGCGCTTTATGGGAAATTTCTTTGGATGTTTGCGGAATTTCCTCGGGGATTTCCACAGGCGCTTCGACGATGTCGGACGCGCTGTCTGAAGGCTTACCCACGGGCATGGTATCCCCGATTACCTTCCCGTCCGACATCGTAACGATGCGTTCTGCCTGCAATGCGTCCTCGGGGTCGTGGGTGACCATGATGACGGTCTTGCCCTGTGCGTGCAATCCCTTGAGGATGCGCATGATGTTCTCGCTGTTGGCGGTGTCGAGGTTGCCGCACGGCTCGTCCGCAAGGATATATTTCGGGTCGTTGACGATGGCGCGTGCGATGGCGACGCGCTGCTGTTCCCCGCCCGAGAGATTTCTCGCCTTCTCCTTGATTTTGTCCGCCAGCCCGACTTCATCGAGCGCGGCCTCCACCTTGGCACGGTTGCGCTTGCGGGGGCGCCCCGCGAGGATGAGGGGAAGTTCCACGTTGTCATAGACGGTATAGCTCGGCTCGAGGTAGAAGCTCTGGAAGACAAACCCGACCGTTTTGTTGCGGTAGGCGGCCACCTTTCTCCCCGAAAGTTTGCTCAAATCGCTCCCGTCCACATAGACGGAGCCCTCCGTGAGGCGGTCGAGCGCACCGACCATGTTTAGAAGGGTGCTCTTCCCGCTCCCCGACTTCCCCGTGATGGCGACGAACTCTCCCTCACGGATTTCGAGATTGACGTCGTCGAGCGCGAAAAAGCTCTTTTTGTCTGTCCTGTAGTCCTTTTTTGCATGTTCGATGCGTATCATTTCATTTCCTCGCCCGGGTCATGACATTTGTTACCTTTTTAACATAGATATTGTAATCCTACGAACGGAAATTGTCAAGATTTCGTGAAAAATTTACGAAAGATTCCGTAAAAAATATTTTTTTCAGCATGTGAGTAAGTACTTGACATTTTTATATTCTTACTGTATAATAAGCCTTGACCGCGCAATGCGGCTGTAAAATTTGCAGTCCGATGCGGGTCGGAATAAAAAACTTATCAGGAGGCTGAACACATGAACACCATTGTCAGCCTGCTCCTTGATATGAACCCCGGACTTGCCGCCGGTCTGTTCGTCGTATTCCTCGTTGTGGGACTCGGCGTCGGCGGACTCGTCACATGGCTCATTCTCAAACAAGTTTCCAAAAGGAGATCCGAGCGCAAGCTCGACGAAACTTCGAAGAAAGTCGAAGAAATGCTTGAAACGGCGCAGGCCGAATGCAAGCAACTGAAAAAGGAAGCGATTTTGGAGTCCAAGGAGCAGGACTTAAAGCGCAGGAACGAATTCGATCAGGAGATGAAGGAGAAGCGCGCCGAACAGCAGCGCGTCGAATCCCGTCTCCAACGGCAGGAGGACATGCTGGAAAAGCGGGAATCCGAAGTCTCCCGCAAAGAGCAATCCCTTGAGGACAGAAAGAAGGACCTCGAGCGCAAGACGGCGGACGTCGTCAAGCGCGAGGAGCAAGTCTCCCACCAGCAGGAGCTGATGACGGCGGAGCTCGAACGCATCGCCCAGCTCACCAAGGAGGAGGCGAAGAAGCAACTCACCGACGAAATTTTGGACGAGACGAGAAGGGACTGCGCCGTGCAGGTGCGCAACCTCGAACAGCAGGCGAAGGACGAGGCGGATTTGAACGCGAAGAACATCATCACGCTCGCCATCCAGCGCTGTGCCGCAGACCACGCCTCGGAGAGCACCGTCTCCGTCGTCCCTCTTCCCAATGACGACATGAAGGCGCGCCTCATCGGCAGAGAGGGGAGAAACATCCGCGCCATCGAGAACGCCACGGGAATCGAACTCATCATCGACGACACGCCCGAAGTCGTCATCCTCTCGGGCTTTGACCCCGTGAGAAGGGAAGTCGCCCGCCTCACCCTCGAAAAGCTCATCTCCGACGGCCGCATCCACCCCGCCAAAATCGAGGAGACGGTGGAAAAGGTCCGCAAGGAGCTCGACCAGCAGATAAAGGCCGCGGGCGAGAACGCCATGTTCGAAGTGGGCATCTTCGGACTCCACCCCGAGCTCATCAAACTCATCGGCAGACTCAAATACCGCACCAGCTACGGACAGAACGTCTACCGCCACTCCATCGAAGTCGCCCAGCTCGCCGGTCTCATGGCGCAGGAACTCGGGCTCGACATCAACTTTGCCAAGCGCGCGGGACTTCTCCACGACATCGGCAAGGCCGTCGACCACGAGCAGGAGGGGACGCACATTCAGCTCGGCGCCGACATCGCGAAGAAATATAAGGAAAACGCGATGATTGTCAACGCCATCATGGCGCACCACGGCGACGTCGAACCCAAGACCATCGAGGCCGTGCTCGTGCAGGCGGCAGATGCCATCTCGGGCGCCCGTCCCGGGGCACGCAGAGAGACGGGGAGCAACTATATCAAGCGCCTTGAAAAGCTCGAAGAGCTCGCAGGCGGCTTCAAGGGCGTCGACAAGGCATATGCCATTCAGGCGGGCAGGGAGGTCCGCGTCATCGTCAAACCCGAGCAGGTGGACGACGCCAAGGCGCTCTTCCTCGCGAAGGACATCGCCAAGAAAATCGAGAGCGAACTCGAGTATCCCGGGCAGATTAAAGTCAACGTCATCCGCGAATTCCGCAGCGTGGAATACGCAAAGTAATCAAAAATTGACAAAGTCTCAAAACGCAGCCGCGCTTTGGGACTTTTTTCATTCACAGTTTTTGTTCGGGAAATACTCAATTTATTTTATCCTAATTGCAAAAGAGTATGAAAAATAGACGAAATTCAAAAAGTGTATATTTACACAAAACCATAATTATTCTATAATACGCATGCACGCAAACAACAGGGGACAAAGCGGAGGGAGCCGTGTACGAAATTGCCATCGTGGAAGAGAACGAAGAGGACGCAGAGCACCTTCACAGTGTGCTCGAAGCGTATGCAACTCTGCGCGGAATGCAGTTCGACTGCGCGCGGTTCCGCTCTCCGTACGAATTTCTCGCCGAGCGCGAGCAGTTTTTCCACATCGTCTTTCTCGATGCCTCTCCCGCTTCGGGCGGAATGGATGCCGCGCGCAAATTCCGCCTCTTGAATTCCGAATCCGCCATCGTCTTTGTGACGCGCGACCTGTTGCAGGCCGTGCGCAGTTATGAAGTCGACGCCCTCGACTATATCATCAAGCCGGTCACTCTCGACAGGCTTTCGCTGCGCCTCGCGCGCGCGTTCGCGCAGAAATCGCAAGGTAAGACCGTCGTCATCCGCGACCGCACGGGATCCGTGCAAATTCTCGCCGAGAGCGTCTATTACATTGAGATTCACGGCCACGCGCTCACATGGCACACCGAGCAGGGGAATTTCACGGAGAGCGGCTCCATGAAACAGCTCAAAGAGACGCTCGGGCCGTACGGTTTCGCCCCCTGCAATGCCTGCTATCTCATCAATCTCCGCCATGCGCACCGCGTCAAGGGATATTTTCTCACGATGTCGTGCGGCGACGTTCTCAAAATCAGCCAACCCAAGCGCAAAGAGTTCCTCGCGGCGCTCCGCCGCGGATAAAAGCACCATAAGTTCGGCAAATTGCTTTCGGAGTAAGCCATGCAGAAATGTTCCCTCGTCTCCTATGTCCTTGCGGCGTTTTTTGTGTTCGCGCTTCTTGCGGGCTGTGCGCCGCACGGGACGGGCGGCAATGCGAAGACGCTCACCCTCTCCCCGAGCTCCACAACGCTCTCGGTGGGGGAGACCTATCAACTCCGCGTCTTCGTGTCCGATGAGGACGAGACGCTCGAATGGGAATCCGACGACGAGTTGGTCGCCACCGTCGACGATGAGGGAAAAGTCACCGCGTGTTCTGCGGGCATTGCAGTCATCACCGTCTCCTGTTCCTTTGCGGAGAAGTCCTGCACGATTACCGTCCTTTCGGATGACCCTGTGCCTCCGCCTGCACCCACGCTCACCATTTCCTCTTCCGCCCTCACCTTGCAAGTGGGCAAGACGGCAACCCTTACCGCTGCGGCCTCGGACAACTCCGACGTCCTTTGGAGCACCGAGAATGCGGAAGTCGCCACCGTCGAGGAGGGGACCGTCACCGCCGCAGGCGTGGGGAAGACGCGCATCGTCGCCGAGAGCGCGACCGCGGGCAGGGCGTATTGCACCGTCACCGTGGAGGCGCCCCCCGTCACCATTCCCGAAATTCATGTCGCACCCGCGGCCATCTCCCTTGCGGAGGGCTCCGAACAGCAACTCACCGCCACCACGACGGACGGCTCTTCCGTCACTTGGTCCTCGGCGAGTATTCGGGTCGCCCGCGTCGACCAAACGGGGAAAGTCACGGCAGTCATGGCGGGCTCGACGCGCATCACCGCAACCAGCGCCACGGCGGGTTCGGCATATTGCGAAGTCACCGTCACCGCGCGTCAGACGGGCGGCTACAGCCTCGTCTGGAGCGACGAATTCAACTCCAACGTCCTCGACGAAGCCAATTGGGAATATCAGGAGGGCACGCACGATGTCTACCACGGCATTCCTTCCCGCAATGAGAATTGGGGCAACGACGAGCTCCAGTATTACACGCGGGACGCCGTCAAGGTGGAAAGCGGCAGCCTCGTCATCACCGCATCGCGCCAATCCCGCGGCGGCATGGAGTTCACCTCCGCCCGCATCACGACGCGTGACCGCCATGTGTTCACCTACGGCTATTTCGAGGCCCGCATGCGCCTTCCTCTCGGAACGGGCATGTGGCCCGCATTCTGGATGCTTCCCCAGCCCGCGAATGAATTTTCCACGCAAAACAAATACGGCGGCTGGCCGGCGAGCGGGGAGATAGACATCATGGAGGCCAAGGGAAGGCTCACGGACAGAACGAGTTCCGCCCTGCACTTCGGTCCCAACACCGCAGGCGGCTGGGACAGCAGATGTATCTCCAAAGAGACCGCGCTGTCCACGCCAATCAGCGAGTGGCACACCTATGGCGTGGAGTGGACGGAGGACAAAATCGTCTACTATGTCGACCGGGCGGCGACGCTGACCGTCACAAGTTCGCAGTGGTTTTCACGGAACGCCGAGGACAACGCCCGTGCGCCCTTCGACGTCGATTTCTACCTTCTCTTCAACCTTGCGGTAGGGGGGAATTTCGACGGCGGACTGCGCCCCGACGCGTCCTTTACTTCCGCTTCGATGTATATCGATTATGTCCGCGTGTACCAAATCGGAAACGCGTAAAAACTTATCAGGCAACAACGGGCAGAACGCCCGTATGCAAAAATATTTTCAGGAGGATGTAGTGTTTATGAGAAACAAGTTGCGTGTAGTAGTCGCAAGTCTCATGGCGGTGCTCTTTGTATTGTCATTTGCCGTCGCTTGCGCCCCTGCTACCCTCACAGTCGAGCCCGACTCCGTCGAATTGACCGTCGGCGAGACTCAGGACCTCGTAGTCAAGCAGGGTGATACCGTGCTCGACAACAAGGATGTCAAATTTGAGATGGAAGACACCGCAGTGGCGTCCGTCAGCTCCCGTGGGAAGGTGACTGCGAAAGCTGCCGGCGAGACGACCCTCACCGTCACGTATGACAAAGCGACCGCCGAGATTCCCGTCAAGGTCAATCCGAAGGCCGTCGTCACCGTCGAACTTCAGGTCGACGGCGCCAAAGTCGAGACGTTGAGCCTCGCTTCCGGTGCGGAGAAGACCGTCACCGCGGTCGTCACGGGCAGCGATGCGAAGCCCACTTGGAACGGCGGCAACACGGATTACATCACCGTCACGCCCGCAGAGGACGGCAAGTCCGCTACGGTAAAGGGCATCTCCCCGACGGGGAACACCCCCGTGTCGGTGTATGTCGCTTGCGGCGGCGTCACGGCAGAGCTCAAAGTCACCGTCACGACGGAAGGACAGAAGGCAGGCTACTATCTTCTTCGTGATGGTGGAGATCCCGTCCACGACGGCGCTATCGGACAGAACAAAGTTCCCTCCGGGAAATGGGCATTCTGGCGCGATCAGAGCGACTGGAACGGCGGCAACGTCACCATGGGGAAGGCCGAATATCTCGGCGACGACGAACCGAGCGTCTCTCAGGCGGGCAGTGTGCATCTCACTGCGACCATTACAAATCCGTCCGATAACAACTCCGATGGCCGTAACCCCGCAGATACCGTCCAGCTGTTCTTCCGCAGCCCCAAGACCTCTGTGTCCAATCCGAGCTTCCAAGGACTTCTCGAAAATAATAAGGATTATGTGCTGACGGCGAAGATTAAATCCAATGCCGCAGGCACCGTCACCGTCAACGGTGTGGAAGTCGACCTTGTCGTGGGCGACAACAACATCAGCATTCCTTTCCATCATGCAGACGACGGCGCAATTCATGCCACCGACGACTATTCCGCTATCCAGTGGATTGCATTCCATCTCGAACTCGGCTCTGCCAGCAAACGTACCTGCTTGGTTCCGAGCGGTGCGGTCGATATCACGGTTTCCAACCTGAAGTGGACAGAAGCGGGTCCCGCTACGCAGTTGCAGGTGCCCACTGCCACGCTTGCAGCGAAAGTTGTTACGATTACCGATACCGTGAACACCGCGGGCGTCAAGGATTACACCGTTGGTTTCTTCAAAGACGGAGATTCGCCGGCATATTCGATGACTGCCAAAGTCGGCGCGAACACGATTGACGACTCGAAATGGGAAGACGGCACCTACACATTGAAGGTGCGTGCAAATGCGGAAAGCATACTCTACACCGCTTCCGAATGGTCTGAGAGCTTCGGTAGTTATACCGTCGCAAACGGCGGCATTGTCTATGACATTCCTTTCAGCACCGAGTCCGAAATCGGCGAACAGAATGGTTGGTTCAGATGGAACGGCGAAGGCGGCCTGACGCCCACAGTCGCGAAATTTGACAAGGGAACGCTCACATATAATTATCCGGAAGGCGGCAACATGTTCTACTCTCAGCAGCTCTTCTATCGCGATAATTCTCTTGAGAGCGGTGCAACTTACAAAATCTCCTTTGACATCACTGCCACAGGCGCGAATTCGAAGCAGGATACAGTAATCATTACCGTCAACGGCACGCCGATTGATATTACGAGCGGAAACGGCCACTATGAGGGCACGAAGGTTGCCGGACCGAAAACAACTCTTATCAATGTTTGCTTTGGGCAAGTGGATGTCATGACGGTTGTGGTCGGCAACTTCACGTTCACCAACTTTACGTTTGAAAAGCAGGGAAGCGCTCCCGCCCCCGAAGCCGAAGGCGTCGTAGTGGACCCGTCCACATTGACCCTTGGAAACAAAGTCAATGCAAATCTCGACACACTTACCAATGGTGAAGAAGGTGTCGCTTCCGCAAACAAAGATAAACTGTACTATTGGTATGTTGCGGGCGATTGGGGTGGTTGCGGTACCATTGTCACGATGTCGAAGAATGCCATTGAGAACAATGCTGTGGTGCTCACCTATCACGGCGGCAGCGTGAATTTCAGTGTGCAACTCTTCTATACCAGCACCGCCCTGACTGCCGATAAGACCTATGTTCTGAACATCAAAGTGAATGCCCATCAAGCGTCCACAATTATGATTAACGGAGCGAGCGTAAATCTTACGGAGGGTGTTAACGACATCCATGTCGAATTTGTATTGAACAAGACGGGTGCGGGAAACAATGGTATCAGCGCGCTTGACATTCAGATGCCCGGGACGAACAACACGACCGATGTAACCTATGAGTTCTCCGACATCTCTTGGCAAGAAGTTCAGTAAACGAATCTCACAGCAGCCTCTCCCCCCGCGTGGGGGAGAGGTGAACTAAAATTTGAAAAGGAGAAATGAACACTATGGCTGTTACGTTCTTTTCCGGCAAATCCAAAACGAAGAGAATCGCGCTTTTGATTGTTGCGTGCGTGCTTGTCGTTGTCTTTATCGGAGCGAATATTGCGCTCGATATATTGCAGCCTCTCCTTCATGAGATGTTCTCCCCGACGGCGCCCGCATCCGAAGAGGCAATGGCTGCGCTCGGCGAGGCGGACGACCTCATCGGTGAGATTGCCGAAGAAAGTTTTGTTCTCCTCAAGAACGATGAGGACTTTCTCCCCCTCGAGAAGGAGTCCAAAGTCAATCTCTTCGGCTGGGCATCCACCGACCACGGCTTTTTGATGGTCGGCGGCGGCAGCGGCGGCTCTCCCATCAACAAGGACATCAACCCCAAGTACCTCACACTCAAGGACGCCTTCGACGAATATGCCGACCTCTATGAGTTCGATACGCTCTACAACGAGACCCTGTCGGATGCTTACGAGAACCTCTATGACTGGGATGCGGACTTCAAGGATCTTGGGGGCACCACGGGCGATACCCCTGTCCGCAACATGCTCAACCCCGACTCGTCCTTCTACACAGAAGCCCGCATGAACGATGCCAAGGACTTCTCGACGACGGCAGTCGTCGTGCTCTCCCGTTGGGGCTGTGAGAACGGCGGCGACGGCGAGCTTGTCAGCACGAGCGGGGAGGCAAACAGGACACGCCTTTCCTTCTCGAACGGGAACTATCTTGAACTCACCGACAACGAGAAGACGATTTTCGACGCACTCGACAAGAAGGACTTCAACGTTATCGTCCTGCTCAACACGACCAACCCGCTCGAGCTCGGCTTCCTCGAAGAATACGACTGCATCAAGTCCTGCCTCTTCATCGGAACCCCGGGACAATCGGGCGCACGCGCCGTTCCGTGGGTGCTCTACGGCGAAAAGAAGGTGGAACGGCTCGACGAGGACGGCGAGGGCACGGGCATCTATGACGAAGTCCAAGTCAGCCCCTCGGGCAGGCTCTCCGACACCTATGCCTATGACTGGCAGACCAACAACCCCGTCTATCCCAACGCAACGAAGGACAGCGCGGGCCTTGTCTATCAGGAGGGCATCTACTTCGGCTATAAGTGGTACGAGACGGCAGACGAAGAGGGATTTTTCGACAGCGTGACCCGCGGCGACAAGACGGGCTATGACGCTGTCGTGCAGTTCCCGTTCGGCTACGGCCTCTCCTACACCACCTTCACGCAGGCAATCGTCGACACGGGCTACATCGACGAAGAGGGGAAGCATGTCTCCGAAGCGTTCGACACCCTCGAGGCGGACACGGAGTACTATGTGACCGTGCACGTCATCAACACGGGCGACCGCCGCGGCGCCGAAGTCGTGCAGCTCTACTACACGGCTCCCTATACCCCGGGCGGCATCGAGAAAGCGAGCGTCAATCTCCTTGCCTTTGGCAAGACGGTACAGCTTGAACCGCACGGAACCGTAAACGAAGACGGCGCCGCAATCGACCAGCAGGATATCACCCTCACCTTCACGGCGTACGACATGGCTTCGTACGATGCCTCTGATGCCAACGCAAACAACTTCAGGGGCTATGAGATAGAGGAGGGCGATTATGCGCTCACGGTGCGGGCAAATGCGCACGCCGAATGTGACGGTTGCGACCCCATCGAATTCTTCTGCGACGAAATCAAATTCGACGAAGATCCCGTAACGCATCAGACAGTCGAGAACCGCTTCACGGGCAGCTCTGCCTACGGCAATATGCCCATCGACGGGTCGACTGGGATAAGCGGTGGCGTGAAGTATCTCTCCCGCGAGGACTTTGCGGGAACTTTCCCGACCGACAAGACGTTTACGACGTACGGCGAAGCAAGCAGTAGTGCGGTCAACCGGGATGCAACGGGCAACGTCCAATGGGACGATTCCGACATCCAATACGGCGTGGATGCACAGCAATATCTGACGCTCGTCGAGGCGGACGGTACGAAGCCCACGAGAAATGACCTTCAGGGAAAAACGGGGGCGCGTTCGCTCAAGATAAACGAAGACCTCTTCGAAGTCCTCGCCGACTATGACGCGGAGGAGTGGGATGAATTCCTCGACCAGCTCTCCCAGCAAGAGGTCGCCCGCCTCATTCTCAACGGCGGCTTCCGCACCTACGACGCAGAGAGCATCGCAAAGCCCAATCAGGCGAACAGAGACGGCCCTGCCGGGTTCAACCGCGCAACGTCCAACGCGGAACCCAACGAGGCGTGGGCAGTCTTCCCCGCAGAGACTTTGGTCGGCTGCTCGTGGAACACGAGATTGACCTACAACATCGGCCGCGCACAGGGCGTGCTCGGCAACACGACGGATGCCTACGGCTGGTACGCCCCCGGCGTCAACCTGCACCGCTCCGCCTACAACACCCGTAACTACGAGTATTACAGCGAGGACGCCGTTCTCTCCGGCCATCTCGGCGCAGAGACCGTCCGCGGCGCAAAGCAGACCAACCTCTACTGCTATGTCAAGCACTTCGTGCTCTCCGACAACGGACAGAACGCAAAAGATTGGAATGAGTGGATTACCGAGCAGACGCTCCGCGAAGTCTATCTCAAACCCTTCGAAATCTGCGTCAAAGAGGGCGGCGCGAATGCCATGATGAGCGCATTCAACCGTCTCGGCACGATTTGGTGCGGCTACAACCGCGCACTTCTCACCGACATTCTGCGCAGCGAGTGGGGCTTCCGCGGCTCCGTCATCACAGACTGGCACGCCGCCGGCGATTACATGGCAAAATACGAGTTAGGCGTGCGCGCGGGGAACGATTTGTGGCTCTTCGGCTTAGGCGCCAAAGATGACACCGCTTCCCTGGACCTTAGCACGGCTGCCAATAGGGCAGCGTCCCGTCAGTCTGCCAAGAACATCATCTACACCTACGTCGACACCTACATGGCGGCGAAGGACTACGCGGAGAACGGCGACGACAGCTATAACGTCACCCTCGGCACGGGCGTGAGCACGGCTCCCTATTCGCCCGTTGTCCCCGCACTCTGGGCAGTCATCGACGTTGTCCTCATCCTCGGCATCGGCGCATGTGTGCTGTTCATGTTCATTCCGAAGAAACAAGAAGAATAAATCTCACGATTTGTTCGTCCCCCACCTTTCAAGGTGGGGGATTTTGTTAGTCTATTACAATTTTTTAACAATTTATGCAAAAAGTATTTCCTTTCGCGCGCGGATGTGTTATAATACTTATATTGAAAAGTATGCCGCAGAGTGGATACAAAAGGAGATTCGCATGAAACGGTTTGCGCTTCTCATCGCGATGGTTTTTCTTCTCCTTGCGACGGCTTGCGCGCCGACTTTTGAGGGGGGAAAGCCCTTCGACGGCGAACAGCTGTCGAGCGGTGAGGTGCGCTATAACGTCGTGGGCGAAGTCGGCTACCTCCGCTGGGACGGGACAGACGGCGCGGACGGCTATCTCGTCACCCGCTCGGCGACCCGCTTTGGCGAATTTACCCCCGAGACAACCACGGCGGAGACCTCGTACGAAGTGGAAGACGGCCTCTTCGACTACTTCCAAGTCATCGCCCTCGAGGGGGAGGAAGAGCGCCCGCTCGGCGAACCGGTCTGCGCCCTCACCAACACGCTCGTCGTCGGCCCCGATGACGACATGGCGGCCGTGCAGGCACACATTGACGAGGTGCATTCCCGCCTCGAAACGGCAAACAGCGGGCAGTTCTCCTCCGAACGCTTCGCCGTCTTTCTTCTCCCCGGAGAATATCCCGACCTCGACCTCAAAGTGGGCTACTACACCTCCGTCAGCGGCTTGGGAACGTACCCCTACGAAGTCACCGTGGGCAAGCTCTCAGTCTCCCTTAAGGTGCTTGCAAACTCCAACTCCACCTGTACCTTCTGGCGGGGTGCGGAGAACATGACCGTCCTTTCGGACACCGTCTGGGCTGTCTCGCAGGCGACGTATCTTCGGAGAATGTCCTTTTTGGGCGACCTCAGCCTGTCGGGCAGCGGCTGGTCCTCGGGCGGCTTCCTCGCCGACAGCACGGTGCAGGGAGTCATCCACGCGGGCACGCAACAGCAGTGGTTTACCCGCAACACGGCGTTCAAGAGTTGGGACGGGAATTCCTATAACTACGTCTTCACGGGCTGTGAGGGGCAAATTCCGAGCGGAAATTGGTCCTCGGACGGCACCCGCACGACAATCCTTCCCTCGACGGAGCGCATCGCGGAGAAGCCCTTTCTCACGAACATCGACGGCGAGTACAACCTCTTCATCCCCGATTTTTCGGAGGACGCCGTAGGTTGCAGTTGGAAAAGCAGCAAGCTCGGCGGATATTTTGCGCCGCTCGAAGAATTCTATATAGCGAACGAGAAGACAGACACCGCGGCAACGCTCAACGACGCGCTCGCGCGGGGGTACAGCATCTTCTTCCCCGCGGGGAGATACCGCCTCGACGCGCCGCTGAAAGTCTGCGAAGAGGGGACCCTCCTGCTCGGCTCGGGGTATGCCACCCTCGAGATTTCCGATGAAAATCCGGTGGGCGCATTGCAGATTGCCGACGTCGGCGGCGTGCGCGTCGCGGGACTGCTCATCGACGCAGGCAAAAAGAGCGAAAACATGGTCGTCGTCGGCGAAGAGGGGAAGCACACCTCTCATAAGGCGTTCCCCGTCGTCCTCTCCGACCTCTTTCTCCGCATCGGCGGCGTCAAAAACGTCCACACCGAGACAGACACCGCCCTCGTCATCCACAGCGACGACACGGTGGGGGACAACTTCTGGCTCTGGCGCGCCGACCATTCACAGGGCGTCGCATGGGAAGATACCCAAAACCGCGACGGCTCTGTCTCCTATGGCAACCCCGCGAAGACAGGCCTGCTCGTCTATGGCGACCGCGTGCAGTGCTACGCGCTCATGGTAGAGCATTTCGAAGGCTATCAGACCGATTGGCGCGGGAATGACGGCACCGTCGTCATGTACCAGTCGGAGACCCCGTACCGCGTCCCGTCGCAGGACAAGTGGATGTCCCACGGCGGCGAGAAGAACGGCTGCGCGAGCTACCGCGTCGCAGACAGCGTGACGTCGCACCGCGCCTATGGAATAGGCGTCTATCTCGTCAATTACAGCGGCGTGAATTTGCAATCCGCCATGGAGGCGCCCGAACGCGAGGGCGTCGTGCTCGAACACCTCGTCACGACCTGCTTTGCGGCACAGGGCGGCGCATCCATCACCTATATCATAAATGCCCTCGGCGGCACCGTGAGAGACGGCGTCTCGGCTGCCTATCTCGCCCGTTTCCCCGTCGAAATCGGCTGAAATCAAAATTGAATCCCCTTGCGAAAGCGCGCTTTCGCATTCTTATCCCGCCACAGCGGGATAAGAAAAAACATCTCATGGCTTCAACGGCAACCGCCGCGGCAAAATACATTTTTTATGGAGGAAAGTATGTCACAACGCAAATTGAAAATTGCAAGAATTTCAGTCGCAGTTTTATTTGCACTCGTTGCGTCCCTCCTCGTCATGACTGCATGCGCTCCCAAAGCGGAACAATGCACGATTGAATGGGATACGGCAAACGCAACGCACCTCATCGTCAGCGCAGACGGCTTTGACGAACTCCCGACGTCCGTGGACAAGGGCACCTCGCTGTCCTTCACGGTCAGTCCCGACAGCGCAGGCAACTACGCAGTCGACACCGTCAAACGCGGCACGACCACGATGCAGCTCAAGAACGGAAAGTACACCTACACGGTCAACAATGACGTCAAATTCACGATTACCGAAAAGAAAGTCGTGAAGGACATCACTGCGACGCCGGCAAGCGGCGTAACCTTCCTCGCGGGCGACACGGTGGAAAGCGGCGACCTCGTCGTCACCGTCAACTACAAGGACGGCTCGCACGACACCCTCAATTGGGGCGACTACAGCATCCAATATCAGGGCGGCGCTGAGGCAACTTGCATTTCGCTCGGCGACACTTCCGTTAAAGTGACTTATGAGGGCAAAGAGGCCTCCGTCACCATTCCCGCGGCACAGGTGCAAATCGTCCTCGATGCCTTCGGCGGCAAGTTCAGCGAAGCATATCTTGCGGTTCTTGCAGCAAGAGAGGATTTCGTGCTCACAAAGGACATCCAAGCCACGGGCGACAAGCTCACCATCACCTACGGCACGGCGCCCACGGCGAACATTCCGCTTCCCACGAGCACAGACATCACGAAGGGCTCGGAAGGGGACTATGACTTCCTTGGATGGAAAGACGGAACGAACTCCGTTGCCGAAATCAGCAGCTCTCAAAAAGTCAGCATGAATCTGACGGCAACCTATAAGGCTCACCTCGTCACGCTCAGCTCTGTCGAGCTGAAGCTCGAGGAAGAGACGGAAAGCGACGCGCAGGTGCCTTATCTCATCATCAAGGGGAACTTCAAGGCCTCGACCTCTATCTATCTCTTCCTGCATGAAGGAAATGACGACGTGGACCTGAAGGGCACCGAAGCAGGCGATGCGAACACCAAGAGCGGCGACGAATTCACGATTAAATTCGACCTTCGTGAACTTGTGGAGAAAGAATACAAGGGCAAGTGGATGGATATCCGTATCCGCGCCGACATCGACGGCAGAACAGAGGACATGGACATTGACCTCAACGATTATCCGGACAGCGGATTCGTCGATTTGAAGCAATCCATTCATGATGATACCTATACGTATGATTTCAAAGTCCATACGCCCGACGACACTACTCAGCGCAATCTGAAAGTCGAATACGTCAACTTTGTTCCCGCTATCACGTACAGCTACACGATGACGGTTGCCGGCGACAATACCGCAACGCCTACCGTGACCTTCGCAGGTACTGTGACGAAAGGTGAAACAGACCTTGAAGTTGCCGGTAAATATGTCCGCCTTGACTTCTGGGTTGATGGCGGCAGCGACAGGCCGTATGCTTTCGGTTTGATTGGTGACGACGGCTCATTCTCCGCAACATTTGAGCTCACCACCGAATTGTTCCTCCGCAGCAAGCACGGCTATGCGCACATCGCCATCGTCGACAAGAACGACGACACCGCGACGCAGCTGTATCCCGTCTCCGGGGAGACCAACTTCGAGAGCGCGTTCTGCACCAATCTCGAAGGCATGACGAACTATGGCGGCATCCAGTCTCACATCGCAGGCAAGGGCGTGAGCGTCATGAATACGTCGGGCGAAAGATTCTATATCGCTGTCACCGACAACGGCGCAATCGGCTGCTACACCCAATTCACGGGTTTCGACCTCTATGGCGACGTCGCGCTCAAAGTAGACAATGTCACCACGCCTACAAGGGTCTTCTACGTCGTCACCGTGAAATCCAACGGCATGACGAAGGAAGCGTTGGAAGGTATCGTATTCGGCAACGTGGACAGCTCGGCTGAAATTTATACGGTTGACCACGTCACGGAGCCCGCAACGGATTACTATCGTCTGTGGTTTGACATTACAGATTGCAACAATACGCAACTTTGGTCGAACCTTTACTTCGTGAAGGGCACGGACGATGCGCCTGTCTACGATAGGATTTTGGAAATCAAGGACGCCGACAGCTCGACCAATGGTCTCTTCGCCATCGTCAGCGGAAAGAAGTACACCATTCGCAGCACAAATGATGACACGTATTACAATAGCGCATGCGTGGTTGTCGGCGCTCCCGAGGACGATGATGTCAACGACACCAATAAGCTCGACCCCGACAAGTGGGACGAAATCACGGAACCCGAACCCGAACCCGATTATTCTTTGCCGGAGGGTGCTCAGTTTGAATTGACCGCGGTTACCATTGAGGGGACGGATTCTGCAGCTTACTATGTTGTGAGCGGCACCTTCTCGGGTTGCACTGCTGACCAAATCAAGGGGTACTTGGAGAATGCGTATTACTTTGACTTCCAGCGCGTTGGCGGAGACTATGCAAGATATGCGAAACTTCCGAGAACCGTCACGGCAGCGGATGGCGCCTTCACGATGAAAATCGATGTCACATCATTGGATACGAACAGATATGGTACGCACTATGGTGACGAAAACACGAATTTCACGCTTTCAGCAGAGGCTGCTTCCAACGCAACAAAAGTAACCGTCGGTAATAAAATATACGAGATGGTTAACGTTCCCGGCAGTAATAAAGATGATGAATGTTGGGGGACGGTTGGTCTTTGGGTTCAACCTAACATAGTAATCCCTGCAATGACCTTCAGTGACATGACGGTTGAGTTAGAGACTGACCAGTCGAAGCTCTACTACACGATTACTATCACTTTCACGGATGCCGATGCAGACGACACCAAGATTGTAGAATGGCTGAAATCGATTACGCTTGAAGACACCGGCTGTTCCAAATCTGTTGCAAAACACGTGAAGGTCGCCGAGAAGAAGTATAAGGTGTACTTCGATGTCTCCGACTACAGCGGTACGCAGCTTTGGCCGCATATTAAATATATGGGCAACGGTTGGGACAAGAGCAACGGTGATGTGAAGTGTGGCGGTAGCGGCTCGGTTTCCTTCAACGGCAAGACGTATTATTACGAGGACGGTTGGGGAATGCCGACCATGAAAGTGTCGTAACCCGCAAGTCTTATCAAAACAAAAAAACTGCCGCGCACTGCGCGGCAGTTTTTTTACTCGCCCACCCCTTGAGGGGTGGGTGGCACGAGCAACGCGAGTGACGGAAGGGGTGTTGGAATGGCACCCCCTCACCGCCTTCGGCGGAGCTTTCTCGGGCAGGTAGAGTCCTGCCCTCGGGCATCGTTCGCGCGGCGGATGCGCTCACTCACCGCAAACGCCGCGCACAGCGCACTGTGCTGTGCGCGAGAAATGCGTTTGCGACCCTCAAGGGTGCGCCAAGAATCATTCATCCCGCTCATTGCACTACCTATCTTTCTCTTTTTCTGTTCGTCGGCAAAGCCTTTCTTGAACCATGCGACTATCGCGTGGTTTTCCTTTTAGACCAAAAAAAACCGCACGCCGTCTGGCATGCGGTTTGGTGCGCCATGAGGAGCTCGAATCCCCAGCCTTTGGTTCCGTAGACCAACGCTCTATCCAATTGAGCTAATGGCGCATTAACGGCTATATTATAGACCTTTCATAGGGGTTTGTCAATGATTTTCGCAGTCAATTCGAGAATTCCACAGAAAAATTCGCATTGTGGAATTCGTAAACCGATTTTTTGTTCGTATTTTCTCTATTTTTGTCGCAACCACGCATTTTTCCGCGTTTTTTGTCCCCAATTGTGGATAACTTTATGCAGCTTATGCGCATAAACCGCTCCCCATTTCTTGCAAAAAACCCGCTTTCCACAAAAAATTCTTGACATTTTTCGCATTTGGTGCTACAATATCCATAAAGTTCGCCCGCGCGAACTTTGGGAGGTAGTTATGTTTGAAATCGTCATGAAAGTGGAAGGCATGCACTGCGGCATGTGCGAAGCGCGCGTCAACGACACGGTGAGAAAGGCCGCGCCCAACGCGAAGAAAGTTTCTTCCTCCGCCGCCAGGGGGGAGACGAAGTTTCTCTCCGACACGGACTGCTCCGAAGCCGTGAAGGCCGCCATCGCCGAACAGGGCTACACCGTGGGCGAAGTCACCGTCTCGCCGCACAAGACCTTCTCGCTCTTCCGCAAATAATCGTACGCCGCTTTCTCCTTTCTTAAAAGGGGAGAGGGAACAAACTATTCGGGAGATGCCGCTCCGCATTTATTCGCGCAAGGGGGAAATATGAAGACGCACGAATCCGAAGAAATGTATCTCGAAACCATCCTGCTCCTCAAGAAGAAGCACCCGAGCGTCCACGCCATCGACATCGCGGGCGAGCTTGGCTATGCCAAATCGAGCGTCTCGCGCGCCGTCGGGCTCCTCGTCGCCAAGGGGTACATCACCGTCAACGACGCGGATGAAATTCTTCTCACCGAGGACGGCGAAAAAAAGGCGGCCGACATCTACGCCCGCCACCGCGTCATCACAGAACTTCTCATGCGCATGGGCGCGGACGCCAAACTTGCGGAGGACAACGCCTGCCGCATCGAGCACGTCATCTCGCCCGAGCTCTTCGAGATTATGAAGACCTTCGTGAAAAACTAAAAAAATTCCCGAGCCGTCTCGGGAATTTTTTTATCGCTTGACTTTTTTGATGATGGCGGAAATGATGAGATAGCCGCCGTACACGACGAGAAGGGCAGGGGCAAACCCGCCGAAGTCGATGAGAACGTCATAAATCGACGCACCCCGCCCCGCCGTGAAGATGCCGAGCTGGAGAAGTTCGGTGAGCCCCGCAAAGGCAAATCCGCAGACAAGCCCCAAAAGGAGGGCGATGAGCCGCCATTTCAAGTCCTTCCGCTCAAAGAAAATGGCCACCAAGCCCGTGAGGACCCCGAGGACGAGAAATGCCCCGAAGTGCCCGAACAGCTTGCGTATAAACCGTTTCCAGCCACTAAAACTGTCGCTGAACGCCGCACGTTTGATTTCAAGCCGCAGAGTGAAGGCCTCGCACAGTCCGCTTTCCGCCGAGAAGTCTTCATTGTCCGAAACAATGACGCGCACCCGCGCCTCGCCGACGGAATAGGGGAGAAGCATGCCGTCGTCGATTTCCACCGCATTACTTTCCGTCTCGTACCGCACAAACAGCTCCGACGGCGTTCCCTCGACGGTGAGCGGCACCCGCTTTCCCACCGTGAGCGTGAGAAAGTATTCGCCCTGCCCGTCCGCGGCAAGCGGTTTGCTTGTCGTAATTTTTACCCCGAGTTCGCGGTTTCTTACTTCCACTTCGAGGGTGGAAGAAACGCCCGACGCCGCCGCGCGCGCAGTCACGGTCGCCCGCCCCTTCTTTTGGGGAACCGCCCGCCCGAGAGCGTCGATTTTGAGAACTTCCTCGTCCGAACTCGACCACACGACGCCCTCTTCATTTGCACCGCTCGGCGCGAGTTCGGCAGAAAAGGTGGCACCCATGTCCGCGAACAGGTAGCACGATTCGCCGTCGTAGAGCAAATCATCCGACAAAATTCGAATGGAGCTCGCGGGGACAAAGGGGACGTCTTCCACCGTGACGACAACGCCCGCCGTCAGGGTGACTCTTTCGCCGTCCCGTTCCGAAAACGAGGTGTATTCTGCCGTAATCGTGGCAGTACCCGCCGAGACGCCCCGCACGGTCCCGTCCTTTCCCACAGTCGCAACTTCCGCATTGTCGCTCGAATAGGTAATCGTCCCCGTCGCCCGTTTGGGGGTGAGCACGGCATGCAGTACTTCCGCCCCGCCCACGGGCACCGTCGCCCCGTCCGCAAGCTGCAGCGTGAGGCTCTCGGCAAAGACTTCGAGCACGCAAACTTCGACCGTGTCCGAGATGGCGGGATTTTCCTCGAGCGAGACGGTGATATGCGCCGTCCCGATGCCCTTCGCCACGGCAACCCCGCCGCGGACGGTGACCACATTCTTGTCGTCACACGTCCAATTCAGCTTCAGGTGGGAAGCCGACGCGTTTTGCGGCGTGGGTAGGGCCTCCAGCTGCTTTTTCTCCCCCAACACGAGCGAAAAGTCGCGCTCCGCGATTTTAATTTCCTCCGCGGGGACGTCATATCCCGAATCGCTCCCCGCAAGGTCGGTGAAAATCTCGTCCACGAATCCTCCCACCGCCTCGCTGTGCTCGGAGGACGTTTCCCCCGGCAGGAGCGCCTCCGCAATGAGCAGGACGCATTCCGCGACGAGCAAAAGGAGGGAGAGATATTTGAACACTGTCTTTGCCCGTTGCTTCAATGCCGTTCTCCTCTTGGTTTTTCATTGTCATTTCAATTGTATTTCAATTGTCATTTCATGACGCGTGGTTTTTCATTGTCATTTCGAGCGGAGCGAAGCGCAGCCGAGAAATCCCGCCTTCCGCCAACTATGTTCATTATATCATACTTTTTATATTCCGTCAATGATAATCTCACGACAAACTCTGATAAAACCGTGCGTAATTTGCTTTACAAACAACATAAACTATGGTATAATTTAAGAAAAAAGCAGGTTTTTGGGAACGGAGGAAGATATGCGCTGCTTGTATTGCAACTGCACCGAGAGCAAGGTCATCGATTCGCGCTCTGCCGACGACGACAGAACGATTCGCCGCCGCCGCGAGTGTATCGGCTGCGGAAGAAGGTTTACGACGTACGAGACCATCGAGATCGCTCCCATTCTCGTCGTGAAGTCGGACGGCACCAGACAGGCGTTTGACAAGGACAAAATCAAGCGCGGCATCATCAAGGCATGCGAAAAGCGTCCCGTCGCCGTGGACAAGATTGACGCCCTCGTCGACGACATCGCGAAGCGGCTCTACAATTCCATGGAGCAGGAAGTTTCCTCCAAACAGATTGGGGAAATGGTCATGGACGGGCTCAAACAGCTCGACGAAGTCGCCTATGTGCGCTACGCGTCGGTGTACCGTTCCTTCAAGGACATCTCCTCCTTCATGGCGGAACTTCAGCGCATGATGGAGCGCAAGGAGAGCGAGAACAACGGATGAAACGGATAGTGCAGGTCGGAACCGTTCCCCTCGGCGGGGGAAGGATTGCCGTCCAGAGCATGACAACGGGAAAGACGAGCGACGCGCAGGCCTGCGTCGCTCAAATTCTGCGCCTCGAGGAAGCGGGCTGTGACATCGTACGCGTCGCCGTGCTGGATGAGGCGGATGCTTGCGCCATCAAACAAATCAAGGAGGGCGTGCACATCCCCGTCGTCGCCGACATTCATTTTTCGGAGAAGCTCGCCGTCCTCGCCGCGGAATCCGGTGCGGACAAACTGCGGGTGAATCCCGGCAACATCGGCGGGGAGCGGGAGATTGCGCGCGTCGCAGACTGTGTCAAGGCGCATAAAATTCCCGTCCGCGTCGGCGCCAATTCGGGGAGCATCCATCCCGAATATCTGCAAAAATACGGAAGAAGCGCACAGGCGCTCGTCGAAAGCGCCCTCGCCAATGCACGCGTCTTCGAGCGGCACGGGGTCCATGACCTCGTTCTCTCCGTGAAGGCCTCCGATGTCAGGATGACCGTAGACGCCTATACCGCGCTCGCAGAGAAGTCGCAATATCCGCTCCACCTCGGCGTCACCGAGGCGGGCGTGGGGGAACAGGCGCTCGTGAAGGGCGCCGTCGGCATCGGCTCCCTGCTCCTTAAGGGGATTGGCGACACCATCCGCGTCTCCCTCACCGACGACCCCGTGCGGGAAGTTATCGCCGCGCATGAAATTTTGCGCGCCTGCGGCATCGAGCGGTATGCGGAAGTCGTCTCCTGCCCCACCTGCGGACGGTGCGAATACGACTGCATGGGGCTTGCACGGCGCGTCGCCGCACGGCTGAAGGGCGAAAGGACGCCGATAAAGGTTGCCGTCATGGGCTGTGTCGTCAACGGCCCCGGGGAAGCGGCGGATGCCGACCTCGGAATCGCGGGGGGGCGAAAGTTCTGCGTCCTCTTCGAACGGGGAAAACAGCAGACGCGCGTGCCCGCCGGGCAGGCGGAGCAGATGTTTTTCGAACGCTTGGAAAAATTACTCAAAGAGAAAGAGACATGAGAAGTTCGGAATATTTACGGGAAATCAGAAAATCGGAGGGACTTGCGCACGCAGTCCTCAAGAAAATCGTCGTGGAAAACGGCAACGCGGTCTTCCATCTCGTGACGGATACCAACTATATGGAGCAGGACGTCGCCTATGCGGGGGAGGTCTCCGCGCGGTATTCCGCAGGCCTTCCCGCGAGCGCAAAAGTCGTCAAATCGGTGCCCGACGCGCACGGCATCGCCGCCGCCGTTGCGGACTATCTTCCCGCCCGCTTTCCCTCTTTTGCCGCATTCGTCCGCCCCGAGGACATCTCCGCAACCGTTTCGGACGGCGGGGGAAGGGTGTTTCTCGGCGTGAGCGAGGAGGAGCGCCTCCGCGTGCAGGGGGACAGCGTGACCGACGCCGTCGCCGCCTATCTTTGCCGCAACTTTTGCGGAACGTGGGCATGCGAGCTCGTCAGTAAGCACAAGGAGAGCGCGGAGATTGTGCGGGAGACGCCCGAGGAGGAATATCTTCTCACGCCCCGCTACTTCGAGATAGCCGACTTTGCCGCGATTGACGGCGGGGAGCAGCCCAAGCGCGCCCTCTATCTTGCCGACCTCACGAAAGAGGTGCAAAACGTCACCGTGTGCGGCAAAGTGGACTTCATCGAGGAGCGGCAGACCAAGTCCGGGAAGCCCTTCTTCCGCGTCACGGTGACCGACGTGAGCGGGGAGAGCATTCAGGCGACTTATTTTTCCAAGAAAGCGACGCTCGAGCAGGTGCGTGGCGTGAAGGCGGGCGCCTCCGTCTGCCTCACGGGCAACAGCGAATTTTATATGGGGAGACTGTCGCTCAACGTCCAGTATTTCAACTTCGGGAACCCGCCCGCGGGCTACGTCGCCGAAAAGCGTCTCTCCCGTCCCGTCCCGCAGCGGTACAAAGTGGTATTTCCCACCCCCGCCTGCGACCCCGAGCAGGGGAATTTGTTCGGCAAAAAGCCGCTTCCCTTGGAATTTCTCGGCCGCAACTTCGTCGTCTTCGACCTCGAAACGACGGGCATCAGCACCGCGGGAACGATGGACCGCATCATCGAAATCGGCGCGGTCAAGATTGTGCGCGGGGAGATTGCGGAGAAGTTCTCCTCCTTTGTCGCCTGCCCCGTCAAACTGCCGCAGGAAATCGTGGATATTACGCATATTACGGACGAGATGCTCGTCGGTGCCCCCGAGGTCTCCGACGTACTCGCCGATTTCTATAAATTCTCGGCGGACTGCTGCCTCGTCGGACAGAACGCCAAGCAGTTCGATTGCAAATTTATCCGCTACTACGGGGAGAAGGAGGGGTACCTCTTCGACCAGCCCGTCTACGACACCATGCTCATGGCGCAAAAACAGCTCCCCGGGCTCACCAAGCACAATTTGCAGGTGCTCGCCGACCACTTCGGTCTGCAGTTCAACCATCATCGCGCCTTCGACGACGCCTTTGTCACCGCGAAAATCTTCATCGAACTTGTCCGCATGGACGGCAAACTTCCCGAATAATTTTTTCGAAAAGTTGCGTGCAAACGCTTGCAAAATTCTTGCGCGCATGTTATAATGGTCATGCTTAATCGATGAAAAGAGATTGAGAGCGGGCTTTCCGCTCTCATTTCTTATGTGAGGACACAATGAAAGTCAAAAAGACAGAGGAGATTGTCTCCTGCCTGCAGCCCGTTGCGGAGCAACTCGGCTTGGAGCTCGTGGAGGCCGTGTGGGATATGCGCACCAACTCGCTCACCCTGTTTGTGGACCGTGCGGGCGGCGTCGACCTCAACATTCTTGAGGCGTTCCACCACGCCGTGGACGGCCCCCTCGACGAGCTGGACCCCACCTTCGGCGCGGCGTATACGCTCAACTGTTCCTCCCTCGGGCTGGACAGACCCTTCAGGACGGAGCGCGATTTTTTGCGCCGCATGGGGGAAAAGATAGAGGTGCATCTCTATGCGCCCTTCGAGGGTGCGAAGTACTATGAAGGCGTTCTCTCGGCATTTGAGGACGGGATAATCCGTCTTCAGACCGCCAAGGGCGAGAAGGAAATTCCCTTCGACAAGACTTCGAAGGTCTGCCTTCTCATCGAAGTATAAGAAAATCATTCAGGAGTAAATACCATGGTCAATAAGGATTTCTTTGCGGCGCTTGCCGACCTCGAAGTCGAACGCGGCATCAGCCAACAGGTGTTCATCGACGCGCTTTCGGGCGCGCTCGCTTCCGCCTACAAGAAGCAGGCATACGGGGAGACGGCGAACGTCGAAGTCCGCCTTAATCCCGAAAAGAGCACGCTGCGGTTCTTCCTGCACCGCACCGTCGTCGAGGATACCGATGAGGAAATCGGGGACGGCGAAATCATGCTCGAGGACGCGCTCGAAATCAAAAAGAATGCCAAGGTGGGCGACGTGCTCACCGAGGAATTCGTGCCGAAGGACTTCTCGCGCATTGCGGCGCAAACCGCAAAGCAAGTCGTCATGCAGAAGATTCACGAGACGGAGCGGGACAACACGCTCTCCGAATTCGCCGACAAAGAGGGCGAACTCATGACGGGTCTCATCCGCAAAATCGACGGGCGCGGCGTCTATATCGAACTCGGCAAGGGGCAAATCGAGGGCATCATGCTGCCGCAAGATCAGGTGAACGGCGAGAAGTATGTCGTCGGCGACCGCATCAAGGTGTTCGTCAAGCGCGTCAAGAGCGGCGGCAGGGCGGCACAGGTGCTCGTGTCCCGTGCGGCTCCCGGCCTCGTCAAGCGCCTCTTCGAGGAGGAAGTTCCCGAAATCAAGGCGGGGACCGTCGTCATCAAGTCGGTCTCGCGCGACCCCGGTCACCGCACCAAGATGGCAATCGTCTCCCTCGACGACCGCGTGGATGCCGTCGGCGCCTGCGTCGGCAACAAGGGCGCCCGCGTCAATGCCGTCGTGGGGGAACTGTCGGGTGAGAAAATCGACATCATCCTCTGGAGTGAAAATCCCCTCGAATTCATCGCAAAGGCGCTCGCTCCCGCGACCGTCATCTCCGTCACGCAGATTTCGGACAAATCCGCCGTCGCCGTCGTTCCCGACGAGAAACTCTCGCTCGCCATCGGCAGGGACGGTCAGAACGCCCGCCTTGCCGCCCGCCTTACGGGTTGGAAAATCGACGTAAAGAGCGAGACTGCGGCCGCCAAGCTCAATCTCGACACGGGCGCGGAGGACTGAATGCAGGAGAAGAAAGTCCCCATGCGGACGTGTATCGCGTGCCGCACGGAAAAACCCAAGCGCGAACTGTTGCGCATCGTGCGCACCGCAGACGGCGTATTTCTCGACCCCACGGGCAAACTTGCGGGGCGGGGTGCCTACCTCTGCGCGGACGAGGCGTGCCTCAAAAAGCTCGTGCAGAAAAAATTGCTTGCCCGTGCCTTTTCGGAGCCCGTGCCCCCCGAGGCATACAGTCGGCTCGAAGAGGATTTCCGACAGAAAGTCGCACGGCAATAGGGGGCTTTGCTTGAACGAGAAGTTGAAGAGCTATTTCGGCTTTGCGAGGCGCGCGGGCAAACTTACTCTCGGCGTCGCCGCAGTGGAGGGGGAGAGAAGGAAGGTGTACCTTCTCGTCGCCGATACGGACGCCTCTCCCAATACCAAACAGGAAATCGCAAAGATTCGCACGAAATTTTCCTGTCCCTTTCTCGAGACGGGCGGTCTCGGGGAATTGACAAACAAGACAGAAGTCAAACTCGTCGCGGTGCGGGAAGAGCATCTTGCCGCTGCCATCTTGGCGGAACTTTCAAACAGAAGTCCGGAGGAATGATAGAAATCTATGGCTTACGATAACATCGAAAAATTGGGCGCACTCTTAAAGGACAGCGCAACGGCAGGTCTTCGGGATACGGTTTCCTCCAACGAGAAGAAGGTCGCCGACATCCTCAAAAAGCTCGGGGAACTTGAAACAGCCGCCGCTTTGAAGAAAGCGGAGGCGCTTCGCCGTGCCGAGGAGGAACGGCTCGCCGCCGAGGCCAAGCGCATCGAGGAGGCGAAACAGGCGGAAGAGGAGGAGACCAGGCGCGCCGCAGAACGCGTGGCACAGGAGGAAGCGGAGAGAGCTGCCGCGGCAGAGGCCGCAAAGCAGGCGAGACAGGCCGCAGCAGAGGCTGAGGCCGCCGCACGTCCGCAAACTCCTCCGCAGGCAAGACCCACCCCGCCCGCCGCAGGTCCTCGCACGCCCCAACCTCCGCGCACATTCCGCCCCGACAATTCCCGCGTCGGCGCAAGACCCGCACCTGCGGGCAGGCCCGCTCCGGCGGGAGCAGGCGCCCGTCCCACTTTTGTTCCGCGCACGCCCAATCAGGCACGGCCCGCGGGCGCACGTCCGTTCGTCCGTCCCACGCCGCCTCCGCCTCCCGCAACCACCCGCCGCGAACCCGCGAAGAAGTTCGAAAAGACCTTCGTGGAGAAATCCCGCGGTCCCGTCAACAAGCGCGCATTGCAGCGCCAGCAGGGCGCCGACATCGGCGACTTCGACAAGGAGAGCGGGTACAGAAAGGCACGCTTCGGCAAGAAGGTCAGGAAGGAGACGCAGACCGTCAAAATCGACCACGCCGTCGTCACGAGCAAGGATATTCCCATCAAAGTCCTCTCCGAGAAGCTCGGAATCTCCGCTGTGGAGATTACCAAGCGCCTCTTCAAAGAGGGCATCATGAAGACCGTCAACGAATCCGTCGATTACGACAGCGCGGCGCTCATGGCGCTCGACCTCGGAATCGACCTCGAATACAAACCCGAGAAGACCGCGGAGGAGGCGCTCATCGAACAGCACAACGAGGCCGCGGATGAGGCATCCGTGCCCCGTGCACCCGTCGTCACCGTGATGGGACACGTCGACCACGGCAAGACCTCCCTTCTCGACAAAATCAGAAGCACCAATGTCACCGCGGGTGAAGCGGGCGGCATCACGCAGTCCATCGGCGCGTACACCGTCACCATTCCCGACGGCAGGAAGATTACCTTCATCGATACCCCCGGGCATGCGGCATTCACGGCCATGCGTGCACGCGGCGCCATGGTGACGGATATCGTCGTCCTCGTCGTCGCCGCAGATGACGGCATCATGCCGCAGACGGTGGAGGCAATCGACCATGCCAAGGCCGCAGACGTGCCCATCATCGTCGCCCTGAATAAGATGGATAAACCCAACATCTATCCCGACAGGGTGAAGCAGGAACTCATGAATTACAACCTCGTCCCCGAGGAATGGGGCGGCGACGTCATCGTCGTTCCCGTCTCCGCCAAGACGGGGGAGGGCATCGACGAGCTCCTCGAGGATATCTGCCTGCAGGCGGAGATGCTCGAACTCAAAGCCAATCCCGAACGCAGGGCGCGCGGCGTCGTCATCGAAGCCAAACTCGACAAGGGCAAGGGGCCCATGGCGAGCGTCCTCGTCCAGAACGGAACACTCCGCACGGGCGACAACCTCATCTCGGGCACGACGATGGGGCGCGTGCGCGCCATGATTGACGACACGGGCAAACAGGTCAAGGAGGCAGGCCCGTCCACCGCCGTCTCCGTCCTCGGTCTCGAGGATGTCCCGGGCGCGGGCGACGCCATCTTCGCCGTCGAGGCCTCCCTCATGAAGAAGGTGCAGGAGGAGCGTAAAAACAAACAGCGCGAGGGCCTCATCTCCGACATGCACGACAAAAAGACGCTCGACGACATCTTCAAGAACATGTCGGACGGCACCGTCAAGACGCTCAACGTCATCATCAAGGGCGACGTGCAGGGCTCCGTCGAGGCCATCAAGGCCGCCGTCGAGAAACTCGAGAACGACGAAGTCAAGATTCACGTCATCCGTGCCGCCGCGGGCGCCGTCACCGAGAGCGATGTCTCGCTTGCCGACAGCGCAAGTGCGCTCATCATCGGATTCAACGTCCGTCCCGACGCAAAGGCGAAGGCGCTTGCGGAGCGCAGCCGCGTCGAAGTGCGCTCGTACCGCATCATCTATGAGCTCCTCGACGAGATGGAGGCCATGATGAAGGGCATGCTCGCGCCCAAGTACAAGGAGACGCTCGTGGGCAAGGCGGAGGTCCGCCAGACCTTCAACGTGTCGGGCGTGGGCGTCGTTGCGGGCTGTCTCGTCGTCGAGGGACGGCTGATGCGGGGCGGAAAGCTGCGCATCTACCGCGACAACGTGATGATTGTCGAGGGCAACGCCAAGACGCTCAAACACTATAAAGACGACGTCAAGGAAATCGCCGCGGGCCTCGAATGCGGCGTCGGAATCGAGGGCTTCAACGAGATTCGCATCGGCGACTTCATCGAATGCTACCTCATCGAGGAGGTCAAACAGTGACAAAGCGCACACAGCGGGTGGACAGCGAGCTCCGCAAGGAAATCTCCGCGATTCTCTCGGGCGCGCTCAAAAATAAGGAACCCGAGCTCAAGGGGCTCATCAGTGTGACGGAAGTGGACGTCTCCCCCGACCTCAAGACGGCAAAAGTGTATGTGAGCGTCTATTCGAAAGAGAAGGCGGAGCAGGAGAAGTCTCTTTCCATCATCGCGGAGAATGCGGGCTTCGTGCGGCGGGAACTTGCACGGGTCATGCGCACGCGCACCGTCCCCGAACTCTCCTTCAAAGCGGACGAAAGTTTTGAGTACGGCTCCAAAATGGATGAGCTGTTCTCCAAACTCCACAACGACGAAACATGATACAACTCGAAGAGATTGCAACACGGCTCAAACGGGCCCAAAGCGCGGCAATTTTTCTGCACATGCGTCCCGACGGCGACACCGTTGGGAGCGGCATGGCGCTCTGCCGCGCTCTTTCTATGCGAAAAGTCCGCACGGAAGTGCTCTGCGAGTCCGACATTCCCGATAAATTTTCCTTCCTCCCCGGGACGAAGGAAATCAAAAAGCGCCCGACGTTCGATGCGGAAGTCTACATCTGCGTGGACGTGAGCGGGACGGCCCGACTCGGCGCGCTCGAGCAGGTCTTTCTTGCGGGCGCCAAAAAGAAGACGACGGTAAATATCGACCATCATGTCTCCAACACCCGCTACGCGAAATACAATTTCGTCCTCGACAGGGCAAGCAACTGCGAAAATATCGCGGAACTCATTCGCCTGCTCGGTGTTCCCGTAAGAGGGGAGATTGCCGACTTTCTTCTCCTCGGCATGGTGACGGATTCGGGCTGTTTCTCCCATTCCGACGTGGACGGCGCCACCTTTCGTGCCGCAGCGGAGTGTTTGGACGGCGGTGCGAATCTTTCCGCGATTGCATTCGAGACGATGCGTCGCCGCTCCCGTGCGGGGGCGGAGCTCTACGCCGAGGTCATCTCCCATCTTCGCTATCTTTCGGACGGAAAGATTGTCTGTGCGCTCGTCACCCGTGAGATGCTTGCATGCCGCGGGCTCGACGACTCGGTCACCGAGGGCATGGTGGATTTCGGACTCGGCATCGACGGCGTCGAGGTGAGCGTCTGCTTGCTCGAGGTCAAAAAGACGCAGTATCGGATTTCCTTCCGCTCCGCGGGCCGCATCGACGTCAATGCCGTCGCGCGCACCTTCGGCGGGGGCGGGCACATTCTCGCCGCGGGCTGTATGCTGTTCGGCGAGCTCGAAGAAATTTACGAAAAAATCGCTTACGCGGTGTGGCAGAACGAAGGATGAACGGATTTCTCAATCTCGACAAGCCGCAGGGGACTTCCTCGGCACATCTCGTGAATTTCGTCAAGCGCCTGACGGGCTGTTCCTGCGGGCACCTCGGCACTCTCGACCCCTTTGCGACGGGGGTGCTTCCCATTGCAATCGGCAACGCCACCCGCCTCTTCGAATATTTTCTCACGAAGCAAAAGACCTACCTCGCGCGCTTCCGCTTCGGCGCGACGACGGACACCCTCGACCCCGAGGGAGAGCTCGAAACGGGCGGAGAAATTCCGACCCGAAGCGCCCTTGAGGCCGCACTCGGCGCCTTTCGCGGGGAGATTGAACAAACCCCGCCCGCCTACAGCGCAAAGAGCGTGGACGGCGTGCGCAGCTACGTGCTTGCGCGAAGGGGGGAGAATGTCCGACTTGTCGCCAAAAAAGTTACGATTTACGACTTTTCTCTCATCAAACAGACGGCGGCCGACGAGTATGAATTTTCCGTCACCTGCGGGGCGGGAACGTACATCCGCGCCCTCGCACGCGACCTTGCGGCGGCCACGGGCACCCTCGGCTACTGCACCGCGCTCCGTCGCACGGCAAGCGGATATTTCACGGAAGAAGCGTCAATTCGGCCCGAGCTCCTGACGAAGGAAAATTGGAAAAATTTCCTCATACCCACGGACATGGTATTGCCGTTTTCTGTCATTGACTGCTCCGACGCCCGTCTCTACAACGGGATTTCCATTCCGACGGCCGCCCCCGACGGCCTCTACAAACTCTATCGCGAGGGTGCTTTCTACGGGCTCGCGCGTGCCGTGGGCGGGCGCCTCAAGGCGGAGAAAAAGTTATGCTGACCTTTGCCTTCGGCGAACAATTTCAAATTCCGTGTGCGCTCCTTTTGGGCGGCTTCGACGGACTGCACATCGGGCACCTGTCCCTTCTTGCGGAGGCGAAGAAGACGGGGCTCCCCGTCGTCATTCTGACGCTGCTCGGCGGCAAGGGGAAACAGCTCTTCACGCGCGAGGAACGCCGATATGTCTTTGAAAAGGCGGGAATATTCGCCGTCTGCGAGGCGGAGCTCGACGATGCCCTGCGCGAAATGCCCGCAGAGGCGTTCGCAGACAAAATTTTTTCGACGATTGCGGCGAAAGCGGTGTTCTGCGGGGAGGATTTTCGATTCGGGAAGGGCGCGCTCGGCACCCCGGAGCTCCTCAAACGGGATAAAACGAGCCAAATTTTTGCCCTTCCGCCCGTCAATTCCGACGGCAAAAAGGTCTCCGCGTCTCTTCTGAAGGAACTGCTCGCGAGAGGGGAGTTACGTATGGCACGTGCACTCTCTTGCGGCTATTTTTTGCAGGGCGCCGTGGAGCACGGGCGCGAAGTCGGCAGAACGTACGGCTTTCCCACGCTTAACCTCACGCCCCCGTCCGAAAAACTGCTCCCGCCCGACGGCGTCTTTGGCGGCACCTGCGAGACGCCGCAGGGGACATTTGCCTGTATTTTGCACATCGGGCCCCGCCCGACGTTCGGCATCGAGGAGAAAAAAGTCGAGGTCTACCTCGACGGATTCTCTGGAAATCTCTATGGAGCGACGGTGCGCGTCTATCCCAAAGCGTTCTTTCGCGGGGTGGAAAAATTCCCTTCGAAAGAGGCCTTGCAAAGGCAGCTCGAGGAGGACATCAAGCGGCTTCGCAGAGGCGTTTGACGGAAAACGAGGTACCCATGTCGCGGATTAAGCCGCAAAAACGCATGAAATACGGAGGACGTTATGATAAAATTCGGACCGAGCGGAAATTCGGAAAGTTTCTACTTGGAGGGCTATGAGCATACGGAGGATGCGGCGCATTTTGTCAAGGCGCGCGGCCTCGACTGCTTCGAGTACTCTTTCGGGCGCGGCGTCCGCATGACGGCGGAGAAAGCTCGCTCCATCGGGGCCGCATTTTCCCGCGAGGGCGTGGAAATCTCCGTCCATGCGCCCTACTTCATCAACTTCGCCAATCCCGACGACGAGATGGCGGAAAAGTCCTACGGCTACGTCCTCGACAGCGCCAAGATGCTCCGCCTGCTCGGTGGATGCCGCGTCGTCTTCCATCCCGCCGCGCAGGGGAAAGTTTCGCGCGGGGAAGCCGTCTCTTTAGCCATGGACAGGCTGAAAATTTTGCGGGACAAAATTTACGAAAACGGGCTTGAAGCATTGAAATTCTGCCCCGAGACGATGGGGAAGATTGCCCAAATCGGCACGATAGAGGAAGTGACCGCCTTTTGCGAGATTGACCCCGTCTTCACCCCATGCGTCGACTTCGGCCACGTCAACGCCCGCGAGCAGGGAAGCCTGAAGACGGTGCGCGACTTTGAGGAGCGCCTCGAGTTCATGCTCTCCCGTCTCGGCTACGAGAGGATGAACAATTTCCACGTCCACTTTTCCAAGATTATGTACGGGGCGAAAGGGGAGCTCCGCCACCTCACCTTTGCGGATGACGTGTTCGGGCCCGAATTCGAACCGCTCGCCGAGGCGCTCGTCCGTCTCAAGCTGGAGCCCTACATCGTCTCGGAATCCGACGGCACGCAGGCCGAGGACGCCGTCACAATGAAGAAGATGTACGAAGCCGCGCTTCAAGCGGCGCCCCGCGCTTGATTTTCGCCACAGCATCCCTCTTTTTTCGAAAAAAATCCTTGACTCGTGCGCGCGCATATGGTATAATTTGGTTATGATTACCGAAAAAATGCGCAAGATATATGAAGATGCGGGGGCGGAAGCTCTCCTCATCGGGTCGGAATTTCTCCGCACCTATCTCACGGGCTTTCCCGCAACGGACGGCTTTGTCGTCCTCGATGAAAAGTACTGCACGCTCGTTATCGACGCCCGCTATGTCGAAGCCGCCCGCAAGGCGCTCAAAAGCAGCCGCGTAAAGGTGGCGGAAGGGACGCTTCGCGAGGCGCTTGCCCTCCTCGGCGAACGCAAAAAAATCGGCGTTCCCTTTACCCATCTCTCCTTTGCGGAGGGGCTGTCTCTGCGTGAGAAGGGATACGAGCTCGTCGATTGCACGCCCGCACTCCGCACCGCCATGCTCGTCAAATCTTCGGACGAGATTGCAAAGATTGCCGCATCCTGTGAGATTGCGGAGGACGCATTCAACCTCCTTCTTCCCGAGATAAAAGAGGGGATGACGGAGACGGAAGTCGCCGCCGCGCTCGAATATCTCATGCGCTCTCTCGGCGCGTCGGGCACGTCCTTCGACACCATCTGCGCTTTCGGAGAAAACGCGAGTGTTCCGCACTATGCGACGGGCAAGCGCAAGCTCAAGTTCGGCGACCCCGTCCTCATCGACTTCGGGTGCATCTTCAAGGGTTACTGCTCGGACATCACCCGCACTTTCCTTTTCGGCGACGACGGACAGCACGAGGAGTTCAAAAAGCTCCATGCGACCGTTCTTCTCGCGCATGAACTCGTCAAGGAGCGCGTAAAAGCGGGCATGACGGGCAAAGAGGCAGACGCCGTTGCGCGCAGCTATTTTGCCTCCAAGGGGCTGGGGGAGCAGTTCACCCATTCCCTCGGGCACGGCGTGGGCGTGCGCATTCACGAGGCGCCCCTTCTCTCGCCGAGGAGCGAGGACGTCCTCGCGGAGGGCATGGTGTTCTCGGACGAACCCGGTCTCTACGTTGCGGGAAAGTACGGCATCCGCATCGAGGATACCGTGATGATCAAAGACGGAAGGGTACAAAGTTTCATGAGCAAGACGAGCCGCAACGCGCTCATCTTATAAGAATTTATAACGAAAACGATTTAAGGAGAACATAGTTATGGCACAAATCATGGCAGGCGATATCCGCAAGGGCACGACGTTCGAATACAAGAGCGGCGTCTACACCGTCGTCGAATTCCAGCACGTCAAGCCCGGCAAGGGCGCAGCGTTCGTCCGCACGACGCTCAAGAACGTCGTCACGGGACAAGTCCTCTCCGACGAGACCTTCAACCCCACGACGAAACTCGAGACGGCGCAGGTTGAGACGAAGAAGATGACCTATTCCTACAACGACGGGGAATTCTACTACTTCATGGACGACGAGTTCAACCTCACCCCGCTCAACCACGATCAGGTCGCCGACGCGCTCCGCTATATCCGCGAGAACGATACCGTCACCGTGCGCTTCCTCTATGACAACGCCTTCTCGGTCGAGCCCGAGAACTTTGTCGAGCTCAAAGTCATCGAGGCGGAACCGGGCGTGAAGGGCAACACCGCAACCAACGTCACCAAGGCCGCAAAGGTAGAGACGGGCGCCACCTTCCAAGTGCCGATGTTCGTCAACGAGGGCGACACGATTCGCATTGACACCCGTACGGGTGAATACATGTCGAGAGTGTAAGCATGAAGTTCGTCGCACAGCGCGTCAGCCGTGCGAGGCTTTCCGTGGATGATACGCCCGTCTCCGAAATCGGATACGGGCTTGTCGTTTATTTCGGCGTGAAAGCGGGGGACGGCGAGGCGCAGGCAGCCAAATGTATGGAAAAGCTCGCAAATCTCAGAATTTTTTCCGACGAAGCGGGCAAGATGAACCTGTCCGTAAGGGATGTCGGCGGGGAGATTCTCTTCGTCTCGCAGTTCACGCTGTACGGGGACGCGCAGAAGGGAAACCGTCCGAGTTTTACGGATGCGGAACGGCCTCCGCGTGCGCGCGAGCTCTATGACTATGCCGCAAACCTTCTTGCGGGGATGGGAATTCCCGTAAAATGCGGCGTGTTCGGCGCCGACATGCGCATCGAACAGGTATGCGAGGGGCCCGTCACCCTCATCTATGAAATCTGAAATGAGTCTTCTTTCCTTTTTCAAACAATTATTTTCGCCGAAAAAGGGACCCGTGCTCGGGCTTGCACTCGGCAGCGGCGGGGCGAAAGGCGTCGCCCATCTCGGCGCGCTCAAGGCGTTCGAGGAGGCGGGAATTTCCTTCTCCGTCGTCGCGGGGGCGAGCATCGGCTCCATCGTCGGCGCGCTGTACGCCAAGGGCTATACCGCGCGGGACATGGCGGGCATCGTGGAAAATCTCAACCGCAAGGAATTTGCCAAAAACCTGCGGCCCTTTTCCGACCTCTCGTTTGCGGAAGACTTTCTCTCCGACTACCTCGAGGGCAACATCGAGGACCTTCCCAAGCCGTTTGCCGCCGTCGCCACCGACGGCGAGACGAACAAGAGCGTCGTCCTTCGGACGGGGAAACTTGCACGGGCGCTCACGGCCTCTGCGGCAATTCCGCCCTTCTTCCGCGGCGTGGAAATCGACGGGAAGAAGTTGTATGACGGCGCATTCTCCAACGCCGTCCCAAGTGAAATCTGCCGCGAACTCGGCGCAAACTTCGTAGTCGGCATCGACCTCTCTGCCTATCTTCGCGACGAGCAGGAGACGGGGAGATTGAAGAAGCTCGTGGGGAATGCCATGAGCGCGGTGAGTCCCGTTCGCTATATGGACGACTGCAGAACGCGCGGCTATGACCATGCGGACCTCATGCTCCGTCCCGATTTGCGGGGATACGAGGCAACCGACGTCTCGCGCGCCGCCATGGAGGCGATGTTCGAAATCGGCTACAACGAGGCAAAGTCGCGGATGGAGGAAACTCTGCATGCCATCAAAACTTTCGGAAAAACTCGCAAGAAATAAGCGGTTAAAGCGCCAACTTCTGCACGCACTTTCCATTGCAATCTCGGCGCTGATTGCCATCGCAATCGCCGTATTCTTTCATTTTATTCCCTTCCGCAGTCTCCTTTCGGGGCTTCCCATTCCCACACGCGGACAGGATGAGATGCGCGTGCACTTTCTCTCCGTGGGGGAAGGAGACTGTACCATCGTGGAATTCCCCGATGGCGACGCCCTCGTCGTGGACGGCGGAAACGGCAGTTTTCAAAACACCGAACACCTCGTCCGCTATCTGAAGGGGCTCGGCTCACCCCGTCTCACCCTCATCGCAACGCACACCGACTGCGACCATGCGGCGGGGCTTTCCGAACTATTTGATTTGTTTGAGGTGGACAAACTCTACCTGCCCGTCGGGGGCAGTGAACTCGGGCACTATATGCGCCTTCTGCGCAACGCGAAGGAGGCGGGCGTGGAGACGGAGCCGCTCACCCGCTACCGGACAATCAGCCGCCCCTCGGGCGCCTATGCCGCCTGCATCAGTCCGCGGAGTACGGACGGGGAGACGGAAAGCGACAACGACGCGTCCACCGTGCTCTATATCGGCTATCGCGGCGTGAATTTTCTGCTCGCGGCGGATATCACCTCGGCGCGGGAGCGCCTTCTCATGCAGGAATATGCCCTCGACGAGAGCATCTTCGACTGCGGAGTCTGCCGTGTGCGGCTCGATGAAGTGGACGTCTTGCGCGTCTCCCACCACGGGTCGGCGACCTCTTCCGCCGCGGAATGGCTCGCCCTTCTCGACGCAGAGATTGCGATTATCTCCTCGGGCGCGGACAATGAGTACGGGCATCCCGCATCGGAGACGCTGACGCGGCTCGCGGCCTTTACCGATGAAGTGTACCGCACCGACGAGTGCGGAGATATCTATATCACCGTCAAGGACGGATATACCGTCCATACGGCTACGGAGTAAGCTATGAAACTGACAACGGCAGGAGAATCTCACGGCCAACAGCTGACCGCCATTCTCGAGGGAATTCCCGCGGGACTTTGCATCGATGTGGGCGCCATCAATCGCGCGCTCGCCCGCAGACAGGGCGGCTACGGCAGGGGCGGACGGCAGGCGGTCGAACATGACCGCGTGCAAATTCTTTCGGGGGTGCGCGGCGGCGTCACGCTCGCAAGTCCCATCACGCTTGCAGTCGTCAACCGTGACTATGTGAATTGGGAATCCTGCATGGACCCCATCTCCTGCGACCGTACGAACAGAAAGCTCACCCGCGTACGGCCGGGGCATGCCGACCTCGTCGGGATGCAAAAATTCGGCACGGACGACGCGCGGGATGTCTTGGAGCGTGCCTCTGCGCGGGAGACCGCCGTGCGCGTCGCGGCAGGGGAAATCTGTCGGGGCCTTCTTTTGCGCCTCGGCGTGCAAATCAGGGGCTATGTCAAGCGCATCGGGCCCGTTTTGGACAAGCGCACCTATTCCTTTGAACAAATTCTTCCCGATGCGGCGACGGGCATGCTCGACCCCGCATGCTCCGCCCGTGCGAAGACGGAAATCGACGCATGCCGCGCAGACGGGGACACCCTCGGCGGCGTTGTGGAACTGCGCGTCAAGGGGCTCAAGAGCGGATTCGGCAGCTGTATGACGTATGCCGAGAAGCTGGATGCCCGCCTTGTCGGCGCACTCTTCTCCGTGCAGGCGGTCAAGGGCGTGGAAGTGGGGCTCGGCTTCGGCGCGGGCAGTCTCCGCGGCAGCGAGGCGCACGACGCGATTTACTGCAAAGACGGCAACCTGTTTCGCAAGACCAACCGTGCGGGGGGCATCGAGGGCGGCATGTCCAACGGGGAGGAGATTGTCCTCTCCGCCGTGATGAAGCCCATTCCCACCCTCATGCAGGGACTTCCCACCGTGGATACGGCGAGCGGACTTCCCGCCACCGCCGCATCCGAGCGCAGCGATGTCTGCGCCGTGCCCGCCTTCGAAGCCATCCTCGAGAGCGTCCTTGCGACGGAGCTCTGCGCCGTCGTGCTCGAGCGCTTGGGCGGGGACAAGATGGCGGACGTCCTCCGCCGCTACAACGAGTTATGAGACAGATTACCTTGCGCATCCGCGGAAAGCGGAGCATCATTTGCTTTTGCGACGCCTTTCGGTCGCTCTCCCGCCTTGCAAGGCGGCTCGCCCATGAAGGCGGAATTGTTTTGACGGATTCCAACGTCCATGCGATTTACGGGGAGCAACTTTCCCGCGCTCTCGGCGAAGTCCCCGTCTTCGTCATGCCCGCGGGGGAGGCCAACAAGAACGAACAGACGCTGCTCTCCCTGCTCTCCGCCATGAAAGAGGCGAATTTGCACAGAAATTCCCTGCTCATCGCCTTCGGCGGCGGGGTAGTCGGCGACCTCGGCGGCCTCGCGGCAGGGCTCTACATGCGGGGCATCGACTGCATTCAAGTCCCCACCACCCTGCTTGCACAGGTGGACAGTTCGGTGGGCGGCAAGACGGCAATCGACTTCGGCGGCGTGAAAAATCTCATCGGCGTCTTCCATCAGCCCGTCCGCGTCTTCATCGATCCTCGCTTCTTAAACACCCTTCCCGAACGGGAAATCGTGTGCGGATTGGGGGAAATCGTCAAATACGGCGCCCTCAGCGGGGACATTTTCGACAGACTTGTCGCTTGTCCGAATTTACACGACGCAGCATTTCTCGCGAGTCTCGTTCCCGCCTGTGTTGCGTATAAGGCGGCAGTCGTCCGCCGCGACCCCGAAGAGAGGGGAGAGCGCAAATGCCTCAACCTCGGACACACGACGGGGCATGCCGTAGAGCTCTCTTTGGGGACCTATTCGCACGGCGCGTGCGTGCTCATCGGGATGTTCTATGAGGCGCGCCTCTCCGCAAAATTCTGCGTGGACGCGGATTTCGACTATCTCTCCCGTCTGGAAACCCTCGTGCGCGCTGCCGCCGACTTCGACCCCGCGGCTGTCGATGCGGCATCTTGTGCAGAGCTCGCGCGGTCGGACAAGAAGAACACGCACCGCGACGCCGTCACCCTCATCGTTCCGATAAGGCGGGGGGAATGGCGGCTCCTCGAGCTCCAAACGGAGCGCTACCGCGCCGCGCTTGCGGAGATTTGATATCATGATTCGCCTTGCAGTCATCGGCAAAGACGTGTCCCAATCGGACAGTCCCGCCATCCACAACTTCATTCTTCGCCGCTTCCACGCGGAACACAGCTACGAAAAGGTCAGCATTCCGCCCCAATTGTTCCCCTCCGAGGCGGAGAAGCTCTTTTTCCGCTACGACGGCTTCAACGTCACCATCCCCTTCAAACAGGAGATAATTCCCTACCTCAAAGAACTCATCGGGGACGCAAAGGACTTCGGCGCGGTGAATACCGTCGTCACGGCGTCCCGCACGGGGCACAATACGGACGGCGGCGGCTTTCTGCTCATGCTGAAAAACGCAAAAATTCCCGCGGAGGGGAGCGTTCTCGTGCTCGGCGCGGGCGGCGCGGGCAGGAGCTGTATCAAAAAACTGTGCGGCGCGGGCGCCCAAGTCTTCGTCTATGAACGGGACAGCGCGCGTCTTGCGGCGGTTTTTGACGAATTGGGCGGCTTCATCCCCCTCGAACGGGTGCCGAAGACGCATTTCGACCTCATTCTGAACTGCACGGGCGTCGGCATGCACGACACGGCGGGCAGGCTCCCCTGCGTGCGCTTCGAGGAGGGGGAGGGAACCTGCGAGCCGCTGCTGGCGAAGTGCGGCAGGGCGGTGGACCTCATCTACGTCCCGAAGAAATCGGAATTTCTGCGCGTCGCCGAAGGGTACAAAAAGCCCATTTTGAGCGGCGGGGCAATGCTGTTCTATCAGGCATATCTGTCGGATTGCATCTATTTGGGCATTCCCGCAGACGCCGAAGAGGCGGGAAAACTTTATCGGAAATACACGGAGGAAGCGTCATGAACATTCTCATCGTCAACGGAGTCAATCTCAACCTCACGGGCAGGCGCGAACAGTCCGTCTACGGCGCACGCACGCTCGACGAAATCAATAATTCCCTCAAAACTTACGCGGCGGCGCGCGGACACGAAGTTGCCTTCTTCACGAGCAACCTCGAGGGGGAACTCTGCACCGCCATCCAAGAGGCGGAGGGCAAATACGACGGCATCGTCCTCAACGCGGGCGCCTATTCGCACTATTCGTACGCCATCCGCGACGCCATCGCCGCCGTCACCGTTCCCGTCGTCGAAGTCCACATGAGCAACGTGCACGCGCGCGAGGACTTCCGCAAGACATCCGTCCTCACCGCCGTTTGCAAGGGGGAGATTCTCGGCTTCGGCGAGGACAGCTATCGGCTCGCACTGGAGAGCTTTTTCGCATGAAAATTGTTCTCTGCGGCATGCCCGGGGCGGGAAAATCGACGGTGGGAAGACTGCTCGCCGCCAACCTTCGGCTGCGCTTCGAGGATACCGACGCGCGGATTGAACAGGACTTCGGGCCTATTCCCCGCATCTTTGCGGAGCGCGGGGAAGAGGGGTTCCGCGCCATCGAGACGGAGACGCTCAGACGCCTTCTCGAGGAAGACGGATTTGTGCTTGCGACGGGGGGCGGCATCGTCACGCGGGAGGAAAACCGTGCGCTCCTGAAAGGGGAGAAGACGGTTTGGCTGGATGCCTCCGTGGAGACGCTTTGTTCCCGTCTCGAAGGCGACAACACGCGCCCCCTGCTCCAAGGAGGGCTCCGCGAACGGCTTTTGGCGCTCCAAGCGGCACGCGGCAGCCTGTATGCCGAAGTCGGCAGGCGGATAGCGACGGACGGGCTTTCCCCGCAGGAAGTCGTCCGCATTTTGCAAGAGGAGATACTCGGATGAAATACGCACTCGTCACGGGCGGAGCACGGGGAATAGGCCTTGCCACGGCGAAACTTCTTTCAGAGCACGGCTACACGGTCACGGCGACCTATTGCCACAGCGAAGAGGACGCCGCGCGCGCCAAAGATTTGCTCCCCGAAGTCAATTTTTTGCGTGCGGACTGCGCGAAAGAGGGGGAAGTCAAAGAGGTTTTAGAGGAAATGCCCGCCCTCGACCTTCTCGTCGCCAATGCGGGCGTCGACGGCTTTGCGCAGGTGCAGGACGTCTCCGAAGAGGAATATCGCCGCATCATGGACACCAACTTCGGCGGCGTTTTGTTCTGCTGCAAGCATGCGGTAAAAAAGCTTATCGCGCGCTGCGGCGCCATCGTCACCATAGCCTCCATCTTCGGCGAGAGAGGGGGGAGCTGTGAGAGCGTGTATTCTGCCTCGAAGGGCGCGGTCATTGCATTCACAAAGGCGCTCGCAAAGGAGCTCGCCCCGTCCTGTGTCACCGTAAACTGCGTCAGCCCCGGCGCCGTGGATACCGCCATGAACGCAAGGCTCAAGGAAAGGGAGAAAAGAGAGTTGGAGAGCGAAATCCCGCTCGGCCGCATGGGGACGGCGGAGGAAGTCGCCGCCGCCATTTTGTTCCTCGCCGAAAACCGCTATATCACCGGACAGATTTTGGGAATAAACGGCGGCTGGGACCTTTGAAATTTGATATTTTTGAATTTTGCAAAGTACTATGTCAGACATAAATCCCACATTTTGCGGGATTTTTTGCTAATTTGGGAAAACTTTATCTGTAAAAAAAGGAGTTTTCGACTTTTTTGCGTAAATAAATCTGTGATGAAACACGAATCGATGAAGCAAAAGACCTACGAGAAAGAGGCGGCGTTTCTTTCGCCCTATGCCATGCGCTCGGAACTTTCCCGCGGCAGACTTCGCCCCGAGGAGCCCTGTTCCATGCGCACGGACTTTCAACGCGACAGGGACCGCATCATCTACTCGAAATCCTTCCTGCGGCTGAAGAACAAGACGCAGGTCTTTTTCGCGCCCGACGGCGACCACTACATGTCCCGCCTGACGCACACCCTCGACGTATGCCAGATTGCCCGTTCCATCGCCCGCTGTCTCTCCCTCAACGAGGACCTCGCGGAGGCAATCGCGCTCGGGCACGACCTTGGCCATACGCCCTTCGGGCACATCGGGGAACGGGTGCTCAACCGTCTCTGTCCCACGGGCTTCCGCCATTCGGAGCAGTCGCTGCGCGTCGTCGACTGTCTCGAAAAGGACGGCGCGGGATTAAATCTCACCTATGAGGTGCGGGACGGCATTCTCAACCATCCCAAGAGCGGGAATCCCTGCACGCTCGAGGGCGTCGCAGTCTCCCTTGCCGACCGCATTGCCTACATCAACCACGACATCGAGGATGCCATCCGTGCGGGAATCATCCGCGCGGACGAGCTCCCCAAGCGCCCCGTAAAGCTGTTCGGGCCCGACACCTCGGAGCGCATCAACACGGCGATTACCGATATCGTCGAAGTGTCCGAGGGACAGCCCTTCGTGCGCATGTCGGACGAGAGGCGGGAGGCGCTCGACGAACTGCGCGCCTTCATGTTCGAGCGCGTCTACGAACACGCCAATGTGCTCATACAGGACAGTGCGGACCGTATGCTCGAGGCGCTGTATACATACTTTCTCAAGCGTCCCGAGGAGCTCCCCGCCCAGTATGCGTCTACGGCGCAGACCGACGTGCCCCGCGCCGTGTGCGACTATCTCTCTTCGATGTCCGACCGCTATGCCATCAACGTGTTCCGCACGCTCTATGTGCCGCGGGAGGGGAGCGTATGAGAAAGGAAGGCGAATTCGGCGAATTCATCCGCGTCCTCAAGGAGAAGTGCGACCTCGTCGAGATCATCGGCTCCTACATCAAGCTCGAGCGCCGCGGATATCAATACTGGGCATGCTGTCCCTTCCATCACGAAAAGACGCCGTCCTTTGCCGTCAATGCCGCCGACCGGTACTACCACTGCTTCGGATGCGGCGCCTCGGGGGACGTCATCGGCTTCGTGAAGGCGTACGAAAACGTCGATTTCAATCAGGCCGTCCAAATTCTCGCCGCCCGCGCGGGTCTCGAGGTTCCCGCCTATGACGACCGTGCCGCCGAGGAAGCGGCCATCAAAAAGCGCAAGCGGGACAGGCTCTCCGCCCTCATGCGGGACGCGGCGCGCTTCTATCTCAACAATCTCGGCTCGGACAGGGCCGCTCTGCACAACGAATATCTCGCAAAGCGGGGGATTAGCGGCTCCACGGTGCGGAAATTCGGGCTGGGCGCCTCCCTCGACTTCGTGGGACTGCCTGCCTATCTCCTTGCACAGGGCTACACGCCCGAGGAATGCACGGACAGCGGCGCCTGTACGCGCACCGAAGAGGGGAAACTCATCGACGCCGAGGGCGGTCGGCTCATCATTCCCGTCATCAATGCGATGGACGAAGTCGTCGCATTCGGGGGAAGGGTGCTAAAGCCCACCGACCACGCAAAGTATAAGAACACCCGTGAGACGATGCTCTTCGACAAGAGCAAAAATCTCTACAATATCAACCTCGTCAAGAAGGAAAAGCGGGCGGGCGGACTTCCCTACCTCATCATGGTGGAGGGATATATGGACGTCATCTCACTCTGGCAGGCGGGATTCCGCTGTGTCGTCGCGAGCATGGGCACCTCGCTCACCAAGGAGCAGGCGCGCCTCGCCAAGCGGTACAGCGAGCGGGTCTTTATCAGCTACGACGGGGATTTTGCGGGGCAGAAAGCCAATCTGCGCGGCCTCGACATCTTCCGCGACGAGGGGATTAAGGTGCGCGTCGTGCCCCTTCCCGAGGGGCTGGATCCCGACGACGTCGTCAAACAGCAGGGCGCGGCGGGGTATCAGAGCTGTCTCGATGCCGCCATGCCGCTCATCGATTTCCGGCTGCTCTCCGTCAAGAGGAAATACGACCTCACGCGCACGGACGACCGCCGCGAATTCGTCAAGGAGGCGCTTCCCATCCTCAAAGAGGCGGAGAGCGAGGCGGAGCGGGAGGAGCTCGTCTCCAAACTTGCCGCAGATTCCGGCATCAGCAAGTCTGCGATTTTGCGCGACCTCGACAGCGCGCCTTCCCGTCCGCAGGAAGTCGTTCCCGCACGGGACAAGCCCCAAAGGGCGGCTTCGGACGGCGTCACGAAGGCGGCGCGCTTCGTCCTTGCGGCATGCCTTCTCTCCAAGCCGTACGCAACAGATTGCAATCTCGCCGCATATGATTTTTCCGATGAGGCGCACAAGACGATTGCGGCGTTTATCACGGAGGGGAGAAGGAGCGGCTCTCTTCGCCCGAGCGGGCTGTTTGACGTCATGCCGACGGAAGGGGAGCTCTCGGAGGTCCTCAACCTCGACTACGGGGACAATCTCGACGGGGAGGCCGCGGCGCGCTATTTTGCCGATTGTCTCGCCGTTCTCGAACGGGCGGGGATAGAGGCCAAGCGGGAGGACGCCTTGAAGCGGTACGCTTCGGCGTCGTCGGATGCGGAGCGGCGGGAACTTCTGCTTCTCGTCAACGAATGCAACAAGAAACTCAACAGGAAGAATTAAATCGGAGGAAAGCATGGTCGTAACCGAACAAAAACTCAATGAGCTCATCGAGCAGATTGCTTCCGAATACAAGATGAAGGGGAGCGTCTCCACCAACGCCCTCTGCGACGCGCTGGAAAAATACGACCTCACGCCGCAGCAGATTGAACAGGTCTATAAAGCTCTGCCCGAGATGGGCGTGGCCATCTACGACGAGGACGAGCGCGACAAGGAGCTCTTCGAACAGGCGCTCTCGGACATCGGGCTCGACGACCCCGTCAAGATGTACCTCAAAGACATCGGCAGGGTGCCCCTTCTCTCCACGGAGGAGGAGATAGAACTCGCCCGCAGAATGCAGGAGGGGGACGAGTCGGCGAAAATCAGGCTCTCCGAGGCCAATCTCCGCCTCGTCGTCTCCATTGCCAAGCGCTATGTCGGCCGCGGCATGCTCTTTCTCGACCTCATTCAGGAGGGCAACCTCGGCCTCATGAAGGCGGTGGAGAAATTCGACTACCAGAAGGGATTCAAGTTCTCGACGTATGCGACTTGGTGGATTCGCCAGAGCATCACCCGCGCCATCGCCGATCAGGCGAGGACCATCCGCATTCCCGTCCACATGGTGGAGACCATCAACAAGCTCACCCGCATCTCCCGCATGCTTTTGCAGGAAAACGGCAGAGAACCCACGCCGGAGGAAATTGCCGAGGCGATGGGAATTGACGTCGCCCGCGTCATGGAGATTCAGAAGATAGCGCAGGACCCCGTCTCCCTCGAGACGCCCATCGGCGAGGAGGAGGACTCCCACCTCGGCGACTTCATCGAGGACGACAAGACGCAGACCCCGGGGGACAGCGTCACCTCCATCATGCTCAAAGAACAGCTCCTCGGCGTGCTCGACACCCTCACCCCCCGCGAGGAGAAGGTGCTCCGCCTGCGCTACGGCATTGACGACGGCAAGCCCCGCACCCTCGAAGAGGTCGGGAAAGAATTCAACGTCACGCGTGAACGCATTCGCCAAATCGAGGCAAAGGCGCTCCGCAAACTGCGCCATCCCTCGCGGAGCAAGCGCCTTCGCGATTTCCTCAACTGATGACGGAGCGAATCGCAAGCATTGTCGCCATGCTCCCCGCCTGCCGCGTGTTTGCGGACATCGGCTGTGACCACGGCTACATGACGCAGTACATGTTGCGCCACGGGCTGTGCGAGCGGGCGTATCTCTCGGATATCAGCGCAAAAAGTTTGGAAAAGGCAAAAAAACTTCTCGCAGAGGAGATTGCCGCGGGGCGCTGTATTCCCATCGTCGCAGACGGCCTCGAGGGCCTGCCCGAGCCGTGCGACTTTGTCCTCATTGCGGGAATGGGGGGAGAGGAGATTGTCTCCATCCTCGAAAAATTTCCGCTCCCGCCGCATTTTTTGCTGCAACCGATGAAAAACAGCGAAAAAGTCCGCCGCTATCTCGTCTCCGCGGGCGCCCGCATCGAGCGGGATTTCACCTTCTCGGAGGCAAACCGCTACTATGACGCCATTCTCGGCGCCGCCATGGGGGGAAGCGACTATTCCGAACGAGAACTTAAATACGGGCGGGACAACCTCTCGGGCAAATCCGTGCCCTTTTTGATGCAGATGCGGGAAGAACTTGCCAAGACGCAGGCCCGTCTCGCCGAAAATCTCGGCCCGTCGAGCAGAGAGAAACTCGGGCGGCGCATGCGGGAATACGAGGAGATTATCCATGAAGTTGAAGGAATTATACGAAATGATTGACGGCTATGCGCCCTTTGCGCTCTCCAAGGAGTACATCGCGCGCGGCGCCTATGACAACAGCGGACTTCTGATTGACTGCGGCGGGGATATCCGCGGCGTGCTCTTCTCCCTCGACCTCTCGGCTCGCGCCGTGACGGAGGCAAAGAGGACGGGGTGCAATGCCATCGTCACCCATCATCCCGCCATCTGGTCGGCGCTCAAACGAATTACCTTCGATGAGACGCCCGACCTCGCCCTCCTCATTTCGGAGAAAATTTCCGTCATCTCCGCCCATCTCAATCTCGACGCGGCGGAGGGCGGCATCGATGACTGCCTCATGCGCGGCCTCGGCGGGAATGCCCCGCTTGCCGTCATGGAGGAGCTCGCGGGCGGCGGCTACGGAAGGGTGTATGAACGCGCCCCCGTCTCCCTCGAAGAATTTGTACAAGAGGCGGAGAAGACCTTCTCCACAAAGCGCATCATATGTTATGGAACAAACCCCGTCAAACGGGTCGCAAGTTTTTGCGGCGGGGGATTTACCGAGAGCGCGCTCTCCTTTGCCCTTGAAAACGGGGCGGACACGCTCGTCTCGTCGGACGGAAAGCATCATCTCATCGCGGAAGCGGTGGAGCGCGGCCTCAACGTCGTCCTGCTCACCCATTACGCATCGGAGGCGTACGGCTTTTCCAAGTTCTTCCGCAGGGTGCAAGAATCCGTCGATGTTCCCTGCACGCTCTTTGTCGACGAAAATCTTTTGTAAAAAATCATCAAGGTGGTAATATAGAATGCCCATTTCCAAGGAATTGCTCGAATATCAGAAAGTGGATGAACGGCTTCGCAGAATCGAACAGGAGATGGCTGCGAGCGAGGAACGCAAGAAGTATGTACAGGCAAAGAAGTTCATGGAGGCCGCGAGAGAACGTCTCGAGGCACAGGACAGGCATGCCGTAGAGCTCAAAGCGATGCGCGAGGAGCTCATCCGCCGTGTGGACGATACGACGAAGGCAATCGCGGAGTACAACGACCTCGACGAAATGCTCGAAGAGAGCGGCGGCGACCTCTCCTTCTACAAGAAGAACGCACAGGCGCTTGCGGAGCGCCTCCGCGCCATCAAAGCCGACCTCAACGCCCTCATCGCAGAGATTACCCGCGCGAGCGAGGAGTATGAAAAATTCAAGAAGCAGACCATCGCAATGCAGCGCCAGTACAAGGAATACAGCGAGAAATTCAAGGCGCTGCGCAATTCCCGTGCGGACGAAGTGCGCGAAATCAACGCGCAGCTCGCCGCCCTTGCGGAGAAAATCGACCCCGCCATCATCGAGCGCTATCAGTCCAAGCGCAAGGAGCGCATCTTCCCCGTCATCGTCCCGCTCAACAACTGGATGTGCATGTGCGGCATGGAACTTCCGCTGTTGCACCAGAGCGAACTGGCGGGCGGGAACATGATTGAATGCGAACACTGCCACCGCATCATCTATAAGCCCTGAACGGGGGCGCCGCGGGCTGCATACCATGAGATATGCAGTCTTTGCTTGCAACCGTTGATTTAGCTGCCATCCGTCGGAACGCAAAGCGCGTTCTGCGGCTTTCCAGTCGCCCGCTCATTGCCGTCGTCAAGGATGACGCCTACGGACACGGCGCAGTGGAAGTTTGCCACGCCCTTTTGGGGCTCGCCTCGGCATTTGCCGTCGCCACCGTCGAGGAGGGCGCAATGCTCAGAATCGGCGGGGTGGAACTCCCCATACTCGTGCTCACGCCGCCGCTCTCCCGCGAGGAAGCGGCGAAAATCTCCCTCTACCGCCTGACGGCCTCCGTCGGCTCCCTTCGGACGCTGAGGCTGTTTTCGGACGAATTCGAGGCGCATATCGCCGTCAATACAGGCATGAACCGCTACGGCGCCTCTCCGCGGGAGGCCGCAAACCTCGCCAAAGCCGTATGCAAGCGGGGCGGGAGGGTGACGGGCGTGTATTCCCATCTCTATGCTCCCGCCGACCTCGGCGCCCTGCAGGCGCAGACACGGATCTTTGCAATGGCCGCCGCGCAGGTGAAGGAAATTGCGCCGCATTGCCTTGCACATCTCGCCGCAACGGGGGGAATTCTGCAGGGGATTAAGTTTGACGCCGTGCGGGCGGGACTTGCCCTGTACGGCTACCTTCCCGACGGAATGAAGGGACTCGACGTCCGACCCGCGATGAAAGTTTACGCCACGGTCGCGGATGCCCATAAAAGGGTGGGGGACGGAATGGGGTACGGATATGCGACGGGGGAAGAATTCCACACCCTCCGCGTCGGCTACGGGGACGGATTCTTCCGCGTCGGCGGATTTGGAGAGGGGAACCTCTGCATGGACGCCTGCGTGGAAGGGGGAATTGCCCGCGTCGGCTCGCGCAGGCTTCTTCTTGCGGACGCCGCCGCCTATGCCGCCCGTCACGGCACGACGGTTTACGAAGTTCTTGTCAATATTTCAAGGCGGGCGGAGATGCGCTATCTGCATTGACCCCGCACTGTTCGGAGTGATAGCATGCGAATTATCGCAGGAAAATACCGCGGACGCGTCTTGAAGGCCTTCCGCGGCGAGGAGATTCGTCCGACGGCGGACAGGGTGAAGGAATCCCTCTTTCAGATTCTGTCCTCGCGGCTGCCTTCGTCCGACGTGCTCGACCTGTTTGCGGGGAGCGGCGCGCTCGGCCTCGAAGCGCTCTCCCGCGGGGCGGAAAGAGTGGTCTTCAACGATGTCTCGCCCGAAAGTCTGTCCGTGCTCCGCGCCAATCTCTCCCTTCTGAAGGTGAAGGCGGAGATCATGGAGCGGGACTTTTCCGCATGCCTTATGAGCGTGGCAGGCAAATTCGATTTGATTTTTGCCGACCCGCCCTACCGCGCGGCATACACCGAGGAAATCCTCCGTCTGACGGCGATGCACAATCTTCTCAAAGAGGGGGGACTCGTCATCGTCGAGAGCGAACGGGAGGAAGTTCCCATAGACGGCTGGACGGTCTATGACGCCCGCAGCTACGGGAGAACGAAAATCACCATGTTTACAAGGAGCAACCTATGAAAAAGTGCGTCTTCGCGGGGACCTTCGACCCGTTCACCGTGGGACATGCCGACACCGTCGCAAAGTGTCTTGCGCTGTTTGACGAAGTTGTCGTCGCCGTCGCGGAAAACAAGAGCAAATCCTGCCTCTTTCCGCTCCCTCTGCGCAAGCGGATGGTGAGCGCCGTCTATCGGAATGAGCCGCGCGTCAAAGTGGTCGCATGGGACGGCGTGATTGCCGATTTGCTCAAGGAAGAGGGGACGCCCTTCTACGTCCGCGGCCTGCGCAGTCCTGCAGATTATGAGTACGAGACGATGGATTTCTACGCGAGCCGCGACCTCTCCAAGGACCTCATCGAGCTGTATTTCCCGACCGAACTCGACAAGATTCATATCAGTTCCACCTTGGTACGCAACTGCATTGCATTCAAAAAGCCCTTCTCGGGCTACGTCCCCGCGGAAGTTTTTGCGATTTTGAAGGAGGAGGGAATATGTTCGTAAAAGAGGTAAAAATTCCAACCGCGGAAGAAATCGTTGCGGAGATTCCCTTTCCCGCCCGTCTCGCCGAAATCAAGGCAAGGCGGGACAAGCTGGCAATCGACGTCCTCACGGGGAAGAGCGATAAATTTCTCGTCGTCATCGGGCCCTGCTCCGCCCATGAGGCCGCGCCCGTGCTCGAATATGTGGAGCGGCTGGGAAGATTGCAGGAGAAGGTGGAAGGCAAGCTCGTCCTCATTCCCCGCATCTATACGAACAAGCCGCGCACGAAGGGCGTGGGGTACAAGGGAATGTTCTCCCAGCCCAATCCCGAGGCGGGAGAGGACATCTGCCGCGGCATCCGCGCCATCCGCAAACTGCACATCGACGCCATCGACGCCTCCCACCTCTCCGCGGCGGACGAGATGCTCTATCCCGAAAATTTTGCCTATCTCGAGGACGTGCTCACCTATGTCACGGTGGGGGCGCGCTCCTGCGAGAACCAGCTCCACCGCCTCGTCGCGAGCGGCGTGGGGCTCCCCGTCGGCATCAAAAATCCGATGGGCGGCTCTCTTGCGGTGCTCCTCAATTCCGTCTATGCGGCACAGCAGTCGCAGGTCTTCAAATATCATGACTATCAGGTGCGCACGGACGGAAATCCCTATGCGCACTCCATTTTGCGCGGCATGGTGGATAACAACGGAAACGATATTCCAAACTACCACTATGAGACGGTCATGCAGCTTGCGGAGGGGTACGCGGCGCGCCATCTCGCCCATCCCGCCGTCGTCGTGGATGCCAACCACTCCAATTCCGGGAAGGCGTTCCGCCAACAGCCCCGAATCGTCGACGAAGTGCTCGAAAACCGCATTTTGGACGCGGATTTCCGCAAAATTGTCAAGGGCGTGATGGTAGAGAGCTTCCTCGAGGAGGGCAGTCAAGTCCACGATGAAATTTTCGGCAAGTCCATCACCGACCCCTGCTTGGGCTGGACAGACACCGAGCGGCTCATCTGCCGCATCGCGGAGAAGGTATGAGACGGCTCGCAAAAGTCGCCTGCCTCGGCCCGCGCGACAGCTTTTCGGAATGCGCCGCAAAGGCGCTCACGGAGGGGGAAATTCTCCTCTGTCGCAACTTTTCCGAGGCGGTCGCGGCGCTGGAGCGGGGAGATACCGACTACGTCGTTCTTCCCGTGGAGAACTCGCTGAGCGGCGGCGTAAGGCCCTGTCTCGAGCTCTTTCGCGCGCACGAACTGTTTGCGGTGGAGGAGTACATTCTCCCCGTCGATTTGCGCCTCGCAACGCGCATGGGGGTCAAGGTAGAGGAGATTTTTGAAATCTATTCGCACGAACAGGCGCTCGCCCAGTGCGAGTTGACGCTCGCAAGGCGTTTCCCGCAGGCGAATTTGCATGCCACGTCCTCGACGGCGGAGGCGCTCTCCCGTCTCGATGCGCATACGGCCGCCGTCGTCGGCGCCCACGTGCGGCGGGAGGGGGTAGTTCTCTCGGACGACCTTGCCGACGAAAAGAACAACTACACGCGCTTCTTCCTTGCGAAAAAGGGCGGAGAGCTGCCCGCGCACAGCGATAAAATTTTCTTCTGCGCCGTCATTCCCCATCGCCCCGGCTCCCTGCTCGGGCTTCTCGAGATTTTTCGTGCGCGCGGCCTCAATTTGACGCGCATCGAATCCCTTCCCGTCAAGGGCTCCCCGGGGGAATACCGCTTCTTCATCGAGCTCACGGGGGACATTGCAGACGAGAAAGTCCGCAGCGCGTTGGCGGAAGTTGCTTCGCTCTGTCCGCTCTCCCGCCTGCTCGGCGCCTTCACTCAGAGCACGGCGAGCGAGACGAGATAGGCGAGCAGGGCGGCGACTGCCGCCTGCAAGAATTTTATCAGGATAAACTTCCCCGCGGGGACGATTTTTTCGAGGAAGGCAAGCTGTTGGACGAGCACGCACAGCCCGCCGAATGTCACGAAAAATGCGCATGCCGCAAGGGAGAGCGGCGAAAGATTTTTTGCCGCGAGCGCACAGCCGGAAGTCATTTCGAGCAGTCCGCGGATAATAGTCTCCCAATCCTTCGGGAGCGAAAACAGGGCACCCATGTCCGCGATCATCGTTCCGAAAGCGTAAAAAATGGCGATTGCACCGCCCACCGTGAGGACGGACAAAACCGAGCTCGTCAGCGCGTCCGAGAGGGAAACTTTCCGCGCGGGGAACAAGGCTTCCCGCCGTACGGATTTCGCCCTTCTTGCGAGCAGAAAGCCGACAAGCCACACGCCCGCAAGATGGCAAAGATAGAGGAGCCCTCCGAGGAAGGGACTTTGCAGCATTCCCGCGCCGATCGCACCTACCAAAAAGGCGGGACCGGACGTCGTCGAGACGACGGCAACGCGGAGCGCCTCGTCTTCACTCAGAAGATTTGCACGCTTGAGGTCGGCGACTGTGCGCGCCCCCACGGGGTATCCCGAGAGCGCGGAGAGCAGGGCGACGCAGCCTCCCGCCCCCGAAATGCGGAAGAGCTTGTCCGCGGCGGGGGAAATTTTCGAGGACAGTTTGGAGAACAAATCGAGCCCCGTAAAAATCGCCGTGAGGAACAAAAAGGGCAGGGTTGCGGGAAGGACGCTCACCGCCCAGAGGGAGATTCCCTCGCTCACGCTCTTTGCGTACCGTGCGGGAAAGAGGAGAAAGAGAAGGAGCGCTGCCGCGATGGCTGCAGTCAGGATATGGGACGCGCGCAATTTTTGTTTCATCATCAAGAAACTATGCGAAAAGGTTGGTGTTTATGAGGAAAAAGAAGCTGGGCTTGGCGCTCGGCGCAGGCGGTTCCCGCGGAATCGCCCACATCGGATTTTTGCAGGCGCTCGAAGAGGCGGACATCCTTCCCGATTTTATTGCGGGGAGCTCGATGGGCGCCATCGTCGGCGGTTGCTACAGCGCGGGGCTCTCCCCCGAGCGGCTGAAGGAAGAGGCGCTCGGTCTCAAACTCGGCAGCATTGCCGCGCCCAATTTTTCCTTTACCGAACACAGCGGCATTCTGCACCTTTCCCGTGCACGCAAACTTTTGGAAGGCCTCATCGGCGACATCACCTTTGACAAGCTGAAGATTCCCTTCTGCTGCGTGGCTACCGACCTTCTCAAGGGGGAGACTGTCGTCCTGTCCAAGGGCACCGTCGTCGATGCCATTCTCGCTTCGGGCTCCATCCCCGGGGTGTTTACCGCCGCGGAAGTGGGGGAATACGACCACCTCTCGGACGGCGGAATTTTGGAGCGCGTGCCCACCAAACAAGTCAAGGCGATGGGCGCAGACGTCGTCGTTGCTGTCGACGTGCTCGGCAATCTCCTTGCCAAGGAACTCCCCAACACGCCGCTCGGGACCGTCTTCCGCTACATCGACATCATGGACGGCTACAACACCGCCCGCACGCGGGAGAGCAGGGAGTATATCGACCTCTGGCTCGAGCCCGACCTCGGCGGCATGGATCAGTATAAGGTCAAAGACCTCGATTTCGCCTACGACAGGGGCTACCAACTCGGAAAAGACAGCGCAAAGGATATTCTCGCGCTGATAGGATAAACCATGGATCTTTTTGATTTCAACGACAACGAAGAGAAGGCGAAGCCGCTTGCCGAGCGCATGCGCGCCTCCACCCTCAAAGATTTTGTGGGACAGAGCCATCTCATTGCGGAGGGTTCTCTCCTTCGCAGGGCAATCTCGCTTGACCGCCTCGGGAGCTGTATCTTCTGGGGACCTCCCGGGTGCGGGAAGACCACCCTTGCCAACATCATCGCGGCGCAGACGAACGGGGAATTTATCAAGCTGAATGCCGTCTCCTCGGGCGTCGCCGATGTCAAGGCGGCCGTCTCGCGGGCGCTGGACAACCTCAGAATGTTCGGCAAGAAGACCTATCTCATGCTCGACGAGTGCCACCGTTTCAACAAGACGCAGTCGGACTCTCTCCTGCCCGCCATCGAACAGGGGACCATTCTCTTTATCGGTTCCACGACGGAGAATCCCTACGCCGCCATGACGCCCGCTATCGTGTCGCGCTGCCGCGTCTTTCACTTCGAACCGCTCAAGACGCAGGAGATTAAGGATGCGCTGTACCGTGCGCTCAAGGACAAGCGGAAGGGGCTCGGCATGTACGATGCCGTCGTGGATGACGATGCGATTACCCATCTTGCCGTGACGGCGGGAGGGGACCTTCGCACGGCGTACAACGCCCTCGAACTTGCGGTGCTCACGACTTCTCCCACGGACGGGACCATTCATGTCACGCTGTCGGATGCCGAGCAGTCCATCCAGCGCAAGGCGCTCTCCTACAACGAGGACCTCTACTATGACATCCTTTCCGCCTTTTGCAAGTCACTGCGAGGGAGCGATGCCAATGCGGCGCTCTACTATGCCATGCGGCTCATCGAGGGGGGATGCGACCCCATTCTCGTCATCAGAAGGCTCATCGCCCACTCGGCGGAGGACGTCGGCATGGCGGACCCGCGCGCGCTTCAGATGAGCGTCGCCGCCCTCACGGCATTTCAGAATATGGGCTATCCCGAGGGGCTCCTGCCGCTCACGGAGGCCATTATCTACGTCTGCGAGGCGCCCAAGAGCAACACGGTGGTCATGGCAAAGGATGCCGCCCGCGAGGACGCGGTGAGTAATCGCGACGACGACATTCCGCCCTATCTTCGGGACAGCTCCTACGGCAGCAAGGAGATGAAGGCGGACAGCGCAAAATATAAATACCCGCACAGCTATGGCGGGTATGTGGAACAGCAATATCTGCCCGACTCCCTCAAGGACCGCGTCTATTATACCCCGTCGGACAAGGGCTATGAGGCGACGGTGAAGGAAATCAGAAGGCAAAAGGGCAAAAAGCGGTAAAAAAATAGCAAAAGGGACGGCGTTTGGCCGTCCCTTTCAAATGTTTATGGGGTTTTATACTACGCCGGATTGCGCGATGCCGCCAATCATGAGTCCGATAAGGCTGCCGTAGATGATGCCAATCAACACCGTGAGCCCGATGGAGATTGAGCTGATGATGATGCCCGCAAGCGCAAATCCGCTGCCGCCCTCGCCCGTCTCTCTGATTTGCTTGCGCGCGATGATGCTGCAGGCGAGGCCCGCAACCGAGACGAAGAACGAGAGAACAAAGCCGACGATGGCGAGCGTGTTCGTCTTGCTCTCCGGAGTCACAGGCATTCCCGAATTCTTCGTTGCGACGCCGCAGTGGGGGCAGATGACCGCCCGATCGTCAATTTCATGACCGCAGTTGCTACAAAACATAGGTTTCTCCTTTTGAATTCCGACTTACTATCTTTATTATATTCGCTTTGCATGCAAATGTCAAGGGAAAAAAGCAAAAATCCCGCCGAAATCGGCGGGATTTTCATGCGATTGAATTGTTACGCCAAGAACCACCAAGTGATAATGCCGATGCCGGAAATCATTTCGAGGATGCTGATGATGATACCCGCGATGGCGCAGCCCTTGCCCTTGCCGTTGCAAGACTTGCTCTTGCTGAGGCCGACACAAGAGACGATGAGACCGATGAGGGGGAAGATGAAGGCGAAAATGAGACCGGCGACGGCAGTGCCGTTCGAGCTACTGGCGGTAGCCAAGTTACCCGTAGCTACGCCGCAGTGAGGGCAAGCAACTGCTTTGTCGTCAATCTCTGCGCCGCAATTTTTACAAAACATAGTGATATCTCCTTGTTTGAATTCTTGATTTCATTATAGCCCCGCATCCCGAGGTTGTCAACTGTTTCAAAGAAAATTATTTGATTTTTTTAACTAAAATGCGGCTATGGGCGCAAGAATCGGGGTTTTGCCGCCAAATTGTGCGCCAATTCGACAACAAATACCATGTTTCGAGCCGCAAAAGCCTTTATAATGCCATTTGCTATGACCGTGTGGCTGGAAGCGGCGATTCTCGAAAATTTTCTGCTCGACGCAGACCTTCTCTACCTCGCCGAAGTTGCGACGCGCACGCGGGTGAAGTGGTGGCGCCTGTTCCTTGCCGCGGCAATCGGTGCGGCGGAGGCGGTCGTCTTCCCGCTTCTTTCTCTTCCGCTCTGGGCGGCGTATGCCGTAAAATTGCTCGGCGGGGCGCTCCTTTGCCTCGTTGCGGTCAGCTCGAAGTCGGCAAAGCGGCATCTTCTCGTCATCGCCGTGTTCTTTGCGCTCACCTTTGCGCTGGGCGGGGCATTGACGGCAATCTACACCTTTGCGGGCATTTCCTATGCCGAAGGGAGCGGCTATCTCGTCGAACAGGCGCCCGTGGGACTCGCAGTCGGCGCGGGCGGCGTCCTTCTTATTCTCATCTCGCTCGCGGCAAGGGCGGCGTACCGCTATAAAAAAGTGCAGAGCAATCTTCTTCGCTGTATTCTGCGGCACGGCGGGCGGGAAGTGACCTGGCAGGGCTACGCGGACAGCGGCAACCTGCTCACCTTCCGCGGCATGCCCGTATCCGTCATCTCCGCGGCGGCGTGCATCGCCCTCTTCGGAACAGGCGCGCGCGAGACGGGGCGGATGTATATCAAGACCGCATGCGGAGGGCGGGAAGCGCCCGTCTTCGAATGCGAAGAGATGTGCATCGAGGCGGGCAAAAAGACCTATCGAAGGCGCGGCGTCTATCTCACCGTCGGCGATGTCGGAGGGGGGTATCCCCTGATTTTGAGCACGGCGCTCATGGAGGCGTAAATGAATTTGTTTTCCAAACTCCTCGGCTGGCTGAAACAACTGCGCGGCGGAGAAAATGTCGTCCACTATCTCTGCGGAAGCGAGGCGCTCCCGCTCCCGCTCTCTGCCGAGGAAGAGGCGGAGATGCTGAAAAAGCTCGAGGGCGGCGAGGATGAGGCGGAGGTCAAGGCAAAACTCATCGAGCACAATCTGCGCCTCGTCGTCTACATCTCCCGAAAATTCGAAAACACGGGCGTGGACGCGGACGACCTCATCTCCATCGGGACCATCGGGCTCATCAAGGCGGTGAGTTCCTTCCGCACGGACAAGAATATCAAGCTCGCGACTTATGCCTCCCGCTGTATCGAGAACGAAATTCTCATGTATCTTCGGCGCACCGTGAAGCTTAAGAGCGAGGTCTCCTTCGACGAGCCCATCAATTCCGACTTCGAGGGCAACGAGCTGCTCCTCTCGGACATACTCGGCACCGACTGCGAGCAGGTGTACGGCGGCGTCGAATCGGGCGTGGAAAAACAGCTCCTCCGCGATGCCCTCGGGCGGCTTCCCGACCGCGAACGCAAGATTATGTACATGCGATTCGGGCTGGGCGGAGAGGAGGAGATGACGCAAAAGGACGTCGCCGACGTGCTCGGCATTTCCCAGAGCTACATATCCCGCCTCGAGAAGAAAATCATCGAGCGGTTAAAAAAGGAAATCTCCAAACTCGTATAATTTTTTCCGCCTTGCAGATACTTCTGCCGCTTACATAGAGTTCGCTCTGTGCGGAGGTGAAGTATGTTGAGTAAAGTTGTCATCTGCGGCGTGGACACGGCGGGGCTCCCCAAACTTTCCGCAAAGGAAAACGAGGAGCTCATGGAGCGCCTCAAGGCGGGGGACAGGGAAGCACGGGAGAAGTTCATTGTCGGCAATATGCGCCTCGTTCTCTCCCTCGTAAAGCGGTTCTGGGCGAAGAGCGCGTGCGCCGACGACGTCTTTCAGGCGGGGTGCGTCGGACTCATCAAGGCGATTGAGAACTTCGACCTCTCCTATAAGGTCAAATTTTCGACGTATGCCGTCCCCATGATTCTCGGCGAAATCAAGCGGTATCTTCGCGACGGGAACTCCCTTCGCGTCTCGAGGTCCATCCGGGACACGGCGTACCGCATTCTCAAGGTGCGGGAAAAGATTGAGGAGCGCGACGAGGAGGCAACCATCGAAAAAATCGCCGCCGAGATGCAGGTGAAGGAGCGGGAAGTCGTGTACGCGCTCGACGCCATCTCCGACCCGATTTCTCTCTATGAGCCCGTCTACAACAAGTCGGGGGACGCGCTGCAGCTCGTCGACCAGCTCTACGACGAGACGGAGAGCGATGAAATCTGGACGGAGCACGTCGCCCTGCGCGAGGCGATTGCGCGGCTCACCAAGCGGGAACAGAAGATTCTCATGCTGCGGTACTTTGAGGGCAAGACGCAGACGGAGATTTCCGCGGAGGTGGGAATCTCGCAGGCGCAGGTCTCCCGCCTCGAAAAAAATGCGCTCGGGAGCATCCGCAAAGAAATTTCCTGAAAGAGGGGAAACATTGCGCCGCCCGCTTGCATAGGATAAACCGTGGAAACGAGTTTCGGAGAACTCAAACGGAAAGAAGCGGTGAACCTGCTCGACGGCAAGCGCCTCGGCAAGGTTTGCGATGTGGTGTTCACATGGCCCGAGTGCAAGGTGCAAGGGCTCGTCGTCCCCGGCGGCAAGGGATTCCGGTGGGGGAAGGCAGACCTCTTCATCGACATGAAGTGCATCAAGAAAATCGGTGTAGACGTCATCCTCGTCGAGATAAAAGCCGCCCCCAAACCCGATGACAAGCGGCGCGGAAAATGGGAGGACGCCCCCGCGCCTTCCTATGGCGACCGCAGGGACTACGGGGAGTACGAATAGGCAAAAAACGGCGAATTTCCGCCGTTTTTTGGATTTTGCATAGTATTATGCGTGACATAATACTTGATTTACGGGCAAAAAATACCTCCTCGCACCGTTTGCGGGGAGGGAATTTTCTTTATCCGCGATAGCAGTCGCATGCCCTTCCGTCGGGCAAAAATCCCGTGTCCGAACACTTCTTGCAGGTGAAGGCGGGGACGAGGTCCTCCTCCTTGATGTTGAGCCGAAGGAGCGCCGCGGCGCGTTTTTCTCTTGCGAATTTCAGGCGCGCTTGGATTTCGGGAAGGGCATCTGGTGAGAAAATCTCCGCCTTGGCAGCCTCGATTTCTCCCTTTTTGATTTCCTGCTCGGCCGCGGCATATTCGCTGTCGGCGCGCGCTCTTTGTTCCGCCGCTTCGGCGCGGTCGATGGCCCTTCTTCGAAGTTCCGAATAGTAGCGTTCCCGCTCGCTCCGTGCGTCGGCCGCCACCGCCGCCTCGCTTTTGAACGTCTGGCGCACAGCAGTCGGCGCCGTCTCCCGTTCGGGAATTTCGGAGAGGGTAAAGACGCCCAGCCGCTTCCACTCGGAGAGCAGCCGATTGATGTAGGCGAGGGGGGAGGAGGCATTCGCACTCCGCTTTGCCGCCTCCAAAATCATCGCGTCGGAGAAGTTCCACGCCTTCCAAGTCGCCGCCATCTCGAGGGCGCCCTGCGTCTTTTTGACGACCCCGCAGATTTTTTCGATATTTTGAATGAGTTTGAGGCGTGCATTCTGCTCCCTGCAGTACTCCGTGACGCTCTCCGCATCCACGATGCCGCGCGCATAGAGTTCGCCGAGCAGTCCGTCCATCTCCGCAAAGCCGTATCCGAGCCGCCCCGCAAGCACGGCGAGGGGGGGAAGACTCTCCCCGTCGTAGCCGCGTTCCACCCAGCCTTCGAGGTAGGTCTCGAGGAAGTGGACGGGCTGGTCGACTTTGACGTTGAGGGAACGGGCAATCTGATAGACGAGGCGGATGAGTTCGCTTCTGCGTTCGAGGTATTCCTTCGCCTGCTTTGCCTCTTTGACATCCTTTTCCGCAAGTTCGCAAAGAAGGGTGTCGAGCGACTGCATGGAGCCGCGGGGAAGACTGTCGGCGGCGACGAGAATGACCTCCCGTTCGAGCCCGAGCCGCTGCCACTTGGTGAGGAGGGCGGCGTCGTCCTCCCGCGGCTTGCGGAAGAGCCCGAGACGGGCAAACAGTTCGCCGAGCAGGTTGGTATTCGCGTTGAAATCCGCGTATTCCGCCTCCACCTGTTCGTATGTATAGAGGTGATTTGCGACAAGTTTTTGCGCCGCATGCAGAATGTGCTGAAGGGTGAGTTTGTTGCCGTCCTTTTTCGCACAGTACTCGACGACGAGCAAAAACGCCTGCGGCTGCATGGGATTGTTCTCGAGGAACTCCAAAATCTTCTGATGCTCGTAGGGTTTGAGGAATTTTTCCGCCCGCTGGAGAATGGAGAAGAGCTCGCGGTTGAACTCCGCATACTTTTCTGGGCGGAGGGGTTTGGGCTTGCCCACCGCGGCGCTGACGGGGAGATATTCCACGAGGAGCGGGGAGCGTGAGAGCACGTTGACGAGCCCGCATTCCTCCCAAAATCCGAAGATATCCGCAAGTCTTGCCGGCGTGATGCGAAGAAGACGGGCGGCATTTTCGGCGTCGAATTCCTGCGCCGAGGCGCAGAGATACAGCCCGTAGAGGTAGACGCGCACGGCGTCGCCGTCCGCTTCGGGCAGATATTTCGTGATGAATTTGTTTTCTACGCTTGTGAAGGCGCTCTCCGCGAAGTCCTTGGAGAAGGAACAAAAGGGCATAAATTCCTCCGAATTCGGGGTTGGGTTTTTTCCGTAAACTGTCTACAACGCTTGCTTTTTTCCTAAAACCGTTGTATAATAGTATATCATAGCTTGCGGGAAATTGCAATGGTTTTCCCGCCGCAAGGAAAAATTTCTCTGAGCCGAGGCATCATGGTACTTCTTCACACATCGGATTGGCACCTCGGCAAACGCCTGATGGACAGAGAGCGTCTGCCCGAACAGGCGGAGGTGCTCGAAGAGATTGCGGCTGTCTGCGACGAACGCGGGGTGGAACTCGTGCTCGTCGCGGGGGACGTCTTCGATACCTATCTCCCCCCTGCGGAGGCGGAGGAGTTGTTTTTCCGTGCCGTAAAACGGCTTGCGGAGGGCCGCGCCGTCGTCATCATCAGCGGAAACCACGACGACGGGGTGCGCCTTGCCGCCTCTTCTTCGCTTGCGGGCGAAGAGGGGATTTACATCTTCGGCGGGACGAATGTCCCCGCAATCGGCGCCAAGAGGAAGGTCTATGCCGCCGAGGCCGATGAGCGCCACATCGTTATTCGCACCGAAAAGGGAGAGGAGGTCTACATCAACGCGCTTCCCTATCCCAACGAGGCGCGCCTCAAGGAGGACAAGACGGAGGAGAGCTATGCGGACAAGACCCGCCGCCGCATCGAACGGGGGGATGAGGCATATGACGGCAGGATGCCGCACGTGCTTCTCTCCCATCTCTTCATCGCGGGAGGCAAGGTCTCCGAGAGTGAGCGGGACATCGCGCTCGGCGGGGCGCGCGCCGTTCCGCCCGAATATCTTCCCGACTTCGGCTACACCGCGCTCGGGCACCTTCACCGCATGCAAAAGGCGGGAAATTGCGGCTATTACAGCGGTTCGCTTCTCCAATATTCCTTTGACGAAGCCAACACCGAAAAGTGTGTGTTACTGCTTGAAACGCAGGGGAATCAAGTCAATCTCGTCGAAAAAATCCCCTTAAAGGCGGGAAAACAGCTCGTCCGACTCGAGGCCAACGGCCCCTTGGAGGCGGAGGAACTCCTTTCCCGCTACGAAAATTGCTTTATTGAGCTGACACTGCACCTCACCGCGCCGCTCACCGCCGCCGATACCCAAAGACTGCGCGCGGCAAACGAGGGGCTTGTCTCCCTCATCACACTCGTTGCGGGGAGCGAGCGGGAGGAAGTCGTCCTCCGTTCCCGTCTCGGCGCGGGCGAACTCTTCGATGAATTTTATCGCTCGCAATACGGGAAGGAGCCGTCCCCCGACTTGAAACGGGAATTCCTTTTGCTCTTGGAGGAGGACGCATGAAACCGCTCTTTTTGGAATTTTGCGGCATCAATTCCTTCTCGGAGCCCGCAACAATCAACTTTTCTTCCCTGCTCGAATACGGAATCTTCGGCATCTTCGGGGATACGGGGTCGGGGAAGAGCACCATTCTCGACTGTATCGGCTTTGCCCTCTATGGGACGACAGCGCGCTCCCGCGCGGGCAAAATCGCCGATATTATCAACGACAAGCGGGACAGCGCCTATGTGCGCTTTGAATTTGAAATCGTCTATGAGGGCAAGCGGCGCATTTTCCGCGTGGAACGCGAACTCAAGCGCAAGGGGACGCCGCCGCACAGCGCCCGTGTCTATGAGCGGGAGGGGGACGCTTTGCACGCGCTCTCCGAGGGCGTCAAGGAGTGTGAAGACCTGCTCCGCAAGATTATCGGCCTCGACCAGAAGGACTTTGACCGCTGTATCGCGCTCCCGCAGGGCGAATTTGCCCAATTCGTAAAATCCCCCCGCGCAGAACGGCTCAAACTCGTCTCCCGTCTCTTCGACCTCGAAGCGTACGGCGACAAGCTCAACGCCCGCGCAAAGAGGAAGTTGGAGGAGGCCCGCCTCGAGGAAGTGGGGGTGTCCTCCCGCCTCGCGACCTACGAAGACGTCACAAAGGAGCGCCTTGCGGAGACGGAAGGGGAAATGGTTCGGCGCAAGGAAGAGGAGAAAACCCTGCACGCCCGCCTCGAGGCCGCGGCCGCCGAAGAAAAAGAACTCACTTCGCTCTTTATCATCCGCAAACAGCAGGAGGAGACCCGCCGCAAGCTCGAGACATTGGAGGCGCAAAGACAGCAATTCTCCGAGCTGGAGCAGGAGCTCTCCCGCCTTGCCGCCGCCGGGGAAGTCGTGCGGCAGTATGAGGATGGGAAGGCGCTGCGCGCCGCTCTCCAAGGCGAAAAAGAGGCGCTGGAAGGCTCCCAAACGTCGCTCAAACGTGCGGAAGAGGAGTATTCCGCCATCTCCGCATGGGATGAGGCGGCCACAGATGCCGCAATCGAATCGCTCAGCGCACGGCGGCAACAGGCAATCGGCGCGTCGGACATCAGGACCGAAAAAAAGAAGGCGGAGGAACGCCTTGCAAAACTTACCGAAGACCTGCAAAGAGGGCTTTCGGAATTCCGAAATTTTGACTATGACGGGGAGCGGGAACGCCTGGAGCACGAACTTTCCGCCCTCGGGTCGGAGAATTTCTCCGAATATCTCGATGCCGCGGGCAAGGATTCCCTCTTCCGCGCGGAGTATGCAACGTTCACCCACGAACTCGAATGGGTGCGCTCCCGCCATGAGGATGCGGCGGAGGACCTCTCTCCCCTCATCGAAAAGTACCGTGCGCTCGCGACGGGACCGAATGCGGACCTCGCGGCGCTCCGTGCCGCGTTTGAGGCGGCTGCCCCGCGGAGAAGGGAACTCGGCGGCGCCCTTCGCATGCTCGAAAAGCGCAAGGGCCAGTACGAAGAATTTCTCGCGGGGACGGCACGGGCCACCTCCGAGCGGGAGGAACTCTCCGCCCGCCTCAAGGAGTACGACAAAAAACTTGCCGACGTTCCCGACCTCGCAGAGACCGACCGTCTTCTCGCCGAGCAGAAGAAAATCAAGCGGGAGAATGCGGAAAAGCGGCAACATCTTTTTGAAGAACTGCACACCGCAAGAATTCGGGAGGCCACGGCGCGGGAGCGGGAAACTGCCGCAGAGCGGGAACTCGAATCCTGCAAGGCGCGCTACCGCAAGGCGCTTGAGGGCGGTGGCTTCGAAGATTTTTCCGAGGCGCAGGCGCTCACCGAAAAATTCGGGGACGCGCAGGCCGCAAAGGCACGGCTCGACGCCTTCCGCATCGAACTTTCCGCCACGCAAAAGAGGCGGGACGAGCTCTCCCAAACCGACTGCAGCAGAGCGACCGAAGAGGCGGTCGCCGCCGCGGAAGCCGAGAAAAAGCGGCTCGAGGCGGAGGAACGGGAGACGGGCAAGGCGCTTGCCGTCCTCGAAAATGCGCGCTCTTCCCTGCAACGTCGGCTCGCGGAGAAGGAGGTTCTCGAACGGGAATGCGAAAAGGCCCAAGCAAGGCGGAATCTCTTCGAGAGCCTGAAAAAATTGCTTGACAACAACAAATTTATGGAATTCGTGGCGGAGGAGTACCTCGAGACGGTCGCGCTCAATGCGAGCGCGCGCCTGCTCTCTTTGACGGGCGGTCGGTATTTTTTGCGCTATGAGGGCGGATTCTTCGTCGGAGACAACTTCAACGGCGGGGAGCGGCGGGCAGTCTTTACGCTCTCGGGCGGGGAGACCTTCCTCGTCTCTCTGTCGCTCGCCCTTGCGCTCGGCACGGAGATTTGCAAGCGCTCGCTCCGTCCCATCGAATTTTTCTTCCTTGACGAGGGGTTCGGGACACTCGATTCCAACCTTGTCGATACCGTGACGGACAGCCTTGAAAAGCTCCGTTCGGAGAACTTTTCCATCGGCATCATTTCCCATGTCGAGGAACTCAAACACAGAATCGACCGCAAGCTCACCGTCGTCAAGGCGACGCAGCAACACGGTTCGCAAATCCTTTCATAGCGAGGTCACTTTTGGCGAATAAAATCCTGACTCCCGTCACACTCTGGAAAGATTTCGACGACACCCTTCCCCTCGAGGAGGAGGTGCTCTCGGAGACGCGGGAGAAACATTATGTCGCAAAAGAAGTCCGTTTCTCGGGCAGAGAGACGGGCGCGGGGCGCGTCGGCATCTACGCGCGGTACACCTATCCGACGGGAGAGGAGACTTTCCCTGCCATCGTCGTCTTCTTCGGCGCGGGGCTTCCCTTTGACGATACCTTCATCATGCACTTCGTGCGCGAGGGCTACGGCGTGCTCGCGGTGGACTATTGCGGAGAGCGGGAGGGGGGATTCTTCACGCAGTATCCGTCCGTCGTCGACTACGCCAACTATGTGCGTGCGGGCAGGCGGATGACGCACTGCGACGACACCGCCCGGAATACGAGCTGGTACGAATGGGCCGCGGTGGCGCGGTATGCGGTGCGCTATCTCCATACCCGCGAGGGCGTGACTTCCGTGGGCGCCATCGGATTGCGCACGGGCGGCGAGGTGCTCTTCAAGATTGCTCCGTTTGCGGAGATTTCCTGCTTCATTTCGGTGTGCGCGGCGGGCTGGCTCGCCTATCAGGGCATCGATAAATTCGGAATGACGGCGTCCAATCCCATCTTTGACGAGGAGCGGCACCGCTTTATCGCGGGGGTGGATTCGCAGAGCTACGCGTCCTCCGTCCGCTGTCCCGTGTTGCTTCTCTCCGCCATCAACGACAAGACATACAACTACGACCGCGTGTTCGATACCTTTTCCCAGCTTAATCCCGCCGTCGAGAAGGCGCTTCTCTTTTCCGCCCACGGGAACGGGCTCTTGGGAAGGCACACCGTTGCCGACATCGACCTCTTTCTCGACAAGCACTTAAAGGGGCATACCGTCTTTGTGAGCAAACCGCTCACCGTCTCCTTCGGGGAGGACAAACGCGGCGGCCTCGTCATCAAGAGCGTCTTCGACCCCGCGGGGGAGATGAAAGACTTCGGAATCTTCTACACAGAAAACGTTTCCGCATTCAAGACGCGCGACTGGACGCGCGTGCTCGGAAAACATGAGGACCTCACGGACAATGTCGGCATTGTGCCCCTTCCGCTCTGCAAGGAGAGCCGCAAGGCCCTCGTCTATGCCTTCGTCAACTACTCCAACGGCTTCTCCGTCACCTCCAAGATTCTCGAAATCGATGCGGACAAGGCATATACCAACGCCAAGGAGCGCAGCCGCCTCATCTTCTCGGGCGAGGACGGCAGAAACGGCTTCTCCTACTTCCGCAGAAGGGCACGCGCCATCGCCGACTGCTTTATCGAAAACATCAACGAAGAGGAGCGCATCCTCCCCGGGTACGGCGGCATCAAAGGCATCGACGTCTCGACGGGAATCATTTCCTATCGGGTCGGCGAGCCGCGCTTCCGTCCGCCCGAAGGGGTCTCCTTCCGCTTTGACGCCTACTGCAAAGCGGACTCCCGCCTGAAAGTCATCTTTTTCAAGGACGAAGAGGAGCAGACGGGATATTCTTGCAGTGTGAGAGTTGCGGGCGGCGGCAAGTGGAAGAGCATCTTGCTCGACGCCTCCGATTTCAAGACGGACAAGGGCGTGGCGCTCGCCTCCTTCGACGGCGTCGTCTCCGTCGTCTTCGAGAGCGCGGAAGAACTGCTCGTCTCAAACATTCTTTGGATATAAGGTTATGGCAGAGATACGCCGTCAGCCCGAACTGCTGATTAAAACCAAGCGCCGTGCATTCGAACCCGTCTGGACGGTGCTCTATGCCATTCTCTTGGTTGTGCTCGCCATCCTCGCGGCGCGGCTCTATGTCGCGAGCCGATATCTCATCGTGCCCGTGGACGGACACTCCATGGAGCAGACCATCCCCGACAAATCCGTCCTCTATGCGACCCGCAACATGGCGTCGGTGGAGCGCGGGGATATCGTCGTCATCGATGTCACGGACGTCGGCTGTTTTTCCTCCCTGCCCGCAGACAAGAGCGGCAAGCGCTATCTCATCAAGCGGCTCATCGCCGTAGGAGGGGACAGGATTAAGTGTGAAGGCGGCGTGGTGTACCTCGACAGCGGGGAGGGATATCGGGCGCTCGGAGAGGAATATCTCAACGACTTCCGCGACGAAGAGGGGTATCGGACAAGCGACTTCGGGGAAGTCGTCCTCAAAGAGGACGAAATCTTTGTGATGGGGGACCACCGCGGCCACAGCGACGATTCTCGTCTGCTCGCCAAACAGGGGGACGCGCCGCTCAAAGCGAGCATGCTCACGGGATTGGTGCTCGAATGGAGCATCCCGGGGAGCGATATCGACGGCGGCGCAGAACAATTTTTCGTAGAGGGATTTATCAACGGATTTTTCCGATAAAGGAGAAACAATTATGGATATTCAGTTTACGGCAGACAGCACCTGCGACCTCGGCAAATACGGGGCGGAGCGCGACGTAAAAATCATGCCGCTCTCCGTCATTCTCGGGACAGAGAACTTCCGCGACGGGGTAAACATCACCCCGCAGGAAATCTTCGACTACGTCGCAAGAACGGGGGACCTTCCCAAGACGGCCGCCCCCAACGTGGAGGACTATAAGAGCTTCTTCCGCTCCTTCGTCGACGCGGGGAAGACGGTCATCCACTTCAACATTTCGGCGAAGTCCTCCTCTTCGCACGACTGCGCCGCGGAGGCGGCAAAGGAATTCGGCGGCAAGGTGTTTGCCGTCGACACCAAGGCGCTCTCCTCGGGGCAAGGACTGCTCGTGATGAAGGCGTATGACCTCGCGCAGGAGGGGAAGCGCGCGGAGGAGATTGTGGAGATTGTAAACGCTCTCCGTCCGCTCGTCAACACGTCCTTTATCCCGGACAGGCTCGACTACCTCTACAAGGGCGGCAGATGCTCGCGCATGGCGATGTACGGCGCGAATATCTTAAAGATTCATCCGCTCATCGAGATGGAGGACGGACAGCTCGTCGCAGGGACGAAGTACCGCGGCTCCATGCAGAAGTGCATTGCAAGTTACATCGACGACCTCGCGGCGAAGTATCCGAAATATGACGACACGCGCTGCTTTATCACGCACAGTTCTGCGGACCCCGAACTTGTGGAATTTGCCAAGAAGAAGGTCGCCGAGACATTCTCCTTCAAGGAGATTCTCGAGACGGTCGCGGGCTCCGTCATCACGGGCCACTGCGGCAGAAATACGCTCGGCGTGCTGTTTATCGCCGAAGCATAACAAAAGGAGCCATCATGAAGAGAAGCGAAGTACCCGAACAATACAAGTGGAGAGTTTCCGACGTCTTCCCCTGCGACGAGGCGTGGGAAGGGGCATTTTCCGCCCTCGAAAGCAAGGTGGATTTTGCGAAATTCAAGGGAACCTTGCATACGGTGGAGAACCTGCTCGCCTTCTTCAAGGCAGACGAAGCGTTCTCCGTCGAGGCCATGCGCGTCTACCTCTACGCCTTTTTGAAGCACGACGAGGACATCCGCGTCACCAAATACAATTCCTATCTCGGAAAAATCATCTCCCTGCTCACCCGCGCGGGCGCCGAGACGGCATTCGTCACCCCCGAGCTCACCGCACTTCCCGAGGAGACGCTCGACTCGTTCATCAAAGATGAACGTCTCGCCGATTACGACTATCGGCTCTCCCGCATCAAGGCGAGCAAAAAGCACACGCTCTCCGAACGGGAAGAGGTCATTCTCGCGCAGTCTTCGGAGCCGCTCGGTCTGTTCAGCGACGTCTTCGACATGCTCGACAATGCCGAACTCGGGCTCCCCGAGATTGAATTCGAGGGCAAAAAGCAGCAGCTCACGCACGGATTGTATTCCGTCATCATGAACGGACACGACCGCGCGAAGCGCAAGGAGGCGTACGAGCTGTACTATTCCGCCTATCGGAAAATCATCGGCACGCTTGCAACTACTTATTCGGGCAATGTCAAGGCAAACATCTTCTTCAAGACGGTGCGCGGCTACTCGAGCTGCCTCGAAAAGGCGCTGAATGAGGAGGATGTCTCCGCGGACGTCTACCACCGCCTCGTGGACTGCGTCAACGAGTATGCGCCCCTCATGCACCGCTACATGGAACTGCGCAAGCGCCTTATGGGCTACGATGAGATGTATATGTACGACATCTATCCCTCCCTCGTCGAGGGTGCGGAGCTCAAACTCTCCTTTGAGGACGCCTTCGACCTCTGCCTCAAGGGACTTGCGCCTCTCGGGAAGGAATATCTCGACCTCTTCCGCCGCGGAAGGGAGGAGGGTTGGATTGACGTCTGCGAGACGGAGGGCAAGACAGGCGGCGCCTATTCCATCGGAATCTACGGGAACCATCCCTTCGTCCTTCTCAATTATCAGAAGACGACGCACGATGTGTTCACGATTGCGCACGAGATGGGGCACTCGCTGCACTCCTATTACTCCAACACCTTCCGCCCGTTTGCGAAGTCGGACTACACCATCTTCGTCGCGGAGGTCGCGAGCACGGTAAACGAGGTGCTCCTGCTCAAATATCTTCTCAAGACTTCGGAGGACCCCGCGCTCAAGAAATATCTTTTGAACTATTTCATGGATATGATCAGAACGACGCTCTTCCGCCAGACGCAGTTCGCCGAATTCGAGGAACGCGCCCATGCGCTCGCCGAGAGCGGGGAGCCCCTCAACAAGGACAACCTCTCCGAGATTTATCTCTCGCTCAACAAGAAGTACTATGGAGAGGCCGTCGTCCATGATGACAACATCGCCATCGAATGGGCGCGCATTCCGCACTTCTACCGCTCCTTCTACGTCTATAAGTACGCGACGGGCATCACGGCCGCCATCTGCATCGCCAACCGCATCCTGAAGGAAGGGGAGACGGCGGTGGAGGACTACAAGAAGTTTTTGAAGGGCGGCTGTTCGACGGACCCCGTGTCCCTGCTCAAACTGGCGGGCGCAGACCTCACCCAACGGGCTCCCTTCGAGGCCGCCATGGAAGAATTCAAGAGCGCGCTCGACGAATTTGAAGCGCTCAACCGATAATCTACAAGGGGAAATACGACTATGGCAATACAACAGATGCCGCACAATCTCGAAGCGGAGGCCGCGCTCCTCGGCTGTCTCATCATGGATGAGAGCGTGCAGACGGAAATTCTCGAATCCCTGAGTGAGGACGATTTTTATCAGGAGTCTCACCGCGTCATTCTGAGCGCGATGAAGAAAGTCGTCGGCGACAGGAAAGTCATCGACGTCGTCACGCTCACCGACCGCCTCGACCACGACGGCACCCTGCAACAGGCGGGCGGCCTGCAGACCATCTCGGAGCTCTCTTCCTCCCTTCCCTCCACGGCGAATTACAGGCAGTATTTCGACATCGTGAAGCGGGACAGCATCAACCGTGCCCTCATCCGTGCGGCGAAGAGTATCATCGAGAACAGTTCGGAATCTCCCGACGAGACGGAGGCGATTGCCTATGCGGAGAAGCAGGTCTATGACGTCTCCAAGCAGGGGGACCGCTCCCGCCTCTCCGACCTCGGCGACGGCGCAGTCATTCAGGAAATCATCAAGAAGTTCGAAGACATCCAGAGCGACCCCAACGCCTACCGCGGCGTGGAGACGGGCTTTACCCACCTCGACCGCATCACAAACGGACTGCAAAAGTCCGACCTCATCGTCCTTGCCGCCCGTCCCGGCATGGGGAAGACGTCGCTTGCGATGAACATCGTCGAGCACGCCTGCCTCGTCAAGGGACTGACTGCGGCGGTCTTCTCCCTCGAAATGCCGCGCTCGCAAATCGGACAGCGTCTCATCTGCGCGCACGGGGAAGTCAGCATGGAGAAGGCTCTTTCGGGGAAACTCACCGCAAAGGACTGGAAAAATCTGCTCATCGCCGCCGACAAGGTGCAAAAGAGCAAGATTCACATCGACGACTCCTCCCGCGTCACTCCCGCCGAGATTCTCTCCAAATGCAGACGACTCGCCGCGAGCGAGATGGGGCTCGACCTCGTCATGATTGACTACATCCAGCTCATGGGCGCCGACCAGAAGTTCGGAAGAGGGGAGATAAACCGCCAGCAGGAGGTCGCCTCGATTACCCGCGACCTCAAACTCATGGCAAAGGAACTCAACGTCCCCGTCATCGCGCTCTCCCAGCTGCGCCGTATCGAGAGTAAGGAGCCGCAGCTCTCCGACCTCCGCGAATCGGGAGCCATCGAGCAGGATGCGGACATCGTCATGTTCATCAACCGTCCCGACGCGACGGCGTCCAAAGAGGACATCGCGCAGGGCAAAGTCATCAAGGGCGCGGCGGAGCTCGTCATCGCCAAGCATAGAAACGGCCCGCTCGGGCGCATCCAGCTGCGCTTCCTCGGCGAGACCACCCGCTTCATCGATGTGGAAGATCAGAACCGTCCCACCGAGGAGCCCTCCTATAAGAAACCGAAGACGCCCGACGAGGACAGTGAAATTCCCTACGAATGATGAAGACGGAAATCAGGAGCGGCGGGGATTGGCATGAGGCCGCCAAACGGTACATCGAAGAGGGGGAAGTCGTCGCCTTTCACACGGAGACGGTGTACGGACTTGGCGCGAATGCCTTCGACGACGGGGCCGTGCTCAAAATTTTCTCCCTGAAGGGGAGACCTGCCGACAACCCGCTCATAGTTCATGTGCATAAAAGTTATGACATCTCCCGCCTCATCGACGGGGAGCCTTCCTATGCCGCGGCGCTTCGGAAGGCGTATCTCCCGGGGCCGCTCACGATGGTGTATCCTTCAATCGGGAAGGTCTCGAAGTATGTCTCCTGCGGACTGAATACGCTCGCCATCCGCGTTCCGTCCTCGCCCTGCGCACAGGAATTTTTGCGCGAAGTCAACCTTCCGATTGCGGCGCCCAGCGCCAATCTCTCCAAGCACGTCTCGCCCGTCACGGCACAGCACGTCTATGACGATTTTGCGGGGAAAATCCCCCTCATTATCGACGGCGGGGCCTGCCAAGGCGGCATCGAGAGCACCGTCCTCGACTGCACGGGAGACGTCCCAAAAATTTTGCGGGAAGGGCTCGTGACCCGCGAGATGATTGCCAAAGTCGCGGGCAGCTGCGAACTTTACAGGGCGAAGGCGGGGGAGAAACCGAAGAGCCCGGGGATGGCGTATCAACACTATTCCCCGCGCTGCCGCACTGCGTATTTTTCTTCGCCCGAGAAGGCAAGGGAGTGTTACTTTGAGGAGCAAAAACAGGGCGGAAGTCCCTATCTGTTATGCGAAAATGCGCTTCTTCCCGCCTTTTCGGGTTTGAAAGTCTATGACCTCGGGAAGACGGGCGAGGAGATGGCGAGAAATCTCTATGCCCTTCTTCGGCGGGCGGAACGGGAGGCGACGCTCCTTGTCGCCGTCGAGCCGAAGGAACACGGCGGTGTAATGGCGGGCGTTCTCAACCGTTTGCACCGCGCATTCGGAGTGATTGTATGAAGCACAGAAAAGTTCTCTTTGTATGCACGGGAAATACCTGCCGTTCGCCGATGGCGGAGGCGGCGCTCCGTGCGGAATTGAAGAAGCGGAAAATCCGTTGGTACACGGTGGCATCTGCGGGGCTCTCGACGGAAGACGGGCATACCATGTCCGCGAACAGCCGTCAGGCTTTGACCGAAGCGCACATTCCGTTCGACGAAAATTTCTGCACCAGACAGCTCACTCCCGAGATGGCGGAGGAAGCTTTTTGCATCGTCTGCATGACGGAGCGCCAGCGCGACGCGCTCTCGATGTACACCAACGTCACGAGCTTCTATGCCCTGTGCGGCAAGGAGATTTCCGACCCCTACGGGCAGGAGATTGACGCCTACCGCGTGGTCCTTCGCAACATTCGCGAATGCCTTCCCGAAGTCATCCGCGTGCTCCTTCCCAAAGTAGAATAAGAGGTGTTTTTTATGAAAGTTGCCATCGCCTGCGACCACGGCGGGCTCATTTTGAAAGAAAAAATCGCGTCCTACCTGCACGAAAAAGGCATCGAAGTTGTCGATTTCGGTACAAACAGCGCCCAATCTTGCGATTATCCCGACTTTGCCTATCCCGCGGCATGCTCCGTGGGGCGCGGGGAATGCGACTTTGCCATCCTCGTCTGCAGAACGGGCATCGGCATGTGCATTGCCGCCAACAAGGCCCACGGCGTGCGCTGTGCGCTGTGCTTTACCCGCGAGGCGGCGCGGCTCACCCGCCTGCACAACGACGCGAACGCGCTCTCCATCGGCGCCGATTTCTTGGAAGAGGGGGAGGCAATCGCCATCGTCGAGACCTTCCTTTCCACTCCCTTTTCGGGAGAAGAGCGCCATCTGCGCAGAATCCAAAAAATCGAAAAATTCGACCGCTGAAAGGGGAAAGGATGAATCTCATTCTCATCGGCGGTGGCGAAATGAAGGCGCGCGAGACGCTTCCCATCGACGAATATATTGCAAATGCCGCCAAAAAACTCTCCGGTAGCCGCCGCGCGTGCGGGCTTTTTCTCCCCACGGCGAGTCATGACTGTATGCCGTACTATAACACCTTCCATAAGGTTTACACAGGTCTGTTCGATATCAAGACGGACGTCGCACTCACTGTGGGACGGGAAGTCGACCTCGCCAAAATGCGCGAAAAGTTCGAACGGGCGGATTTTCTCTATGTCGGTGGCGGCGATACCGTCTTTCTGATTGAAGAATGGAAGCGGAGCGGACTTCTTCCGCTCATTCGGGAGGCGTTCGACGGCGGGAAGCTCATTTGCGGGCTCTCTGCGGGCGCCATCTGCTGGTTCGAGGACATGTATACGGATTCCGTCGCGGAGGGAGAATTCCACATGCACACCGCCCTCGGGTGGCTGAAGGGAAAAATTTCTCCGCATTATGACGAAAGAATGCTTGACTTCGATGAGATAGTGCGCTATAATAGATGGTGCGCTTGGGGGCTGGACAACTGCGCCGCGCTGGAAATTCGGGATGGCCATCCCGTTCGCAGCATCTGTTGCGGGGGCAGCGTCTGGAACATCGACGGTAGCAGCGGGACGGTTCTCAAGACAAAATTTGAATAGGCGGTCGTGGCGAAATTGGCAGACGCGCAGGTTTCAGGTTCCTGTGGGAGACCGTGCAGGTTCAACTCCTGTCGACCGCACCAAAATACAGGGCACACTGTTGTGTGCCCTGTATTTTGGTATAACCGACTTTCGACAGGAGTTGATGAGGGTGGAGGCGATTGCGGGAGCAATCGGTTTGCGGGCGAATTCTTTGATTGCAGAGATATATGCCGCAAACTCGACAATTGATAATTGTCGACCGGGGCGCGCCGCTAAAGGCGCAAGTCCCTTCGTCCGCACCAAGTCAGTATAATCCGAACCAAATACTCGTAACGAGTGAATGGTTCGGATTTACTTTTTATTTATGAGTGTCGCCTGCTACTTGCGTTTCTCCTGTTTTTATGGTATAATTGAAATGATAAACAGTAATTTGTAGGAGAAGTTTATTATGAAAAAATTTGCAAGTGTAATCATTGCAGTGGTAACATTGGTATTATGTTTTACATTATCTGCTTGCGATAATAAATATGTAAGCCGGTATAATGCTATGTTGATGGTAAGGACAAATACCTCAGATAAAGCCTCGGTTTCATTTGATAGTTTTAGCGGAACGCTCGTAATGAAGTTGAAAAACAAGAGCGCAAACGAGGTATTTGTTGATTATGAAGGGACGTTGGGAGAAGGAAATATAAAAGTTTACTATGATTTTAATGATGAAAAGCTGAACCTATTTGACATTGAAACTGACGGTTCTGCCAACGGAAAAACCGAAACTTTTACAGGCAATAAAACGATTTACATAATAATTGAATCGGACGGCAAATGCAGCGACGGCAGTTTTTCGTTTGTTTTGAAAAAATCAGAGGAATAGATTACGATTTAATGGAGGAATTATGCCGTCAAGCAAGGAATATTTGAATTTCATTACAGAGCAACTTTCCGAATTAGAGGACATCGCGTACAAACCCATGATGGGTGAATTTTTGATTTACTATCGCGGCAAACTCGTCGGCGGTATCTACGACGACAGATTGCTCGTAAAGCCCGTGAAATCCGCTCAATCCTATTTGCCCCAAGCGGAGTATTCCCTGCCGTATGAGGGCGCAAAGGAAATGCTGCTTGTCGATAACGTGGATGATAAGGCTTTTTTGACGGGATTATTTGAGGCAATGTATGACGATTTGCCAATGCCGAAAATGAAAAAGCGTTAAATTCGAATTTGCCGCACGGACGACAGTCATCTATACCATAGGGATAGGCACACTATCTCTTTACGAAAAAAGCGGGGAGGAGCCCCGCTTTTTGACTATTTTTCGTTGGGTTTCGGCAGTATTCACACGGTTTCTGTCTGAAGGTGGGGGAAGGTGACTAAGACGCAGGTGCCCTGCCCCAAGGCGGAGCGCATGGAAATTTCCGCGCCGAACAGCCGGACGATTTCCTTCACCAAGCTCAGCCCCAGACCCAGCCCTTTCTTGTCGGAGCGGGACGGGTCGGCGCGGTAGAAGCGGTCAAAGACATGTTTGAGCGTCTCTTCACTCATTCCAATCCCGTCGTCGCGAACGGAGAGCCGTGCCCCGCTGTCCGTCTTCTCGATTGTGACGAAGATAGTTCCGTTCGGTTTTCCGTATTTTACCGCATTGTCGAGGAGATTTTGGAGTACGCGCTCGTACAGGGTGATTTCTGCGGGAACGGTGACGCCGTGCTCGATTTCCCGCTGCAGTGTCACGCCATCGGGGAGGGGATAATCGTCGAGGAAATCCTCGGTGACTGCGCCAAGGTCGATGGGGCTGAGGTCGATGCTGATGCGGTTTGCGAAGCGGGTGAATTCGAGCAGGCTGTCCGTGATGGCCTTGAGCCGCTCGCTCTGACGGCGGATGACCGCAAGCGATTCGTCCTTGTCGTCCGTATTTTCGGTGTCCTTGAGGGCGTATTCGCTCTCGGAGAGGATGACGGTGAGCGGGGTACGCAGTTCGTGCGCGACGTCGGAGGTGAAGCGCTCATGGTTGCGGAACATCTCCTCGAGGCGGTCGAGCATGAAGTTGTAATCGTCGGCAAGCCGGGCAAGTTCGAGGTCACTCGTCACCTTGGAGAGCCGCTTGGAGATATCGCCCGTCTCGGTGATTTCGATGACTTCCTTCCGCATGACGTCGATGGGCTTTACCGCCCGCCGCACGGAGATGATATTGAGGACGATGCTCGCCGCGGCGAGGGCAACGGCAAGGACGGTAAAGGAGATGATGGCGACGAACCAGACGTCGTAGGACGCCTCCACGATGCCGCGAAGATAGATATCGTTCCGCCCCTCGAGAGAGATGGCAAAGTCATAGACATAGTACTGCTTCCCGTCGACACGGACGGCGGAGACGACGCCCTTCTGAATGGGGAGGTCTATTTTTGCGGGGAAAGAGCCGTTCTTGAGCGTTCCGTCGCTGAGATAGACGCTGAGATAGACGTCCCCGACATCGTAGTCGAAGTCGGAGGGAACCACGCCGCCGCCCGCAGAGATGACAGAGGCACGGGCGGAGACGGTGTCGATGAGGGCATTGCGGGTGTTGCTCCGCAATACTCTCGTGCCCGCAACCGCCGCGGCAACGACGATAACCGCCGTCAGAAAGGCGATGATGAGGGAGTTGACGAGGATGATTTTTTTGCCGAATTTCATTCTTTCACCGTATATCCCACACCGCGGACGGTGTGAATGAGCTTGACTTCGTATCCGTCGTCGATTTTCTTGCGGAGATAGCGGATGTAGACGTCAATGGCGTTGGAGCCGATGCTCTCATCTGCGCCATACAGCCTGTCCAAGATGCGTTCGCGGGTCAAAACGATGTTCTTGTTGCGCACGAGGAGAGCCAAGAGGTCGAATTCCTTCGCGGAGAGGTCGATGGCCTTCCCGCCGCGGGAGGCCGTTCTCGCGTGCAAATCGAGGACGAGGTCGCCCGCGGAGATGGTGTTTTCCCGTACGCCCGCACTGCGCCGCGTCACGAGGCGGATTCTCGCGAGCAGTTCGGAGAAGTCAAAGGGCTTGACGATGTAGTCGTCGGCGCCGAGGTCGAGGCCTTTGACGATGTCCCCGCTGCCGTCGAGGGCGGTGAGCAGGATGACGGGGACGTCGATTTTCCGCGCGCGGACATCGGAAAGAAATTCCAACCCGCTCCTGTGCGGCATCATGATGTCCGAGATGACGACATCGTAGCCGCCCGCTTCGACGTAGGCGAGCCCTTCCTCGCCGTCGGAGGCGCAATCCACGGTAAACCCGTTTGCCGCAAGCCGTTTTTTCAGCACGGCTTTGAGGCTTTCATCATCTTCGAGAATGAGAATTTTCATGTTCTCTCCTTGCCCGCGGAGGGGACTGTGTGAGACTGCCCGACAGACGAATCCGTCGGGCAGTCTTATTATATCACGGTTTTTTGATTTATGCAAACATTTAGTCGAAGGAGACGTCGAATTCGAGGATGTTGCCCGTCATGGCGTCGATTTCCACGGTGTACTCAAGGTCTCTGACTTTGAATTCCACCTCATAGAGGAGAATGCCGTCGTCCTCTTCGAGTTTGACTTTGATTACCCTTGCTTCCCGCTCGCTGACGCTGAAGTGGTCGAGCGCGATGGAGAGCGCCCGCTTTTCCCCGATGAGCTCGCCGCCCTCGACGAGTTCGCCCTTGACGCGCACTTCGCCCGTCACGGCATCGACATAGCACTCATACTCTCTGCCGTCGATTTGCACCTCTACTTCGTAGAAGTACTGCTTGTTTGCGCCGCTGCCCTTGTCTTCCCATTCGACTTCGCGGATGCGGGCAGACTTGCCTTGTGCGGCAAAGTACGCAATCACTGCGGCCCTTGCCTCTTCGCGGGTGATGTAGCCGCTCTCGGCGGGATGGGAGGGGAACTCCCCGTCGTGGTCGTGGTCAATCTCCCGCTCCACGATTTCGCCGCTGTGCGCGTCCACGCTGATTTCATATTCCGAGCCGCCGACGAAGAGCTTAATTTCATAGACGAGGCGGCTGTGCTCGCGCTCGAGCTTTACTTTTTGATAGGTAATTTGCTCGGCGGTCAATTCAAAACTGTCAAGGGCGATGCGGAGGGCATCCTCTTCGGTGAGGGTAGGGGTCATGCCGGTTGCGGGATTGCCGGCATAGTCGTCGTTGCGGCTGACGGTGCCCGTGACGGCGTCCACGAAGTACTCCGCTTCCTTGCCGTCCACCAGAACTTCGATTTCGTAGTAATAGCCGTTGCCATGCGATTTTTCGATGTCCACTTCGACGACGAAGGCATCGGAGCCGACAACTTCGAGAACTTTTGCGACGGCCTCATCCTGCGTGAGGAATTTGCCGCCTGCGGGGGGATTGCCCCTGTGGCCGGTGTCGATTTCCACGTCGAGAATGGTGCCGCTTGCCACGGAGATTTCAAATTCATACTCACTGCCGTCTGCGAGGAACTCTACTTCATAGATAAACATGCCGTCCTCGTAGTCGAGTTTTACCTTGCGGAAGAGGATTTCGACGCCCTCATAGCCGTCGGGGAAGGCAAATTCGAGCGCGATGCGCTTGGCGTCCTCCTCGGTGATTTCCGCGGGAATGTCGGGGAGAACGGCGTTCTCGTCGAGAATGCTCATCGCGAACTTGACGATGGCGCCGCTGACTGCATTGACATCCACGGTATAGCGGAAGCCGTCGCTGTCAAAGCCCACCCGATAGACCTTTGTGCCGTGATCTGCGATGAGTTTGACGGTGTAGTTTGCGGTTGCGCCTTCCTCCACGGCGGCAGCGCCGAGCGCAATCGCCTTGGCCTTATCTTCGCCGATATAGGAAGTCCCGCTCGCCTGATTGGTATGTTTGAGCTCCGTCTTGCTGGCGATGAGGGTAAAATCGGCTGCGTCGAAGGTGTAGGAATATTCGGCGGAGTCGTCCGCAATTTCCACTTTGATGACCGCTTTCCCCATGTAGATGTCGCGGTCGAAGTCAAAGCCTACGACAGCCGCCTTGTCGATGCCCGAAAGTTCGAGCGCCTTCGCATAGGCCTGTTCGAGGTCGGAGAGGGGCACGGTCTCCTCGAGCGCGACGGGGGCGAAAATTCCGCCGAAGACATCCACGGTATAGTCGACGCGAAACGAAGCGTCCAAATGGTATTCCGCAACCGACGAAGAGGTGACGACGGTGACGATGTAGTCCTCTCCGTCCGCCGTGGCCGTCTGGCTGACGAGCCCGTCTTCGGGGGTGACCGCGCGGAATGCCTTTACCACACTGTCGTCATAATGAAGTTTCTCGGTCTCGGCGGGCACGGGTCCGCATGCCGCAAGCGCCGAGAGGGAGAGAACAGCTCCCGCCACAAGGCCGATTGCTTTGAAAACTTTATTTTTCATGATGGTTACCTCCTTGTTTACGCCGTCATTATATCTGCGGAAAATTAAAGCCACATTAAAAGTTTTATTTTTTTTGAAAATTTTTTCGGCGGATTTTTTTCATAATCAATGATAGAAATGTCGCGCGCGCAAATGATGAGAGTAGGGGGACGCGCCCCCCGCACCCTCGTCGCATTTCCGCAAAATGTTTTGCAATTTCCAAGAATTGTTTCTTTTATTCGGTTAAATAGGTCGTCTAAATGTCTATTTGGGACATAAACCGAAATCTTACTTGAAAAGAATTTGCATTTCGGCTATAATTGACTTGGAGAAGGAGAATCATGGTTTACGTAGCAATCGTGGAAGACGATGCCCGTGCGGCGCAGAGATTGGAGAACCATCTCAATCGGTTTGCCGCAGAGACGGAGGAGCAACTTCATATTGAAATTTTCCCGGACGCGCTGCAATTTCTCGACGGATATGCACCCGTCTGGCAACTTGTATTCATGGACATCGAGATGCCGAACATCGACGGACTCGATGCGGCGAAACGGCTTCGTGCCATCGACGAAGGCGTGCAAATCGTGTTTGTGACCAACATGGCGCAGTATGCGATTCAAGGCTATGAGGTGCGCGCCATGGACTTCATCGTCAAGCCCGTCGAGTACGGGTCTTTCTTCATGAAGATGAAACGCGCGATACGCTATATCCGTGCAAATTCTCCCAAACAGATTACCGTCAAAAAGGACAAAGCCATTCTGCGGCTCGATTTGCGGGAAGTCCGTTATATCGAAGTGCGCGGACACAACCTCGAATATCACACGAGCAGCGGTCTCGTCACCGCGCGGGGCAAGCTCTCGGAGGCGGAGCAGCAGCTGAAAGCGGACTTCTTCGTGCGCTGCAACAACTGCTACCTCGTCAATCTCATCTGGGTCAAGGAAGTGCACGGGCTCACCGCCAACGTCGGCGGGGAGATTTTGAACATCTCCCGCTCCCGCCGCCCCGCATTTCTCGCTGCGCTCAGTGAATTTCTCGGGGGGGGTAAACCTATATGATAACGGAATATCTGCTCTTCGGGACATTCCTATTCAGTATTTCGTCGCCCATTCAGATGGTGATAGCAGAGCTCGTCTACCTGTCCTCCATCAAGCGGAAAAAGAAATTTGCGCTCCGCTTTTCGCTTGCGCTTCTTTTTTACATTCTCTTTTTGCTCTTTGTTCCGAGCACCGTCAAGCGCGATTTTACGCTCATCGACCTCACAAATATCACGGTTGTCGCCTATGCGACGGGCTATTGGCTCGCCGTTTTTTGGCTCTCGGTGTTTGTCTTCCTCTTCTGCTTTGACGGCCTCCGCCGCAACGTCCTGTTCTGCTGTTCTGCGGGATACTGCACCCAGCACATCAGCGCGATGCTGTACGGCGAACTTCTCGAGCTCCTCCCCGAGATGCCGCAGGCAATCAGCTATCTCATCGAATACAGTGTCTGTGCGGCAGTCTATGTTCTCCTTTGGTTTTTGCTGGCGCGAAAAATCCGTTTCAACCGCTGTGCCAACCTCGACAACGGCTACATCGCCTTCTTCTCCGCCGCGGCGATCTTTATCAATATTATATTAAGTATGTTCCGCCGCATGGAGCCCATCGGCCCCATCACGGAGGCCGCGGAGAGCATCTACTCCGTGAGTTGCTGTGTCCTCGTGCTCTTTTTGCAGTTCAGCGTGTTCACCCGCCATGAACTTCGGCATGACCTCGAAGTCATCAAACAGCTCTGGGCGAGGGACAGCGAGCAGTACAAGATGCGGAAGGAGTACATCGACGCCATCAACATCAAATGCCATGACCTCAAGAACGTGCTCCATTCGCTCTCCGCGGACGCCCGTCCCAGCTACCTTTCCGAGATGCAGAAGGCAATTTCCCTCTACGACAGCATGATAAAGACGGGAAACGAGGCGCTCGACGTCATTCTCTCGGAGAAGAGCCTGTACTGCACGGGCAACCAAATCACCCTCACCTGCATGGTGGACGGAACCAAACTTGCCTTTATGGAGGATGTGGACATCTATTCCTGCGTAGGGAACGCCCTCGACAACGCCATCGAGGCGGCGATGAAGCAGGAAGGGGACAGGCGCGTCGTCTCCGTCTCCCTCAATGCGAGAGAGGACTTTCTCTGCCTGCACGTCGAAAATTATTACAGCGGCTCTTTGCGCATCGTAAACGGGCTCCCCAAGACGACGAAGTCGGACTCCTCCAATCACGGTTTCGGCATCCGAAGCATGTCGATGATTGCGGAAAAGTACGGCGGGAGGGTGAGCGTCTCCACCGAAGACGGCGTCTTCGGGCTGAATATTTTCCTGCCCGCGGGCGGGAAATAGACCAAAATTTGCCAATGAGGACGGGCAAAAGGTCAAGTAGGACAAAAGCATTGCAAAATATTTCTCCCATGATAGAATTAGTCCGCACTCAAGATAAGGGTGCGGAAAAATTTTTTGTAAGGAGAGTATCAAGATGGTCAAAAAGACAGTTGGCATCGTCATTGCGGCTCTGTGCGTGGCACTCGCAGTCGCAATGAACGTCGTCATCGGCTACTTCAGCGATCTGATTGCGCTCTACTTCCGCAGTTCGGTCAACACGAACTTTGACAAGACGCCCGAACAGGCGCTTGCGGCGGCGCGCACATTCACGCAGGAAGAAGCCGAGGATGGGTTTGTCCTTCTCAAGAATGAGGACAACACCCTTCCGCTCAAGAGCAAGGGGCAAGTAAACCTCTTCGGCAATGGCAGCTACCAGACCCTGTATCAGGGCTCGGGTTCGGCTTCCAGCTGGTTCAAGCAGGACCAGAACACCAATATGAAGGACGGCATCGAGGCCGCAGGCTTCACCGTCAACCCCGGCCTTTGGAAGTTCTATGAGGACAACCTCAAGGAACGGCACGACCAAGAGGGCGGCAAGACGGACATGAGCGGCGCGGACGCTTCCATCCTCGAACAGCCCCTGTCCCTCTATCGGACATATGACTATCAGGGACAGAACATTTTGACCTATTCCGAGGCGTATTCCGAGACCGCGATTGTCGTCATCTCCCGCGCAGGCGGCGAGGGCGCAGATGCCAAGCTCGACATGACGGGTGTCTACGGCGGCGACGCAGGCAAGCACTATCTCGAGCTCCAGCAGGTCGAAATCGATCTCCTCGACTATGTGAAGACGAACTATGACACCGTCATCGTCCTCATCAACGCTTCCACCCCCATGGAGCTCGGCTTCATCGAGGACGACGCGATTGACGCCTGCCTCTGGATTGGAATGCCCGGTTCCACCGGCAACAAGGCCATCGGCAGAATTTTGAGCGGCGAAGTCACGCCCTCCGGCCACAACGCCGACACCTATGCGTACGAAGTGGAGAGCGCTCCGTCCTACTTCAACTTCGGAAACTACGTCTATTCCAACTTCACGGACCCGCTCGTCACGGCAGGCAAACTCAACGCGAATTCCGCGAGAAACAAGTACGTCTACTACAACGAAGGCATCTATGTCGGTTACCGTTGGTATGAGACGGCGGACGCAGAGGGCTTCTTCGACGATGTGACCCGCGGCGACAAGACGGGGTATGAGGCAGTCGTGCAGTTCCCGTTCGGCTTCGGCCTCTCCTACACCACCTTCGAGTGGAGCAACCCGCAGTGGAATGTCGGCAAGAAGGGCGGCGAGATTACCGTCACCGTCGACGTCAAGAACACGGGCAAAGTGAGCGGCAAGGACGTCGTCCAGCTCTACTACCATGCACCTTATATTGAAAGCGAAGGCATCGAAAAGTCCGAAGTCGTCCTCGGCGGCTTTGCAAAGACCAAGCTCCTCGCTCCGCAGGAGACCGAGACCGTCACGATTTCGATGCACTATGACGACCTCGCTTCCTATGACTACACCACCGAGAAGGCGTATGTGCTCTCCGCGGGTACTTACACACTCTCTCTGCGCACGGATTCCCACACCGTGAAATCCGACCTCAAGCACGACTTCACCGTCGACAGCAAGATTGTCTACAGCGAAAGCAAGAACGGCAAGCGCTCCACCGATGTCACCGCCGCAACCAACCTCTATGACGAAGTGACGAAGGGCGACGGCAGCTTCGGCAAGATTGCTCCGCTTCTCACCCGCAAGGACTTCGAGAATACCTTCCCGACGAGCAGAGAGCAGTGCGCGAATGCGACAGCGGACGCCGCGACGATTGCCATCATGGGCAACAAGTATGCAGGCTCCACCATCAACGTCGCCACCCTCGACCAAGACCATCCCGAAGCGAAGAAGCCCACGACGGGCGCCAAGAACGGCTTCGTCATCAGCGACATGATTGGCCTCGACTATGACGACCCGCTCTGGGATAAACTCCTCGACCAGCTCACCGTGCCCGAACTTCGCACCCTCTTCGGAAAGTGCGGTTGGCACAACCCCGCAGTCGTCTCCATCGAGAAGGCGATGGCCGTCGATATGGACGGCGCAGAGGGGCTTCACGACCTCACGAACGACAAGACTTCCAACCAGTACACGACGACCGTCGTCCTCGCTTGCTCGTGGAACGTCGACCTTGCCGAAAAGTTCGGCGACATCTACAGCGACGAGTGCCTTGCGAACGGCGTCTCCGCGCTCTATGCGCCTTCCATGAACACCCACCGTTCTCCCTTCGGCGGCAGAGCCTTCGAGTACTACTCCGAAGACGGCCTGCTCGCGGGCAAACTTGCCGCGGCGCAGATTGCCAAGATGTGGGATAAGGGCATCGGCGTGTACATCAAACACTACATGCTCAACGATCAGGAGACCAACCGTTCGAACACCGTCCATACATGGGCGACCGAACAGACCATCCGCGAAATCTATGCACGTCCCTTCGAGATTTCCGTCAAAGAGGGCAACGCCACCGGATTTATGGCGGGCTACAACGCAATCGGCACGACGTGGACGGGTGCAAGCTACGCGACGATGACCGCGCTTCCTCGCGGCGAGTGGGGCTTCAACGGCAGAATGCTCACCGACGCTTGCGACGACTATGAGACGTACAGCTCGGATGCCGCCGTCTGCGCAGGTATCGACATGTGGCTGACCGCCTTCATGGCGACGCTCTCCGACGACATCATCAACTCCAACTACGGCATGCAGTGCGTCCGCCGTGCGGCTCACGACCAGCTCTATGTGTTCGCGAACTCCGCCGCGGTCGGCATGGACGTGCAGTGGAACAACGGCTGGATTGCTATCCCCGTCATCGCGACGATTTTGCTCGCCGCCGGCGCCGTGCTCTCCATCTACTTCCTCGTCGTAAAGCCTTCCAAGAAGAATAAGGATAAGGAGGACAAATAAGATGAAAGTTTTCAAGAAACTTGCAATCGTACTCAGCGCCATCCTTGCGCTCTCTGCGCTCGTCGCGGTCAGCGCCTGCGCAAAGCAGGAAGAGCGCACGACGTATGAGGGACACTATCACTCCGACGTGACGGTCTCCGACACGGACGACACCAAACGCGGATGCGACCTGTTCGTCATCCTCAACCCCGATAAGAGCATCTACACGATTGCGCTCGACGACAATTCTGTCTATCAGTGCGCCGACCAGCAGGTGCTTTGGTCCATCAAGAGCAGCGGTTATTTCAATAACCTTGCGAACCTCGGCATCGATGGCATCAAGGCGCTCAAAGTCAATTTCGACGAAACAACGGGGCTCCCCAATGAGATCGTCGGAATGGACGTCAACTGGCTCGTTCCCGCGAATACCGCCGGTTGCGGATATGTCGTTCTGGCGCTTCAGGATGCCTTCAAGAATCTGTAATAACCTTCCTCCTCTCATAATGACAAAGGGGACGTCCGAAAGGGCGTCCTCTTTGTGTGTATGCGATGAATTTTATTTGAGAAATTCTTTTGCGTCGCGGTCCATCTCCCGCTTCCGGTCGCGCTCGGCGATGGTGCGCTTCTTGTCATAGGTATGTTTGCCCTTGCAGAGGGCGATTTCCACCTTGACGAGCGCATCCTTGAAGTAGACGCGAAGGGGGACGAGGGTATAGCCGCGCTCGTTGACTTTTCCGACGATTTTATAAATTTCCCCGCGGTGCAGAAGAAGTTTGCGCTCCCGCCGCGCATCACGCGTGGAAAAAGCGCCGCTCTTGTCATAGACGGCGATGTGCATGTTTTTGAGATACACTTCCCCGCCGCGGACTTCGCAGAAGCTCTCCGAGAGGGAGGCCTTGCCCGCGCGCAGGGACTTGACTTCCGCGCCCTCGAGCACGACGCCTGCCTCATATTTTTCCTCGATGAAATATTCGAAGGATGCGGTTTTGTTGACAGCGATAACTTTCATGTTTGCCTCAGAGAAGTTGGAATTGTACACGGCGGGAGCCGAGGTCGGCGCCCACGACTTTGACGCGCACCTCATCGCCGATGCGATAGCATCTTCCGCCGCCCGAAAGCAGTTGCGCCCGATCGTCGTAGTCGTAACTTCCGACGGGGAGCGTCTCGAGGGGAATCATTCCTTCCACGCCGCAGCCGAGCTCCGCAAAGAGGGCAAAGCCCGTGACGCCCGAGAGGACGGCAGGGAAGATCTCTCCCACCTTTCCGCGCATCCATTCCGCGATATAGAGCGCGTCCACGTCCCGCTCCGCTTCCTGCGCCTCCCGTTCACAGCGGGTGGACTGCACGGCGGCATCCCTTGTTTTCTCCATGGAAATTGTGTTTTCCGCGGCGAGGGCGGCCTTTACGGCGCGGTGGACGGTGAGGTCGGGGTAGCGGCGAATGGGGGAGGTGAAGTGGCAGTAGCAGTCGGATGCCAGCCCGAAATGGCCGATGTTCGCGGTCGAATAGACGGCTTTCATCATCGAGCGGAGCATCACGCGGCTGACGACGGGGAGAAGGGGAGAGCCCTCGAGGCGGGCGAGCACGCGGCTGTAGTCGGCGGGAGCGACCTTTTCGGGGTCGAAATCCGCCGCAAGCCCGAGGTCTGCGAGAAAGTCGGCAAATCCCTCCGCCTTTTCCGCCGAGGGACGCTCGTGGACGCGGAAGACAGCGGGAAGATTCTTCTCTTCCAAATAGCGTGCGACGCACTCGTTGGCGAGCACCATGAACTGTTCAATCATCTCGCGGGCGAGGTCGTCCGTGCGCTTGGAAACGTCGATTCTGCCGCCTAAAACTGTAATTTGCGGCTCTTCGGACATCAGATTGACGCCGCCGCGGCGCTGTCTTGCCTCCTTGAGAATGCGGGTGAGCGCCATTGCCGTGTTGACAAAGGGGACGAGGTCGGGAAACTTGTCTGCCGTCTCCATGTCTCGCTCGTACAGCTTCTTTATCTCGCCATACGTCATGCGGTGGCGGGAGCGGATAATCGTCTGCGCGACGCGGCTTTTGATGACATTCCCCTTGCGGTCCACCGTCATAAAACAGGAGAGCGTGAGCCTGTCCACCCCCTCATTGAGGGAGCAGATGCCGTTGGAGAGGGCAGGAGGGAGCATGGGGAGCACGCGGTCGGGGAAGTACACGCTCGTCCCGCGCAGATAGGCCTCCCTGTCGAGCGCGCCGCCCGCGGAGACATAGTGCGAGACATCGGCAATGTGCACGCCGAGATGATAGACGCCGCCGTCCTTGGTGACGGAGATGGCATCGTCGATGTCGCGCGTGTCCTCGCCGTCCACGGTGATGATGAGCTCGCTGCGCAAATCTTCGCGCGAGGCGGGGGAAGGGGTGCGCTGTTCCTGCCGTGCGGCCTCCTTTAAGACCTCTTCGGGGAACTGCGTGCGCAGGGAATGGGAGCGGATGAGCGCCTCCTCTTCGGTCGCCAAATCCCCCGAGCGGCCGAGAACAGACAAAACTTTCCCTGTCGGGCCGTCCCGATAGGAAGTGATGGCGGCATGGACTTTGTCCCCGTCCCCGGCGCCGCCGTGCAGTCCCGCGGGGATGAAGACGCGCGCACAGTACCTTCTGTCGTCCACCTCAATCCACCCCGCCCGTCCTTCGCGGCGATAGGTGCCGACGGCCTCCGTGAGGCCCCGTGAGATGATGGCAAGCACTTCGCCCTCGTCCTCCGTGTTCTCCCGATGATAGCAGAGGACGGTGTCCCCGTGCAGGGCTCCCGCGAGCGAACTTGCGGGAATGAAGAGGTTGCGCCCGCCGCCGATGGGGGAGAAGAAGGCGAATCCGCGTTCATTGCCGCAGACGGTTCCCTCCACGGCGTGGAACTGTTTCGCCGTCCCGAAGCGCCCGCGCTTGTCCTCGAGCAGTTCTCCGCTGCGCACGAGCGCGACGAGATGGGAGCGAATAGCAAGCATCTCCCGCCGCCCGAGACGGAGGCGGTAGGCAATTTCGTTGGGGGTGAGCAGGGCAAACGCCCCGTTTTGGAATTGTTTGAGGAGGGAAGTTCTTGCGTCCATGCAATAAAAAAACGGGCAAGTCACGCTCGCCCGTCAAGGTTTTTTCCGTTATACGCCCCAGATGGCGTCGATTTGCAGAATGAAGAAGATAATCGAAAGAACACCGAGCACGACGAGACAGATGACCGTCGCGAGCTTGAGTTTGGATTCGGTGGACTTTCCCTTGTTCTTGCCGTAGAAGGTCTCGCTGGAACCGCCGAGCGCCTCGATTCCCTGCGAATTTCCCGGGGTGAGCATGACGAGCACGATTGCGGCGACGGCGGCAACCGCCATCAGAATGACGAATACGATGCTGACTGCGCGATAGGTCACAAAAATCGCATCGGTGTCTACGGGTGCAAGTAAATTGGAAAGAATGGATGCCATATTCATATCAAATATTCCTTTTTCTGCTGATACAACTCAAAGTATACCATATCCGCGGCGAAAAAACAAGTACTTTTCGGTTGATTTGAAAAATTTTTCCGCCCGTAAAAACATTTTTCATCTTTTTTTTGATTCCACGTGCAGGGATTGACAAATTTTTTCCGCTATATTATAATGATATTTATGAGCGTTCTCATCCTCATCGGCATGCCTTCCGCAGGGAAGAGCACCGTCGGAAAACTTCTTGCCGCACGCCTTGGGCTGCGCTTTCTTGACGGAGACGACCTTATCCGCGGGGCGACGGGAAAACAACTCGACGCACTCATTGAGGAGGGCGGCGCGGAGGAGTTTCTTGCGCTCGAATCCCGCGTCCTCTGTGCGCTCGACTGCGACAACTGCGTGTTGGCTACGGGCGGGAGCGCGGTCTATTCCCCCCAAGCGATGGAACACCTCAAAGGCCTCGGCACCGTGGTCTATCTGAAAATCGGCTTGGAGGAGATGAAGCGGCGCATTCCCGACTTTGCCGCGCGCGGCGTCGTCATGCGGGGGAATGTGCGCACCGCCGAGGAGTTATTCGAAGAACGCGCGCCGCTCTATGAGCGGTATGCGGACATCACAATCGACTGCGAGAATTGTTCCGCAGAGGACATTTTGGATACGGTCGCAACCGCGACCCGCAAAGGAGCTGACATGGATCTCAAAAAACTTGCGGAGCGCCTGCTCCCCGGGGATTATCCCGCCCTCGAAAGCTTCGAGGGAAAATATCCCCCGCGCAATCTTCCGTCTAAGGCGGAAGTCACCCGCCTTGCCCCGTCGCCGACGGGATTTATCCACCTCGGCAATCTCTTTGCCGCCATCGCCAACGAGAGAATCGCGCACCGCAGCGGCGGCGTGCTCTATCTCCGCATCGAGGACACCGACTTAAAGCGCAAGGTGGACGGGGCGGTGGAGGCCGTTATCAAGGCGCTCGAATACTTCGACATCAAGTTCGATGAGGGTGCCGAAATCGGGACAAGCGACACCTACGGCCCGTGGTACCAGCGGCAGCGCGCGGAGATTTACCGTGCCTATGTCAAATCGCTCATCGAGCGCGGCAGGGCGTACCCGTGTTTCTGCACGGAGGAGGAGCTCACTGCGCTTCGCGAGGAGCAGACGGCGAAGAAGGAAATTACGGGCTACTACGGCAAGTATGCAAAGTGCCGCAACCTCTCCGAGGAGGAGATTTATCGAAATCTCGACGCGGGAAAGCCCTTCGTCATCCGTCTCAAGTCGCTCGGAAATCCCGAGAACAAAATCAAATTCCACGACGAAGTCAAGGGGGACATCACGGCCACGGAGAACGATCAGGACGTCGTCATCTTGAAGTCGGACGGCATTCCCACCTATCACTTCGCGCACGCCGTCGACGACCATCTCATGCGCACGACGCTCGTCATCCGCGGCGAGGAATGGCTCGCCAGTCTTCCCATCCACCTCGAGCTCTTTGAGACGCTCGGTTTCCCGCTCCCGCGCTACGGGCACAACTGCTCCCTCATGAAGCAGGACGGCGAGACCAGACGCAAGCTCTCCAAGCGCAAGGACCCCGAGCTCTCCCTCGAATTTTACCGCAAAGAGGGGTACTATCCCCGCGCGGTCAAGGTGTACATGCTCACCCTGCTCAACTCCAACTTCGAGGAGTGGTATCTCAAGAATCCCGACGCGCCCCTCGAGGACTTCCCCTTCAAGGTGGAAAAGATGGGCAAGAGCGGCGCGCTCTTCGACCTCGACAAGCTCAACGATATCTCCAAGAACGAGCTCTCCAAGCTCTCGGAGGGGGAGATGGCGGCATTTTTGCAGGCTTGGGCGGAGGAATTCGGCACCGACGCGCAGAAGGGGTATTTTGCGGACAGAGAAAAGCTCCTCCGCGTGCTCACGCTGTGCATGGGCATCGGCGGCAAGAAGCGGAGAAAGGACTTCATGACCGCCTCGCAGGCGATGGACTTTATCCGTCTCTTCTTCGAACGGCCCCAAAGCTTTGAGGCATACCGCGTGGAAGACGCCGTCAAAAAGAGCGTGCTCTCGGACTTTCTCAAGACCTATTGCCATGAGGACGATTCGCAGACTTGGTTTGCAAAAGTCAAGGAGATTGCCGCCGCGCACGGCTTTGCGACGGACATGAAGGAATACAAGGCAAATCCCTACGCATGGAAGGGAAGCGTCGCGGACATCGCGGAAGTGCTCCGCATCGCAACGACGGGGAAGGCAAATTCGCCGGATCTTTGGACCATCATGCAAATTTTGGGCGAGGAGGAAGTGCGCGCCCGCATCGAGGGGGAAATTGTATGAGCAGGGCAGATGAAATCTTCCTGCAAAACTGCAGAGACATCCTTGAAAACGGTGTCTATGACACCGATTTTGCCGTGCGTCCGCGCTGGGCGGACGGAACGCCCGCGCACACGGTGAAAAAGTTCGGCATCGTCAATCGCTACAACCTGCAAGAAGAGTTTCCCATCCTCACCGTTCGCCGCACCGCATTCAAGAGCTGTATCGACGAGCTCCTCTGGATTTGGCAGAAGAAGAGCAACAACGTCCACGACCTCAAGTCCCACATCTGGGACAGCTGGGCGGATGAGACGGGCTCCATCGGCAAGGCGTACGGCTACCAGCTCGGCGTCAAACACGAATATGCGGAGGGGATGTTCGACCAAGTCGACCGCGTCCTCTACGATTTGAAGCACAATCCCACCTCGAGAAGGATTCTCACGAATATCTTCAACTTTGCCGACCTGCACGAGATGCACCTCTATCCCTGCGCCTATTCGATGACCTTCAACGTCTCGGGAGATACCTTAAACGGCATTCTCAACCAGCGCTCGCAGGACATGCTCACCGCCAACAACTGGAACGTCGTACAGTACTCCGTGCTGCTCATGATGTTGGCGCAGGTCTCCGGGCTGAAGGCGGGCGAACTCGTGCACGTCATCGCCGACGCCCACCTCTATGACAGGCATATTCCGCTCGTCAAGCAGCTCCTGGACCGCGAGCCGCTGCCCGCGCCCAAGTTCACGATGGACACCTCCATCACCGATTTCTACGCCTTCACGACGGACAGCTTCCGCCTCGAGGGGTACGAATTCCACCCCTTCGACGTCAAGATTCCCGTCGCAATCTGAGGAAAAGTATGCGCGCAATCTTTCATGCAGACAAGAAGTGGGGCATCGGGAAAGCGAACGGGCTGATGTTTTCCCTCCCCAAGGATATGAAGTTCTTCCGCGAGACGACGACGGGAAAAGTCGTCGTCATGGGGTACAATACACTTCGCTCCTTCCCGGGCGGGAAGCCCCTGAAGGGCCGCACGAACATCGTGCTCTGTCCCGAGGACGTCGAAGAGGACGTAATTACCGTCCATTCCCTCGAAGAACTCTTCGAAGAGGTCAAAAAATACCCCGAAGACGATGTGTTCGTCATCGGCGGGGCGAGCGTCTACCGCTTGCTTCTGCCGTATTGCAGCGAGGTGCTCGTCACCAAGGTCGATGCCGACGGCGGCGCGGACGTGTTTGTGCCCAATCTCGACGAGGAGAAGACCTTCGAACTCGCCTTCGAGAGCGAGCCCGAAGAGGACAACGGCCACACGATACGCTTCTGCACGTACAAAAATCTCGCCGTGCGCCCCATATAGCGCGGCAAAATGCAAAACGGAGAGGTTTTTTCGAAAAAATGCCTCTCTTTTTCGTTGTCTTTTTTCGACAAAAGTATTATAATTTGCTTTGGATTTCAAGAAGGAACTTTCGTATGCTGAGAGAAGATTTACGCAACATCGCAATCATCGCACACGTCGACCACGGCAAGACGACGCTCGTCGACCAGATGCTCAAGCAAAGCGGCACTTTCCGCACCAATCAAGTCGTGGAGGAGCGCGTCATGGACAGCGGCGACCTCGAGCGCGAGCGCGGCATCACCATCCTTGCCAAGAACACGTCCATCCATTACAACGGCGTCAAGATTAACATCGTCGATACCCCGGGGCACGCCGATTTCTCGGGCGAAGTGGAGCGTTCGCTCAAGATGGTCTCGGGCGTGCTCATTCTCGTGGACGCCGCCGAAGGCCCCATGCCGCAGACCCGTTTCGTCACCCAGAAGGCGCTCGAACTCGGGCTCAAACTCATCATCGTCGTCAACAAGATTGACCGCCCCGACGCGCGCGTCACCGAGGTCATCGACGAGGTGTTGGAGCTCCTCATCGACCTCAATGCCTCCGACGAACAGCTCGAGAGCCCGTTCGTGTTCTGTTCGGGAAGAGACGGGACTTCCACCCTCGACGAGGGCGGCACGGGAGAGGACTTGAAGCCGCTCTTCGACACCATTTTGTCCCACTTCCCGCCCCTTGAAATGGACGACGAGGGCCCGCTGCAAATTCTCGTCTCCTCCATCGACTACAACGACTATGTCGGGCGCATCGGCATCGGCAGAATCGAGCGCGGCGTCGCGCGCATGGGCGCAGATGTCACCGTCTGCAACTACAACCACAAGGACGTCGATTTGCGCGGAAAACTCGTCAATCTCTATGAGATTGAGGGACTGGAGCGCGTGCCGTGTGAAAGCGCGCGGGCGGGCGACATCGTCTGCTTCTCGGGCCTTGAAAAAATCAACATCGGCGACACCGTCTGTGCCACCGACTGCGTGGAGGCCGTGCCCTTCGTCAAGATTTCCGAACCCACCGTGGAGATGATTTTTTCCGTCAACGATTCTCCGTTTGCGGGCAAAGAGGGGAAATTCGTCACCACGCGCCACCTTCGGGACAGGCTGTACCGCGAACTTCTCCGCGACGTGTCGCTGCGCGTCGAGGACACCGACAGTACGGACGCCTTCCGCGTGAGCGGAAGAGGGGAGATGCACCTCTCCATCCTCATCGAGACGATGAGAAGGGAAGGGTATGAATTTCAGGTGAGCGCACCCAAAGTTCTCTATCGGGAAGTGGAGGGGGCGACGTATGAGCCCGTGGAGCGCCTCATCGTGGACGTTCCCGAGACGAGCACGGGCGTCGTGTTCGAGAGCATGGGAAACCGCAAGGGCGAACTTGTGCACATGAGCGCGATGGGGTCGCGCATGCGGCTCGAATTCCTCGTCCCCGCGCGCGGTCTGTTCGGCTATAAGAGTGAATTTCTGACGGACACCAAGGGCGAGGGCGTCATGAGCTCCGTCTTCTACGAATATCAACCCTATAAAGGCGAAATCAAACGCAGGGAGGCGGGCTCGCTTGTTGCCTATGAGACGGGAGAGGCGGTCACCTACGGCCTCTTCAATGCGCAGGGAAGAGGGAGCCTTTTCATCAACCCGGGCACGCAGGTCTATGAAGGAATGGTCATCGGCGTCTCGCCGAAGGAAGGGGACATCAACGTCAACGTCTGTAAGACCAAGCACCTCACGAATACCCGCTCCTCCTCCTCGGATGAAGCGCTCCGCCTCATCCCGCCCAAGAAACTCTCCCTCGAAGAGGCGCTCGAGTTCATCAGCGACGACGAACTCCTCGAGATTACGCCGAAGAGCGTGCGCATCCGCAAGCGCATCCTCGATGGGGAACTGCGCGCAAAGGCCCGTGCAAAAGCCAAATTAGGTTGATTTGCGAAGTACTATGTCACGCATAATACATCGAAAACCCTGCAAAAACGCGGGGTTTTTTCCTATTTTTGCCCCGAAATCGGCATAACGGCGGATTTGCCGCATAGAGTAGAGCATGCCTGAAACGAAAACAAGTCTACTCACGCTCGAACAGCAGAAGAAGCTCACGCTTACCGGCGTCACCTCGGTGGATGCCTTTTCGGATACCTCGATTACGTTGAATATCGGCGGCGTAAAGGCCGTAATTTCGGGGACGCGGCTCAAGGTGGTCGCATTTTCCGAGGGCAGCGGAAATTTTGCGGCGACGGGGGAATTCGTCTCCATCCGCTACGGCAGCGTGAAGGGAAGTTTTTGGCGCCGTCTCTTCAAATAGATGGCGGGCTCTCTATATACGTTTTGCCTGTGCGTGCTCTTCGGCGGGGCAGGCGGGGCGCTGTATGACGTCTTTTCCTTCCCGAGCAGGGCAATTTCTTTCCGACCGCTTAAAGTTTGCTGTGACGTGCTCTTCTGCATGGTTTTTGCGGGGTGCTATATTGCCTTTGCGGTGATTGCGGGCCTTTCTTCGCCGCGAATTCTGCATTTTATCGGACTATTCTGCGGATTTTTGCTTTACCGCAAAAGTTTGCATAAAATTGTTGCATTTTTCGCGAAAAAGGTTTATAATACATATAAGAGAATTTATAAGGACAAAAAATCATGTCGAAAAGACTCACATTTCCCGAAGAGAAAGCGCAGAGAATCGCAGTCGCGGCAACCGTCGCCTGTGTCCTCGTCGTCATCGTTCTCGCCGTCTTCCTCATTATCCAGTTCGTCAAAATCGGGGAGCTCAACGCTCGCAAGGCGGCGCTTGAGGAGGCGCGCAAGACCCATATCGACGAAAATGCAGACCTGACCGAAAAGAAGGAGCGCCTTGAATCCCCCGAGGTCCGCTATTTCCTCGCACTCAAAGAGGGATGGAGAAGCGACAATTGAAGTACGCCGTCATCGATATCGGTTCAAATTCCGTTCGTCTCATGCTTTGGGCGGACGGAAAAACTTTATATAAGCAGGCCAAAACGACGAGACTGGGTGAGGGGATTGCCTCGGGAACGCTGTCGGACGCGGCAATGAAGAGAACGGCGGAGGCCGTCTGCGAATTTGCCCGCATTGCCGAAGGGGAGGGGGCGAAGACGTTGGCGTTTGCGACTGCTGCCGTCAGGAATGCTTCCAACGGTGCGACCTTTTGCAGCCTCGTGCATGCACTTTGCGGGCTCAAAGTCGACGTCGTATCGGGGGAGGATGAGGCCGACCTCGGCTTTTTCGGCGCCGTGCCGAAGGGTGACGGCGGGATTATTGACATCGGCGGCGCCAGCACGGAGATTTGCGTGCGGCAAAACGGAAAAATTTGCTTCCGCGTCAGCCTTCCCATCGGCTGTGTCCGCCTGCTCGACGCCTGCGGGGACGACGATGTGCTCCTTCGCGGCAAAGTTGCCGCGGCAATTTCCGAACTCCCTCGGCTCTCTCCGCCCGTGTATGCGGTCGGCGGGACGGCGTATCTCATGGCGTGTCTCAGGCGCGGGACGGGCGGCTATCGGGAGGACGTACTGCAACACACCGAACTTCCGGCGAGTTGGCTGGATGAAGTCGCGGGTAAGCTCATCAAAATGTCCGTCGAAGAACGGAAACTGCTCGCGGGAATGGAGTCGAGCCGTGCGGACATCAGCGCGTGCGGCGCCCGACTTCTCGCTGAAATTCTCAAAAATACAGGTCTGCGGGAGGTATTCTTTTCCTGCAGTGACAATTTGGAAGGCTATCTCATCAAAAGGGGGCTCGTATGAGCGGAAAATCCAAGAGAATTCTCTACTATGTGATATCCACAGTTCTGCTCGCCGCGGCGCTCGTCGGCGGCGTGTTGATGTGGTGGTTCAAGGGGCCGCAGGACATCTGGGCCGCCGTTGTCGCCATCGCCGTCTATCTCATTCTGCAGCCCTCCGTGCTCTTGCATGAGCTCGGGCACGTCATTGCGGGATCTGTCTGCGGGATGAAGTTCGTCTCCTTCAAGACGAGCTATCTGCTCTTCGACAAGTCGACGGGGAAGCTCAAGGTGCGCTTTCTCAAGGACAGCGCGGCGGGGTCGAGCGCGTTTTATCCGAAAAATGCGGAAAATCTGCGCGGACGGGTGATTGCGACAACGCTCGGCGGCGCGATTTGCAACCTCATCGTGGGTGCCGTACTGCTCGCGCTCTTTTTGGCGCTCCCGTACCATCCCGTCCTGTTTGTCTTCGCCTTCTTCGGACCGCTCAACCTCGCAGAGGGACTCTCCGCGCTCATTCCGGCGTCGCTCCCGTCGGGGAAGACGGACGGCGCCGTGCTTTTTGGCCTCATAAAAAAATCCCCCGAGGAGGAGATCATGCTCTCCGTTCTGGAGGCGCAGGCCGTGCTCTCCCAAGAGGGATTTACGAAAATCAAGCGCACCGTTCTCTTTGACACGCCCGTCGTGCAGGAGGATTTGCCTGCATTCCGCGCCGTGCTACTGCTGCGCGTGCAGTACCTTCTCGCCGTCTCCGACGATGAGGGGGCGAAGAAGGCGTATGACCGTCTCGCCGCGCTCGGGGAGGACACGGACGAGGAGGAATGGAAGGAGATAGAGCGCTACGGGGCCTATTTTGAGGGGAATTTCAAGGCGAGAACTTGTCCGCTCAAGGGCGTGAATGCGCTCGAAGAGGAGCTCGAAACACGACAAAAAATCCGCCGTGAGGCGGATTGAGAATGACGAAATAGCCGCAAATACGGGTCTCAAAGTCCATAGTCGGTTCACAGGAAGTCGTTATGAAGTTGCAACTGCCGCTCAATCCGTAAGCCCGAGAAGGTAGTCCGCGGAGACGTTGAAATATCTTGCAATCTTCGCAATGTTGTGTGCCGTCGGGTCGCTCTTGTTGGTTTCCCAATAGCAAACAATTCCCAAACTGACGCTCAGATCCCTTGCAATCGTCGCTTGTGAAAGGCCTCGTTCTTTTCTCAGTTCCATGAGCCGTTCTGCAAAAACTTTCATGGCTCCATTATACTAAATTCACATGATAAAGGCAATCGTTTTTATGTCATAATCCTACATTTTCGCACAAAAAATTCGTACTGTGTTAGATTTTGTGCTAAATGTTATAATGTTTTGAGAATCCTTTCAAATCGGTTGGCTTGCCCGCGATTCCTCACGCGAGCCCGTCGATGACTTCGAAGTAATTCGCAAACGTCTTTTTCGTGCAGGACGGGTTTTCGATGCAAATCCCGCCCGAGCGCAGCCCCATAAGCGTGAATGCCATCGCCACACGGTGGTCGGAAAACGTTGCGACGGTGCCGCCTTTGACGGGTGAAGGAAGGATTTTGACGGCATCCGAAGTCGCCTCGCAGGGCACGTCGAGGGCGGTGAGATTGTATCTGATGGCCTCGATGCGGTCGCATTCCTGCCTGCGGATATGTCCGATGCCGCGAAGAATGGTCGGCGTTTGCGCGTAAGGTGCGAGGGCGGCGAGGGTGAGCGTCTGGTCGGAAAAATCGTGCACGTCGAGGTCGAATCCGTCAAAAGATGCCACCTGCTCGCCGTCGGCAAGCAGTCCGCTCACCGTCTCCGTCATGCGCACGCCGCGCGATTTCAACACCTCGAGAAAGGCCTTATCGCCCTGCAGAGATGTCATATGGACGCCGCGGACGAGAACTTTTCGCCGAAGAAGCAGGGCGAGCGCATAAAAATAGCATGCGGCGGAGAGGTCGGGCTCGACTTCATAAACCTTCGGCGCATCGCAACGTGCGGGAGTGACCGTGAGCGTGGAATTGCCCGCAATTTTTACGCCGAATGCCTCCAAAAGCGCCTTTGTCATTGCGATGTAGCTCGAATTTGTCCTGCTGCCCGTAAGGGTGAGGCGAAAAGGACGGCGGGAGACTGCGGCGGCGAGCAGGAGCGCGCTTGCATACTGCGTGCTCTCGGCGGTGTCAATGGCGATTTCCTCGCAGGAAAAGCCGCGAGACTGCATACGGAAGGGAAAACAGCCGTCATTTTTCGCATATTCCATGTCCGCGCCGCAGTGTTCGAGCGCCGAAAGGAGCCCCATGGGACGCTTGGACATCTGCTCGGACGCCGTAAAGCGGAAATCTCCGCCCAAAGCACAGAGCGCGGCGGGCAGAAAGCGCGCGACCGTTCCCGCGCTCCCCACATAGAGGTCGCAATCCCGCCGAAATTCCTTCGTGCCGCGGATGAGGAGCCCGTTATCCCGCTTTTCCCAAGCAATTCCGAGCGCGGTGAGACAGCCGAGCATATCCGCGGTGTCCTGCCCGAAATCATAAGTTTTCAGCAGGCAATCTCCCCCCATAAACGCCGCCAGGATGAGCGCGCGGCCCAAAATGCTCTTGGAAGAGGGGACTGTGACCTCGATGGGTGCACCGCATACATCAAGTTTTTTGACCTGATAAAAATCCATACGGGGATTATACCATAATTTTTCAGAGATGTCAAGACAAGTCGAAGTAATCAGAGAACGCAGGAAGACGCTGCGCCTTTCCGTGCTCAGGACGGGAAAAGTAGTCGTGCGCGCCCCGATTGGCGTGAGCGATGAGGTGATTTCCGCGTTTGTGCAAAAACATGCGCGCTGGATGGAAAACAGACTGCGCGAACACGCAAGTCTAACGCTCTGCGACGGGGAGAAAATCACGCTCGCGGGTACGGAATATGTCATCCGGACGGGGAGCAGAGCGGCATGCAAGGACGGAATGCTCATGCTTCCCGCCGAAAATCGCTCGGATGCACTCGTCCGCCTTCTCAAACGGTTGACCCGAGACCGCATGACGGGCTTCGTGCAGGAGTACGCGCAGAAGTATGGATTTTCCTATTCGTCCGTGCGCGTCTCGTCCGCGCGGGGGCGGTGGGGGTCCTGCAGTTCCCAAAAGGCGCTTTCGTTCACGTTCCGCACGCAGTTCTTACCCGACGCGCTCTGCCGCTATCTCGCCGTGCACGAGCTCTGTCACACGCGCGAGATGAATCACAGCAAAAAATTCTGGGCGCAGGTAGAGCGCATTCTGCCCGATTGGAGAGAGCGGAGAAAGGCGCTCAAAAGCTATCTTTGGGCGATGAATTTGCCGTTTTGAAGGAGTATTTTTAAGATTTGCGAGGTATTATGCGTGACATAATACCTCGATAAATGGGTAAAAATGAGGCAATTATGCGTATTTTTGTCTATGGATTGGGAATTATCGGCGCTTCGGTTGCGGCGAGCCTGAAACGGGCGGGCCACTTTGTCATTGGCCGAAACCGCTCTTCCTCCGCTGTCCGCTTTGCGCTCGAACACGGATACATCGACGAGTCCGCCGACACATACCTCGATGCGGACGTCGTCATTCTTGCGCTGCCGCCCCGCGTCGCCATGCGGGAACTCGGGCAGGGCAATTTCCCGAGCGGCGCAATCATTTCAGACATCTGCGGCGTCAAGTCGCCCCTTCTCGAGCAGGCGAGAAAGCGTGGTCTTAATTATGTCGGCATGCACCCGATGGCGGGGAAGGAGACGACGGGAATTGCTTCCGCCGACCCTGCGCTCTTTTGCGGGAAGAACCTCATCGTCGTGCGGGAGGGGGACACGGACTTGGCCGCCGCCGAAAAAATTGTCTCGCTCGGGCGGGATATGGGCTTTTCGCGCATTGTGGAATGCACCGCCGCCGAGCACGACCGCATGATTGCCCTGACTTCCCAGCTCGCGCATATCGTCTCCAACGGCTACATCAAGACGGAGGACGCGCCCGCCTGCCTCGGGTTTACGGGGGGAAGCTTTCAGGATATGACGCGCATCGCCTCCCTCGACGAAGAGGTCTGGACGGAGCTCTTTTTCCTCAACAAAGCAAACCTCGAGGGGGAGATCTCCCGCCTCATTTCCAAACTTTCGGAGTATCTTGCCGCCCTCACCGCGGGCGACGAGGACGGAATGCGGGCGCTCCTTTCGGAGGGGAAACGCTATCATCAGAGCTTTTTGGACAGAAATCGACCCGAAAATTGCGAAAAAATATCGCCGAAACATTTACAAACGGGAGAAAATGATGTATAATGGAACATAGAGAAGTCCTGAAAATCGTCACGCGCACCGCGGAGGGGGAGACGGTCTTTGTCACCCGCTGTACGTCGGAAGTCGTGCGCGGCGCCGTGCATGTCTGCTATATGCAGGACGGCGACGAATGCCTTTTGGCTGCGGACGAGGGTGGACTTTCTATGCGGCGGGCGGGCATGCTCCGCGGGGATTTTCTTCCCCGAAAACGCACAAATCTTTTGATTGGCGACGGGGCGCTCGGCGGTGAAATTCCCGTATTTACGGAGAAGTACGGGTTTTGCCGCAGTCCGTTTTGCGTTGAACTTGTTTATTCGCTCGGTGTTTTCCCGAATGTTTCCACCTTTCATCTGTTGATTTCCGTAACAGCGGAGGATTTATGAATTTACGCTATCTCGGTCATTCCTGTTTTCTCATCACGGCAAAGGACGGCACGCGCGTCCTCACCGACCCGTACGGAGATATCGGCTATTCTCTTCCGCATATCCGTTGCGACGCCGTCACCGTGAGCCATTCGCACTATGACCATGCGAATGTGCACGCCGTGGAATGCGACCGCGTGATTACGGGCGGCGCTTGTACGGTTGGCGGGATAAAAATTTCCTCGGCGAGGAGCTTTCACGACGATGTCCGCGGGGCAAAGAGGGGAATTAACACGATTTTCTTCTTCGAAGCGGACGGAGTCTGCCTTGCCCACCTCGGCGACCTCGGCGAGGGGATACATGAGGAACTTTTGTCTGTTTTGCGCCGCGCGGACGTCATTCTCATCCCTGTGGGCGGGAATTATACGATAGATGGAAAGGCCGCAGCGGCCTATGTGAATGCGCTCGGCCCGTCCTATGCGGTGCCCATGCACTTCAAGACGGACGACTTAAACATCGATATCGGAGGCGCGGAGGAGTTCCTTCGTGCCGTAAAATATCCCGTGCAGACGGCAAAATCGGGGGTAGAACTTGCCGCGACGCACCAAACGCAAATTATTTTGATGGAGAAAGAAGTATGAACGATGCCAACGTAGCAGAGAGCAAATTTGTAGAATATTTGTCCACAGAGCCGCTGGCCACACTTCGTGTGCTCGGCAGGCACTACGGGATGCCGCAGGCGACTGCGATGCAGAAGGAGAAGCTCATCTCCACGCTCGCTGCGATTCTCTCGGGCAAGACCCAGCCCGCGCCCCGCTCCAACCGCGGTGCGCCCGCGAAACAGGCCTATATCGCGCCCGAAATTATCTGCGCCATCGAGAAAATCAAGCGGGAATACCTCTCGGACGACCGCCCGGGGTTTGCGGTGTCGGGACTCGAACCGCAGCGGGACAACGGGCAGATGTCCGGCATTCTCGAGATAACCGCGGCGGGGTACGGGTTTTTGCGCGCGAACAACTGCCAGCCCTCCCTCGAGGGGGATGTCTTCATTCCCGCGCCCGTCATCCACAACCAGCGGCTTCGCGAGGGGGATTTCATCGTCTGCACCGCCAACAAGCGCGCGCAGGGGGACAGCGCCGCGCTCACGCAGATTTTCAGCGTCAACGGGATTGCCGCGGGGAAATATGACAAGCGCCCGCAATTCGATTCCCTCACCGCACGCTATGCAACGGAGAAAATCAGACTTTCAAGCGCAGGCAACGACCCCGCGCTCCGCATGCTCGACTTGTTTGCGCCCATCGGCAGGGGACAGCGCGCACTTATCATCGCGCCGCCCAAGGCGGGGAAGACCACCCTTCTCAAGCGCATCGCAAGCGCCATTTCGGACAACCATCGCGACATTCATCTCATCATTCTCCTCATCGACGAGCGTCCCGAGGAAGTCACCGACCTGCGCGGCAGCGTGTCAAGGGCGGAGGTCGTCTATTCCACCTTTGACGAGGGGGCGGAGCACCACATCCGCGCCGCCGAAATGACGTTAAATCACGCCAAGCGGCTGGTGGAAATCGGCCAAGACGTCGTCATTTTGCTCGATTCGCTCACCAAACTCACGCGTGCGTATAACTATGTTGTGGAGAGCACGGGCAAGACGCTGACGGGCGGGCTGGATGCGGCCGCCTTCAACGAACCCAAGCGCTTCTTCGGCGCGGCACGCAACACCGTAGAGGCGGGGAGCCTCACCATTCTCGCTACGGCGCTCGTGGAGACGGGCAGCCGCATGGACGACATCATCTATGAGGAGTTCAAGGGGACGGGCAACTGCGACATCTTCCTCTCGCGCGACCTTGCGGAGCGGAGAATTTTCCCCGCCATCGATATCCGCCGCTCGGGAACGCGCAAAGAGGAGCTGCTCTCCTCGCCCGAGGAGCTCGCCGCAGAGTTCAAACTGCGCGAAAAGGGGATGTGCGACAACGTCGCGGGCATCATCGACATGATAAAAAAGACGGGCAGCAACGAGGAATTTATCGCGCGTCTGCCCGATTGGCTGAAAATTTACAAAACCAACTGACAAAGGAGAAGGCTTATGATTGTAGGGATCGACCTCGGCGGCATGTCCGCAAAAGCCGCATGTCTGAGCGGCGATGTCTTGACCGAGAAAGCAAGAATGGAGACCTCCGCGTCGAGTTCCCCCGAGGAGACCGCATTCGCACTCACACGGCTCGCCATGCGCGCCGCTGAAATCGCAGGTGTTTCGTTTGGCGATGTCGAAGCCATCGGCATCGGCTCGCCCGGTATCATCGACGGTTCCACGGGGACGGTAGTCCGCTGGTACAACTTCGGCTGGAAGGACGTTCCGCTCGCCGAACTCGTCGGAAGAAATTCGTCAAAGCCCGTCTTTGTGCTCAACGACGCAAACGCCGCCGCACTCGGCGAGGCTAAATACGGCGCGGGAAAATCGTACAGCGACTGCGCGCTCATCACCATCGGGACGGGCATCGGCTCCGGGATTATCATCGACGGCAAGCTCTTTGAGGGCTACAAGAGCGCAGGGACGGAGTTCGGGCACACCGTCATCCGTCAGAACGGGGAGCTCTGCACCTGCGGCAGAAGAGGCTGTTATGAGATTTATGCCTCCGCGACCGCGCTCATCCGCCTCACGCGCGAGGAGATGATGCGCACCCGCAACAGCCTCATGTGGCGGTTTGCCAACAGTTTGGAGGACGTGGACGGTCGGACGGCATTTGCCGCGGCAAAGCAGCAGGACCCCGGCGCCCAGCGCGTGCTCGCGGAATTCATGTCCGCGCTCGGGGAGGGCATCGTCAACCTCGTTAATATCTTCCGCCCGCAGGCTGTTCTCATCGGCGGGGGAATTTCGGCGGAGGGGGACAACCTCATCGGACCGCTGCGTGAATTTGTTTATCCGCGGCTGTACGTCTCGGGGGACTATGCACCCTTCGAACTCGTGCGCGCCTCCCTCGGAAACGATGCGGGACTTTTCGGCGCCGCAGAATACGCAAGGCAGAAAATACACGGCTGAAAGAGAGAGTCCGCTGCTCGGTGCAGCGGATTTTTTTATAAATTTGCGAAATGCGGCGGAAATCAGTTGCAATTTTGCATGATTTCGTGTACAATAAGAGAGCTGATGCAGAGATGTCCGAGTGGCTTAAGGAGCACGATTGGAAATC
>CANRNE010000004.1 GCA_947631925.1 uncultured Clostridia bacterium
TAAGCGGAGTTCACCGAGATGATGGTGTCGTCCTCGGGGAAGTGCATGATGTAGCGCTTTTCGGGGTCCACGTCGCATTTGCAGTGGAAGCCCTTGATGAAGTCCCCGTCCTCGCCCAAATAGTCATAGCATTCGGTGCCGACGCGGGTCATGATTGCCATGTTGAGGACGACGTAGATGGAGTCGGTGACCTCGATGCCAATCTTGGAGAACGGCGAGCCGACGATGCCCATGGAGTAGGGAATCACGTACATGGTACGCCCCTTCATCTTCCCGCGGGCGATTTCGCGGCAGAGGGCATACGCCTCTTTGGGGTCCATCCAGTAGTTGATGGGGCCCGCGTCATCCTTGTCTTTGCAGCAGATGAAGGTGCGGTCCTCGACGCGCGCGACGTCGTTTTGCGCCGTGCGGTGATAATAGCAACCGGGGAGTTTTTCCTGATTGAGACGAATCATCTCGCCCGTCTTCACCGCCTCCTCGCGAAGTGCGGCGAGCTGGGCCTCACTGCCGTCAATCCAGACGATGTTGTCGGGACAGGCGAGGTCTGCGCTCTCCTTGACGAAGTCGAGAACTTTTTTGTTGTTGGTCAGTGCCATGTATGTTTTACCTCCTGAAATGCTTGTTTCGACAAAAATCTTTGCTTGTTTCGCGCGATTTCTTTTGCTACGCAAAATAAATGCGCGCGAGGAAATTGACTGAATCGCCTTAACAGGCTCACTGTCGCGGTCGTGCTATCGGACAATAAGCCTGCGGTGGCGTTGCAAATTGTGTCGCGCAGCGCAAAAGCGTGGTTTTGCTCGCGCACATTATTTGGAAATGACACCCCCTCAGTCACTGCGTGACAGCTTTCTCGGACAGGTAGAGTCCTGCCCTCGGGCACCGTTCGCGCGGCAAATGCGCTCACTCACCGCAAACGCCGCGCACAGCGCACTGTGCTGTGCGCGAGAAATGCGTTTGCGACCCTCGAGGGGGCGCCAAGTCACTTGCCCACCCCTTGAGGGGTGGGTGGCGCGAACGAAGAGAGCGACGGAAGGGGTGGCGCTTGTTCACACGACACCCCCTCAGTCTCGGCTAACGCCTCGACAGCCGTCTCACGCGGGTAGACCCCCGCGTTCGGGCATCGTTCGCGCGGCAAATGCGCTCACTCACCGCAAACGACCCTCAAGGGGGGCGCCGAGCGGCACCCTCTCATTTGCTCTATTATATATTATAACACAAAACAGGGGTAAAGTAAACAAACGGGCGACAAATTTCGACAAAAATTGCAGTCAGTCGGACTGCACGGTCACGTATTCGCCGCTGTCGGCGGATTGGAAGGTAATCCAAAAGCCCGACCCGTCCGAAAAGGGCGAGGCGGGGACAAAACAGGCGTGCTCCATGCCCGCGGGCGGCGTGTCGCCGTCCGCCTCCGTCGCGACGCAGAGGTAGGCGGGCACCCCCTCGCGGAAAATCATTCCGAGGAGTGCGCCGTCCGTCTTCACCCATTCCGAACAGGGGAAGACGGAGACAAGCCGCGTGTCGCGGGGGAGGGTTTCAAAGGCTTTTTTGAGGCGTTCGCGCACGGTGTTATAATATGTAAGCGTCCCGCGCGGGCGGAAGAGTCCAGCGTCCTCATCCGAATGAGGCTTCTTCCCGTCCGCTTCCGCCGCATTTTCTCCCCCAAGAGGCGAACCCCCTTCGTCATCCGCATGCGGCGGTCGTTGATAATAGTCGGCATCGGCAATCGCGTCGTCGTCGTATGCCGTCCCGCGAAAGGGCTCCCGCTCTTTCTCCTTCTTCTTGCAAGATTTGCTCTCCTTGACGGCGGAAAGGAGCTGTTCGTAGTTCGAAGGCGCGATGCCGCAACTGCCGTAGGCGACAGGCTCGATTTCCCCCTTCAAAAAGACGAGAAGGACGGAGAAACCGCCCTTGATGGAGGGCGCATCCTGCAACCGGACGGGCGCGCTCAAAGAAAGTTCGAAAATTTTCACCTCGCCTTCCACCCAGAGCGCGACGGCGTATCTGCCCTCCCGCAACGGCGCAATCCCGGGAATGCGCGGCGTGATAACAAGTTCTCTCCCCATCCGCTCGGCGTACACCGCCCCCGTGAGCGTCCCGCCGTCCGCGGAGAACCCCCGCTTGATTTGTTTGAGCACACAGACCCGTTTTTCGTATGCCATTCTCTCCCCCTTTCCGTGCGTTTTTTCTCCATCGTATCACGTTTTCCCGCACGGATTTTGTCGCTTTTCCGCCCCTTCTTGCATTTTTTGACCGAAACCGCGGGGGCAAAAACAAACGCCACCCTTCTCGGGCAGGGCTCTCCCTGTCCGAGAAAGCTGGCACGCAGTGACTGAGGGGGTGTTGCTTTCAAAAAAGAGCAAAAAAAATAAAGGCTTAAACGCCTGTTTCCTCGACGAAAAGATTTGCTTTAGCAAAGCTTTTCGCCGAAATAAAAAAAATTTATGGAAAAAGCAAAAACCACGCTTTTTGCTTTTTCACACAATTTGCGACCTCGAAGCTTATTGTCCGATGAAACAGTACCGCTTGCGCGGCTACGGGCAGGAGAAGGTACGAACGCCAATCCGCTCGACGAAAAGATTTGCGTTAGCAAAGCTTTTCGCCGAAATGAAACAGTTTTACTCTTACGTTCTTTGATTTTGCAAGGCGAACGGTGTAGGCGGTGCCGCCGTCCGATTTGGTGAGATAGGCATACAGCATGTCGCAGGCCTCCACCATCAGCCGGTTGCGCGCGATGAAACAGCCCGAAAAATAGTTGTGAAACAGTACCTTCTTTTCGTCGCACCACGGCAGCAGACGGTAGTACTCGTCCTTGTCCTCTTGGGGGAAGATTCTCTCCTGTCCCGCGAACGGAATATACGCCTTGATACGGACATGGTACCGCTGTTTGAGCTCTACGAGACATCCGAGCGACACCAAATCAAACCCGCGCGCCATGCCGCAGAGAAAGGTAGTATACCCCTCTTTGATGAGATCTTCGAGGTCGGCAAGCAGTGCGTCTCTATCGAAATTTGCGGGAAGGTCGCGGTGTCCCGTCAGGGCGCAAACAAGTTCTTTCATAGCGGATTTTTCCTCTCCATTCCCCTGCCGCGGGGATATTTTTCGGGCGTATTCGCGCCCTTTCTCACGACGACGAGCGTGCGGTGGCCGAACCCTTCGGGAAGGTCGTATTCCACCGTCTGCGTCCTCGTCCCGCCGAGCCGACGGATGGCATTTTCCCCAACCTCGAGTTCGCTGTCCGCGCCCTTATAGGCGATAAACGTTCCCCCCTTCTTGACAAGGGGCATGCAGTACTCGGCGAGGGTGTCGAGACGGGCGACGGCGCGGGCGCAGGAGATGTCGTAGCATTCGCGGAAACGTCCCTGTGCGGCGTCCTCTGCGCGCATGCAGTACACCTCCGCGGGAAGTTCGAGCGTGCGGATGACCTCCTCCAAAAAGGCGCACTTCTTTGCCGTACTCTCAAAGAGGGCAAAGACGAGGTCGGGGCGGGCAATCATCAGAGGGATAGAGGGAAATCCCGCTCCCGAGCCGACTTCCGCCACGCGGCTCCCCGGAAGGAAGAGGTTCACGCCTGCGAGAGAGTCGAGAAAATGTTTGACGAAAATCTCCTTTTCGTCCGAGATGGCGGTGAGGTTGAACTTCTCGTTGTTGATGCGGAGAAGGTCTTTGTAGGTCTCAAACAGTCCGCGGCGGGATTCATAGAGTTTTTCCAGCGTCTCAAAGGACGGCGATGCAAGAATTTTCACGCCTCTATTATAGCACACTTTTTCCATTGTGCGCAAGTTTTTCCGAAAAGTTCCTAAAATTTTCCACGCGCTGTGAAAAACGGGAAAGTTATCCTTCCACAGCGTGGAAAAAATTGTCGATAACTCCCGCTTTTCGGCGATGAAACTTGTCCCGCGGAAAATTCCCCGAGAAAGGGCTGTGGAATGTCCCCTTCTTTTCACACCTTGTCCACGGCCTTTCCACAACTTTTTTTCGCGCGCGATTTTTCAAAACAGGGGAAAAAGGCTTGAAATTTTCGTGTATTTCCTGTATAATAGAGATATCTTTCGGACAAGCCGCGAGGTTGTCCACAAATCGACAGCCTTTATTATTACTATTAAAATTCTTATTTGAAAAGAAATCATCATACGGAGGACACGATGAAATTCGTAACTGACGGCCTCACCCTCTCGGAAGCGGTGAGCAAGGTATCCAAAGCGTGTGCAATTCGCACGACGGCGCCCATCATGGAGTGCATTCTTCTCTCCGCGTCCAAGGACGGGGTCTCCCTTCTTGCGACGGACGGGGAACTCTCCATCCGCAAGACCATCAAAGCGGAAGTCCTCGAAGAGGGCGACATCTGCCTCCCCGGGAAGCTGTTTGCCGACTTCTCCTCCAAACTGCTCGGCGAGGAGATTTCCCTCTCGACGGGGGAGCGCGGCGTGGAGCTCAAATACCGCGACTCCGTCTCCTTCATGCAGGCGCTGCCCGCCGAGGAATTTCCCGCCATCAGCCTCGACATCGGGGAAAATTCCTTTGTCATGAAGAAAAAGGACTTCAAGAAGATTGTCGCCGACACGGCGTTCTGCTGTGCGCAGGATGACAGCCGCCCCATTCTGAAGGGCTGCCTCATGGAGTTCCGCGACAAGCTCGAAGTGGTCGCCCTCGACGGCTACCGCCTCGCCCTTGCCTCGCAGGACATTCTCTCCAAGAGCGGCGAGGGAAGGATTATCTGTCCCGCCCGCACCCTCAATGAGATTGCGCGCATGCTCTCCGATGATGACAGCGAAGTCACTCTCTACACGCAGGGCGGTATGCTCCTCGTGGACAGCGAGAACATGACGGTCGTCTCCCGTCTCTATCTCGGGGACTTCATCAGAAAGGAGAACGTCATCCCCTCCCGCTTCACGACGACGGTCACCATCTCCCGTGCGGAGCTCTCCGCCAGTGCCGAGCGCGCCGCCATCCTGAACCGCGGCGACAAGAACAACCTCGTCACCTTCGAAATTACGGCGGACGGGCTCAAAGTTTCCTCCGTCTCCGACTACGGCAACGTCTCCGAGGTGCTCCCCGCCAAAGTGGAGGGGCTGGACCTTACCATCTCGATGAACGCAAAATTCCTGCTCGACGCCCTCCGCGCGCTCGAAGAGGACAACGCGGTCATCTCCTTCAACGGGCCCGTTTCCCCCTTTATTTTGCAGAATGAGGTGCAAAAAGAGGGCTTATATTTGATTTTGCCCGTGAGAAACATTGTATAATCGCTTGACGGAAACAGGGAAATCCCGTATAATCTTTTCGTATCCCATAAAAATTTCGGTTCAATAAGAAAGGAGCTTTACCATGAAGAGAACGTATCAACCCAAAAAGAGACAGAGAAGCAAGGTGCACGGCTTCCGCAAGAGAATGGCCACGACGGGCGGAAGAAAGGTCCTGAAGAGAAGAAGAAACAAGGGCAGAAAGCACCTCACCGCGTAAAGTCAACGTATGGAGTATCTGCGGCTGAAAAAGGAAAAGAGCATCTCGGCTACCCTCAAAAAGGGCAAACGTCTGCATGCAGAGACGCTGACGATGGTCTTTCTCCCCGCAGAGAGGACCTATCTCGCCGTATGCGTCGGAAAGAAGTACGGAAAAAGCGTACGGAGAAATCACATCAAACGCCTTCTTCGGGAGGCGTTTCGCGGCTATGCGCAAAAGATGTCGCCCTGCCGCGTCCTGCTCATTCCGCACCTCGCCGAGAAGTACGACTATCATGCGTTTTCCCGCGATATCGGGAAGATGCTGAAAAAAGAGGGGCTTTTGCATGAGCAAACGTCGTAACTTCCCCTCCGTCCTCTTTCGGCCCGTGAGAAGTCTGTGCATCCGCATGATTCTCTTCTACCAGCGGCGCCTGTCCCGTCACACCTGCCTGTATGTGCCGACTTGCTCGGAATACACCAAGCGGAGTATCCACAACCTCGGCGCGATTGCGGGCATCTGTGTCGGATTTTGGCGAATCCTGCGCTGCAATCCCCTCTCCAAGGGCGGGCAAGACCCCGCACCCGAGCGGTTTTCCCGCCTCAAATGGGTAATTTAGCATGATAAATTTACTTGCAACCACCATCCAGACCATTCCCGATTTCAGCATGTCGCTGGACTTTCTCGGGAAATTTGCGCGTGCCATCATCGAGGGCGTGGGGAGTCTCGGCCTCGGGATTATCCTCTTTACGCTCGTCCTCAAGGCAATCACCCTGCCCTTTGACATCTACCAGCGCTACAAGACGAGAAAGCAGACCCTCATCATGAAGGCCATGAAGGATGACCTCGACAAACTGCAGAAGCAGTACGCCAACGACAAGACGACGTACAACATGAAGATGCAGGAGCTCTACAAGAAGAACGGTTACAGCGTCTTCGGCGCGTGCTTGCCCATGCTCATCTCCCTCGTCATCCTCATCGTCGCCTTCCAAGGGTTCAATTCCTATTCCCGCTATGCGACCGTCCATCTCTTCGTCAACATGAAGGAGGAGTACAACGCCGCCATTCTCGAGCACGGTCCGGGAGGGGAAGACAACGTGGACTACCTTGTGGGAGATGGAGAAAACGACATCCCCCGCTCATCCATCACGGACGAAGAAACTGTTTATAAAGAGGAAAACGGCCTCAAATACACCATCGTCTATGAGGCGGTCAATACGCCCGTCTTCGACGAATCGGGGGTACCCATGTCCGAGGATGGGAAGTCAAAAACGCAGGAAGTCCTCACGCCCTACCTGCGCGTGGAGGCCTTGGAGACCGTCGAACACGACAACACCTTCCTCTACTATCAATACCGTCTTGCGAGCTACCGCCTCACCGAACAGAACGGGACGGTGACGAAGGAACTTCTTCCCGAGACGGAGGCGAAGCGCACCTACTACTTCGCAGAGGACGGGGAGGGTTTCCTCATCGATCGGTTCCTTGCAAAGGGCGCGGAAAATTCCGCGGAAAATTCCGCGGAAAAGAGCGCTTGGGACAAACTTTCCGCTGCGGAGACGGACAGCGGGAAGGAGCAGATACGGCTCGACTATCTCGTCGGCGTCGGCGCACAGCGCGCGGCGGATTGGTATCATACCAAGGGCAACAACGCGGGATTTCTCTGGATTAAAAACGTGTGGTATTCCGACGCATCCTATCAACATCCCGTGCCCGCGGCCACCGTCTCTGCGGACCTCCCGCAGGAACTCTACGACGACCTCACGGCGGGGCTCGAAACGGAAAAGACGGCCGCAAACGGCTATTATATCCTCATTGTTCTCTCCATCGGCATGATGGCGCTGTCGCAGTTCATCTCGATGCGCAGCCAGAAGGAGAGCGCCCAGTATCAGACGGTGGACGGGCAGGGCGCCATGTCCCAGAAGGTCATGCTCGTCATGATGCCCCTGATTTTCGCCGTCTTTGCCTTCCTCTACAGCGCCGCATTCTCTATCTATATGGTCGTGAGTACGGTGATTTCCCTCCTCGTGACGGTATTTTGCAACCTCGCGCTCGGGCACATCTTCCGCAAGAAGGAAGAGGCGGAAATCAAGGCGCGCTACACGAGGGATGTCCCTTGGAAGAAGGGCGAAAACAAGAAAAAACGCAAATAACCTATTATAGGAGTTTTTATGACATATCAAGGCAAAACGGTTGAAGAGGCGATTGCAATCGGGCTCGAAGAGCTGGGCATCGCCCGCGAGGACGCGGAGATTACCGTCCTCGAACAGGGAAAGAAGAAGTTGTTCGGCTCCGTGCCCGCCAAGGTGGAGATTGTCCCCATCGTGCGGCTCACCGACGGCGAGCGCGCCGTCAAGTTCCTCGAAGGGCTCTTCCCTCTCCTCTGCTGCGAAGCAAATGCCGTGCTTGACAGCGAGGGCGAGAAAATCGTCATCCGCCTCGAGGGGGAAACCAAGAACCTCATCGGACACCGCGGCGAAGTCATCGACGCCGTGCAGGTGCTCGCCGGTGCCGTCGCAAACACCGGGAGAACGGAGTACAAGCGGGTCGTCGTCGACTGCGGCAATTACCGTGAGACGCGCGAGGAGACCTTGAAACGCGTCGCCAACAAGCTGGCCGCCAAGGCGGTGAGAACGGGCAAGCGCGTTCGTCTCGAGCCGATGAACCCCTACGAGCGCCGCATCATCCACTCCGCACTCGTGGACAACGAGGAAGTCACCACCCGCAGCGAAGGCAGGGAGCCCAACCGCTATGTGGTCATCACTCCCAAAAATCTTCGCCCCTTTGAAAAGCGGGACCGCGACGGGAAAAATTCCCGCGGGGACAGAAATCGCGGCGACAGAGACAGTCGCGACCCGAGAGGCCGCGGCCACGGCGACAGACCGTACAAAAAGCGCGAACTGCCCGCAGAGGGCACGCCCGAATCGAGCGGGACGAGCTTCTCCCGCGGCGGCACCCCGGGCTACAAAAAGGGCGGTTTCACGGGATTTTTCGGGACCTATCTCGGCAAAGAAGAGAGCGAAGACGTGACCCCCGTGACCGAAAACGAGGGCACCATGTCCGAGACGGAGCCTTCGGAAACCCGCGACGAGTAAGAATTTTCAAACAAAAAAGAGAGACGGGACATCCACCCGTCTCTCTTTTGTCTTTCGGGAAAATTCAGTGCTCCGCAAGCCACTTTTTCGCCGAAGCCTTGCTGAGCCCCGTGATTTTCTCCGTCGGATAGGGCGACGCCTCGCCGCCGTTCCCATACAGGAAATAATCCCCTTCGGGCGTCAAAAAGACGATTTCCTCGAACCCCGCGGGGTCGCCGAACACGCTGTGCGTGATGTGCTTGACCACCGTCGCGGACGACGTGTCGTACGTCTTGTTGCGCGTAGTTTTGACCATAATTCACCCTCCTTGCTTTCGTTTGATTCTATTGTAATAAACAAACACCGATTCGTCAAGAAAACGAGCGGGAATTTTCAAAATAGTGTAGAATTGTAAATAATTTCCAAATCTGCGCACGCGGCTTGCGGGGCGGTGTGTGTTACGAACACTTTTTTTCTGCGCCCCGACGGTATTCGAGCATGGAGACGGCCCCCGCGACCGCGTCTGCCATCGCGTAGACCATATTGAGCCGCGTCAGGTTGAGCAACTGATAGGAGAAGGCCGAGCGGCGTGCGACGATGCCGAGCACGGACACATCCCCCACCCGTCCGAGCCGCTTATTCGCTCCCGACCCCGGGCGGAGCGGCCCCGAAAATACCTTGACGAGCCCGACGTCGCTTTCCTCCCCCACCGCGGCGTCGACGGCGATGATTTTGCTCCCGGGGTGGGTCTTTTTCAAAAATTCCCCGAGATAGCGGACTTCCTTCGCGGTAATCGGGCGGGCGAGCGTGCCGTAGAGATAGCCGCAAAAGCCGCGACGCTTCAGCATCGTTCCCGTGACGGGTCCGAGGCTGTCCCCCACCGCAAGGTCGCTCCCGATGCAGAGCACGACGGGCGGGGCGTCGAGCTTCCCGAGAAGAGTCTTGAGGGAGAGGAATATGCCCGTCTCCGCCATCGTATTGTTGTAATGAAATGCGTGGTCCATAGTCACCTCCCCCGATTTGTTGACAAGATTGCGGAAAATTATAAGGAAAATGTATGACTTTTCGGCGAAATGGTGATATAATAGGGACATCGGAGGTCAAAATGAACTTACTCGCAGCGTCGGGGGGCTGGGTCCTCGACATCATCTTCTTCGTCGCCCTCACCGTCGGCATCATTGTCGGCTGTTGCCGCGGATTTGTAAAGGGTATTTGTAAAATCGCAGGCACCGTGTTTGCGCTCATCTTCGCCGTTTGCTTCTGTGTGCCGATGGAGAACTCCCTCGAGAGCACCTTCGGCCTCACGACGGCGCTGACCGACGCGATTGGTAGCGCCATCGCCGCAAGTTGGATTGCGGTCGCCATCTCCTTCGTAGCGCTGGTCGTCATCATCAAACTTGGGGCTTGGCTCCTCGGGAAGCTCGGGACGGCGCTGGTGGACAAGTTTGCGCCGGTCAAAATCATCAACAAATTCCTCGGCGGCGTCCTTGGATTTGTCAAAGCGCTCGTCATCATCCTGCTCATTCTCGCCATCTGCAAGTGGATTAACCTCGAGAGCATCAATGCGTTCATCGAAACGAGCGGCGTAGTGAAGTACGTCTATTCGTGGGATTGGTTCTCTTGGGCGATGCAATTCCCGACGCAACAGGCATAAATTTCCAATTCTCCCCGCAGACAAACCGTCTGCGGGGGCATTTTTTACGCGTTATCCACGCGAATTCCACAGATTTTGAACGTTTTCCACCAAAAATCAAGCATTTCCACAGCATTTTTTGCGTATTGTAGAGAAAAGGGCTATTTTTCGTGCACCAAAATTTCACGTGAAACACTAAAAATTGCTGAAAAAATCGGGGAGGTTTCATGTGAAACATCATTTTTGGCAAAAATCGCCCATTTTTGAGGCAAAAACGGCCATTTTTCGGGGTTTTTGTTATAGCGGGGTGAAATTTTTGAAATGTAGGCGAGAACTTTCTTCAAACACTTGATAATTTTTTTGGAATGTGATACAATAATATTGCTTACAGTGGCGAACTGTAAAATGACAGCAAAATCAATATAAGGAGTTGCGAATTGAGTAAGACAGTTAAAATCATCATTGCCGTCATACTCGTTGCGGTTCTCGGAATAGGGGTTTACTTTCTGGTCACCTCACAAGTCAGAAACAGCAAGCAAATCGATTCCAGCGAGTTCACCGCACGCGTAACGGGCGAATCCTATGATTTCGACCACGACGGCACGAAAGACGAATTCAAAGAAGAAGACCGCATTGTGCGGGTCGAGGTGGACGGCTACGTCCTCTATGGCTACACGGCTGCAAGCCCCAACAACTACTCCTTCTGGGCGAACTATGCGAGTCTGTATTCGAAGGACGGCTTGGATATTCTCAACACTTGGGACGTCGAATACAACTACGCCAATCCCGATGCGGGAAGCGGGTGGGGGAATATCCTCTATATTGCCATGCTCGTGCTTGGCGTCGTCATGTTTGTCGTGATACTTCGCATGTCCACAGGCGGAAACGGCAAGATTATGAGCTTCGGCAAGACCAAGGCGAGGGTCACGACGAACATAAAAGTTCGGTTCTCCGACGTCGCGGGAGCGGAAGAGGAGAAGGAAGAGCTCGCCGAAGTCGTGGAGTTTTTGAAGAATCCCAAGAAGTTCTCTGCTCTCGGGGCGAAGATTCCCAAGGGCGTGCTCCTTGTGGGCCCTCCCGGGACGGGCAAAACGCTGTTCGCGCGTGCCGTTGCCGGGGAGGCGAATGTGCCCTTCTTCTCCGCAAGCGGCTCCGATTTTGTGGAAATGTATGTCGGTGTCGGTGCCTCGCGTGTACGCGACCTCTTTGATATCGCGAAGCGCAACCAGCCCTGTATCATCTTCATCGATGAAATCGATGCGGTCGGGCGGCAGCGTGGAGCGGGTCTCGGTGGCGGCCACGACGAACGCGAGCAAACCCTCAACCAAATTCTCGTCCAGATGGACGGATTTGAGACAAACGACGGCATCATTGTCATGGCAGCGACAAACCGCGCGGATATTCTCGACAACGCATTGCTTCGTCCCGGACGTTTCGACAGACAAATTTACGTGCACCTGCCCGATGTTAAGGGACGTGAACAAATTTTGAAGGTCCATTCCCGCAACAAACCCCTTGCGCCCGACGTCAACTTTAAGGTCATCGCGCGCATCACGAGCGGTTTTTCGGGCGCAGACCTTGCCAATCTCCTCAATGAGGCTGCAATTTTAGCGGCGCGTGCGGGCAAGAAGCTCATCGGCAACCTTGAGCTCTATGAGGCCATCAACAAAGTCATCATGGGTCCCGCCAAAAAGAGCCGCGTCGTGAGCGAGCAGGAGAAGAAGCTCACCGCCTACCACGAATCCGGCCACGCCATTCTCGGCAAGCTCTGCCACGAGGAGGACAACGTGCAGGAGGTCTCCATCATCCCGCGCGGCCCCGCGGGCGGCTACACGCTCTACCGCCCCGAGAACGACAACAACCTCGAGACGGTCAAGTCCCTCCGCGGCGCCATTTGCTCCGGCCTCGGCGGAAGAGTGGCTGAGGAGATTGTGCTTCACGACGTCTCCTCGGGGGCCTCGAGCGACATTCGGCAGGTCACGCAGATTGCCCGCAAGATGGTCACCGAGTGGGGTATGAGCGACCGCTTGGGTCCCATTGCCTATTCGAGCGACGGCCCCGTGTTCCTCGGCAGAGATTTTGAGGAACGCAACACCTATTCCGAAGAGACGGCGGGCGCCATCGACGAGGAAGTCAAGCGTATCATCTCCGAAGAGTATGAGCGTGCGAGAAAATTGCTCACCGAGAACCGCTCCATTCTCGACAACATGGCGCGCGTGCTCGTGGAGCGGGAGACCATCTACACGGCGGAAGTCGACATACTCATGGCGGGCAAGGACTATAAAGAGGTGCTTGCCTACATGGAGGAGCACGACAAGGAGACGCCCGACGACCCCTTCGGTCGGGTCGCGGAGGCAGTTGCCGCCGATGAGGCGAAATCTGACGGCTCTTCCTCGGACATGGGTGCCTCGGACGCGGTCGACGCCGAAAAAGGTGCCACCCATGTCGAAGATGACGGAAAAAATCCGCCCAACGGCCCGACAGACGATGAATCTGAATAGGAGGTCGCTGACATGGGTAGGGTCATTTCGTTCTCCAACCAGAAGGGAGGCGTCGGGAAGACGACAACCTGCGTCAACATGGCGGCCTATCTTGCGACCGCGGGAAAGCGCGTCATGCTTGTCGACCTCGACCCGCAGGGCAACGCGACAACCGGCCTCGGGTTTGCAAAGGGCGGCTTGAAGAAGTCGGTCTACAACGTCATGATTGACGACGAAGACGTCAAGGACAATCTTCTTACGACCGTCATCGATAACCTCACGGTGTTGCCGTCCAACATCGACCTTGCGGGCGCGGAGGTGGAGCTCGTCTACAAGAAGGGCCGCGAGAAGGTGCTGCGGGGCGCCTTGGAAAAAGTCAAAGGGCAGTACGATTTCATTCTCATCGACTGCCCGCCCTCGCTCGGCCTTCTCACCATCAACGCCCTTGCGGCGAGCGACAGCGTCATCATTCCCATCCAGAGCGAGTACTACGCGCTCGAGGGGCTCTCCCAGCTCATGAACACGATAGCTCTCGTCCGCCAACACCTCAACAAGAGCCTGAAGGTGGAGGGGGTCGTCATCACGATGTACGACGGCAGGTCGCTCATTTCCCGCCAGATTGCCGCCGACATCAAGAAGTTTTTCAGCAAGAAGCTCTATGAAATCGTCATTCCGCGCAACGTGCGTCTCTCCGAGGCGCCGAGCCACGGAAAACCCATTCTGCTGCATGACCCGAAGTGCATGGGCGCACGGGCATACAGCGCGCTCACGGAAGAATTTTTGAAAAAATCAGAGGGAAAAGGAGATTAACCATGGCAAAAGGATTAGGACGCGGGCTTTCCGCCCTGTTCAGCGACACGGAGAGCGCCTACGAGAAGGCGCAGGGAGACATCAAAGAGACTTCGGAGGGGTCCACGGAGGTTCCTCTCTCCAAAGTCATTCCCAACCCCGACCAGCCGAGAAAGGCTTTCGACGAGAATTCGCTCAACGACCTCGCCCGTTCCATCAAGGAGCACGGCGTCATCAGCCCCCTCGTCGTCAACCGCAAGGAGGACGGGACGTACATGATTATTGCCGGGGAGCGCAGATATCGCGCCGCCGTCAAAGCGGGCCTCGAGCACATTCCCGTCATCATCAAACAGTTGGACAAGCGCGAGATTCAGGAGATTTCCCTCATCGAAAACCTGCAGCGCGAGGACCTCAACCCCATCGAGGCCGCGTACGGCATGCGCCGCCTCATGGAGGAATTCAATCTTACGCAGGAGGTGCTCGCCGAGCGCCTCGGCAAATCCCGTCCCGCGATTGCGAACACGATGCGCCTTCTGACGCTCTCGGAGGAAGTCGTCGACCTCGTCCGCGAGGGGAAACTCTCCGCGGGGCACGCGCGCACCCTCGTTCCCGTCGCCAAGGTCGCACAGGCACAGCTCGCCCGTGAATGCGTGAAGAACGGCTGGTCGGTGCGCGACATGGAGCGCGCGGTCAAGCAGTATCTCAACCCGCCCGAAGTCATCGCAAAGGAGCGCGAGAAGAAGAACGCCCTCGCCAACGTCGAGCTCAAACACTTCGTCGAGCGGCTGCGCTCCACCTTCAAGACCAAGGTCTCCCTCATCGGGACGGAGAAGAAGGGGAGAATCTACATCGACTACTACACCCGTGACGACCTCGACCGCATCTCCGAACTGCTCGACATTCTCGACAACCTGCATTAAAGAATAAGGAGAATCGCCTCGTGCCGCACGGCGCGGGGCTTTCATCATGGAATTTACACCCCTGTCTGCAATTTTACCCGAAGAAATCAAGCCCTATCTTCGCAATCAATGCCTGCATCTGTCCGATTTTTCGTGCGGATTTCTCTTCATGTGGCAAAAGACGCTGCACCCGCTCTATGCCATCGTCGAGGGTTGCCTCGTCATCGAGGAGTTCTACGCGGGAAGGTGGTATTTTCACTACCCCGTCTCCTTAACCGGGGACAGAGAAGAGGAGCTCGCCGCCGTCGCCGCCGTGGAAAAATACTGCCGCGCGAGCGACAAGCGCCTGCACTTTACCAACGTTCCCGAGAGCCGCATCGCGGACATGGTATGCCGATATCCGTCCGCGGCCGTCTCAAATAACCGCAGATGGCGGGATTATCTGTATCTTGCCGAAGATTTTCGCACATTTGCGGGAAAAAAGTACGCGGGACAGCGAAATCACGTCAGAAAATTCGAGAAATTATACCCCGATTGGTCGTTTTCCAAAGCCTCACTCTCGGACATGGGTGCCTTGGAACACTTCTTAGAGGAGTACGGCGCGTCCCAACTCGAAAAGCACGACGCGCTCGCGGACGAGGAGCTCTCCGAGGTCTACGCCGTCCTTCCCCACATGCGGGAGCTCGGCATGTTCGCGGGCATTTTGCGCGTGGGCGAAAAGGTGGTCGGCTTCTCCGCCGGGGAACGGTGCGGCGACATGGTGATTATTCATATCGAGAAGGCGCTCCGCGGCTATGAGGGGGCCTATCCCTTTCTCGCGCAAAAATTTGCCGAGACGTTTGCGGGCGACGCGCGCTATCTCAACCGCATGGACGACGCGGGGGACGCGGGCCTGCGCAAGTCCAAACTGCAGTACCACCCCTGCGAACTCGTCGCAAAATACAACCTCATTCCGCACCGCGCCATCGACAATGTCTCCAAACTTCCCACCCTGCACACGGAGCGGCTCACCCTGCGGCCCGTGGAGGACGAGGAGGCCGACGCGTATGCCCGTCTCGCCTCCGACGTCGAAAGAAACCGCTACTGGGGGTATGACTGGCGCACGGACGCAGAGGGGACCCCGTCGCCCGCGTGGTTTCTCGAGGGCGCGCGGGAGGATTTCAATCACCGCCGCGAGATGCCGCTCGGCATTTTTCTCGAAAAGACGCTCGTCGGGGAAGTCGTTTTGCACAACTTCGGCTACACGGCGGAGTGCGAGGTCGGTGTGCGGCTCTTGCCCGATTTTGAGGGGATGGGGTACGCTTTTGAGGCGGTGAAGGCCTATTCGCAGTACGCGTTTTTGCAGCTCAACATCGAGCGCGTCGAGGCGAAGTGCTATCGCGAGAACACCCGCTCCCGCGCGATGCTGCTGCGGGCGGGCATGCGCCCCTGCGGCGAGGACGCGACGTACTTTTACTTCTGCCGCACGGCGGAAGATTGAAATTTCGCAAAAATCGTCGGGAAAAAGTGATACAAATCTTCGCGGACGTGATATAATATAGGAAAATTCAACTTTGCTGTTTGCAAAAGGAGAGAAGAATGAATCTGAACTTACTCACGATTATCGTGATGTTCGCGGTCGTGCTCGGGCTCGGGTACGCGGCGCTCAACTTCTACCTCACCAAGAAGCTCAAAGAGGGGAACGAGCGCATGCAGTATATCGCGGGCAAAATAAGAGAGGGCGCGAATGCGTTCATCTTCTATGAGTACAAGATAGTCGCCATCATCGGCGCGGTCGTCGCGCTTGTCTTGGGACTGTTCATCGCGTGGGAGGCGGGCGTCGCCTTCGTCATCGGCGCCGTGATGTCCGCAACGGCGGGCTTTATCGGCATGAAGATTGCGACCTACGCCAACGTGCGCGTCACCAACGCCGCCAATGAGACGAGAAACATCGGCAAGACGCTCAAAGTTGCCTTCCGCGGCGGCTCCGTCATGGGGCTGTGCGTGGCGGGATTTGCCCTGCTCGGCGCCATCATCGTCTACTGCTGCTTCGGCTGGGCGGAGGGCATGATTAACGTCGGCGGGTCGTCGCTTGCCGAAATTGTCGTCGAGAACATCAACCCCATTACGCAACAACAGTACAATCTTTCCATCGTCCTCTCGGGCTATGCGCTCGGCTGTTCCATCATCGCCCTCTTCAACCGTGTGGGCGGGGGAATTTACACCAAGGCCGCGGACATGGGCGCCGATCTCGTCGGGAAGACGGAGGCGCACATCCCCGAGGACGACCCCCGCAACCCCGCGACGATTGCCGATAACGTCGGCGACAACGTGGGCGATGTCGCAGGCCTCGGCGCAGACCTTCTCGAGAGCTATGTGGGCTCCGTCGTCGCGACCGTCATCCTCGCCATCGAGCTCTTCTGCAACACGGTGGGTGCGGACGTTAGTATCGGCGCAAGCCTTCTCCAGAAGATGGTGCTCTTCCCCATTTTGTTTGCGGGGATTGGGCTCATCGGCTGTGTCATCGGAATCTCGTACCCGCTCCTCAAGCCCAAACTTTCGGACAATCCGCACATGGAACTCAACCTCGCGACGTGGATTTCCGCGGGTGTGACGCTCGTCGGCGGGTGCCTGCTCTCCATCTTCCTCTTCAAAGGAGAGACGGAAGAGGCGCTCTCCGCGGCAAAACTGTCCATCGGCGCCGTGACGCCGTGGGTCTGCGCGGCGGTCGGCATTGTCGCGGGAATCGTCATCGGAATTTTGTCCGAGTACTACACGAGCTACGACCATAAGCCTACCAAGCGCATCTCCGAGGCAAGCAAAGAGGGCGCGGCGCTCACCATCACGCAGGGTATGGCAACGGGCATGATTTCCACCATGCTCCCCGTCGTTGTCCTCGGCATTGCCATCTTTGCGACATACGCGCTCGGCGGCATGTTCGGCGTCGGCTGCGGCGCCATGGGGATGCTCTCCTTCGTCGCGGCGACCGTCTCCGTCGACACCTACGGTCCCATTTCGGACAATGCGGGCGGCATCGCCGAGATGAGCATGCTCGACGAGGAAGTGCGCGAAATCACCGACACCCTCGACTCCGTCGGCAACACGACGGCCGCCATCGGCAAGGGCTTTGCCATCGGCTCTGCCGCGCTCGCGACGATGTCCATGATGTCAAGCTACCTCTATGCGGCGGCGGACAGCTTCTTCAAGAACGGACTTCTGGAACTCAACATCATCCGCGGCGATATCATCGTCGGCGCCATCGTGGGGGCCGCCATTCCCTTCCTGTTCTCGGGCATGCTCATCAACGCCGTCGCCAAGGCCGCAAGGAGAATGGTGGAGGAAGTGCGCCGCCAGTTCCGTGAAAATCCCAAGATTTTGACGGGCGAAGAGGACCCCGACAGCACCAAGTGCGTCACCATCTCCTCGCAGGGCGCCTTGAAGCAGATGATTGTGCCCTCCGTCATCGCCATCGCCATTCCCGTCGTCTGCGGGTTTATCTTCGGCGCGGGCTTTGTGGGCGGTATTCTCATCGGCGCGACGCTCTCCGCCATCATGCTCGCCATCTATACGGGCAATGCGGGCGGCGCATGGGACAACGCCAAGAAATACATCGAAAAAGGCGGCGTCGAAGGCGTCAAGAAGGGGGAAGAGGGGTATGATACCGTGCACGATGCGGCCGTTGTCGGCGACACCGTGGGCGACCCCTTGAAGGACACGGTTGGCCCGTCCCTCGACATTCTCATCAAGATTATGTCCACCATCTCCCTCGTCTGCGTGGTTGTGTTCAACGAATTCAACCTGATGTCTGTCATCCCCGGCATGGCGGAGATATTTGGCGCGTAAAAGGTTTCGGCGAAAATCTTTGCTAAAGCAAATCTTTTCGTCGAGCGGATAGGCGGTGGCGCCTTCATGTACTCGTAGCCGCGCAAGCGGTACTGTTTCATCGGACAATAAGCCTGCGGTGGCGTTGCAAATTGTGGCGCCCACGGCGGAAGTGAATTCCGCCTAAGGCAAGGAATTCAGAACTCGTACCCACCCCCCTACCCCCCTCCGCGGGAGGGGGCATGAGGAGCGATTCCTCGGGAGGGGCATGCATGGCGCCTCCGTGGGTAGCAAACGCATTCTTCGCGCACAGCACAGTGCGCTGTGCGCGGCGTTTGCGAAGAGTGAGCGCATTCGCCGCGCGAACGATGACCGAGGGCAGGGCTCTACCTGCCCGAGAGAGCTGTCGAGCATTGCGAGACTGAGGTGGGGCGCATTCTAAATTTGTCATGCTGAGCCGCCGTATCGCGGCGAGTCGAAGCATATCCGCATTCATAATAAGCTTCGACAGGCTCAGGGTGACGGATTGGGAAGGGGGTGATTCTGAATTCGTCATGCTGAGCGTAAGTCGAAGCATATCCGCATTATAATTTCGTCATGTCGAGCGTAAGTACTTCGCCTGCGGCTCGTGGGCTTCGCCGTCGAGCGCCCTTCTGCCGCCGACGCCGCTTTTCCATTACGAAGGGCGGCAGATGTTACAAAGGAATCAATATGGATTTTTTTACCGCAGTCCTCGTCATCTTCTTTCTCTTTTTTACGGGCAGTATCGCGGGATGGTGCGTGGAAGTGGTGTTCCGCCGCCTGTTTACGGCGAAAAAGTGGATTAACCCCGGCTTTTTGACGGGCCCCTATCTTCCCCTTTACGGCTTCGGCACCGTCGGACTGTTCGGCATCTCCCTCATCCCCATCAACACGGGCATGGGGTGGCTGGATGCCGTCCTCATCATCTTCATCATGGGCGTCGCCATGACCCTGATTGAGTATATCGCGGGGCTCATCTTCATCAAGGGGATGAAGATAAAACTGTGGGATTATTCCAATCGGTGGGGGAATATTCAGGGCATCATCTGTCCGCTATTTTCCCTCTTTTGGTTGATTGCGGGCGCCGTGTTTTACTTCGTCATCGATAAACCCGTCATCGACGCGGTGAGCTGGTTCGTCTCAAACATCGGCTTCTCCTTTGTCGTCGGAATAATCTTCGGAATCTTTCTGGTCGACCTTGCCCATTCGCTCCATCTGTCCGTCCGCATCCGCAAATTTGCGGAGGAGCACAACGTCATCGTCCACTACGAAAAACTCAAAGAGGAAATCAAGACGCGCAAGCAGGAAATCAAGGAGAAGGCAAGCTTTCTCTTTCCCTTCAAGTCCCTTACCGAACTCAAAGAGGATTTGACCGCGCGCATCGAAACGTTCTCCGCCCGCCGCAAAGAAAACAAGAAAAAATAGCCGCATAAAATTTCGCCGAAAGGCTCTCGCGGCCAAAAGAGAAGTCGGGAGCGGAACTCCCGACTTCTCATGTTATATAAAATCAATCCCTCATTCTGTTTTTATTCCTCCTCATAGTAATAGGAATAGTCAACCCCCTTCATAAACAGCTCGCGGTCGTCGATTTGGTCGGTCAGCGCGCCCGCAATGAGCGTAAAAATATCCGCCGCGTCGACAGGGCTTTTTCGCATCGCGTCGAGATAGGCGCGCTTGTCAATTTTGCTCCAATCGACGCACTTGTACAAGTTCTTCTTCAAAATGAGGTCGAGCCAGATGCGCGTACTGCGCCCGTTCCCCTCCATAAACGGATGGGCGATATTCATTTCTACGTATTTTTTGACTATCTCTTCAAGGGTACTTTCGGGCATTTTTTCGATGAGGGCGAGATTTTCCTTTAAGTACATTGCCGGCGCAAACGCAAAGCCGCCTTTGGCGATATTCAGCCCGCGAATCTGCCCTGCAAAGTCATAGAGTCCGCCGAAGAGGTAGCCGTGAATCTGCTGCAAGCCCTTCACCGTGCCGACCTCGAGCTCGTATATCATGCCGCTTTCGAACAACTCATACGCCTTCTGCTTGCTCTTTTCGTCGACGGTGCTTCCCATACCCGAAAGCCAACGGACAAAGTTTTCGCGATTCTTTGCCGGAATGAGCGAGACAACTGTGTTCACGCCGTCCGCGTCAACCATGTCGGTGAGGTAGGACTTTCCGTCCCGCGCGGCGAGTTTCAGTTGTCGACAAATTGTCGACAACTCATTATGGCGACGCTTGAACGCATTCCAATAAGAGCGCGGATTTTTACTCTTCGTGAGCGCCTCGGCGATGTCGACAGCACAAAACCACCATTTGGAATCCTCGTTGTTCCAGACGGCTCTTACCGGAATATCTTCAAAAAAACGGATAGATGTCTTTATCATATTGGCTCCGCCAAGGGGCAATTTTCAAATTGTATCCCGCATTGCGATAAAAACCCGCCGAGCGGCGGGTTTTTGCACGATTTGTCGTTACATGACGACGATGTTGCGGGAAGTGAATTGCTCCTTGAGTTCGGGCGGGAAGTTGTCGTCCGTGATGAGCACGTCGATGTCCTCGAGCCGCGCGAACGTGTAGGGCATAATCTTGCCGATTTTCGAGCTGTCGAGCATCATGTAGAGCACCTTCGCCTTCTGACGGGTGATTTTGAGAAGGTCGGCCTCGATTTGGGACGCGCAGGAGAATCCGTTCTCGGGCGTGAATGCCGAGGCGGAGATGATGGCGAGTTCGAAATTGGTGTTGTCGAAGTACGCCTTGGCTACGGGGGAGGCAGTGGAGAGGTTATCCTTGAGCACCTGCCCGCCGAGCACCGTGAGATGGACGTTCTTCTTCTGCGCCACTTCGATGGCGACTGCAAGCCCGTTGGTGAAGACGTGCACGTTGATGTCGGGCATCTCTTTGGCGAGATACATTGCCGTCGTGCCGCCGTCGATGAAGATAGAGCTGTTCTCATCGATGAGACGGGCGGCCTTTTGGGCAATCTTGATTTTCTCGTCCGTGTGGATGGCTGTCTTCTTGGTATAGGGCTCGCCCGAAACTTTTTGAACTTCCTTGACGGACATTGCGCCACCGCGGACACGGATGATACGCCCCTCCTGTTCCAGCTGGAAGAGGTCACGGCGAAGCGTCATCTGTGAGACGTGCGGAAAATATTCATCGAGTTGTTCGAGGGTAAGTTTGCCCCGTTTGTCCAGAAGGTCAGCGATTTCTTCAATTCTGTCGCGTTTCATGTCTGTAGTCCTCCATTTTATTTTCCGTGAAAGATTATAACATACTTTGTAATTTAATGCAAGTATTTTTTCAAACTTTTTTCGAAGAAAATTGTAAAAAGTGAAAAAATCCATTTCGAACAAGAATTTTGTTTGGTTCTATCGAAAATATTTTTCATCTGTTCGTTCCGAAAGTTCGCAATGTTAAAGATGTACATCAAATTCCTCAAAACAGAACATTTTCGGATTTTTTTCGACGAAAATTTTATTTCGCGCGATTTCTTTTGCTTCAGTTTTAATTGTCATTTTGAGCGGAGCGAAGCGTAGCCGAGGCATCTCGTCCTTTGAGATTTCTCCCCGCGGTGCGTGGAAAACGATTGCGTTTTTCCAAAGAGCATGGTAAAATATCGTAAGAAGCGGGTCGCCGCATACGATGACGTATGAAACATTCTTGGAAAAAGGACGTGGAGGCGGCGATGCGGTGCGACCCCGCGGCGCGAAGTTTTTGGGAAGTCGCGCTCCTTTATCCCGGGGTGCGCGCCCTCGCAAGCCATCGCCGTGCGGCATTCTTCTGGCGGCACAACATGAAGTTTTTCGCCCGTTTTCTCTCCGAGCGCGCCAAGCGCAGGACGGGGATAGAGATTCATCCCGCGGCGAAGATAGCGGCGGGGGTGTTCATCGACCACGGCGCGGGCGTCGTCATCGGCGAGACCGCGGAAGTGGAGGAGGGCGTCGTCATCTATCAGGGCGTGACGCTCGGCGGCACGGGGAAGGAGACGGGAAAGCGTCACCCGACGGTAAAGCGCGGCGCAGTCATCTCCTGCGGCGCCAAAGTGCTGGGCGGGTTCACCGTCGGCGAGGGCGCGCGCGTCGGCGCGGGGGCGGTGGTTCTTCATGAAGTTCCCCCCTTCGCGACGGCGGTCGGCGTCCCCGCACGCATCATTGCAAGGCAAGAAAAGAGTGAACTATGAGAATTTATAATTCTTTGACAAGAAGAAAAGAGGAATTTGTCCCCCTCGAAGCGGGGAAGGTAAAGCTGTACGCCTGCGGCATCACCGTCTCGGGCGAGGCGCACGTCGGGCATGCCTTTCAGGCGCTCGTCTATGACGTCTTCCGCAAATTTCTCGAGAAGAAGGGCTACGAAGTCACCTATGTGCGCAACTACACGGACGTGGACGACAAAATCATCGCGAAGTCGCACGAGACGGGCATTCCCGCCGACGTCTACGCCGAGCAGATGATTGAAAAGACGAACGCCGTCATGGCGCGCGCACACATCGACGAGCCCACCGTCTGGATTCGCGCCACCGAGCACATCGGGGACATCATTTCCTTCATCGAAGAGCTCATCCGCGGGGGGCATGCCTACGAAGGGGGCAACGGAGACGTGTATTTCGACGTCGACAGCTATCCCGCCTACGGGCAGCTCTCGGGGCGCAGCAAGGAGGACATGCTCGACGGCGTGCGCGTGGAAAACGACGAGCGCAAGAAGAACGCCTACGACTTTGCCCTCTGGAAGGCGGCGAAGGCGGGGGAGATTTCTTGGGACTCCCCGTGGGGGAAGGGCCGCCCGGGCTGGCACATCGAGTGCTCGGCGATGAACCGCTGCGCCTTCGGGGACCGCATCGACATCCACGGCGGCGGCAGGGACCTCATCTTCCCGCACCATGAGAATGAAATCGCGCAGTCCGAGGCATGCACGGGCAAGAAATTCGCCAACTATTGGATTCACAACGGGCTCATCAAGGTGAACGGACAGAAGATGTCCAAGTCCCTCGGAAATGTTTTGCTCCTCTCCGACGTGCTCGACGAGTATTCGGACGAGGCGCTCAAATTCGCCCTGCTCTCCTCCAACTACCGCGGCGACCTCAACATCACGGACAACCTCTTCGCGGGGGCGGAGGCCCACCTCGTGCGCTTCTACACCCTCATCGACAGGGCGGAGACGGCATTCCCCGCCGAGACGGGGAAGGAGAAGGCGGTGGACGAGGCTTTCGACGCGGCGATGGAGGACGACTTCAACACCGCCCTCGCCCTCGCGGACCTCTTCGGCTACTTTAAGGAAGTCTCCAAACTTCTCGACGCCGAAGATTCCCGCGCGCGGCGGATTACCAATCAAATCAAAGAGACCTACGGCCTGCTCGGGCTCTTCCGCAGGGATGCAAAGGTCTACCTTGCGACATACGCAAAGGGGGAGGACGTGCCCGAGGACGTGAAGGCCGTCGCCGAAGCGCGGTGGGCGGCCCGTCTTGCCCGCGATTGGGCGAAGTCGGACGAACTCCGCGAACGCCTCAAGGAGATGGGCTACGCCGTCAAGGACGCGAAAGACGGATATACGTTGAGCAAATTATCATAAGGAAACCGAAATATGAAGATTACAGGCAAAGAACTCAGACGGAAATGGCTGGATTTCTACAAGAGCAAGGGACACACCGACATCGGCGCGGTGTCCCTCATCGGGGACGGCTCGACGGGCGTCATGTTCAACGTCGCGGGCATGCAGCCCCTCATGCCCTATCTCTTGGGTAAGCCCCACCCCGCGGGGAAGCGGCTCTGCAACGTGCAAGGGTGCGTGCGCACGGTGGACATCGACAGCGTCGGCGACGCCTCCCACTTCACCTTCTTCGAGATGATGGGCAACTGGTCGCTCGGCGACTATTTCAAGAAAGAGAAGACGGCGTGGACGTTCGAACTGCTCACGAAGGTATTCGGGCTCGACGCGGACAAGCTGTGCACGACGGTATTCGAGGGCAACGCAAGCGCCCCGCGCGACGGGGAGACGGCGGCCCTTCTCATCGGGCTCGGAATAAAACCCGAGCACGTCTTCTATCTCCCCAAAGAGGACAACTGGTGGGAGCTCGAGGGCACCGTCGGCACCCCCTGCGGCCCCGACAACGAGTGGTTCTATCCCATCGGCAACCCCGAAAATCCCGTATTTCCCGACGACTATGTGGAAATCGGCAACGACGTCTATATGCAGTATAAGAAGACGGAGACGGGCTACGAGCCGCTTGCGAACAAGAACGTGGACACGGGGTTCGGCTTCGACAGAATGCTGCTCTTTCTGAACGGGCTCTCCGACGGCTACAAGACAGACCTCTTCGCGGGGGCGATTGCAAAGCTCGAGGAGCTCTCGGGGAAGAGTTATGACGGGGACGAAGACGCCCGCCGCTGCATGCGCATTGTCGCCGACCATGTCCGCACGACGGTCATGCTCATCGGGGACGCCAACGGCATCCTTCCCTCCAACGTGGGGGCGGGATACATTCTCCGCCGCATCATGCGCCGCGCCATCCGCTACTGCCGCCGTCTCGGCGTCTCGGCGGACGCCATGTCCGAGGTCGCGCGCATCTTTATCCATGAAGTATACGGGGAGGCATACCCCCTTCTCGTCGAAAAAGAGGACTACATCCTCGAGGAAATCAAGAAGGAAGCGGAGCGCTTCGACACCATGCTCGTCACAGGCATGAAGGAGTTCGAGAAGTGCGTGCAGGGCATCTCCCGCAAGAACGAATTCATGAAGAAGCAGGACCCTGCCTACCGCGACGAGACCGTCGTGGGCGGCAAACAGGCATTCCGCCTCTACGACACCTTCGGCTTCCCCCTCGAACTCACCGAGGAGCTCGCCGCCGAGCGCGGACTCTCCGTCGACCGTGCGGGCTTTGAGGCCGCTTTCAAGGAACATCAGGAGAAGAGCCGCGTGCTCGCAAAGGGGGACGCCAAGGGGGGGCTCGAGAGCCATTCCGAGCAGGCGACCAAGTACCACACCGCCACCCACCTTCTCAACGCCGCGCTCAAAGTCGTTCTCTCCCCCGACTGCAACCAGAAGGGGAGCAACATCACCGACGAGCGCATGCGCTTTGACTTCAACTTCGAGCGCGCCATGACGGAAGAGGAGATCAAGGCGGTCGAGAACCTCGTCAACGAGAAAATCAAAGAGGACATTCCCGTCGTCTTCCGCGAGATGAGCCTCGAGGAGGCGCGCGCCGAACACTTCGTCGGCGTGTTCGACAGCAAGTACGGCGAAGTCGTCAAGACGTACGCCATCGGCGACTTCTCTAAGGAGATGTGCGGCGGCCCCCACGTCGAGCGCACGGGCACCCTCGGGCATTTTAAGATTGTCAAGGAGCAGTCTTCCTCCGCCGGCGTGAGGAGAATCAAAGCAATTTTGGAGTAAGGAGTCGCCTCGCTGTCCTCTTTGGGGCGGATATGCTTCGACTCGCCGCGATGCGGCGGCTCAGCATGACGAATTTAGAGCGCCACCCCTTCCGTCGCTCTCTTCGTTCGCGCCACCCTTCTCGGGCAGGTAGAGTCCTGCCCTCGGTCACCGTTCGCGCGGCAAATGCGCTCACTCCTGTCGCAACGCGCGAAAAGTTCACTGGACTTTTCGCAGAACGCGTTGCTCCACCTCAAGGGGTGGGCAAGTGACTTGGCGCCCCCTTGAGACTCGGGCAAGCAACTTGGCGCCCCCTTGAGGGGGAGCTGTCACGCAGTGACTGAGGGGGTGTCATTTCCAAATACTTGCGCGAGCAAAACCACGCTTTTGCGCTGCGCGCCCCCATTTGCAACGCCACCGCAGGCTTATTGTCGGATGAAACAGTACAGTTTGCGCGGCTAAGAGTAAATGAAGGCGCTAACGCCAATCCGCTCGACGAAAAGATTTCCGCAGGAAAGCTTTTCGCCGAAACCAAAAGGAGCAAATCATGACTCAAAAACAAAAACTGCAGGCAGGAGAGCTGTACGTCGTGGACGACGAGCTCGGCGAGGAGATGGTGCGGGCAAAGCGCATCTGCGAGGAATACAACCGCACCCCGCGCGAGGAATGGGACAGGCGGGAGGCGCTCATGCGGTCTCTTCTCGGCAAGTGCGGAGAAAACTTCTGGTTCGAGAGTGATGTGTGGTTCGACTACGGCTACAACACCGAGGTGGGGGAGAACTTCTACGCCAACCATGACTGCGTCTTCCTCGACACCAACAAAATAATCTTCGGCGACAACGTCTTCATCGCGCCGCAGTGCGGGTTCTATACCGCGGGGCATCCTTTGGACGCAAAACTGCGCCGCAAGGGGCTGGAATTTGCAAAGCCCATCCGCGTGGGGAACGACGTCTGGTTCGGCGGCGGCGCCCTCGTCATGCCGGGAGTGACTATCGGCGACAACGTCGTCATCGGCGCGGGCAGCGTCGTTGTGCACGACATTCCGGGCAACAGCGTCGCCGTAGGCAACCCCGCACGGGTCGTAAAGACGCTTCCCCCCATTCGGGAAGGGGAAGAAGATTGAACGCCGCGGGGCGGGGAAAGAGGGTTTCCCCGAAAAATCCCCGCTTGTGCCGCGGACGGGACAAAAAATATTTGGATTTTTCCGAAAAAATCTTAATTTACGGACTCAAAACAGCTTGACGGAATTTCGGCAACATCTTATAATAAAGGGGTAGTTGAATGAAACGGGACGCTTCGCCCTCACGAAGAGCGGCGGCTCCCGCATCACAGCACAAGGAGCACGGATATGAAAACCTACATGGCAAAGGCCCAGACTGTGGAGAGAAAGTGGTACGTCGTCGACGCGGACGGTCTTCCCCTCGGAAGACTCGCTTCGAAGGTCGCCGCCATTCTCCGCGGAAAGAATAAGCCTACCTTTACTCCCAACGTCGACACGGGGGATTTTGTCATTATCATCAACACGGACAAAGTGCTGCTCACGGGCAAGAAGCTCGAGAACAAATTCTACCGTTATCACACGGGATACATCGGCGGCCTCAAGGAAATTTCGTACGGGAAACTCATGGCAGAGCACAGCGACCTCGCGGTCTACGAGGCGGTGCGCGGCATGCTCCCCAAGAATTCCCTCGGGCGGCAGATGATCAAGAAGCTCAAGGTGTATAAGGGCGCGGAACACAACCACGCCGCCCAGAAACCCGAGGCTTTGAAATTATTTTAAGGTGAGGACGAGATATGGCGAAAACGAATATTAAGAAGAAGTTGCAATTCTGGGGCACGGGCAGAAGGAAGAAGGCGATTGCCCGCGTCCGTCTCATTCCCGCCGGTAGCGGCGCCATCGTCATCAACGACCGTTCTTTGGAGGATTACTTCCCGCAGGGCACGACGCAGTATGTCGTCAAACAGCCCCTTGTCGCGGTGAGCGCGGAAGGGAAGTACGACGTGTTTGTCAACGTCATCGGCGGCGGCTTCACGGGACAGGCGGGCGCCATCCGCCTCGGCATCGCGAGAGCATTGCTCGAAGCCGAACCCGAAACGCGTCCCACCCTCAAGAAGGCGGGCTTCCTCACGAGAGACCCCCGCGTCAAAGAGCGCAAGAAGTACGGCCTCAAAAAGGCAAGAAGAGCGCCTCAGTTCTCGAAGAGATGAAAAATTTCCGACCCTCGGTTTTTGGGGGTCGGAATTTTTTTGCTTGTTTCGGCGAAAATCTTTCCTGCGCAAATATTTTCGCCGAGCGGATAGGCGTTAGCGCCTTCATTTACTCTTAGCCGCGCAAGCCGTACTGTTTCATCGGACAATAAGCCTGCGGTGGCGTTGCAAATTGTGTCGCGCAGCGCAAAAGCGTGGTTTTGCTCGCGCAAGGAATTTAGAACTCGTACCCACCCCCCTACCCCCCCTCCGCGGGAGGGGGCATGAGGAGCGATTCCTCGGGAGGGGCATGCATGGCGCCTCCGTGGGAGGGGGCATGAGGAGCGATTCCTCGGGAGGGGCATGCATGGCGCCTCCGTGGGAGGAGCTGTCGAGCATAGCGAGACTGAGGTGGGGCGCATTCTGAATTCGTCATGCTGAGCGAAGTCGAAGCATATCCGCAGTATAATAAGCTTCGACAGGCTCAGGGTGACGGATTGGAACGGGATTTCTCCACGCGCTCACCGCCAAACCCCTTCACTTCTTCACTTTGCCGGTGGTTTTGTCGTGGCGGGCGAGGAAGGTGTCGAGGGCGGCGGAGGGGCCCGTCTTGCCGTAGACGGGCGGGTCGAAGGCGGGGTCATGCGCAGAGCCGTGCGCGGGACCTTGGGCGGGGTCATGGGCGGGCGGTTGCGCAAATTCCTCCTCTTTTTTGGGCGCAGCCTCGCTTGCCGTGAGCGCGGAGAGTGCGTCGAGCAGCTCGAAAATTCCGAATTTTTCCATCACAGGTCCCTCCCGTCCGTCCGCATTCGGGGGCAAAAACACAAAAAATTCCCCCGAAAGCCATAGCGCGGACAAAATTTCTCAAAGAAAACTCCAAGTTTTGCGGGTTTTTGATTGCCAAATCCCTTATTTTAGTTTATAATAAAAACTGTATCGTTAGAACCAAAATTCCGATATACGAAAGGAATGTCGAATATGCGTAAATCTACGAAAATCATTTTGGCAACGGCGACTGCCGCAGCCCTCGCCGCAGGCACCCTCGCCGCGGCGGCTTGCTCCCCCCAAGTCCACTCCGTCACCATGCCCCAGAGCACGACGGTGACCTCCAACGGCGGATTTGTGGTCGGCGTGGGCGAATACTACTACTTCATCAACGGGAAGGAGACCTACACGTCGGACAACACCTACGGGACTCCCGTCAAGGGCGCCCTGCAACGCATCAAGAAGACGGACGCCGCGAGCGGCACCAACACCGTGGAGACGGTCATTCCCTCCCTCATGGTCGCAGGCGACGCGGGTGCGGGGCTCTTTGTATACGGCGACCGCATCTACTACGCCACCCCGACGAACACGCCCAACCTGCAGGGCGAGATAGAGAATTCCTATCTCGACTTCAAGAGTGCGAAGCTCGACGGGTCGGACATCACCCACCTCTTCCGCCTCGAGAGCAACTCGACGCCCTACCGCTTCGTGAAGGGAGCGGACGGCAAGGTGTATGTCATCTATGCCTCCGCGAATGCCACAACTTCGTCCAATTTCGATTTGCATTCCCGCAATACCGAGGACCCGGCGAAGGACGTCGTGCTCGCCGAGAATGCGACGGGCTACCTCTTCAACTCCTCCGACCCCACGGATGCGACCGTGTATTTCACGATGGGCGTCGTGGACCGTATCGACACCGACGACCCCGACACGTCCATTGCCTACAACCAGATTTACCGCGTCGAGGCAGACACGGAGGACACGCCCTATCCCGTCTACCATGAATGGGACGAGGATTGGCTCAAGGACCACGACGACAAGGAACCCTATGTGAACTTCGGCACCGTCGTCGCCGACGGCATCGGGTCCGAGCAGTTCGACAACCACAAGACCAAGTTTACGCACAGCAAGACGCGGCCCCAGTCCTCCATCGGGTACACCTACTCCCTCAAGTCGTTCGCAAACGACGGCATCTACTTCATCCGTACGAACACGTCGACGACGGGCAGCACGGTGGGGGCGAGCGGTTCGCTCTACTATCTCCCCGAGACGAAAGCCGGCACCGACAGCATCGCGGTCAATGACGACGGCTCTTTCGAGACGGTCGCCACCGCAGGCAAGACGGACAAGGCGGATGGCGCGTACTTCTACATCGACGAGAAAGGCCACCACTATCTCTATGCCGACGGCTCCAACATCGTCCGTGCAGACGTGGAGACGACAAGCGGCGTGACCACGACCGCCACGACGACCATCGCCCGCGGCGCAAGCTCCCCAGAGTTCATGTTCCTCGACAACGCGTCGCACAGCGGCGACGATTCCCCCGTGGAGGGCAGAGACCTTCACTACCTCTACTACACGGGCACGACGTCCAACGGCGTCTCCGTCAACCGCGCCGTCTACAACGGCATCACCGACCTTGCGACGGGGCAGAACGACTACGCAGACCTTCCCTATAAGGATGAGGACAACTCCTATTTCGCGAGCGTGCGCATTCTCGATGCGGAACACGCGACGGGCTGGTATGACGCCGAGGTCGTGGACGGACTTCTCTTCTATGCCAACGCGAAGACGTACGGCTCGACCGCTTACAACTACATCAGCGTCATCAACCTCAATGAAGACGGCAAGCTGATGGACAATAAACAGATTAAGGCGTTCAACGAGAAGCTCGAGGAGATTACCGACGGCTCGGACGGCGTGCTCGCCACCATCTCCGCAGACGCCAGCACCACCCTTCGCAACGCCATCGAGTACTACTTCTACACGGGCGATAAGGAGTTCACCATTCTCTACGACAACATCAAGGAGAACGAGGATGCGGGCGAGGACGACCTCTATGAAGAGGAAGACCTCAACGCACTCAAGGCGTTTGCCGAGGGCAAGGGCTTTACCTACAACGACACCAAGGAGCTCTTCAAAGAGGGCGACTTCACGGACGGCGACAAGAGCTACCGCGTGTATTCCTACTTCGTGACCGAAATCGGCACCCACAGCGACGCAGACGTCGAGGCGATGGAAAGCTACTACAAGAACTTCCTCAACCACTACGAGGCGCCTGTCGAAGAAGAGGAAACGGGGCTCGAGGGCTGGGAAATCGCGCTCATCGTCATCGCGTGCGTGCTCGCCGTCGGTGCGGGAGCGGGCGTCGGCCTCTGGTTCCTGTTCAAGAAGCGTAAAGAGGAGAAGAAGAACGCTCCCAAACCCAAGCGCATGCACGTCGACACGACGGACGACAAGAGCGTGGATGTGTACAACACCGACTCCGACGAGGCGGGCGAAGCAGAGCCCGCGGAAGAGCCTGCAGGCGAAGTTGCGGAAGAGCCTGCGGATGAATCCGCAGAAGAACCCGCGCCCGACACGGACGACCCGTATCAAGAATAATCAAAAAGGGAGACGCAAGTCTCCCTTAAATTTTACGCCTCCCGCAATGGGAGGCGTATTTCGCTATTTATTTTCGTGGGCGGCGGAGATTTTCTCCCCGATTCGGACGAAGGCGCGAGCGTCCTCTTCCCCGATGATTTCGACGAGTTGTCCCACCATGTCGAGGGTGTGGCGGTGCACCTCGAGATATTCGGGCAGCTTCTCTTTGACGGGGCGCACAAACGTCGTCCGCCTGTCCGCGCCGTCGCTGCGGATGAGAAAGCCCTTCTTGACGAGGGAATCAATCGTCCGATTGACGAGGGATTTGAGCATGTTCGTCTCGGCGACAATCTCCTTGAAGGAGACCAGCCCCTCGCCGTCCTCTTCAAACCTGCGGAAGGCGAGCAGCATCACCGTCGCCTCGTTGTAGTTCATGCCCTTTGTGAGGCGTGTGTTCTTCAAAATTCCCGTCAGACGCACCCACGCCGCGATGACGTCCTCTTCGAGTCTCAAGTCTTCTTTCACGGTATTCCCCCCCAAAAATCTACTGTTATTATACCGCAACCGCTCGCCCGCGTCAAGCAAATTTTCATCAAACAGTTTGCGGCAAGGTGTTGCATTTTCGCGCGCCGTCTGCTATAATAATGAAAAACAGGGGAAGGCCGCCCTCTCCCTGTGGATAAGTGGATAACTTTTGTGGAATTCGTGCGGGAGGCGCACCTTGAGCAAGCTCGACCTCTTAAAACTTTTTTCTGCCTATGAGGAGCTCTCCGAGGGCGATTTCACCCCCGAGGAGCTGGAGGAATACCTCGCGTATGTGCGCGGGGAGGAACATCCGCTTCCCTTCGGGGACTGGAAACGGGAATATTTTGCATTTTACGACGACGTCAAGGACAAATCTCTGAAGAAACAGGATTGGTGATTATGAAGCCGTATTTGTGCATTCTGTTCGATGCGGACAACACGCTCGCGGACAGGGAACATGACCTTGTCCGTGCCTTCTCGTCTGCGCTCGAAAGGGTGGGAAGAGGGGGCGATAAGGAGGCGCTTTCTCTCCTCTGCGGGTTCGTCCTCACAGACGGCGACGCGGCGGGCCTCACCGACATCCGCATGCCCCATGTCCGAACCGCGTACCGCGAATTAAACCGTACCCATGTCCGAGACCTCTTTGAATATGCAGACATGGTATGCGGCTTTTGCGGCAGGGGGACGGAGGCGGAAGCGGCCTTCTGGGAGGCATATTCTCAGCCCGCGACCCCCGTCGAGGGCGCCGTGGAGACGGTGAAAGCGTTACAAAAAAAATACCGCGTCTTCGCGGTGGCAAACGGGCTCTCCGGGGTGGAAAAGCGGCGGCTCTCGATGTTCGGGCTCGACGACGTCTTCGTCTCGGAGGAGTTGGGGGCAATCAAGCCGCACGCCGAATTTTTCCGCGCCGTGCTGCACCTCCTCGGCGTCGATGCCTCCCGCTGTCTGTATGTGGGGGACTCTCTTCTCACCGACATCGCGGGTTCGCGCACCTGCGGCATGGACAGCTACTGGTTCAACCGAAAGGGCGCCGCCTGTCCCGACGGGGTGTGGGAAATTCGCTCCCTCAAAGACCTCGTTCCTCTGCTATAAGAGAATATTGCCCGTGCCTTTGCGCATACTGCCCGCATGAAACTTTCCACTATTCTTGCGAGCGCCGTCCTCATCGCGCTCGGACTGTTTGCTTCGGCGTACGCCCTCACGGGGGTGCCCGTCCTTCTCGTGCTCTGCGGGGGAAATGTCACCGCCCTCCGCGTGCTCCTGTCCTTCGGCGGCGTGGCGGCGGGCTGGCTCCTCTTCTGGCTGATTGCCTTCCGTCCCCTCAAATTTGTCTCCTGACATCTTAAAGATTTTCGAGCACCAGTTTGTCGAAGGGGACGCTCTCGACGAAGTCCCGCGGCCGAAAGACGGCATGATGAAACTTCGCATAGTGGAAGAGGTGCGTCTTGAGAAGAACGGGGGTGGGGACGTCGAGCGCGTCGCAGATTTCGGCGAGATAGAGGAAGAAATCGGCGTATGTGAACGCCCCTTCCCGCTCGTAAGTCAGCTGCTTTTCGATGTGCTCGCCGCGATACAGTTTTGCCCAGATGCGAATCATGTCCCCATTATACCGTATTTTTGCCGAAAATGCAACCGCCTGCGGGGAAAAGTGTTGACAAAACCGCTTATAAAGGGTATAATAAAGAAAAACGTACCGTGATTCCCCCTCGGGAATCACGGTCATCTTTATGGAATTCGGCGCAAATGCGCAAAGAGGTGTCAAAATGGCAGATAAGTTCTACATGACGAGCGAACAAAAAAAGAAGGCGGAGGAGCGGCTCAAGTACCTCACGACCGTCAAACGCGCGGAGATTGTCGAGCGCATTCAGGAGGCGCGCAGCCACGGCGACCTCTCCGAGAATGCGGAGTACGACGCCGCCCGCAACGAACAGGCGGCCAACGAGGGGGAAATCGCCGAGCTCGACTACCAGATTAAGAACGCGGAGATTATCGAGGAGAGCGACGACAACACCGTCGTTCACATCGGCTCCACCGTCACCGTCTACGATGCGGAACTCGAAGAGGAGGAGACGTATACCATCATGGGGACCACCGAAGTCGACCCCATGAACAACATCATCTCCAACGAGTCGCCGGTGGGCATGGCTCTGCTCAAGCACAAGAAGGGCGACAAGGTTGTCGTCAAGGCTCCCGACGGGGAATACACGTTGAAAATCGTAAAAATCGACTGATTATGGAACAGCAGACACAGGGCATGGAGGACCTCGCCGAACAGGCGCGCATCCGCCGCGAAAAGCTCTTCAAATTGCAGAGTGAGGGGCACGACCCCTACAAGATTACAAGCTATCCCGTGGACGCCAACTCCGAGGAAGTCAAAGGGAATTTTGACGCCTATGAGGGGAAGGACGTCGTCGTGGCGGGCAGACTCATGTCCCGCCGCATCATGGGGAAGGCCTCCTTTTCGCATATTTCAGACCGCTTCGGACAGCTTCAGATCTATGTCACGCGGCAGGACGTCGGCGAAGAGGTGTATGCCGCCTACAAAAAGGACTTTGACATCGGCGATATCGTCGGCGTCAAGGGGTTTGTCTTCCGCACGCAGACGGGGGAAGTCACCGTGCACGCCAAGGAGTTTGTCATGCTCTCCAAGGCGCTCCTTCCGCTGCCCGAAAAGTACAACGGCTTGCAGAATGCGGACACCAAGTACCGCCTGCGCCACATCGACCTCATCGTCAACGAGGACGTCCGCGAGACCTTCTTCAAGCGGGCGAAGATTGTGCGCGCCATCCGCGCCTTTTTGGACGGCAGGGGATTTTTCGAGGCAGAGACGCCCATCCTTCTCCCCCTCGAAATCGGCGCCGACGCACGCCCCTTCAAGACGCACCACAACGCGCTCGACCTCGATATGTATCTGCGCATCGAGACGGAGCTCTACTTAAAGCGCCTCATCGTCGGCGGCTTCGAAAAGGTGTATGAGCTGGGGAGAATCTTCCGCAACGAGGGGATGGACTCCAAGCACAACCCCGAGTTCTCCACGGTGGAAATTTATCAGGCGTACGTCGATTACCGCGCGATGATGGACCTCGTCGAGGACCTCTACCGCTATGTGGCGACGGAGGCGTGCGGCACGACCAAAGTCACCTATCAGGGCACGGAGCTCGACTTCGGGCACTGGGAGAAGCTCACGATGACGGAGGCGGTGAAAAAGTACGCAGGGGTGGATTTTTCCGCCATTTCCTCGGACGAAGAGGCGAGAAAGCTCGCCGCCGGGCACGGCGTGGAGCTCGAAAAGGGGAAGGACAGCAAGGGGCACATCCTCGCCGCCTTCTTCGACGCCTTTGTCGAGGACAAGCTCGTTCAGCCCACCTTCATCTATGAATATCCCGTGGAAATCTCGCCGCTCGCCAAGCGCAAGCCCGACGACCCCACGATGTGCGAGCGCTTCGAATACTTCATGATGGGCATGGAGATGGGGAACTCCTTCTCCGAGCTCAACGACCCCATCGACCAAGAGGCGCGCATGACGCAGCAGGCGGAGAAAAAGCGCGCACAGGGCGCCAATGCGCAGGTGGATGAGGACTTCATCGACGCGCTCAATCACGGCATGCCGCCCACGGGTGGGCTGGGACTCGGCGTCGACCGCCTCGTCATGCTGCTCACGGACAGCGCGAGCATCCGCGACGTCCTGCTCTTCCCCACGATGAAGCCCAAGAAATGAAACTGCACATCGCCGATATGCTCCGCGGGCAGGGGCAACATCTCTCCTTCCACACCCCGGGGCACAAGCGGGCGGGGGGAGACATCACCGAGCTCTCCTATTCGGACAACCTCTATGCGCCGCACGGCGTTCTCGCGGCGGCGGAGAGGGACATTGCGGAGATTTTGGGCGCTGACGCAAGTTTTCTTCTGACGGACGGCAGCACGGCGGGGGTATATTCCATGCTCTTTGCCGCGCGCGAAGCGGGCGCAAAACGCGTGGCCGTACCCGCATTTTCGCACCCCAGCGTCGGACATGCCTGCCACGTTTTGGGTCTCGCCCTCGAAATCATTCCGCAGACGGCGCGCTTCGGAGTCCCCGAACAGCCCGCGCTCTCCGCGCTCGAAGAGGGGCTAAAAAGGGCGGACGCCCTCCTTCTCACCTCCCCCGATTACTACGGATTTTTCCCGCCCCTTGCGCAGATTCGCGCGCTCTGCACGCGGGAAAAGAAGCCCTTTCTTGTGGACGGCGCGCACGGCTCACACCTGCATTTTTGCGACCTGTATGCGGGAAAATATGCCGATATGTGGGTGGATGGTGTGCATAAATCACTCCCCGCGATGACGCAGGGCGCCGTCGTCTCGGCAAAGGGGGAATGGGCGGAGCGGCTCGCCCGCGCGGTGAAATTTTTCCGCACCACCTCGCCCTCCTATCCCATCATGGCGAGCGTGGAATACGCGGTGAAATATCCCCGCAACACGGCGCTTGAAGAGGCTTCCGAAGCCTTCAAATGCGGACATGGGTGCCTCAAAAACGCTGACTGGACAAAAATTCTCTATCCCGTCGGGAAGCGGGGGGACGAAGTTCTCCGCGCCCTCGAAGCGCAGGGCATCTACCCCGAATTTTTCGACGGAAACTATCTTCTCTTCTATCTCTCCCCCGCGACAAGGGGGGAGGACCTCGACCGCCTCGGGGAGGCTCTTGCGGCGTTTTCGCGGGCGGAAATTTCCGAAGACGCCCCCGTCGGCGCCATTCCCATCTATCGGGAGGATGCGTGAAACAGCTCTTGCGTGAGACAACGGCATACGCCAAATATGCGGAGGACGCGCGGCGCGGCGAGTGCTCGCACACGACGCTCGTGCTCTTTCCGGACGAGCCCCTTCTGCGCGCCCTGCTCAAGGAGTGCGCCAAGGCGTTCTTTTTGGCGGAAGACGGCTCCCGTGAGGCCCTTCTCATCGATAAGGAAAGTTTTTCCGACTGCTTCTTCTACCCCGCCGCGGGGGGGAAATATGCCGCAGACGGCACGGGGGAAATCATCGACGAGAGCATCCTTCTGCCCGTCGAGGGGAAGAAGAAACTGTTCGTGCTCGACGCCTTCCACACGGCGTCCCCCCTCGTCCAGAACAAACTCTTAAAAGTGCTCGAAGAGCCGCCCGAAGGGGTATATTTTCTGCTCGGCGCGACCGCCGAACACACCGTGCTTCCCACCGTGCTCTCGCGGGCGAAAAAGCTCGCCTGCGTACCCTTTTCGGAGGAACAGATTGCCGCAGCGCTTTTGCGGACCCATGCGGGGGAGCGGGGAATTTCGGAGGCCGCGGCGGCCTGCGGCGGCTCCTACTCCGCCGCGGAGGCCCTTCTTTCGGCGGGGGAAGAGGAGTCGAAACTTGCCGAACGCTTTTTGCTCGGCGAGGAGGTGGAGGCGCTCTGCAGGGGGCTCACCGACAAGACCGTCCGCCCCTTCCTGTCCGCCGTCCGTCTCGCCGCCCGTGACGCGCTCTTCTTCTTGAACGGACTTCCCACGGCGCGGGACGAGGCATCCTCCGCCCGCATCGCAGACAGCCTTCCCGCGGGGGTTCTGCTCGCCGCGGTGCGCTTTGTGTCGGAAGCGGAGTGCGACCTTAAATTCAACGTCAACTGCGGACAGGCCGCCCTTGCGCTGTCCCGCAAAATCGAGAGGGAGAAAACATTATGGCAACGGTAGCTGCAGTCAAATTCAGAGGAAACGCCAAGCCCTACTACTTCGGGATTGGCAAGGAGGAGCTCGTCCGCGGACAGCATGTCATCGTGGAGACGGCGCACGGTTTAGAGTTCGGCACTGTCATCGACCCCGCCGTCACGGTGGAGGAGGACAAGATTGTCCGGCCCCTCAAAAACATCGTGCGCATCGCGACGGAAAAGGACGAGGAGATTGTCGCCCGCAACGAGGAGCGCCGCCCCGAGGCGATGAGACTGTGCAAGGAGCGCATCGCCGCCCACGGGCTCGAGATGAAGCTCATCGACTGCGAATTCACCTTCGATGGCGGCAAAGTCATCTTCACCTTCACGGCGGAGGGGAGGGTGGACTTCCGCGACCTCGTCAAGGACCTCGCTTCCCTCTTCCATCTCCGCATCGAGCTCAAACAGGTGGGGAGCCGCGACGAGACGAAGATTCTCGGCGGAATCGCGCCCTGCGGCAGGGTGGTGTGTTGTGCAAGCTGTATGCCCGACCTTCGCAAGGTGAGCATCAAGATGGCGAAAAACCAAGGCCTCTCCTTAAATCCCGGGAAAATCAGCGGCCTCTGCGGGAGGCTGATGTGCTGTCTCTCCTACGAGAACGAGTACTATGCAGACGCCTGCAAGCGGGTTCCCAAACTCGGCGGCGCCGTCGAGACGCCCGAGGGGCGGGGGACGGTGATTGCCGTGGACATGCTCAAGATGACGGTGCGCGCCAAAATCGAAAAGGACGGCACCTTCGTCTACCGCGATTACCCCGTGAGCGAGCTGAATTTCAAGCGGAGCGAGCCCGCCGCGGACGAAGAAAATTCCGCCGAATGAAAAAATTTTCGCAAAAGCCTTTACGAATGAAAAAAAGTATGGTATAATACGAGTAAGATTTTAACGGAGGTTATCAATATGGCTCATAAGATTTCGGATGCTTGCGTCTGCTGCGGCGCTTGCGAAGCAACTTGCCCCGTCAACGCAATCAGCCTCGGCGAAACGACGTATGTGGTCGACCCCGATGTGTGCGTCGACTGCGGCGCCTGCGAGGACGGATGCCCCGCGGGTGCAATCACCGCTGAATAACGGAAACAAAGGGGAAAGGCGCGGCGCGGCTTTCCCCTTCTGCTTAAAAAGGCTATGATTACCTTTGTCCCCACGCCCATCGGGAACTTAAAAGATATCACCCTCCGCGCGCTCGACGTTCTGCGGGCGGCGGATGTCGTCTTCTGCGAGGACACGAGAAACACCGTGCGCCTGCTCTCCGCATACGGCCTCAACAAACCCCTCGTCGCCTGTCATAAATTCAACGAAAGGGAGGCGGCGGAGAAGCTCATCGCCCTCTCCCGCGAAGGGAAGGAGATTGCCGTCGTCTCGGATGCGGGCATGCCCGTCATCTCCGACCCCGGCGCCGTCGTCTGCCGCGCCCTCAAGGAGGCGGGGGAGCCCTACACCGTGCTCCCCGGGGCATGCGCCTTCGTCTGCGCGCTCGCCCTCTCCGCATTTCCCTCAGATACCTTCCTCTTTCTCGGCTTTTTGCCCGAAAAAAACAGCGCCCGCCGCACACTGTTGGAGCGCGTGAAGGAGTATCCCGAGACGCTCATCTTCCACTGCGCGCCGCACGACGTGGACGATTACGTCCATACCATGTCCGAGGTATTGGGCAACCGTCGCGCCTGCGCCGTCCGCGAAATCTCCAAGATTCACGAGGAGAGCGTGGAATTTTTCCTCGCCGACGGATACACGGGCGAGCACCGCGGGGAGTTCGTCCTCCTCGTCGAGGGGAACAGCGCCCCGCGCACCTTTTCCCTCACCCCCGAAGAGCAGGTGAAGGCGTACATTTCGGAGGGAATGGACAAAAAAGAGGCGTTAAAGCGCGTCGCCCGCGAGCGGGGCATTGCCAAGAGCGAGCTCTACAAACGGACGCTGGATGATTAAACTGTACAAAAACACATACCGCATCTGTCAGGATGCGGCATTTTTTGACATTTTTCGACAAATTTCCCCCTAAAAAATTCCGCCGCGGAATACTTTGCACGAAATTTCCGAAAAGTATATAATAGAAATATGCTGTGCGGAATTTTCCCCAACCTTGCGAATGTGCGGCCGATTGCCGTGCTTCGTACATTTTTGCGGTCCGTCCCGTACGCCGCCCTCGTCATTCTCATCATGGTCGTGTCCGAAGTCGGCTCCCTGGAGCTGTTCGCCTTCTGGACCTACTTCGTGATGGGACTTCTTTCGATATTATTTTGCGAAGATTCCCTCCCGGTCCTTCCCATCGTGCTCTGCGCCTACATGACGGTTTCCCGCCCCAACAGCACCGTTCACTACCTCGGCAGCACGATGTTTGACGACCCCTCATCGCAAATTCAACTCTTCATCCTCATCGGACTGTGCTCCGCCCTTCTTCTCGGGCACCTCGCCTACGCGCTCTTCGACAAGCGCCGCCGCAAGACGATGCCCTGCCTTCTCGGCGGATTTTTATTGCTCGGCGTCGCCTACATGCTCGGCGGCTCGTTCACCGAGTTCTACGACGGACGCACCCTGCTCTTTGCCTTCCTGCAGCCCGTCTCCCTCGCCCTGTTCTATGTCTATTTTCACTACACGCTGCGCTGGGAAGACATCGACAAGGGGTATTTTCCCGCCCTGTTCTGCGGTCTCGGCATGGGAATCTTCGTGCAGATTGTCGGCATGTACACCTATCCCTCCGTCATACAGGGGGGCGCCGTCATCCGCGAGGAGCTGTACACGGGCTGGGGGACGTATAACAACGTCGCCTGTATCATGGGCATGTGCATTCCCGCGCCCTTCTACTTTGCCGTCACGAAAAAGCACGGCTGGATTTACACCCTGCTCGGAACCTTCTTCTATCTCTCCACCCTGTTCACCCAGAGCCGCGGGGGGATGGTCTTCGGGAGCGTGACCTTCTTTTTATGCACCCTCTACGCCATCCGCGTCGCAAAGCGGGAGGAAGTCAAGGGGCTCTTCGCCGTTCCCCTTGCCATGTTCGCGGGGATGGCCGTCCTGCTTCTTGCCTTCCCCGAAACGGTGGGTGCGCTCTTCCACTCCGTCATTGAGGCGGGGCTGGACTCCTCCAACCGCTTCGAACTCTACGCCGCCTGCTGGAAGATTTTCTTGAAGCACCCCGTGTTCGGCGTGGGTTTCTACGCCACCCCGGGCTTTGCTTTCGACTCCGAGTGGAGCTTCCTGCCCCCGCGCGCGCACGATACCTATCTTCAACTGCTCGCGACGGGCGGGCTCGTCCTCTTCGCCGCCTACGCGTTCCACAGATACCAGACAATCGTCCTTCTTCTCAAGTCCCGTTCGGCGGAGAAGTGGTTCGCCCTCTTCTGCATCCTCGCGATGCTATTGATGAGCATCGTCGACTGCCACTTCTTCAACATCGGCCCGCCCATTCTGTACGGCATCGTGCTCGGCTATGCGGAGAATTCCTCCCGCATGCGGTCGCCAAATCAAAGACGGCTGCTATAGCAAAACCCCCCGGAACTCGCGTCCCGAGGGGTTTTGCTTATGATAAGGGGGAAAAATTATGAGCGGTATTTTTAGCTCCTTGCGGTGCTTACAATCATATTATATCTGTATTTCGCCATAAAGTAAAATAATTCGGCAAAAAAATCTGAAAAAATTTTTTTCAAAAGCATCTTTTCACGAAATGTGAAAAACTACCAACGGACGCCGTTTGTGTGATTAAATTTCATTCACCGTCCTGCGTTTTTCAATCTTTTATAATACCCTGCATAAAAGACAGCCGACGACGGTTCCCAAAAAATTGGCAAGCAGGGCGACGAGGGTGGGAAGGAGCAGCCGCTTTTTTTTGGCGCCCGCGAAATAGACCGCAGAGATGTAGAAGACGGTCTCGCTCGAGCCGTAGCAGACGGCGGCGCAGCGGCCGATGTAACTGTCCGCCCCACAGCGGGCAAAGACGTCGGAAAGAAGGGCGGTGGACCCGCTCCCCGAGAAGGGCTTGATGAGGACGAGAGGGGCGAGCTCCGCGGGGATGCCGAGTGCGGAAAAGAGGGGGGAGAGAAGGCGGGTAAAAAGATTCGCAAGCCCGCTCGCCTCGAAGAGTTCGGAGAGGATGAGCACGGCGGCGAGATAGGGGAAGAGGGAAAGAAGAAGCGGGACGGCCTCCTTGATGCCCTCGGTGAAACAGTCGTAGAGCTTGATTTTCTTGACGAGCGCATAGACAAAGAGCGCCAAAAAGAGGACAGGGATGAAAAATGCGACGAAATTCATCTTCGCCTGCCCCGCAGTTTATCGATAAAAAAGAGCAGAAACCCCCCGAATAGTGTGGATAAAAGCGTCGCAAGAAGGGTGGGGAGAAAGATGTCGGCGGGGGAGGGGGAGCCCGCCGCGGCGCGCAAGGCGATGACGGTGGTGGGAAGAAGCTGCAGGCTCGTCGCGTTGAGGACGAAGAGCATGTCGGCGGCGTAGTCGTTTTTTGCCATAAGAAAGCGCTTGGTGGCGCGGATTCCGAGCGGAGTGGGCGCCCCGGGGAGTCCCAAAAAATTGGCAACCATGTTCGACCCCGCAAAGAAGAGCGCCTGCTCGTCCGAAGTGCGGAATAGGCGCTTGGTCGCGGGCATGGTGGCCCTCGAGAGCCTCTCAGCGAGTCCGCTCTTCTCGAGAATCTTAAAAAATCCCAACCAGACGCAGTATACCGCGAGGAGGGAGACGGAGAGCGCAATCGCCTTTTGCCCGCCCGCGAGCATGGCGGGAAGGAACCCGTCGGGATTGGTGACGAGAAACATCGCCGCGGCCGCCACAAACACCGCCGCAAAAATAGCGTTCATGGTTTAATATATGTGGATGTTTCGAAGAAAATCTTTGCGTGCGCAAATATTTTCTTCGAGCGGATGGGCGTCCGTACCTTCTCCCGCTCTTAGCTGCGCAAGCGTTACTGTTTCATCGGACAATAAGCCTGCGGTGGCGTGGCAAATTGTGTCGCCCACGGCGGAAGTGAATTCCGCCTAAGGCACATTATTTTGAAATGGCACCCCCTCACCGCCTATGGCGGAGCTTTCTCGGGCAGGACTCTACCTGCCCGAGAAGGGTGGCGCGAACGAAGAGAGCGACGGAAGGGGTGGCGCTCTGAATTCGTCATGCTGAGCCGCCGCATCGCGGCGAGTCGAAGCATATCCGCATTTCTGCCCCCCAAATAACAAAAGGCGCGCCTGCGGGCGAATTTGCTTTACAAACTGCGCGCGAAACGGTATAATAAAGCAAAGAGGTGCATTATGGCAAAGTACTACATCACGACGCCCATCTACTACCCGAGCGGCAATTGGCACATCGGGCATTGCTATACGACGGTCATCTGCGACTGCCTCGCCCGTTTTCACAAGATGAAGGGGGACGAGGTATTCTTCCTCACGGGCACGGACGAACACGGTCAAAAGGTGGAAAAGGAGGCAAAAAAGCACGGCGTCACGCCCCGCGAATTTGTCGACCCTCTTGTTGCCGAGCTCAAGGACATGTGGAATCTCCTCGACGTTCGCTACGACCGCTTTCTCCGCACCACGGACGAGGACCATGTCAGATGCGTGCAGACCATCTATCAGAAACTCTTCGAGAGCGGTGATATCTATAAGGCGGAGTACAGCGGCTACTATTGCACCCCGTGCGAGGCCTTCTGGACGGAGAGCCAGCTCAAGGACGGAAAATGCCCCGACTGCGGCAGAGAGGTCTCTCTGCAAAAGGAGGAGAGCTACTTCTTCCGCCTCTCCAAGTACGCGGACAGGCTCCTCAAGCTCTATGAGGACAACCCCGACTTCCTGCAGCCCAAATCCCGCGTCAACGAGATGGTGAATAACTTTCTGAAGGCGGGACTTTCCGACCTCTGCGTCTCCCGTACGACGGTGAAGTGGGGCGTTCCGCTTCCCTTCGACCCCAAGCACACCGCCTATGTGTGGGTGGATGCGCTCTCCAACTACATCTCCGCGCTCGGCTACGGCACGGGAGAGGATGACCTCTTCAAAAAATTCTGGCCCGCCGACCTTCACCTCGTCGGCAAAGAGATTGTGCGCTTCCACGCCATCGTCTGGCCCGCCATTTTGATGGCGCTCGGCCTTCCCCTCCCCAAACAGGTGTACGGGCACGGCTGGCTCCTCATCGGCGGCGACAAGCTGTCCAAATCCAAGGAAGAGGCCGCGAAGACGCAGATTACCGACCCCTACGAACTCACGAAGGCGTTCGGCACCGACGCCGTCCGCTACTTTTTGCTGCGCGAAATTCCCTTCGGCAGCGACGGGGAATACACGACGGAGCGCCTCGTCGGCCGCATCAACGCCGACCTCGCCAACGACCTCGGCAACCTCGTCTCCCGCACGCAGGCGATGATTTTGCAGAACTTCGGCTCCGTCCCCCCGCGCGGCAAAGAGGAGGGCCCCGACGTCGGGCTCATCTCCGCCTGCAATTCGCTTTTTGAGCGGGTAGACGCGGACATGGGTGCCCTCAATGCGCCCGAAGCGCTCGAAGAAATCTTCTCCGTGGTCGCCCGCGCGAATAAATATATCGACGAGACGATGCCTTGGGCGCTCGCCAAGGACCCTGAAAGGCGGGAGCGCCTCGCCGCCGTCCTCTACAACCTCGCCGAGGCGGTGCGGATTTGCGCCGTCCTGCTCAAGCCCTTCCTGCCCAAGTCGGCGGAGGCGATTTTGAGAAGTTTCTCCTCGGAGGAAGCGGGCATCGAGGCCGCGCGCTTCGGCCTTCTGAAGGCGGGAACGCCCGTCGAAAAACTTCCCCCGCTCTTCCCCCGCATCGACAAAAAGACGCTCGACGCCCTGCTCGCCGCGCATGCAAAAAGCGCACCTGTCCCCCAAAAAACGGCAGAAGTCCCCGAAAAGAAGCCGGAAATCTCCTTTGACGACTTCACCAAACTCGAGCTCAGGGTGGGGGAGGTCATCGCCTGCGAAAAGGTGGCAAAGAGCGAAAAACTGCTGCACGAGACGGTGAAAATCGGCGCCGAGACCCGCTCCGTCGTCTCGGGCATCGCAAAATTCTACACCCCCGAAGAGATGGTGGGCAAGAAGGTCGTCGTCGTGACCAACTTAAAGCCCGTCAAACTCTGCGGCGTCCTGTCCGAAGGCATGATTTTGTGCGCCGAAGACGGGGACGGCCGCCTCTCCCTCGTCTCCCCCGAGCGGCTCGTCGCGGACGGGGCGACGGTGCGGTGATTGACATCCATGCCCATTTTGCGGGGGAAGGGTACGAATTTCCCGCGGAATGGGAAAAAATCAAGGCTGCGGGGGTCGGGAAAGTCGTCCTCGCCGCCGACACTTTAGAGCACGCCGCGTGGCATCAAAAGTTTGCGAAATCGCACACAGGTTGCTATTTTACGGTGGGCGTGCACCCCTCCGAACTCAAAGATTTCGGGCAAAAGTCGCTTGAAACGCTGAAACATATGGCCGCCGACGAGAAATGCGTCGCGATAGGGGAGATTGGGCTCGATTATCACTACCCGAACCCCGACAAGGCGGCGCAGTACGCGGCTTTCGAGGCTCAGCTCGATGTTGCGGAGGAGTTGGGACTCCCCGTTCAGATTCACTCACGGGACGCCTGCGCGGACACGCTTGCCATTCTGCAGGCGCGGCGGGAGCGCCTTTCCATGGGCTTTCTCATGCACTGCTATTCGTACGGCGCGGAAAATCTCGAGGCCTTCCTCGAACTCGGTGCGTCCTTCTCCTTCGGCGGGGTTTTGTGCTTCAAAAACGCGCGGCGCGCCGTCGAGGCGGCTGCAAATTGCCCCATGGAGCGCATTCTGACGGAGACGGACAGCCCCTATCTTTCCCCCTTCCGCGGGGAGAAGAACACGCCCGCGAACATCCCCGTCATTGTCAAAAAGTTGGCGGAAATCAAGGGCGTTTCGCAAAACGAGATGACGGAGACCGTCCGCAGGAACGCGGCGCGGCTCTTCCCCAAATTGCAAGCATGAAAGACGTTTATACCTACCAAATCGGGCAAAACCTGTACATCAACCTCACCAACCGCTGTACCAACCGCTGCACGTTTTGCGTGCGCAACGGGAAGGAGACCTACGAGGGGTATCCCCTCTGGCTGCACGGCGGCGAGGGGACGGTGGAACAAATCGCCGCGGAAATCGGCGACCCGACGCGCTATGAGGAGATTGTCTTCTGCGGTTTCGGCGAGCCGACTTGCAGGCTGGAGGACATGTTCGCACTCTGCGACATCATCCATGCGCGCGGCGGAAGGACGCGGGTAAATACCAACGGCCACGCCTCCCTCATCGCGGGAGAGGACGTCGCGCCCCGCTTTTTGGGGAAACTCGACGGCGTGAATATCTCCCTCAACGCTCCGACGGAGGCGGAATACGACGCCCTCTGCCGCCCGCTCATCCCGAACGCCTTTCAGGGCATGCTCGCCTTTGCGCGCGCTTGCAAAGCGTGCGGCGTATGCGCGTGGTTCTCCGTCGTCGACTGTATCGGAAAGGAGAAGATTGCCGCCTGCAGACGGATTGCGGAGGAGGTCGGCATCCCCCTTCGCGTGCGCGCCTTGATTGAATAAATTTTTGCAAAAACAAATCCCCCCGACGACATTGCCGAGGGGATTTTTTTGCGCCGATTTCGGACATGGTATGCCCGTTTTCGGTCAAGCAATCAAATTTTTCCAGATTTTTTCAAACTCTTCCTCACTGCGGAGCAGCTCTTCGGCGAGCGATTTTATCTCGTCGTCCGCGCATTCGTCGCACATCTCCCCGAGCGTGCTTTTGAGGGCGGTCACGCCCATCACGGTGCCCTGCACCATCATCTCCGCGATATGGGAGCGGGAATCGTCCTTCATCGCGCTCATCTTGATGCTTCCCCACATCATCGCCTTTTTGAGCGGGTTGGGGTTCTTGAGCTCGATGCCGAGCTGTTTCGCGAGCAGGCATGCTCTTCCGCTGATGCGCTCGTACTCCTCATGCTCCCGCAGAAGTTCGGATTTAATCTCCTCGTCGTCCGTCTCGGGCAGGATGTCCGAAATGGACTGCTTCGCGTATTCGCAGTTGCGGTGAATCTCCGCAAGCACCTCTTCGCTTTTCTTGATGTCCATGGTTACCTCCTGCCAAAAGATTGCGAAAAAAATCAAACTTCTATGCAAATCGGCGCGAAAACCGCTTGACTTTTGCCTTTTTCTATGGTACATTTATTCCCGAGCCGCTAAGGTCGGGCCCCCAAAGTACCTCGATAGAGGTCGCCCGTTTGCCTTGCGAGACTGGTTAGAGGAGGTAAATTGCGAATGTATGCAATCATCGAAAACGGCGGAAAGCAGTACAAAGTCGCCGAAGGAGATCTCGTAAAGGTGGAGAAAATCCGCGGGGAAGCGGGGGACGAAGTCAGCTTCCGCGCAGTGCTCATCGCCGACGGGGACGCCGTGCGCATGGGCGACGAGGTCAAGGATGCAAAGGTCGTGGGCAAAGTGGAAGCGCAGGACAAATTCAAGAAGATTATCGTCTTCAAGTACAAGTCCAAGAAGAACGAGCGCAAGAAGCAGGGCCACCGCCAGCCGTACACCGCAGTCAGAATCGAGAAAATCTCGGGCTGACGAACACAAATCAAGGAGAAGAAAATCATGATTTTTATCAGATTGTTCGCGCATAAGAAGGGAACGGGTTCCTCCCACAACGGCAGAGACTCCAACGCGAAGCGTTTGGGCGTCAAGCGTCAGGACGGGCAGGAAGTCCTCGCGGGGAGCATCATCGTCCGCCAGAGAGGGACGAAGATTCACCCGGGCAACAACGTCGGCATCGGCGGAGACGACACCCTCTTCGCCCTCAAGGACGGCGTGGTCCGCTTCGAGCGCCTCGGAAGGGACAAGAAGCAAGTCAGCGTCTACTAAGGCCTCACGGGACCGCCGCGTGCGGTCCCTTTTTCTTCCCTTTTTCGGGGAAATTTTCGATAGGTTAGGACGCGGGTGAGATTTTTTCCGAAAAATTTCATTTCGCACGAAGAAAACGCTTGCAATCTTTTTGAGATTGTGGTATAGTAAACAAGCAATCGGAAGTTTAGCTCAGCTGGGAGAGCACTTGCCTTACAAGCAAGGGGTCATAGGTCCGAGTCCTATAACTTCCACCAATACAGCGCGGTCGGCTTATATGCGGGAATAGCTCAGTGGTAGAGCGCCACCTTGCCAAGGTGGATGTCGCGGGTTCGAATCTCGTTTCCCGCTCCAAACACAGCTCCGCGCTGTTTTTTTTGGCGCCATAGCCAAGTGGTAAGGCAAGGGTCTGCAAAACCCTGACTCCCCGGTTCAAATCCGGGTGGCGCCTCCATCGCCCCGAAATTTTCGGGGTTTTTTTGTGTCCGAAAAGGGCGTTTCGCTGTCCCCCGAATACAAAAATTGTTACAAATTTACATACAGAAATTTTTGCATAAATTCATTTCATTTATGCAGGATAAAATTTCGCCGCAAAACGCGATATTATAATATAGAAAAAAAATAAAAACAGCTTATTTTCATATAAAATTCACAAAATCACGTGGATATTTGCTTGACTTGATTGCATGCGATGAGTATAATTGAATAATGCAATTATGAATTTACTCTTTGCGGAAGCATAAATTTTCATTCCGAACAAGAGGGAAAGAGGAAACCATGAAGAAAAGACGCAACTTGCTCTGTTTCGTACTCGCACTTGTCGCCGCCGTGCTCCTTTGCTGCGGCCTTGCGGCGTGTGCGGACGAGGGCGACTTTGTCCCGACCGAGCGCAACGGCATTAAAGTCACGTTCGAGCTCGAGGGGGCAAAGTACAGGAACAGCGAACGCGCGGTGCGGGAATATTTCACCTACCCCGAGGGCGCGCCGCATAAGATTGTTCCTCTCGAGGCGCTGGGGGGCAACAAGTCCAAACCCGTGTATCCCAAGCACCGTCTCCGCGGCTGGTTCAAAACGCGCGAAGTTCTGGCGGACGGCACGGTCGTCTACTCCGACGAGTGGAACTTCGACACCGACGTTGTGGAAGGGGACTCCCTCGTTCTCTATGCCAAGTGGGTCAGGGCGTTCACCTACACCGTCACCTATCTCGACGACGCGGGCGAACCCCATGACGTCAAGGAACTGATTATGGAGGACGACAAGCTGCGGGACGGCACCGCCGTGTTCACCCCCCTCGTGCAGAGCGACTTCGCCGCCGCCTATGACGGCCACACCGTGGACTGCGAACTCGGGGAAGACGGCACCGTGCAGGTCAAGTACTATTCCGACAAAGCGTGCACGACGCGCTGGGACTTCTCGGCAAGTCACCCCGGCAACCCCGACGACCCCGACCACTCGACGACCGATGTTCCCGTCTATGTCCGCTTCAATAAGGGCGTGTACACCTACGCCGCCACCGCGAAGGATTTGGTAGCCGCATCCGCGGCAACCAACAAGGGCGGCATCTGGCTGCTCAAGGACATCGACATGAGCAGCTATAAGGGTACGTTGGTCGATGGCTCGGCGGGGGCGTTCTACGGCTTCCGCAATGCGGGCGGCCTCCGCGGGAACGGCTTCACCGTCTCGGGCATCATCCTCGAGGTGGCGTCCGACAACAACTCCCTCATCTACGACACCGCGCAGGGCTGGGACAAAGTCTTGCTCGTCAGCCTCTTCGACGGATTGGAAAACGGCTCCATCGAGGATGTGACGATAGAGGACCTCTCCATCACCCTGAGTACCACCAACAGCCGCATCTCGGAAGTCCACGTCTCCCCCTTCCTCGGACGGGCGAAAAACACGAAGGTCTCCAACGTCACCGTGACGGGGACTTGCGTCCTCGAGAGACTTCCCTCCGCCATCCGCAACGACGAGAGCAAGATTATTCAAGCAACGCAGCCCTTCTATGCGGACAGAGCCTCCACCTTCGACAATGTCACCGTGACCGTCGAAATTCGGAAAAACTTTTGAAACGACCGCAGCATAAGGCGGGAAAACCCAATAAATTCGCTAATCAGTAAAGGAGAACAGTATGAAAATCAAATTCGCGAAAACAATTTCGGCAGCGCTGGCCCTCGCCATGACGGCGGGTGTGATTGCAGGCTGCGCCCCGACGCGGGAGAAAAAAGCCTATGACAACAGAAACGACCCGCTCATCTTCTCCATTCTCGAAGTCGATCAGGTCTTCAATCCCTTCTTCTCGACTTCCGCAACGGACTCCAACGTCGTCGGTCTCACGCAGATTTCCATGCTCACCAACGATAAGGACGGGAAAGTCGCCTATGGCGACGACGAGGAAGTGGTCGTTAAGGATTTGGAAATCACGGACAACGGCAAGGAGCAGGACCATGGTTTGCAGACCACCTATAAGTTCGTCTTAAAGAACGACGTTCGCTTCTCGAACGGCTCCTATCTCACGATGAAGGACGTCCTCTTCAACCTCTATGTCTACCTCGACCCCGCCTACACGGGCTCCGCCACCATGTATTCGACGGACATCGTGGGCCTGAAGGAATACCGCACGCAGGCATCCCAAGAGACCGAACAGGACGCTTTCATGCAGCAATTCCAACGCGCGGCGCGCACGCGCAGAAACTCCCTTCAGTCGGCCGCGGAGGAGATTCTCGACGAACACAACAATACCCTCAGCGAGAAAGACTTCGAAAAGGAACTTGAGAACTATCAGGCAGAGCACAGCGGCAATGAGGCATATGCGCACCTTGTCGAGGATTATAAAAAGGCCATCGAACTCTTCAAAGATGAGCTCAAGAGCGACTATACCGCCGCCAAGGACAGCTTCCGGGACACCATCTTCGTCGACAAGAACGGCAACGAACACAGAAACCTGTTCACGACGGACGTCGAGCAGTTCCTCTACAACGAGGGCGCCATCACATGGAACAAGGCGGCAAACAACGGCAACGGCGAACTTTCTTACGGCACCGGCACCCCCGAAGCGACCAAGGCGTGGACGGAAGAAAGGGCAATTCAATATATCTATGATACCAACATCCCCGATAAAATCGCAGAAGTCGTCGAATATTGGGTGACCGCGAGCGACCTCTTCACCTTTATCACCAATGCGGAGATGGAGGAGTTCTTCAAAGAGGCGGGCAATATCGAATACAAGAACATCTCGGGTATCAAGTTTGCCAACCGCGAAGAGCCCGTCACGGTAAACGGCGTCACCTACAACGTCCCCGAATATGCGGACGACGGCCATGTGATACAGGGCAACGAGGTGCTCTCCATCACCATCAACAACATCGACCCCAAGGCCATCTGGAACTTCGGCTTCACCGTCGCGCCCATGTATTACTACTCGGATGCCGAGCACATCAGGGCGTTCGACTACGAGGAGAACTTCGGCGTGGAGAGAGGGTCGCAGACCTTCCTGCAGGACGTCGTGAACAACAGCAAAAAGATCGGCCTTCCCGTCGGCGCAGGTCCCTATGTCGCAAGCAAGGCGGAGGGCGGCATCACGGACGTCGAATCGGGCGACTTCTTCGATACCAACATCCTCTACTACGAAAGCAATCCCTACTATCTGATGGGAGAACCCAAGATTAAGAAGATCCGCTATCAGATTACCCCCTCCACGCAGATGACCAACTCGCTCTACAGCTTAGAGGTGACTTTTGCGGAGCCCAACGCCAAGCCCGAAACGTATGACGAAATCAAGGGCAGGGAAAAGGACGGCTTCCGCGCCAAGCTGGTCTCGACGCTCGGCTACGGCTACATCGGCATCAACGCGGGCAAGGTCCCGTCGCTCGAGGTGCGGCAGGCCATCATGCACTGCATCAATACGCAGGAATGCGTCGACTACTACAAGAGCACGGCGAGCCCCATCTACCGCTCCATGTCCAAGGAGAGCTGGGCATATCCCGACGATTCGACGCCGTACTATCCCTACATCGGAGGGAAAATTCCCGAAGACCTCACCGTCGTCAACCCCGCCTACAAACGGTTTGTCGAGAGCAAGGGCAAGAGGGCGGGAGACACCCTCACCCTTGCGGAGCAGGAGGAGTTCATCCGCGGGCTCGTCGAATCGGCGAGCTATCACACGGACGCCGGCGGCGTGTATGTGAACGCCGCGGGCACGCAGCGCCTCAAGTACACTTTCACCATCGTCGGACAGGAGACGGACCACCCCGCATGGCGCGCCCTCAACCACGCGAGAGAGCTGCTCAACCAATGGGGCTTTGAAATCAACGTCAGAACGGACGTGAGCGGTCTGCAGAAGCTCGCCACGGGCAACCTCACCGTCTGGGCGGCGGCATGGGGCGCCACCATCGACCCCGATATGTATCAGGTCTATCACAAGGACTCCACGGCAACCTCCGTCCTCAGCTGGGGCTACCGCCAGATTTTGCTCAATGCGGGCAACCGGTATTCGCGGGAGAACACCATCCTCGACGTCTTGTCCGAATACATCGAAGCGGCACGCGAGACCAACAATCAGGACGAACGTGCACGCATCTACTCCGATGCGCTCGACAAAGTCATGGAGCTCGCGGTCGAGCTGCCCACCTACCAGCGCAACGACTTGTTCGCCTACGATGCGTGGAAGCTCGACGAGAGCACGCTCACGCCCGACAGCGAAGTGAGTGCGTTCAAGGGGCTGACCAGCAGAATGTACAATCTCTCCCTCGTCACACAGATTCAATAATCGCAAAATCATGCGTCCGCGCGGAACGGCAGAGAGCCGTTCCGCATAGGACTTTCACGGTGAAGAAATGTTCAAATACATTGTAAAAAGACTCCTCATCTCCATCGTCATCCTGCTCGGCGTATCCATCATCATTTACACGCTCGTGCGCCTGATGCCCACCGACTTCCTCACGCAGAAGTATGCGGCACAGTTGCAGACGAACCCGGGATTTGTGGAACAATTCGAAAAATTCAAGGAGATGTACGGCCTCGCCGATAACTCCTTCGGCGGCATCATGTCGGGCTATTTCCAGTGGCTCGGCAACATGCTGAAGGGGGACATGGGTACGTCGTTCATCTACCAGAAGCCCGTCTCGAGCATCATCGGCGAGAACATGTGGATTTCCTTTGCGATTGCGGCAATTGCGACCGTTCTGCAGTTCCTCATCGCCATCCCGCTCGGCATCACGAGCGCGACGCACCAGTACTCCGTGCGCGACTACGCCACGACGGTGCTCACGATGATCGGTATCTCGCTGCCCACCTACTTCTTCGCGGCGATTGTCATCAAGTTCTTCGCGATGGACCTCGGCTGGTTCCCCAACACCGGTCTCGTCTCCCCGAGCAAGGACTTCCCCGCGACGTTTGCGGGTACCATGGCGAAGATAGGGGATATGGCGCACCATCTCGTGCTGCCCATTTTCGTCAGCGTCCTGCTCTCCATCGGCGGCCTCATGCGCTACACGAGAACGAACACGCTCGAGGTGCTCAACGCGGACTACATCCGCACGGCGCGCGCAAAGGGATTGAGCGAGCGGAAAGTCATCTACAAGCACGCCTTCCGCAACACGCTCATTCCGCTCGCCACTCTGCTTGCGGGAATTCTGCCCTCCCTCTTCGGCGGCATGCTCATCACCGAGCAGGTCTTCGGAATCAACGGTATCGGCGGCCTTGCCTACAAGGCGCTGCAACAGGGGGACATTCCCTTCATCATGGGCTACAACATGTTCCTTGCGGTGCTCACCGTCATCGGAACACTGCTATCGGATATCATGTATTCCATCGTCGACCCTCGGGTCAAACTCGGGAAATAAGGGGGGCATATGAGTGACTTTGATAAGACAATAGAAGAAGAGCTCCCCGCAGACGTTGCTGCAGCCCCCGACCCCACTCCCCCCGAGGAGAGAGGGGAGGAAGTGACGTATAAGGAGATGAGTCCGTTGCGGCTCGTCCTCCGCCGCTTCTTCCGTTCCCGCCTCTCCATCGTGGGACTTGTGATGATTGTCGCCCTGTTCCTCTTTTCCTTCCTCGGCCCCGTGGTGTACAGCCGCTGGGGGGAGGAGACGGTGGACAGACCCGACGGCGGCGCCATCACCGAACTCACCAACAAGTACACGCACAATGACGTCTCCCAGCTCGGCGACGGGGTGGAGGTCGAAGAAGTCATCGAGCACGTCAGCACGGACAACCTGCTCGCCCCGCCGAGCGCGAGACACCTTCTCGGCACCGACGACAAGGGCATGGACGTCTTCGTGCGGCTCATGTACGGCGGACGCATCTCGCTCATCATCGGATTTATCGTCGTCATTCTGGAGACGCTCATCGGCGTCCTGCTCGGAGGGCTTGCGGGCTACTTCGGCGGATGGGTGGACAGCGTCATCATGCGTATCGTGGATATCTTCAACTGTATCCCGACGCTGCCAATCCTGCTCATAGCATCGGCGACGATAGAATCGTGGGAGCTGTCCCCCGACCAACAGATTTATGTGCTCATGGCGTTCATCACGCTATTCAGTTGGAGCGGGACGGCGCGCCTCGTGCGCGGGCAGATTCTATCGCTCCGCGAACAGGAATTCATGACGGCAACCGAGGTCATGGGCCTGTCCATCTGGCGGCGGCTCTTCAAGCACCTCATCCCCAACGTCATGCCCCAGCTCATCGTCTCCATGACGCTCGGGCTCGGAAGCGTCATCCTCTACGAGTCCACGCTGAGCTACCTCGGCTTGGGCGTCCAGCTCCCGAAGGCGGCGTGGGGGACCATGATTGCAACGGCAAACGACCCCGTCATTCTGCAATATCACGTCAACATGTGGCTGCCCGCAGGCGTTCTCATCGTCATCGCGGTGCTCGGATTTAACTTCGTCGGGGACGGTCTTCGCGACGCAATGGACCCCAAAGCAAAGAAATAAACGACTATGGCAAAGAAAGCATCCAATTATCTCACCCTGCGCGAGAGCCGCAAAATCATCTCTTACAATCTGAAGCAGATGAAGTACTACGAGGGTCTCAAGCGCCGCAAGCGCAGCGCGGAGGAATATACCACGGTGATGAAGGACGAGAACAACCTTCTCGAGATAGAAGACCTCAAGACGTGCTTCTTCACCGACAGCGGGACGGTCATGTCCGTCAACGGCGTCTCTTTCAATGTGCCCAAGAACAAAGTCGTGGGCGTCGTCGGGGAGAGCGGCTGCGGCAAGAGCGTGACTTCGCTCTCCGTCATGCAGCTCGTACAGGCGCCGCAGGGACAGGTCGTCGGCGGGCAGATTCGCTTCAACACGGACGCCCTCGGCTACGATGAAGAGGGGAGAAAGATCTGCTACGACATCGTGCAGATGCCCACCCGGCAGATGTACAGCATCCGCGGCAAGGACATCACGATGATTTTCCAGGAGCCCATGACCAGCCTCAACCCCGTGTTCACCATCGGGTCGCAGCTCGACGAGGTCTCCTTCCTTCTCGACCCCAAGATTTCCAAGGAGGCGGCGAAGGAGAAGAGCATCGAGATGCTCCGCAAGGTGGGAATCTCCATGCCCGAGCACACCTACACCTGCTACCCGCACGAACTCTCGGGCGGCATGCGCCAGCGCGTCATGATTGCAATGGCGCTCGCGGGCAATCCCAAGCTCATCATCGCGGACGAGCCGACGACGGCGCTCGATGTCACCATTCAGGCGCAGATTCTCGAACTTCTCCGCGAACTGCAGAAGTCGCAGGGCTGCTCCATCATGCTCATCACCCACGACCTCGGCGTCATTGCCGAGATGGCGGACGAGGTGGTCATCATGTATGCGGGCCGCATCATCGAGCGGGGCACGGCGCGGGAAATCTTCCACAATCCCCTGCATCCCTACACGGTGGGACTGCAGAAGAGCAAGCCGCTCATCACCTCCAAGACGGGCGAGCCACTCTACTCCATCCCCGGTCAGGTGCCCAACCCCATCAATCTGCCCAACTCCTGCTACTTCAAAAACCGCTGCGAGAAGTGCATCGCAAAGTGCGGCGGGGATTATCCCCCCGAGATTCGCGTCTCGGACACCCATGCCGTGTCTTGCTGGCTCTACCAACAAGGGGAGGACGCGGAATGAGCAATAACAAGTTTTTCCAAACGGTGAAGTCGCTTTTCACCAAGAAAAAGGACCAAGATAAAGAGCGGGAGCCCGAACCTTCCGTCCCCTCCCGAGAGGAGATTGCGGAGGCCCCCGTCCCCGAAGATGCGCCCATCCTCAAGGTGGAGCATCTCAAGAAATATTTCCCCATCGCACGCAATTTCTTCGGCAAGCCCATCCGCTTCCTCCGCGCCGTGGACGACGTCAGCTTCACGGTGGAGCGCGGCACGGCAATCGGCGTCGTGGGGGAGAGCGGCTGCGGCAAGACGACGCTGGGGAGAACGATTCTCCGCCTCTATGACATCGACGGCGGCACCGTCCAATTCTGCGGCGAAGATTTGACCAAGCTCAAGCAGAGCGCGATGCAGAAGTACCGCACGCGCATGCAGCTCATCTTTCAGGACCCCTATTCCAGCCTCTCGCCCCGCATGACGGTGGGGGCCATCATCTCGGAAGGGGTGCGCGCCCACAAGATTGTTCCCCGCGAACAGGTGCATGATTACGTGCTCGAAGTCATGCGCAAGTGCGGCCTGCAGCCGCAGTACTACGACCGCTATCCCCACGAATTCTCGGGCGGACAGCGCCAGCGTATCTGCATCGCGCGCGCCCTCGCGGTAAAGCCCGAACTCGTCATCTGCGACGAGCCCGTCTCCGCCCTCGACGTGTCCATTCAGGCACAGATTATCAACCTGCTCAAGGAGTTGCAGGCGGCAGACAGCCTCACCTATGTGTTCATCTCGCACGACCTCTCCGTCGTCAAGTACATCACCGACCAAGTCATGGTCATGTACCTCGGCAACGTCATGGAGCTCGGCGCGACGGAGAAAATCTTCGCGGAACCCCTTCATCCCTACACGAAGGCGCTGTTCTCGGCGGTCCCCGTCCCCAATCCCGACGTGAAGATGAACCGCATCATCCTCGAGGGGGACATCCCGTCTCCCGCCAACCCGCCCAAGGGCTGCAAATTCCACACCCGCTGCTCCTCCTGCATGAACGCCTGCCGCTTCATCCAGCCGGGGTACAACGAGGTGCGGGAGGGCCACTTCGTCGCCTGCCACCTCTATGACGAGAACATCCTCTCCCGCAGTGCGGAGATTGACGGGGAGTACGTCGTCTGGCTGCAGGAACAGATTGCGGCCGCCAAGTCGTATGCGGGCAAGCGCGAATATCTCGCCGAACTCGAACGCATGCGCCCCGACCTCTACACGGCATGGCTCTCTGCGGCCTTGCTGAAACGGGAGAGCGTATTGGACCATCTCCCGGGACGCAAGAAGGAACGCGCCCACCTCATGGAGGAGCTCGCGCGCATGGACGGCGAAGAGGCCGACCGCGTCACGGCAGAGCTCGCCGCCCGCAAGGCATCCAAGAAGGGCTCCAAACCGCCCGAAAGCGAAGACGTCGCCGAGGCGCCCGCCGAAGATGAGAAACCGGACGACGCGGACAAGACGGACGACAGGGGCGAATGACAGGGCGCAGTGCGCCACCTCTTATGAAAGAGCGGAACAAGAAGAAAAAAAAGAAGGTCGTCTACATTGACGACGGTCATACCGTTTACAGCATGGAGGGGTTGGACCCCGACGTTGCAAAGCGGAAGAACGCAGAGACAAACCTCACCCGCAAGGAGAGGCATGCGCTCATCCGCGCGGGCATGGCACGCTATCTGCCCATTCTCTTTCTGGTGCTCGCGTGTTTTGCCGTCGCGGCGGTCTTGCTGTATTTCTGGTTGATGTATTGATATGGAGAATGACATGAAAACACTCAAAAGGACATTGTGTATCTGTTTGACTTTGACGATGGGGCTGTTCTTTGCGGCGTGTGCGGCACCCAACGGGGACGGCACCGCCGACAACGGCAAGGGCAGTGAAGTCTTCGGCGATCAGTCGCAGGATCTTGAGATTCTCAAGAGCGACTATCAGATTCCCGCCGAACAGCAGCTCTCCCGCATCAAGGCGGACTATCTCGTCCAAAACCAAGGCTACGGGGAAAACGACGAGGTGGTCGCCATCCTCTCCCTCAAGGGGGATGCGCTCATCGACACCTTCCTCGGCGGCGTGCGGGACGGCTCCGCCTCCGTCGGCGACTATGCCACCACCCAGCGCGGCTTGGAGCAGGCGAAGGAGCTCACCCGCGCACAGAATGCGCTCATCAGCGACCTCAAGGCGCAGAAGCTCATCAAATCCGTCAATTATTCGTACACGACGGTCCTCAACGCCGTCGCGGTGACGACGACATACGGCAACTTCCGCAAGCTCGAAGGCATGGCGGGCATCGAACAGGCCATCCTCTCGGATACCTATTCCCGTCCGCAGGAGGCAGACGAGAGCCCGAATGCCTCCGCCATCGTCAACGACGTCGACGTATACGAGTCGGGTATCTTCAACTCGGGCAGCGTTCCCGACACCATCACGGGCGAGACGACGGCGGTCGCCATCCTCGACTCCGCCTTCGACTGCAGCCACCCCGTCTTCCAGATTGAGCTCGACGAGAGCAAGCTCCTCCTCGAGAAATCGGAGATTGAGACCCTTCTTCCGAGCACCAACGCCATCAAGACAACCCCGTCCCTGCGCATCTCGGACGTCTTCTACAGCAACAAGATTCCCTTCGTCTACGACTATGCGGATAAGGACCCCGACGTGTTCCCGTATGACAGCGAACACGGCACCCATGTCGCGGGTATCATCGGCGGATACGACGAAGACGGCTACACCGACAAGGACGGAAATCCCGTCGTGGACAGCGAGGGGAACCGCATTCCCTTCCGCGGCGTCGCACCCAAGACCCAGCTCGTCCTCCTCAAAGTGTTCCCCAACCTCAGCGAGGGGGCGGAGACGGAAGACATCCTTGCGGCGCTCGAAGATGCCGTGCTCCTCAACGTGGACTGCATCAACATGTCCCTCGGCGCCTCGTGCGGCTTTGCGCGCGAAGAGGACGGCGACGCCATCAACACCGTCTATGACAAAGTCAACGAGAGCGGCATCAGCCTGCTCACTGCGGCGAGCAACAGCTTCAGCTCGAGCTACGGCGGCGACCAGGGCAACACCAACTTCGTAACCAATCCCGACTCGGGCACGGTGGGCTCTCCCTCCACCTACGAGCCCGCCCTCTCCGTCGCCTGCATCAGCGGCGTCAAGAGCAAATACCTCATCGCGAACGGCTCGCAAGTCGTCTTCTTCGACGAATCCAACTCCATCTCGGGCGTCGCCAACGACTTCTTCAAAGAGATTTACGAAGCCAAGGGCTGGAGCCTCACCGACGGGGCGGAGCACACCGTCGAATACGTGACCGTCCCCGGCGTCGGCAACCGCGTCAACTATACCACCCTCACGGATAACAACGGCAAATCCCTCGTCGAGGGGAAGGTGGCCCTCGTCCGCCGCGGCGACAACACCTTTGAAGACAAGGCGCGTCAGGCAAAGAACGCGGGCGCGCTCGCATGTATCATCTACAACAACGTCGAGGGTGAAATTCTCATGTCCATGGGCAAGACCGACCACATTCCCACCATCTCCATTTCGAGAACGTCGGGAATTGAGATGGCGAAGCTCGAGACGGGCACCCTCGTTCTCTCCTACAAACAGCAGGCAGGCCCCTTCATGAGCGACTTCTCGAGCTGGGGACCTCTGCCCGACCTCTCCCTGAAGCCCGAAATCACGGCGCACGGCGGGAGCATCACCTCCTCCGTCCCCGGCGGCACCTTTGCCGAACTCAGCGGCACGTCCATGGCGACGCCCAACCTCTGCGGCATCGTCGTCCTCATCCGCCAGTTCCTCAAGAACCAGCCGAGATATTCCGAGCTCACGTGGAAGGAAATTTCCATCCTCGCAAACGAGATGCTCATGTCCACGGCGGGCATCATCCTCAACGAAGAGGGCATCCCTTACTCGCCGAGAAAGCAGGGCGCGGGCCTTGCGAGCCTCAAAAACGTCGTCAACGCGGAGAGCTATCTCACGGTGGAGGGCAAAGACCGCTCCAAGATTGAGCTCTACGACGACCCCGAACGCAAGGGCATCTACGAGATGGACTTCAACATCGTCAACGTCTCGGGCAAGGCGGAGACCTACGACCTCTCCCTGTTCGGCATGACGGAGAGCGTCTCCGCTTCGGACAACAAGCACGTCGCCGAGACGGGCCAACAGCTCACGGGCGGCTTCGAGGCCTCCGTGGACGGCACGGGCGCCACGCTCGAAAACAACAAACTCACCGTCTCCGCGAACGCCACGGCGAAGATCAAGCTCACCTACACGCTCTCGGCGGCGGACAAGGACCTCATCGACAACCTCTTCCCGTACGGCATGTATGTCGAGGGCTTCGTCAAGCTCACCGCAACGGGAAGCACCACAGTCAGCCTGAACATTCCCTTCCTCGGCTTCTACGGGGACTGGACGCAGGCGCCCATCTTCGACAAGACATTCTACGAAGTGGAATCCGAGGCGCACGACATGTCCATCGACGACGAGGACAAAATCAAGGCGGATTACTACGCCACGACGCCCTACGGCTCCTACTTCTACAACTATATCATCCCGCTCGGCAGCTACCTCTATGACATCGATACGTCGGCGTACGACCCCATCCCCGCCACCGAGGACCATGCGGCAATCTCCGACGTGTACGGCTGCATCGACGGCATCTCCGTCGTCTATGCGGGACTTCTGCGCAACTGCAAGACGATGCTCTACACCATCACCGACACGGTGACGGGGGAGGTTGTCTACACCAACGAAGTCACCAACTCCCGCAAGGCGTTCTCGCAGGGCGCGGGTCCCATCCCCAACTATGAGGAACTCTACATCGAGGCATTGCAGCTCGGACTGCTCAACAACCGCGTCTATGAGTTCAAGATGAAGGGACTTCTCGACTATGAGCGGGACGGCGAATTCACCAACGTGCGCAACACCTTTGCGTTCAACTTCACCCTCGACAACGAGGCGCCCGTCATCAAGTCGGCGACGTACGAAAAAGAGTACGACCGCACGCTGAAGAAGGACCGCTTCTACATCAACCTCACCGTCTCCGACAACCACTATGCGATGTCCGTCGCACCCTTCGTGTTCACGTCGGACAATCCGCAGAAGCTCTCCATTTCCTACCTGACAGACAATCCCATTCCGCTCTACGGCGAGAAGGGGGAGGACTGCACGGTGAGAATTGAAATCACCGACTACCTCGAGGACGCCCTCCTCGATGAGATGTTCACGAACGGCATCGGCTTCCTCGTGGACGACTACGCCATCAATCAGGCGGTGTACGTCTGCCAGCTCCCGGGAACGCGGGGCACGCTGAAGTTCACGACGAGCGGCCTTCCCGACGGCTCCCAGCTGCTCATTCTGCAGCCCTCGCTCAAAGTCGGCGAAATTGTTGACCTCACCCGGTATCTCTCCACCACGGACAGCACGGTGGACGCAGACAAGGATTATCTCAAATACCTCGACTGGTCCTCTTCCCGTCCCGAAATTGCGAGCGTGCAGGAAGGGCAGGTGCTCGGCATCAAGCAGGGCACTGCCGTCATCACCGTCCAGAACAAGATTACGCGCCAGCGCGCCAACATCACCATTCCCGTCGCCAACCGTCCCGCTGCGGCCTCTGCGTCCGTGACGGAGACAGACGACTTCGCGGTGGCGCCCGTCTCGCAGAACGACATCGAAAACGTGGAGACCGAGGCCATCAAGTCCCTCCGCTTCTCCTACCTCGATACGGTGCACGCCCATGCGCGTGCGGGACAGACGGCGGGCCTCGACACGAGCAACATCGGCACGACGGGTTCGCGGACGTTCATCTCCTCCCTGCCGGGCGGCGTGAGCTGTTACCCGGGCGAATCCTTCCGCCTCTCCTATGACCTCGACCCTTGGTATGTGGCAGACCGCTACAAGTTGACGTTCAAATCGGACAACACCGAGGTTGCGACCGTCACCGAGGACGGCATCGTCACCGCGCTCAAGAAGGGCACCGCGAATATTTCCCTGCAGGTGGAGGGCTCCAACATCATGGCGGAGCTGCGCATCACCATCAACAGCGAATTCGTCATCGACGATGCGCGCACCCTCGTCGCCTACAAGGGGCGGGGCGGGGAAGTCACCATCCCCGACGATGAGGGAATTCTCTACATCGGGTCCTTCGCATTCAGCCTCTACACGACGGATTACGACTACGGCGAACGTCTCCCCGAGGATGACTTCGACGCCAACAAGAATCCCTCCTACAACAACGAAGTCACCAAAGTCATCGTGCCCGACGGCGTGGAGCAGATTCAGAAGTACGCCTTCTACAACTGCACGGCGCTCGAGGAAGTCGTCCTGCCCAAGACCATCCGCTTCATCCGCGAGTATGCCTTCTATGAGGATGCCAAGCTCGAACGCATCAACATGGAGGATGTCGAGGTCGTGGGCGCCCGCGCCTTCTTCGGCTGTGAAAAATTGGGCACGGCGGTAGGGGAGCACGACAAGACGCTCGACCTTCGCGGCGCCTATGCCATCGGGGTCTCCGCCTTCGAGGGCTGTGAGAGCCTCACCTATTTGGACCTCTCCGCCCTGCGCAACACGGGCAATCGCGCCTTTGCGGGCTGCTCTTCGCTCGCCGAAGTCGTCCTCAACGAGCACACCAAGCTCTCCGAGGAGATGTTCGCGGGCAGCGGCCTTGTCGACGTCGACCTCTATGAGACCAACGCCATCCCCGACGGGCTTCTCATCGACAGCCCTCATCTCCGTTCCGTCACCATGCACAACGGGCTCGTCTCCATCGGGCTCGGGGCATTCGCGGACTGCGCCGCCCTCGAGGAAGTCACCCTTCCCGACAGCGCCTTCACCCTTGCGGGCAACGTCTTCAACGGCTGCTCTGCGCTCTCTGCGGTGAAGTTGCAGAAGAACACCCGCTTCACCTCCGCGCTCGCAAGCACCTTCGAGGGCTGCGATGCGCTCACCTCCTTCACGGTCGACCCCGAAAACACGCAGTACGGGGCGGCGGCGGGCGGCAAGCTCCTCGTCGGAAAGACGGATAAGACCATCGTCTTCGCCGTTCCCACGATTGCGGACGCCGACCTCGAGGGGCTCAGCGGCTTCGACACCGTCGGAAGCGGCGCCTTCAGCGGCACGAAGATTACGAAAATCAATCTCACGGGCTTCAAGAAGATTTCCGATTACGCCTTCGCGAACTGCGAATCGCTTGCGGAAGTCACCCTGCCCGCCGATGTGGAAATCGGCTCCAATGCCTTCAACGGCTGTACTGCCCTGACGACGGCGGACCTTTCGGGCGTCAAGAAGGCAGGCTCCTACGCCTTTGCCTCGACGGGCCTCAAGAATGTGACGATTGCGGCGCAGGCGGAGTACGGCGAAGGGGCGTTCTTCCGCTCCTCCCTCGAGACCGTGACCATCGGCGAGGGGGCGAAGTTCGGCCTCGGCGCCTTCCAGCGCTGCACGAGCCTTCGGACGGTCAACATGCCCGCGGGCGGCGGCGTCCACTTCGGAAAAGTGGGCTTTGCCTACGACTCCGCGCTCACGAGTATCGACCTCAGCAAGACGGACGGCATCATCGAAGACCAGACCTTCTTCTGGTGCACCTCCCTTGCGACGGCAAATCTTTCGGGCGTCACCGACATCGGCGATTTTGCCTTTGCCAACTGCGAATCTCTGCGCTCCGTGACGGTTACGGACGGCCTGCTCACCATCGGCGAGGGCGCCTTCTCGATGCAGGAGGACATGAACAATCAGGTCGGCAGCGCGCCCATCTTCGCCGAATTCGACCTGCCCGAATCCCTTACGAGCATCGGCGGGAGCGCCTTCCTCGGCTGTGAACAGCTCACTTCGGTGACCATTCCCTCCAAGATTACCTCCGTTCCCGAGATGGCATTCGGCTATTGCACCGCCCTTACGACCGTCAATTTGCACGAGGGCGTGGACACGATAGAGGGATATGCCTTCGTCGCGGACGCGAGCATCACGGAGATTGACCTCTCCCATGTCAAGCACATCGGCGATGCGGCGTTCATGTCCGAATACATGTACTACCTCATCACGGGTGAGGACGCAACGGGCATCTCCTTTACCATCCATCAGATTGAGGAAGCGGACCTCTCCTCCGCGGAGGACATCGGCTTTGCGGCATTCGCGGGCGGCGCCATCTGCGGCGACTATACCCTTCCCAACCTGAAGACGGTCGGCGCGTACGCCTTCTATAAAATCAACCGCTCCGTCTATTCCGACCAGAACGGCAACCAGACCACCTATCCCACGCTGAACGTCTTCGACGCTCCCAACCTCGAGAGCATCGGCTACTCGGCGTTCGAGGGCAACGTGAGCATGACCTACTTCAAGGTCTATCCCGCCCTCAAAGAGATTATGCCGCGCGCCTTCTATGACTGCCTCGCACTCACGCAGTTCACCGACAAGGACGGCAACGCGACGGCGACAGTCAGCGACTATGCAAGCGTCGCGGACGGCGTGCTCTATACCCGCCTCGCAAACGGCAAGCTCCAGCTCACCTCCTTGCCCGCGGCGAAGAATGTTCCCGCACTCACGGTGCAGGAGGGGACGTACCGCATCGACGACTATGCGGGCAGCGCGAACAAGACCCTCACGTCCCTCGTGCTTCCCGACTCCCTCTCCTACATCGGCGACCACGCCTTCTACGGCTGTTCCGCCCTCAATTCGGTGGAATTCCGCTCGATTGAGGCGCCCGTGCTCGAGAGCGACGACATCAACTACGTCTACCAGCTGTACGTTCTCAACGAGGGCGACCCGGGATATGCCATCCTGCACAGCGAGTACAACCTCAACGACTTCGAGAAGTACTACTTCAACTTCATCGACTTCCTCGGCAAGAGGGCTCCGATTACGATGGTGCTTCCCGCCAACTCCGACATCAGCGGCTATGACGACATCGTCTACCTCGTCTACTTCGGCAGTGTGGAAAATGCCCGTCGCAGCAACTACGTCGCCATGGAGAGCGGCATGAAGAGCTTCCTCGACCTCGCAAAACAGGTCGCCGCGCTCGAGACCGTCTCCACCGCGGACGAGCGGCTCATCAGCGCCGCAGTTTCCGCCCTCAACTCCGTCAAGCAGAATCCCACCGCCTACGGCATCACGCAGGAGGAATGGGACGCGATGGTGAAGACGGTGCGCGACGCAAAGAGCAAACTCGACCGCATCAACGTCGGCAACGCGCCGCGTGCCGTGCGCCTCGTGCAGAAACTTCTCGACGCCCTTCCCGAACGGTATGACGGGACGAAGAGCTGCAAAGCGAAGCTTGACGAGGCCACAGCCGCCATCGAGAGCCTTCCCGTGGACGACAGAAGCGTCCTCATCCTCGACCGCTACAACGCCCTTCTCGCCTCCTACAACGAATTTGTGGAGAGCGGCGCGCTCGGCGTGGGCGCCATCGTGGGAATCTCCGTCGCGGCGGGCGTCGTCGCCCTCGCGGGCGTGGGAGTTGCACTCTTCTTCGTCCTCAAAAAGCGCAAACAAAAGAACGCTTGATTTCAAAGCGTTGGGAAAACTGAAAAATCCGTAACCTGCAACAGGTGAAGGGGCATGCCCCTTCTTTGTGCGCCATATTTCATGGCGCACAAAGGAAAAAATGATTACAAAGTCAACGGGTTGGGGCTTAGCCCCGAAATGCAGCAATGCGGCAAGTTTGCCGCGAACAAATCAAAAAGGAGAAAGATATCGCTATGAAGAAGTTTTTCACAATCTTTACGGCGTTTCTGCTCATCCTCGTCCTCGCTCTCGGCGCGGCATGCTCGCCGAGGGGGCAGGGCGGCGGAACAGGCAACGGGGGCGACGGCGACGGCGGCGGCAGTAGCGGCAGTGACAAGGACCCCATTCCCGTTTCTGTGACGATTTCGGGCAGAAGCGAAGTCAAGAGCGGCCAAAAAATCACCCTCGTCGCCATGGTTTCGGGGGACACGGACGACCGTTCGGTCACTTGGTCGGTGACGGAAGGGGAGGACATCGTCTCTGTCAGCCGGAACGGCGTTGTCACCGCAAAAGAAGTCACCGAGACCGACAGGGCGAAAATCCGCGCCACGAGCAATGCGGACAACACGAAATACGCGGAAGTCACCGTGACCGTCATCGCGAAGTCCAACCTCACGCAGGCGATGCTCGACGCCCTCCATGACGCCGACCACACCCACGGCCTTGAGATTGACACCGTGCTCGACCTCGAGCTCTGGTCCTTCGGCACTCCCTCCACTCTCGGCCTCTCGGACTCCTTCAACATGTCCACCATGATGGACGGTGAGTACTGGTATGCAAACTACGAGGACACCGCCACGCACGGCGAGGAAGCGCTCTACATAAAGGAAGTGGACGGCTACGTCAACGAAGTCTCTTTGAGCCTCATGAACGAGGAAGAGTACTTCCCGATGACGGACAGAAGGGGCAAGCAGGTCCCTTGGGAAAACGGCGGCTATTACGACAACTTTGCGGAAGTCTCGCTCAGCGTGGACGATTTCACCTTCAACGAGGACTCCTACCTCTGGGAGTACACGGGGGCGGATAAGGACTTCGTGGCGCGCGTGATTGCGTCCGCCAATCCCTATGATTACAACCCCAAGTCGCTCTCCCTGCTCATCGCGGGGGACAGCGTCCTCGGCTTCATTTCGGACAGCGAGCCAGACTATTCGGTCCAGGCGGGTTACGAGGCGCACTTCCGCCTCACGAGCACGTTGAACTTCGGCACGGAAGAGGACCCCATCACCGTCCCCAAGGTGGCAAAGTTCGAGCACGATGCGGAAATTCACGACAAACTGCAGCGCGCCATCGACAACATGAGAAGCCACACGAGCTACACCCTCACCTTCGAGAACTACGAGATTATGTACTTCACGACGGAGATTGAGGAAACCTACGTCGAGACAATCACCCCCGACCTTCTCCACTTCACGGAGGAAGTCAACGGGCAGAAGCTCGAATACGGCTATAAGAACATGGGGAACGGCCTCGTCAACGCCTTCTATTCGGCAAACACGCCGAGCGGCTACGAGGCGACGCAGGCATACAACGCCACCGACCTCAAATCCTTCACCCCGGGCTTCAACTTCTCCGCAGAGATTTTCTTCCATGCCCAGCCGGATACCGAACCGGGGCGCACCAACTACCTCGTCGACCTCACGATGATGCGCGTCGCAAACGAATTTTACTGCGGCATGGACGTGGATGACGAGCTGTTCGGACTGTACGCCACCTACCTCTACACGGGTTCTGGCTATATGCTCCCGTACGTCACCGTGGACGATGCGACGGAGGAGATTGTCGGCGCAGGATTCTACTACGACATGGCGTCCATCATCACGGGTAGCGTCTCCATCGAGTATGACTTCGGCGAAGTGGAGCCGAAGGACATCGACTTCACGGCACGCCAAATGCCCACTTCTTGGGAGGGATTCCCCTGCCACATCGCGGAATCCGACGAAGAGGACAGACGGCCCGCGCTCGATTACTTTGAGGAGCATCTCGGCACACAGGACGTTCCCTTCTTCGGGGAAGCGCTCGGCGACACCTACGGGTTCGTCACGTCCCAGCTCTACCGTCCCGTCTCTTGGGGGGCGACCAATCCCAACATGCAGGTGCTCGCAGTCTCCATCTACTACAACGTCCCGCTCGACGCCGACTACACCGTCACGAGCTCGATGGATGCCGTCAAGGCAATGCTCCTCGAGGACGGCTACACCCTCGTCGACGGCGCCGACTACGAGTTCACGAACGGCGTCTTGGGGATTGCGGTAGCCGACGTCGATCAGGACTTCATGGTCTACGTCTGGAAGGAACAGCCCGCACTCGCAGGCTAATCATCGATAACAAGTTTTTGTTAAAATAAATGAAAGGAGAAAGTAACATGAAAAAGGCAACTCTGAAAAGTTTGATTGCCATCGTCCTCGCGGGCGTCCTGTGTTTCGGTCTCGTGGCCTGCGGGCCGCGGACTCCTCACGGAGGCGACGGCGGCGGTTCCGAAATACCCACTGACCAAGTTACTATTACCATCGGCGACGCACCGTCTACAATTTCCAAGGGGACAACCGTTCAACTCACCGTCACCGTGGCGGGAACGGAAAACAAGGCCTACACATGGTCGATGGACAGAGAGGGGATTCTTGAAATCAGCTCCTCCGACGTCGTCAGCGTCAAGGCGGACGCCGTCATCTCGACGGACACCGTGGTGACCCTCACCGCGACCGCCACAGCCGACACGACCAAGACGGCCTCCGTGGCGTTCATCGTCACGCCCGCCATCGAAGGGCAGGTAGGCTCCCTCACCGCAGATGTGATTAAAGAGATTGCGGGCTACAACATCACCTTCGAGGGAACGGTGACCGATATCTACATCGACACCAACAACAGCATGAACAGCAGTGAAACCGCGTATCACTCCGTCGTCATGATGGACGGCGATAAGGATGGCGGCAGTGCGTGGTACGGCTCCTTCTATCAGGAAGTGACGGGCGCAAGCGCCGATGTGCATCCCATCGAGACCAACTATCGCCGCGGGGACGTCGTCGACGGCGGCCACCAGCTCAAGACCGTCTTCATCGACCGTCACAACGAGGTCACGGAGCAGGCGGAGATGGACGTCTTCAGCGAGCCCTACCTTTGGGAGTCCAACCACCTCTGGAACCATGTCAGAGGGCTCGGCGCGGACATCACCCATAAGTTTACATACGATGCCTCCAGCGACTATTACATCTACCATCCCGACTTCACGGACATCCCCGCAGAGGACGAGTACAGCGCAGACGCATGGCTTTTGACCTACCTCACCTATTCGCTCACCCCCATGCTCGAGGACACCTTCGCAACGCTCTCCCTCAGGATTGCGGAAGGAGAGGACGGAAAGATGCACGTCACCGAGATTACGGCGACCACGATTGCGGAGACCTCCACCGACCAGAACGATAACATCCTCACGCAGGCGTACACCGAAGTCACGTTGGCGCCCAAGAACATCGGCACGACGGAAGTGCCCGACCCCAAGCCTTATGCGAAGCCCGAAAATGCCGACAAGCTCGACGATGCAATTGCGGCGATGAAGACGGCGAAGAACTATCGCTTCACCACCGTAGAGCACGACATGTACATCGCCTCGGGCTCGGACGACGACTACGACATGTCGTCCACGACGACGACCCCCAACACCGCATCCCCCGTTGCCGACACCGTCACGGGGTACGGCTCCCACACCGCGTCCAGCGGCACGCCCGGCGTCGTCGGCTATGTCACGAAGGACATCATCCTCTTCGAGGAGACGGGGCAGTACCCCGCTTATGAGAGCGGCGGCAACCCCTATTATGTGGAATACAGCGGCTACAGACAGTATGCGAACGGCGACAACCCCTACTATGAGGAGTTCGACAGCAATCCCACCTTCAAGGAGGCCGGCTGGAAGTATCTGACGGGCACCAAGCGCGTCTATGGCGACATGTTCGAGAAGGCGATGCCGCAGTGGGATTTCTCCTCCGCACTCTTTGATTACAGGGGCTTCAGCCGTCGCCAAATCGGCGGTACCTGGACGGAAGTTCACGAGTTCAGACTGCGCGAGACCGCTATCACCGCGGAAATCGCGATGCAAATCTCCGCGCACAGCTTTGCGGACAGCGCCATTCAGGCACAGTACAGCACCCTGACCATCTGGGTCGACAATGCAGGAAATCTCGTCGAAACCGAGTTCCCCTTCGACGTCACGATGGCGGGCGGCTATCTCACCACCACGTTCGACAGATTCGGCACCACCGAGCTTGACCCTGCCAAGTTCGGCCCCGACTTCTACAAGGAGAGAGTGTGGAGAACGGACTGGAGCGACTATATCATGCGCTGGTACGACCGTGACCACACGACCCGTGTCGACGACATCACCTCCGACAAAGCAATCGACGAGTTCTGGGGCGCGGGCGCTGTCAACAAACTTCCCAAGCCCGAAATCTTCATGGAAGTCTTCGGCGACAACACCAACGGTCCCTTCTACGAATCGTACACCATCCGCGACAACAGCGACACGACCATTGACGAGGACGACCGCCCGATTCTCGAGTATGTCGATTACTTCCGCATGAACACCGAAGCGACGCGCGAATACTATGCCGACAACCTCGACAGAAACGGCAACATGGTGAACCCCGAACAGGTCTTCGGGAAGGACAGCAAGATTGCGGAGAAACTTACGGCGGCGGGCTATACCTACAGCGCAGTCAACAGCGGCCCGCGCTACGGTAGCTACTACGCGACATACACGGGGAAGGGCTTCATGGTGGTGCTCTCCACCAACTACACCCGCTGGATTGACATCTACATCTACAAGACCGGCGACTGGTCGCTTGCGGGCGGCAGACGCAACGTTGCAAACACCTAATCACCCCCGATTTTGAGGAGGCAAGCACATGAAACGCCTGTTGAAACAGTTGTCTATCCTGTGCGTCATGCTTGCCCTCGTGCTCTCCGCCTGTGCTCCCACGGGCGGGGAGACAAAAGAAGTCGTCGTCACGGCGCTTCAGAGCAGTGTGCAGCTCAAGGACACCGAAGTTGTCGGCTATAACTACACGCCGCTGTTCTCGGTGACGGAGGACGGAGAGCCCGTCCCCGTGCTCCCCGCATACATCGACGCTTCTCGGGTAAGCAGCGCCGCAGGGACCTACAAGGTCACCTGCACCTATCAGCAAAAATCGGCGTCGCTTGACGTTGTCGTCGTCGCAGCCGTAAGGGCGCTCTCGCTCTCGGTGGACGAAGTGACCGTCAAGGTCTCCGAAGTACAAACCTATGACTTTCTCGCCCTGTTTTCGGCGACTTTGGACGGCGAGCCCGCCCCGCTCACCGCGGACATGGCAACTTCCACCGTGAAGGCGGAAGCGGGGGACTATACCTACACCGTCGACTTCTTCGGCGAGAGCAAGACGCTCACCGTGCACGTCATTCCCGACCACACGGTGGAGATTGTCCTCTCCTACAGGGAGTATTCCCTCCCCGTTGGCGAGAAGGCAGACTTCGACCCCACCGTCCTCTTCTCCGTCTATGCGGACGGCGAGGCGGTGCGGGTGACAGAGGGTATGGTGGATGCCTCCGCCCTTGCCGCGGCCGGGGTGGGGGACACCGTCTCCGTGACTTGTTCGTATACCCTTGCGGGAACGGCGGCGACGGGGACTGCGGCGGCGACCGTTCGCATTGTCTCCGACCGCGAGCTCACCATTGTCGCGCGGGACGCCATCACCTATCCCAACGCGGCGGCGCTCGACCTCTCCTCCCTCTTCACCATCACCTATGACGGCAAGAATATCCCCGTCACGCTCGACATGATTGAGGGCACGGTCGACTACACCAAGGAAGGGACATCGGACATCGTCCTCTCCTACGGCGGAAAGACCGCGACGGCGCACGTCACCGTCAAATTCGGCGTCGTCATCAACTACGCGAAGTCGGACACCGTCACGGTGCGGGAGGGGACGGACATGCGGACGTATCCCTTTGCCGATGACTTCATCGTCGTCGTCAACGGCACGCGCTTCCGCGACATCCCCGACAGCTACTTTATCCTCGGAGAGACGGACTTCTCCCACGAGGGGACGTATGAGGTGACCCTCAAAGTTCCCTACGTCAACGAGAGAGACTCCGCCATCAAAAACGCGACGCCCGTCTATTCCGAACTCACGATTACCTACGTCGTCAGCACGGTCAACTACTCCCTGCGCGTCCGGCAGGACGTCGTGGAGCTCGCCGCGGGGACGACGGAGTACAACCCCTTCAACAACGTCGTGCTCTTCGTCGACGGCGTCATGAAGACTCTGACCTCCAACCCCGCCTATTTGGGCGACGAGACCGTCGTCTATGCGGTTCTTCGAAGCGGCGAAGTGGACCTCACCGACTTCTCCGACCAGACCGTCGTCGTCGACGTGTATGTCTTCGGACCCGACGAGGAGCCCGAGACCGTCTCCTTCACCGTGCGCGTGAAGTCGGACGTCACCGTCTCCGCCGTAGACAGAGTTGCCTTTACGGGCGCCACGCTGTATACGCGCGACCTCTTCCACATCAGAAACGGCAGGGAGGAGCTCCCCGTGAGTCTCGGCACCATCGAGGGCAAGGTGGATACCTTCACCCCCGGCGTGTACACCGTGACCATCGAGTATCTCGGCATGACAGCAACCTCGCGCGTCGTCATCTATCCCGCGGACATGGTGGGCACCTACAAGACGAGGCTCCGCACCATTCCCGTCGAGGAAGAGGATTACGACGACGAGGACTACGGCGACTGGGGCTACGGCGATGACTACCGGGGCGACGATTCCGACATCGACGCCTATGCCGCAAGTCCCATCGCGGCGACCCCGACGACACCGCTCGGCGACCTCATCATCACGACGAACGGCGACATCACCGTAAACGGCGACAAGGTCTACTCCGTGACGGGCATCGACGAGCACACCATGCAGATTAAAACGCGTTCGGAGAACGGCAACGACTTCATGCTGTACTATGAGGACGGCATCGTCATCGTCAACCCCGTCAACAAGCTCCGCATGCAGTTCTCCGACTACATGAGGCCGCTCATCTACTTCCAAGAGAATCTCTGGACGATTAACGAGGTCTTTGTCATCAATTACGGCGCCCAACACGTTCTCGAGACGGAGTATGAGGGTTATTCGTTCAACATCTTCCGCATCACGTCCAAGACGGACGGCGCCGAGAAGTGGTATGCGCTCTACATCCGCCTCATCAGCAAGACTTCGGGCGATACCGACTACGAAGTCAAGTGGGGGGAGGGGACGTTCGAGAACTTCTCCCACGAGATAGGCTCCGTCGGCGCCTTCCTCTTCGACGGCACGCGGTACAGCTACACGCTCGAGGAGAATTCGACTGCGAAAGTTGTAAGAAACGGGAATTCTCCCTATGCGGGGCACCGCTTCAACGGCACGATTGACGGGGAAGTGGCCGCAATCAACTGCCAGACGAGCGACCGCTACACCCTCGTCATCGGCAAAACGACTTACGAGCTGTACGGCTCCGATATCGCTGCTATGAAGAACGGCGGCGCGCTCGCGGGGGATATCCTCTTCCTCTACAACCCGACGGCGGACGAAGAGCTGCCCGCATTCTCCTACAAGTTCCGGCTCGACCTCGAAAACAACACCTTCGAGCTGCTCGAGCGGGACGTCTACGTCGGCGTCTACCGCCGCGGCGACCTCAGCCTCTATTTTGACGGCTACGGCACGGGCGAGTTCAACGTCGCGGGGTCGTATATGCGCGTTCCCTTCACCTATGAGGTGCGCAGCGGCGAAGCGCACGTCGTCTTCCATTCCGAGGACCCGAAATTCGCATACGGGACGGAGGCAGACTTCTACATCTCCCCGCTCCTCAACGTGCTCACGGTCAAGTCCTCCGCGGGGCTGGACGGAGGCCCCTTCGTCATCGACGAAATCCTCGACGGCGCCATCGTCTCCTTCACCGCAACGACCATCGGCGGGACGGGCACCATGTCGAGCAAGGCCTTGGAGGATTCCATCGCCGTACGCACGAAGGACGGCATCTTCACGGGCAGTGAATGCAGAACGAAGAACAAATGCCCCTATGTGGAGACCGAATGCGTCAACTTCGGCAATCAGGTGGGCGCCCACTTCTGCAGAGTGACGGTAACCGTCCTCGTCGGCGGACAGAAGGTGACTTCCGAATTCGCCATTCAGGCGCTCGGCGACGCCTTAAACGGCAGTCCTTATGTCGGCACTTGGGGCGGGGCCATATCAAGAGACATCAACATCACCTTCGAAAGTTCGGGGAAGGCGACGATTTCGGCGGGCGGCGCAACCTATGTCGGCATCGCGACCGTCTATGACAGCGGCTTCGTCATCAAGGCGTACAACGCAAGCGGAAGTCTGCTTACTGCGGACGTCACCGTCCTCGACGAGAGGGGAGTTGCCTTTGTCAAGTTCAGCGGCGCGCTCAACTCGGCGGACTATTTCTCCAAAGGCTCCGCCATGCAGCGTGCGGGCGGTGCAGACGGCAACCTGCTCGACTTTACCGTGAGCGGCGCGCACATCTATGTCTTTGCGGAGACAATGTCCGACTGCGGCGAAGCCGTGGAAGTGGAGATTGTCGGCACGACGTACACTGTTACCTTTGCGGACGGCACCTCGCGCACGGCGAATGTCGTCTTCGGGGACACCCAAACGGGCTTCACCTTCACGGATGAAGCGTAAATCTTCCCGAATCCCGGGAACACGATTCGCAGCGGAGGCCTTTTCGCGCGGGAAAGCGCGGCTTGGAAGACGTAACGATAAAAAATATGAAAAGGAGTAGAGAGATGAAAAAGAGCAAATTGCTTGTGATTGCTGCTCTGGTGAGCTCCCTGTGCGCATCCCTCGCCGTAGTTTCGGCGTGCGCGCCCGAGCACACCCACACCTTCGAGGGTGCGGAATGGACCATCACCAAAGAGCCGACCCTCACGACGGGCGGCACGGCAGAGCGCAAATGCACAGCGAATGACGATGGCGTGGATACGAAAGACCTCCCCGCACTGACTGACGCCAGCGTCTGGACGAAAGACACCGCAAAGAGCACTCCCGCCACACACACTGCGGGCGGCAAGGATGTCTACACTTCCGTCTACGGCGATGTGGAGGTGGATACGCCGAAGGACCCCAACCACACCTACGACGGCGTGGAATGGGAAATCACCCAAGAGCCCACCCTCACGGCGGGCGGTAAGGCGCAGCGCAGCTGCACGGCGAATGACTATGTGGACAAAGTGGACCTCCCTGCCCTCAATGACACCGATGTCTGGACGAAGGACACCGAACACAGCACGCCCGCGACGCATACTGCGAAGGGCACGGATGTCTACACTTCCGTCTACGGCAAGGTAGAGGTTGAGACGGAGAAGGACCCCAACCACGTCTATGACGGCGTGGAATGGGAAATCACCCAAGAGCCCACCCTCACGGCGGGCGGTAAGGCGCAGCGCAGCTGCACGGCGAATGACTATGTGGACGAAGTGGACATTCCCGCCCTCAACAACACCGATGTCTGGACGAAGGACACCGAACACAGCACAGCCGCCGACTACAACCACGGCGGCAGCACGGTCTACACCTCCGAGTACGGCTCCGTCACGGTGACCTCCCCGAAGCTCATCGCCCCGTACGACGGCAAGACCTACGGCTCTGTTGCCATCGAAGCCATGGAAAATGGAAAAATCAAAAACAATCCTGCAATCACGACTTCGTGGACGGAAGCAAGGCTGACACTTGACGCAAACGGCGTCGGCTCCGGTACGGGTTATCCGTTCTCTCTCAACGAAAAAATTTCCATTCGCATGGTAAATTCCGCCACGGGCGCGATTGAAATTGATTTCGTCGACGGGACGTGGGCAGAGGGTGATGACGGCTCTGTCTTCACCCCCGACACCCCCGAGAAGAAGGAAACGCTCAAGGGCTATGTCAACATGACGACGGGCTACATCATTATGTTCGAAGCAAACGGCCGGATTGAGCTCATAATGCCCGAATCGGACGTTGCGACGAGCTACACCGAGGCATGCAAAGTCTCCGCATGGGGAACGAATTCCATCGATTATTCGGTGGCTTTGAGCTACACGGTAGGCGAGAAGACCCACACCTTCTTCATCGACAGTGATGTGGTGTATTTTGACGTGACCTTCACCGACCTCGACGGCGAGGATGTTGCGGCGAACGATTGCTTCGAAAGCAATGCGCTCTACGTCACAACGAAGGACGGGGAAGTCCTTCATAGCCTCGGCTTCGACGGCAAAGACATGGTCGGCCTCGACGGGTACGAGGGCACCTACACGCTCGCAGAGCATGACGACCTCTTCCTCTCCGGTCTCGGCAAGGCGAAGCTCGGCGCCGACGAGGGCACCTACACCGATTTGGGCGGCGGCAAAATCGGCCTTCTGCTCGACAAGGGCGAATACTACGAGACCACGGTGGATAAGGCCGCCAAGACGTACACCGCGCCCGAAGCGATTAAAGTCACGGTGACGCTCGACTACGGCACCGTTCTCGGGCAGGACAACGAGGACAAAGAGTACTTCAAGAACGTCCCCGTAGACCTTCCCGAGCCGACGGCCGAAAACAATACCCACTCCTTCGTCGGTTGGTTTACGGACGAAGAGTGCGAGACGGAAGTCACCCTGAATGACGACGGAAAATTCGTTCCCACCGAGAACACGACGCTCTATGCGAAGTGGCTCGCGAACTACCATGTCTCGTTCAAGGTAGAGGGGAAAGAGGGCGACGCCATCGATCTCTATGGCAGAGCAGATGAGGATATCCGCGAAATAGCGATGGAATACCTCAAAGCGAATGTGGTAGAGGGCGACTTCATCGACGATGTCTATGACGTGGACGGAAACCGTATTCTGGATGACATCTTCTTCGTCGGTGACAGCAGCGACAGCACGCTCACGAACGTCACATTCGGCGATTTGGAAGACCGTTCCGACACCCTCGTCATCTACGCCGTTTGGAAAGTTGCGCCTGCCTATGTCGGCGATTTTAACGGTGCAAACCTCGACGGTGCAGCGGATGAGGACAGTGTTTCCACCAGTTACCATATTGCGATTTCCTATGACGGAAAAATCAGCGGAAAATATACCGGGACGGTTCAATCTTATAACAAAGAAACGCAGCTGATTACGTTCCTGAGCGGCAGCACAACGAACTATCTGTTTTTTGACGAAGAGACAGGCATTCTTGTAACCGGAAACTATTATAATGCCACGTACACGTATATCACGCACGATATTGTTGTCTTCTCCAAGAACAACATGTCGACGTTTGCCCACAGAGCAATCAACGTGCCCAACCCGTCTTCGCCGAGTTCAACCTCGCAGGGCGTCTATGCGCGCTTTGTCGAAGCGGTTAAGGCGGACGGCACCACCGTCACGATACTGCTCTACAACACGAGCATCTACAACGACATAACCATAACCGATTCGCTCGGCAACCCGCTTGCCACGCTTGATGCAATCGGCGCCTCCAAGACAATCACCGTCACGGACAACAAGACGCATACCATCATTCTTCAAAGGGCGACTGCGGGCACCTCTCTTGCGAGCGGCAATACCAAGGAGCTCGACGCTTACTTCGGCACCTATCTCAAGGACAGCGCAGACACGCTTGCCCTCGACGGTGCGGGCACCGCGAAGTGGGGCGATCGTGACGGCACCTATGTCGCTGTAAGCGACACCGTCGTCGGCGCACACTTCACGGTAGAAGAAAAGGACACCTACTACGAGTTCACTCTCAACAAAGCGGCGAAATCGTACACGGAAACCAAGACTATGGTCACCGTCACGCTGCATAGCGAACACGGCGACGTCTCCGCCTTCGAGGCAAGCAACAACAAGGATGTCGAAGTCGAGCTCCCGACCCCCACGGATGCCGATTATGTCTTCCGCGGCTGGTTCTCCAACGAGAGCTGCGCCGAAGGCACCGAACTCGATAAGAACGAGGACGGCAACTACATCTTTACGCCCACCGCCGACGTGACGATTTATGCCAAGTGGCTTGCAAGAGTCACCGTCACCGCGCACTTCAACGACGACGACACGACGGAAGACGCCGTCACAAATACGCTCGGCGTCGGCGAGACGTTCACGATCGCGCGTCCCGCGTTCGCAGGCCATCGCTTCCTCGGTTGGTTCACCGATGACACGACGTTCCAAACCACCTTCGGTACCTACGACGCCGACACGGGCATCACGACAATCGAACTCGAGGAGACAACGTACGACATCTACGCCAATTGGGGCGATCCGTACGCTTTCAGCGGCGAATACAAGCTGTATTATTTCGGAAAAGATGGCGACCCCGGCACGGAAACGAGCAAAGACTATTCCGTCAACATCGTTATCGAACCGGACGGCTTTATCGCGGCTACCGATGATACAGAGTACCCGTTTGACAACAACTACGGCGGTATGCGGTTCTCGAGTTACGACGAGGGCACCGGGAAGATTGTCTACACAGTCAAGAGTAGCTACAGCGGGTCTATCAATGCTTGGTATGATGCGGAAAGCGGATACCTTGTCTTCCTCCGCACAGAAAGTTCCTTGTTAGACAATGCGAGCGTGCTCGTCCCCGTGGACGACACCGTGACGGTCACCTCTTCCTACTGGAACAGAGGCAACACGAGAGCAATCTCCTTGGCGAAGGCAGGTTCTTCCGTCGGAGTCTTTGTGGACAACGGCGAGGCGTATATCGGCGTCACCTTCACGGATATCAAGGGGACAGAGGTCGCGGCAGAGAATGCGTATAACGCAACCTTCCTCAATGTCAAGAAGGGTGATGAGGTCATCGAAAGCTATGCCTCCAATGGCACCAAACTCGTGAAGACGGACGGCTATGAAGGAGAATATACCAAGGCGGAAGGCAGCGAATTCGACCTCGGCACACTCACCCTCAACGGTGCGGGACTCGTGACGTCGTCCGATGAAACGAGCGGCACTTATACGCTGGTCGTCGGCAAGGACTACACCGCAGACCTCTATCTCGACAACGTGTTCTACTATCTGACCCTCACGCTCGACACGGCTACGCACACCTATTCCGTCGTCAAACCGATGGCGACAGTCACGTACGACCTCGACGGGAAGACCGCTGCGGACTTCGAGACGACCGAACAGCGGAACCTCAACACGCAATATGTGCTTGAAGACCCCGTCGTGGAGGGCTACATCTTCCGCGGCTGGTACACGAAGAATGACTTCTACGATTCCAGCCGTCTCAGCAAGAACGACGAGGGCAAGTATGTGTACACGCCGAAGGAGATGAATGTCACGCTGTATGCCTACCTGCTGAAAGAGGTCACCATCACCATCCATTACGACAAAGGAGACCTTGACGACGTGACTGTAACGCTCGGCGAGGGCGAAACAGTGGGCAATCTTGTTCGGGAAGGCTTGATTGATTGGCCCGGCGACCCTGCTGTGCAGGATGTGGAGGGCAAGCACTATCGCTTCGACGGCTGGTTCTCCGATGCATCGTATGAGTCCGAATGGGATAATTCCCATGTAATCCGTGAGGATACCGACCTCTATGCGAAGTGGGTGGAAGTCCCCGATGTCGAATATGTCATCGCGGAGACGTATCCTTGGACGCAGGATGAGGATGCAGGCACTTGGACGAGCGGAAACAATAAGCGAAACAGCTCCTCGTCAATTCTCACAATCAACTTCTACACGGAAGGGACGTTTAGCTTCCATTGGTTTGTCAGTTCCGAAGGCGGCTCTTGCGATTATTTGACGATTGAGTTCACACATGACGGCTCCACAGAGACGCCTGTCGAGCAGCAAGGCGGCCATGACGGCGACGAAAAACAAGATGATTTGGAAGTGGAAGTTGTTGCAGGCGACTCCTTGAAGCTCACCTATAGAAAGGACAGCAGTAGCAACTACGGCGAGGATCTTGCGAGAATCAGCAACATCGTCTGGACCAAGGCGGCCCCGCCCGACGGGCTCGAGGGCACCTACAACGGCAACAAGGGCGAAACGGCTGCGGCGTTCACCGTCAACGGCAGAGGCAAAGTCACCGACTGGGGTGGCAGAACGGGTTTCTATACGGCGCATGAGGACAACGCAAACGTTCTCGACGTCGTCCTGTCCGCAACCGACACGGCGGTCGAAGAGCGCTGGACAGTCACCCTTGTGACCGATGGCGACACCTATACCGCAGTCATGCCCATGACGAACGTGACCTTTGTCATCGACGATAACTCGCTCACCCACGACGGAATGCCGTTCAACACGGGCGTTAATGCGACGCTTCCCGACGTGGAGAGCGACACGAAGTACGTCGAGAGCTGGTACACTTCCGCAGACCGCGGAGACGAGTCTCTCGTCGCGGACGGCCAGTTCACCCCTACGGGCGACGCGATGACCTTCTATGGGAAGGCGGCAAACAAGCTCACCGTGACCCTTCATCCGAACGGACACGGCACGGGCGGAGACACCGTTCTCTACTTCAAGAAGGGCGCCACTCCCGACCTCACTGCAAATAAACTTGCGGACGACACGAGCGGCGACAAGACGTTCTACTTCACGGGTTGGTTCACCGAGGCGGCTTGCACGACGGCTTACGTCCCCGCTCCGCTCGAAGAGAGCATCGAACTCTATGCCGGTTGGTCGGACGCAGCGTATACAATCGAAATTACCAATGCGGAAGGGTCCAAACAGTGGCAGTTGCAAGACGATGGGACCTATCATGTCGATGCGGGAAGCGCAGCGAAGGCATATATTAAGATTACATTCAAAGCGTCCGGTAGTTTCTCGTTTGATTGGACTTGCCAATATGCCGACGCGGACGACTGGGGCAACAGCTTGTTTGTGACCATTAACAAAGACCCGAAGAGTGCTTACGGCTCCGACAAAAAATTTACGGCGCAGACCGGTTCCGGCGTCGGACAGAAATTCGACGTCAAAGCGGGCGATGTGCTCTATATTGCGTCGATGGTATATGCTGGCCCCACCTCCGGCGACTTCGCGACAGTCTCCAACTTCACCTTCGTTGCAGGCTAACAGCGACACAAAAAAACGGTTTGGCTTTCGCCAAACCGTTTTTTTTGCCCCACCTCCCCCCTTTTGCTCCGCAAAAGGGGGGAGGAACCTTGGCGCCTCCTCCCGAGGAGGGGTAGGAATCTTGGCGCCCCCTTGAGGGGGAGCTGTCGAGCGTAGCGAGACTGAGGGGGTGGCGTTCGTCATCATGTGCCACCCCTTCCGTCACTCGCGTAGCTCGTGCCACCCACCCCTCAAGGGGTGGGCAAGAAAGACCGAGATTTCTCGCCTGCGGCTCAGTATGACGTAATTTAGAATTCGTACCCACCCCCCTACCCCCCTCCTCGGGAGGGGGCACGCATGGCGCCTCCGTGGGAGGAGCTCCGCCGTAGGCGGTGAGGTGGGGCGTCATTCTCATTCGTCATGTTCCACGCAAAAAGCGCCCGTGTTGGGCGCTTTTTGCGTGGCGCAGAAGACGAGATTTTCTTCGCCCTGCGGGCTCGAAAGCTTCGTCGGCAGAGAGTGTCGGGGCGAAAAGCCGAAGCTGACGTCGTCTGACTCCTCGCGCGAACTCGTGGGGAATTCACGATTTCTGTCTACTCATTTTCTACTCCACGCAAAAAGCGCCCGTGTTGGGCGCTTTTTGCGTGGCGCAGAAGACGAGATTCGAACTCGTGCTACCTTTCACAGGTACTACTCCCTTAGCAGGGGAGCCCCTTGAGCCTCTTGGGTACTTCTGCAACTCAACGATAACAATATAGCACAAAATGCGGCAATTGTCAAAGTTTTTTCTTCGAATCGCAAAATATTTCCGAAAAATCTAAAAAAACTTGCGCGTCCGCCCCGCTTGTGTTACAATAGAGAAAAGGAGAACACTATGAATATCTGGCATGACATTTCCCCCGCGCGCATTGCGCCCGAAAAGTTCGAGGCGCTCATCGAGATTCCCCGCGGCAGCAAGGCGAAGTACGAGCTGGACAAGGAGACGGGCATTCTCAAGCTCGACCGCGTGCTCTACACCTCCACCGTCTATCCCGCCAACTACGGGTTTATTCCGCGCACTTACGCCGACGACGGCGACCCGCTCGACGTGCTCGTCCTCACCAACGAGGTCATCTTCCCCATGACGCTCATCGAATGTTATCCCATCGGGGTCATCAAGATGATAGACGGCGGCATGCTCGACGAGAAAATCATTGCGATTCCCTTCCGCGACCCGACTTACAACGGCTATTACGACATCGGCGAGCTGCCCAAGCACGTCTTCGACGAGATGATGCACTTCTTCGAGGTGTACAAGTCCCTCGAGCACAAGAAGACGACGGTGAAGGAGATTGCCCACCGCGTCGACGCCGTGGACATCGTCGCGAAGTGTATCGCCGCCTATCATAAAAAATTCGGCTGAGCGCCAAAAAACCGCTCCGCCCGCCGCAAAACGAGTTGATTTTTCCTCGCGCGCATGGTATAATGATGTAGCCTGCGAAATTGCGCAGGCAAATCCACATCTTCTTTTTGCGCCGCTCTCCGTGTCCCGTAAATCTTTTCTGCGGGAAAAGGAGCGGGCCGAACGCAGGGAAGAGAGGAGCAACGGAGGAACAATATGGCAGTCATTTCCATGAAACAGCTTCTCGAAGCGGGCGTCCACTTCGGACACCAGACGAGAAAGTGGAACCCGAAGATGAAGAAGTACATCTTCGCCGCCCGCCACGACATCCACATCATCGACCTCGAAACGACGGCAAAGCTCATCGAAGAGGCGTATGCGTTCGTCGTGGACGCGGTCAAACAGGGCAAGAGCGTCCTCTTCGTCGGCACGAAGAAACAGGCACAGGACGCCATCAAAGAGGAAGCCGAGCGCTGCGGCCAGTTCTATGTGAACTCCCGCTGGCTGGGCGGCACGCTCACCAACTTCAAGACCATCCGCTCCCGCATCGACTATCTCGAACGCCTCGAGAGAATGGAGGCAAGCGGCGAGTTCGACCTTCTCCCCAAGAAGGAAGTCCTCGGCCTCAAGAAAGAGATGGCGAAACTGCAGGAGAACCTCGGCGGCATCAAGAACATGCACGGCATGCCCGGCGTCATGTTTGTCGTCGACCCGCACAATGAGGACATCGCCGTCGCCGAAGCGCGCAAGACGAAGGTGCCGATTGTCGCCATCACCGACACGAACTGCGACCCCGACCTCATCGACTACGTCATCCCGGGGAACGACGACGCCATCCGCGCCATCAAGCTCATCTCCTCCGTGATTGCCAACGCAGTCATCGAGGCGACCGAGGGCGTGACGCCCGTTCCCGAGACGGAGAGCGAGCTCGAAGAGACTGCGGACGAGACCGCGGAATAACCCAAAAGGAGAAAGGATATGGCAGATTTTACGGCTAAGGATGTCATGAGACTGCGCGAACAGACGGGCGCCGGCATGATGGATTGCAAGCGTGCGCTCGTGGACGCCGACGGCGACTTCGAGAAGGCGGGCGAACTGCTCCGCGAACGCGGCATCGCCAAAGCGGCAAAGCGCGCTTCCAAAATCGCGGCGGAGGGCATCGTGTACGCCCTCGTCAAGGACGGCTGCGGCGTGCTCGTCGAAGTCAACTGTGAGAGCGATTTCGTCGCGAAAGGGGACAAGTTCCACGAAGTCGTGGACGTCGTCGCAAAGGCCATTTTAGCGAGCCGCCCCGCAGATGTCACCGCCCTCCTCGATTGCACCGTGGACGGCAGCAAGACGGTCGGGACGTACATCTCCGAACAGGTCGGCATCATCGGCGAGAAGATTTCCGTGAGACGGTTCACCGTGTACGATACGGACGGCTTCGTCGAGACCTATATCCACATGGGCGGCACCATGGGCGTCATGCTCGACTTCGGCTGCCCCGCAAACGACGTCACCAAGACGCTTGCGCACGACGTCGCCCTGCACACCGCCTTCTCCAAGCCCGCCTATCTGTCGGCGGACGAGGTCTCCGCGGAGACGCTCGAAAAGGAGCGCGCCATCCTTCTTCAGGAAGTCCTCAACGAGGGCAAGCCCGAGGCCATCGCCTCCCGCATCGTGGACGGCAAGATTAAGAAGTTCTACGAAGAGAACTGCCTGCTCGAGCAGAAGTTCGTCAAGGACGACAAAGTCACCGTAAAGCAGCTCATCGCGGCGGCAAGCAAGGAAGCGGGCGTGCCCGTAACCCTCAAGCGCTTTGTCTTCTATGTGATGGGACAGGGCATCGAGAAGAAGAGCGAGGACCTCTCCGAGGAAGTCGCCAAGCAAGTCGAAGCCATGAAGAAATAACAAAAACACCCGTCGGGACACCCTCGGCGGGTTATTTTTATTTGTCGCCGATGAAGATGAGCGGCACTTCCATCTCCGCGGTGAGGGAGGTGTGATGCCCTCTGTAGCTGTGGCTCCGCGCGCTCATGCGGAACAGTTTGTCCGTCGTCCCGATGGCGATGAAATCGCCGAGCAGGCGCGCATGTTCTCCCGAAAAATTTCCGCCGAAATAGTTTTCCCGCACCAAATCCTCCGTCCTTCGGAGCAAGAAGTCCGCACCGTATTTCTCCGTAAACATCTTGGAAAACGCCGCATGTTGCCCGCGTTTTATTTTGAAGGCCGTCGCGCGCGGCTCGAGATACTGCGGCCACTCGAGCATGGAGAGAAGCTCCTCATCGCGGTAGAGCGCAATCTCCCCGCCCATGTCAATCTGTCCGTGGTCGGCAGTGACGACGAGCAGGGTGTCGGAGAGGGCGGAAAACATCATTTTTAAGCCCTCATCAAGGACATGGGTGGTGCGTTTTGCCTCATCGGAGGTCACGCCGTGGCGGTGCATGGCGGCGTCGGGCTCCCCGCAGTAGACATAGACGAACTGCCGTCCCGCCCGCTTGCAGAGGGCAAGAATGTGCGCGTACATCTCCGCAAAGGTGCGGAAGGTGTAGCGATTTTCGTTGTCCTCATGCCAGTATTCGGGCACGACGACGCTCGTCTGTATCCGAGCCGTCGCTCGCTTGTAAAAGGGCACAAGGGGCAAATTTTGCGTCAAAAAACCGGCTCCCACGGGCTCCCCGGTGAAGAAATCGGTCTCGGGGAAGAGCTCGACGACGCGGCGGAGCTCCTCAAAATATAAACTCCAGCCGAACCGCCCGTGCTCCATGGGGTACAGGTTGGAGAGAAGGGTCGCCGTCGCATTCGTCGTGGTGGAGGGAAAGACGGAGGTGAGCACGCGCCGAAGGTTGCTCCGCAGGAAGCTGCCCTCGTCCAAATTCGTCTGCATGGGGTGCATGCCCAGCCCGTCCAAAATCACGAAGACGACGTTTTTATAGCCCTTTTTCAGCTCATCCGCGAGCATGGGTAAGGTGGGCTTGTCGTTGGGACAGCCCAAATACTCCGCCAGCGTCGCGGAGAGATTGACGATATTGTTCGTAAAATCGGGTTTGATGAGCCGCATAGGGGTCCCTTTTCAGCCATTGATTTGTTTATAAATTTTACAAAAATCCGCCCTCAAATACGCAATAATCCACACCATTCGCGCTTTTTGCAGAAATTATTTCTGTTGTTCGCGCGTTTTGCGGGAATTATCTGCACCGTTCGCACTTTTGGCATGCAATGATTCGCACCATTTGCGCCGAATGCCGACGGATTCTACTCTATTGTACCATAATCCCCCGCAAATGTCCAACATAATCCGCTATATTTCTCTTTTTACGCCCCCGCCCCGTCATCATGGCCAAGCGTACGCAGCGAGCGCGCGGAGAAATCCCGTTCTAATCCGTCACCCTGAGCCTGTCGAAGGGTATCCTCATTATCATGCGGATATGTCTCGGCTTACGCTCAACATGACGAAGTAGAATGACCCCCTTCCTGTCACTTCGTGACATCCTCTTTGGGCGGCGGGGACCGCCGCAAAGCCCGTCGCGCCTGCCAGCGCTCCTGTTGCGCCGCCGCTCACAGCACCCGTGCTGTTGAGCGAGAATTGCGGCGCAACACCCCTTTTGCTCTGCAAAAAGGTGGAGGTAACGCGCCTCGCCCCCTTCCATCATCCCTCAATGGTGCAAATCTTCGAGCAGCAGCTTGTCCGCAACAAGGGCGATAAATTCACTATTGGTCGGTCTCACATCGCAGAGATATGCCTTCGCCCCGAATAAGGAATGCAAAACATCCATGCGTTCCCTGTTCCAGGCCGTCTCGATGGCGTGCCGTATCGCCCTCTCGACCTTGCTCGCGCTCGACCCGTACTTTGCCGCCACGGCGGGGTACAGCCCCTTCGTCACCCCGGACATCATTTTCGGGTTGAGCACCACGAGACGAATAGCCTCCCGCAGGTAGCCGTACCCCTTAATCTTCGGCGCCACGCCGATGGCTATCAAAATTTCACTGATGCGTTCTTCCAAAGACCGTTCCATACCGCCCCTCCCATCGAACTTAAGTTCATTATATTACAAATAATTGGATTTGTAAAGCATTGGATGTACAAAATAAAAAATAATTTGACAAAATAAATTATATTTTTTACAATTTCTTGTCACCTTTTGTCGAATCCCGTCGAAAGGCCGCTCGGGGGGCTCTCTTCTGTCATTTCGAGCGGAATGAAGCGCAGCCGAAAATCTCGTTCATTTTGAGGAAGGGACGCCTTGCAATTGACAAAACTCCAAATTATTTTTGCCGCGCCGTGAAAATTGCCTTGACAAATGCGATTTTTTGGGCTATAATACCCATAGAATACAGCGATGCAGGAATCGCCTAGCGGTATGGCGCCAGCTTCCCAAGCTGGTTCCGGCGGGTTCGACTCCCGTTTCCTGCTCCATGAAGAAAATGACGCCCGTTGCGGCGTCATTTTCTTCATATGTGCAGAGCAGAAATGGGAGTCGAGGGGAGGCAAGCGGGATTTGCGCTCTTCCACGCGCAAATTTCGCGCAGGTCGCGCGGGTCCCTGCCCGCCGACTTGACAATTGATAATTGTCAACCGTGCGCGCCGCGGAGCGGCGCGCTCGTTAAAGTGCCAAATACAATCATTCATAAATTCTCCTTGCAAATTAACGCTTCCTTAACACAAGCCGTGTTATACTGGGGACGTACGGAGGCAAGTATCCACAATGTTGTAGAGGCAGGAGATAATGAGGGAGAGGATGCACGGGACGGCAAACTTCATGAGAAGTTTTCCGACCCGTTCTTTGCCTAAATAATCGCTGTTTTCCATAAAAAACCTCCGGATAAAAGCAAAACGGCACGAAACTTTCCGTGCCGTCCAAAAAAACGACACCTGCGACCGCTTCCGTACCGTAATCAGATTTACGCGCCCGAGCGCCACATGTGTCGTTAAGCTCTATGAAATTATAAATATTATACTCGAAATCTCCGCAAAAGTCAAGCAAATTTCAAAGCGGCGGAGCGGCAAAATATAACAAGGCGAGGGCTGTTTGTCCTCGCTTTTTGCATAAAAAAAACCAACCCAACTCGGTTCGGGTTAGGTTGGGGTTGGTGCACCGAGGCAATTATAATCCGAACACGAAAGCTCGTCAAGGCTGACCGTTTGCGTTCCGTTTTTATAGTTAAAAATGAAAGTTAC
>CANRNE010000005.1 GCA_947631925.1 uncultured Clostridia bacterium
ATTTTGCATGATTTCGTGTACAATAAGAGAGCTGATGCAGAGATGTCCGAGTGGCTTAAGGAGCACGATTGGAAATCGTGTGTAGGTCAAAAGTCTACCCGGGGTTCAAATCCCCGTCTCTGCGCCAAACAAAGGGAGTGACTTTTGTCACTCCCTTTGTTTGTGGACTTGAAAATAGACGGGGATTTGAGGGTGGAGGCGATTGCGGGAGCAATCGGTTTGCGGGCGAATAGCAGGGTTACAGATAAGATTGCCGCAAACTCGACAATTGATAATTGTCGACCGGGGCGCGCCGCTAAAGGCGCAAATCCCCGTCTCTGCGCCAAACAAAGGGAGTGACTTTTGTCACTCCCTTTGTTTGTGGACTTGAAAATAGACGGGGATTTGAGGGTGGAGGCGATTGCGGGAGCAATCGGTTTGCGGGCGAATAGCAGGGTTACAGATAAGATTGCCGCAAACTCGACAATTGATAATTGTCGACCGGGGCGCGCCGCTAAAGGCGCAAATCCCCGTCTCTGCGCCAAACAAAGGGAGTGACTTTTGCCACTCCCTTTGTTTGTGGACCCGAAGATTGACGGGGAGTTGAGGGTGGAGCGCTACAATTCTCGCTCAGCAGCGCAGTGCGCTGTGAGCGGTAGCGCGACAGGCGAGCCGGTAGCGAGGCGGGTGCGGCAGTCCCTGCCGCGCGCAATAGTTCGCTTCATCCATTTTTTTTCGTTGCAAAATTTTTTCATCGGGCGGGCAAGAGAAGAAAAATTACATTTGATACATTTTATCAACTAAAAAATTTGAGTCATAACCAGATTTATTTTATGTTTACACAGTTTTTGTATCGTTCATTTCATTTTTTTGTTGAAAATCGAAAATAATTTCAAAAAGCTATTGACAATGCACGCGGAAATGTGATAAAATGTTGTTGCGAAATGAAAATATATAAAAAATATTGTGCGATTTTGAAATTATAAATGCGGATTTCTGATAAATAATCACACGCAAAAACTTTCAAATCGCATCGCTTTGCGTAAGGGGTATACCCCTTATTCGTGCGCTTTTTTGCGCACGAATAAAACCTTTATCCGAGGAAGGGAACAATCTGCCGAAGGCAGTTGTCAAATAATCAAAAGGAAGGAGTTATATGAAGAGAAGAGCTTTGTGGATTCTCACGGTTCTTGCCTGTCTCTCTCTCGCCCTGTGCGGCATCGTTGCATGCGCGCCCGAGGGCGGGAAGCATGAGGCGACAGGTATCGCCATCACCACAGCGCCTACAAAGACGGCTTACACCGTAGGGGATACATTCGACCCGACGGGAATGGTCGTCAAGGCGAATTACAGTGATGACACCAGCGAAGTGGTCACCGACTACACTTATGCCCCCACAGGCGCGCTGAAGAAGACCGATGCGAAGGTCGTCGTCACGTGGAACGGGTTCACGGCGACGCAGAAGATTACGGTCACCGACCCGCCCGCCAAGGAGGTCTCGTCCATCGAAGTCACGCATATGCCGAATAAGACTTCGTACTACGTGGGCGACACCTTCGACAGGGCGGGCATGGTAGTCACGGCGCACTACACAGACAACACGAGCGAAGTCGTGACCAATTACAACCTCAACGTGACGGTGCTCGAAACTGCAGGCAAGCAGGATATCGTCGTGACCTACGAAGGCATTACGACGAAGTTCACCGTCGACGTGGCGAAGCCTCTGCTGGTTTCCATCGTCATCTCCGAACAGCCGACGTGGACGCTCTACAACGTGGGCGAGAAATTCAACCCGTCGGGCATGAAGGTCGTTGCGAACTATGAGAACGAATCTCATAAGGTGCTCGCCGATACCGACTACACCTACGATGACAAGGACCTCGCCGAGACGGACACCGAGATAGTCATCTCCTACACGGAGGACGGCGTCAAGAAGGAGGCGTCGGTCACCATCGAGGTGAAAGCGCTCACGCTCACGGGTATCACGGTCAAGCAGGCGCCCTATAACACCGAATACAGCGCGGGCGACTACTTCGACGTCAGCGGGCTCATCGTCTATGCCGTATACAATAATAATGAATCCATCGCGAGAGAGATTACGGGCTGGGAGATTGTTGACCTCAACAAGGCGCTCGGCGATGACACCACGAAGGTCATTGTCCGCTATGAGACCTTCACGGCGGACATCAACATCATCATCCTGCCCAAGTACATTTTCGAGGCGGAAGCGGTGGATTTCGAAGTTCAGCAAGGGACAGACACCACGAAGCTCGCCATCAGCCGCGGCATGGAATACGGAAACGTCAAGAGCGTTCCTACGTCGCTTCCCGAATATGTTAACTGGAATTTGGTCAGCGGCACGGGATTCTTGAATGCGGCGTACTCCGATGTGGATGTCAGTGCGTTCGTGCTCAATGTGACTGCCGCATCTGCAGGTAAGGCGACGATTTTGTTCCGCGTTGCCGCGCGTCCCGACTTGCTCACGGCTGGAGAGCAAATTCCGCTCTCGGAAGTTCTCACCATGCTCTCCGTCAACGGTGCGGAAGTTGCCGTCGACGAGCACAGCATGTACGGTGCAGACTTCGCGAAACCCGTCCATTTCGACATGAAGGAACTTGTTGCAGTGCGCAATGTCGACCTGAAGGCGGGCGAGAACGTCATCAAATTCAACTACGCGCTCAAAGCGGTCAACGTGGACTACATCGCCATCCGTTCGGCCGTCGAAGTTGAGCTCACCGCGGAAAAGGAGAGCGGGCACAACTGGTCGGATTGGCTGGTTACCTCCGTTCCCACCGCAACCAAAGCGGGCGAAATGTACCGCTACTGCCCGACCTGCTTCTCCCGTGAAGTCGTCACGCTTCCCGCCAACCTCGAGGGGAGCAGCTATACTAAGGGCGCAACCAGAGCCGCAACAACCTATCTTGCCGGCACGCAGACTTACACCTACGAGGGCAAGGAGTTCACGATTGTGACCGAGCCCGCAAAGGGGACGAAGGCAAACAACGTGTTCGACCTCGAAAATGCCGTCTTCGACAGCACCTTCAACACCGAGATGGGAATCCCCGTGCCCGGTATCGACTCTGCAGTCAACGCAAAGGGCACGGGCGCTCACAAGTTCAACGTCGGCGGTGGCGGCGACAACGGTGGCGGAAGATTTACCTTCACGGTCTACTCCTCCATTGCGGCGACGACGAATTTCGGCGTCCATGTCGCGAGAAACAACACGAGAGTGCTCAACGCCGCATTCAACTTCCGCATCAGCGTAAACGGCAAGCCCGTCGCGCTCGACCCCAATATGCATTGCGGAACGGCGGACGGCAGCCACAACAGCACCGCCGAGGCGTACGCCAAGGCGAATGAGGGCTGGAAGAGCGAAGGCGGCAACTGGAAAAACTGGATTTACATCGTCTGCGGCACGTTCGACCTTGTAAAGGGCAAGAACACCATCGTCGTGGAAGTGCTCGGCAGCCCGTTCACCAACGTCGACGACATCCGTCTGCAGGCTCCCACCGAACTGGTGACGGAGGAAGGGCAGATGGCGACAGATGTTACAATCGCTTCTCAGCCCGCGAAAATCAAATATTATGAGGGCGAACGCTTCGACCCCGAAGGGCTCAAACTCCAAGCCACGACGAAGAGCGGCGGCACGCGCGAGGTCAAGACGTATACCTATTCACCCACCGAAAAGCTCACGGTCGGCACCAACTCCGTGACGATTGAGGCAGAGGGGAAGACGCTCACGATTGACATCACAGTCGAAGAAGTCAAGGGCGAATTGTCCGCGCTCGAGATTAGCGGCGACTTCAAGAAGACGTATAAAGAGGGCGAAGATTTCGACCCGACGGGCATGATTGTCACGGCAATCTATTCGGAGGGCGGCTCCCGCGAGCTCGCCGCAGAGGATTACGAAGTCACGATGGGCGCGCCCGCAAACGGCAAGGCAACGGTTACCGTGACCAGCAGCGAAGTGGAAGAGACCTTCGAAGTCACCGTTCTGATGCGCAACATCTTCGAGGCCGAGGCTTTTGAGGCGGAGGGCACGGGGGATTTGCGCCGTGAGTATGAGTACAACGTCGACCATATTCCGAGCGGCATGGGCTATGCGGCACGGCCGCAAGAAAAGGGGACCTACACGTTCCATGTCTACAACCCCGAAACCAAGTCCGTGACCGCGGAAGTTGTCTTCAACTTCGGGCAGAAGAAGTCCGTCGCAGATACCTTTAAGGATATGACTGTCAATGGCACGAGCGTTTCGCTCAAGAACGAAACTGTCGATGTCAGTGGGTACTTCACTTGGACGGAGACGGGCACGCTTGCGACCATTTCGCTGACCCCGGGCGACAACGTCATCGTACTCACGATTGGTAAATCTCGTGTCAACTTCGACTATGTCGCGCTCTACTCCGAGGCGACCCTTGTCCCCACGTCCTGCCAAGACGGCCATCACTTCTCTGCATGGAATCTCTATGAGATGCCGACCGCAACAAGCGCGGGCAGCATGTATCGCTTCTGCTCAGAATGCATGACACGCGAAGAGCTTTCGATTTCCTACAGCGAAGTTGCGGCTCTTCAGCCCACCGCAACTTCGGCGGCGACCGAATATGTGCGCGGCACCAAGACGTACTCCTATAAGGGGAACACCATAGTTGTGACGAGCGACAAGGCGACCGGCGCAGAAATAAAGAACGAATTCCTTGCGAATGACGTTCAGATTGATACGCCCGACGGAGAGAATATCTATTCGGCGTATAAGACATACACAAATGACGTCGGGACATTCGTTGCAGCGGACAACAAGGGCGTTCAGTTCACCTTGAAGGTCAATGCAAGCGAAGCGGCGACGGTTCGCTTGGTTATCCGTGCAGGCAGATCGAAAGATGACAGATATCCTGCAAGAACCTTCCAGCTTTCAGTCAACGATAAGATGTTGGCTGTGAATTGGAACGTGAAGTTGGATAAAGACCCTGCGCTTACCAAGAACGACAAAGAAGAAAAATGGCTTACAGTTGGTGAAGTTGAAATCGCGGAATTCGAGCTCGTAAAGGGCGAGAATACGATTGTCCTCACGAACCGCGGCGGCCAGTCGACAAACATTTTGGCATTCGACCTCTACTCTGCGGCGACTATCACCGCAACACCTCAGGCATAACTTTCCATCCTCCAATTGCGGTATCAGGGGGAGGGTCTCCCTCCCTCTGATATTCTAATGCCCGCGTCATGCGAAAGCGGCGATATTGAGGCCGCCGCAACATCCAAATCGGGAGTAATTTTATGAATAAATTTTTGAAATCGCTCAGCCGGCTGCTTTGGTCGATTTTGTCCGTGACCTTCGCCCTGCTGCTCACCGTTTCCATCGTCGGTGACGTCATCGCAGACGAAAACAAGCGCACAATCAACGACTTTTTGGGGCTGGAAAACTACCGAAAAGAGGTGAATGAGGATGCAGAACTTCTGCATTACTCCTCCGAATTCGAAAAGGAAGACGGCTCCTACGACGACAAGGCGCTGTGGGAAGAGGACATTCGCGTCGCCGACCGCATCCAGCGGGAGGGGACGACAATTCTTTGGAACAACGACGCCGCGGGACACACCGGTCTTCCGCTCACAAAGGGGACGACGGTCAGCCTGTTCAGCCATTCCTCCGTGGACTTTGTCTATTCGGGAATGGGCTCGGGCAACTCCATCACGAAGAATTCCTCCAATCTCAAGCAGGCGTTCACGAACGCAGGGCTTCCGGTCAACGATACCCTCTGGCAGTTCTATTCCAAGGGCGAGGGCAGCGGGGACAAGTACGTCCGCAATGCCTACAGCGGCGTCAACGAGGTGCCTTGGAGCCTCGTGAAGAGCAACTGCGAGACAAGTTTTGACGGCACTGTGGGTGTCTTCGTCCTCTCCCGCCGCGCGGGGGAAAACGGCGAGACCGACTCGACCATGAAGACGGCGGACACGCTGAATAAGGACTATTTCGAGCTCGCCAAGAACGAAAAGGACACCATCGAGGGCATGGTCGGCCTCAAAAAGGACGGCGTGCTCTCCAAAGTCATCGTCATGCTCAACACAGCGATGGGGATTAACTTCCGCTATCTCGAAGAGTATCGCGACGACATCGACTGCTGTATCTGGGTCTGCCAGCCCGGTTGGGAGGGCATCAACGAAATCGGCCGAATCTTCTCGGGCGACAGCGTGCCTTCGGGCCACCTCGTCGATACCTTCGCTTACGACCACCAGTCCGCGCCCGCGGCGGTGAATGCCGACTTCTCGACGTACACAAACAGCAATGATGCGGGACTTCGCGACTTGCAGTTCCAAGCCAACTACATGATTTATGCCGAGGACATCTACGTCGGCTATAAATACTATGAGACCCGCTATGAGGACGCCGTCATGGGGAATGGCAACGCGACGAGCAAGACGGGCGCCAAGAACTCCTCGGGGGACTGGAAGTATTCCGAGGAAGTCGCCTTCCCGTTCGGCCACGGCGAGAGCTACACCTCGTTCGAGTACGACGCATTCTCCGTCGAACAGCAGGAGGACGGCTCCTACCTCGCCTCGGTGACCGTCAAGAACGTCGGCAATCAGCCGGGCGAGGACGCCGTGCAAATCTATTCGCAGAAGCCCTACACCGCGTACGACAAACAGCACGGCATCGAGCAGGCCGCCGTCAACCTCTGTGGCTATGAGCGGACGGAGATGCTCTATCCCGAATCGCAGACGGACGAAACGCATCCCAATTCGCAGCGGGTGAAGATTGTCATCCCCGCCGACGTCTTCAAGACCTACGACGCGGACGGCTATAAGACTTACATCCTCGAGGAAGGGGACTTCTACCTCACCGCTGCGGAGGATGCACACCAAGCGGTGAACAACATCCTCGCAAGGAAGGGATATTCGCCCGCTTCTACCGGGAACGTCATGGACGGGGCGGGCAAGAGCAGCCTCGTCTGGCTGTGGAACAACAAGACCACGGACGCCACGATGTTCTCCCGCTCCTCGACGGGGTATGCCATCACCAACCAATTCGACGACACGGATTGGAACAAGTACAAGAACAAGACGGACGGGACGGTCGTCTATCTCTCCCGCAGTGACTGGGCGGGGACCTGGCCGAAGCCGCTCGCGCTCTCGCTGAGCGATGCGATGGTCGCCGACCTCGACTGGGATAAGCCCGTCACGGCCGACCCCAAGGACAAGATGCCGCTGTACGGTCAGGCGCACGAATTCGACATCATCGATTTGCGCGGAAAGGACTACAACGACGCCGCGTGGGACACTCTGCTCAACCAGACCACGCTCGAAGAGCAGATTCAGTTCCTCGGTAAGGCCTACCACGGCACGCCCGCAATCAATTCCATCACCTATATGGGCGAGCGCTGTCTCGACGGCCCGCTCGGCGTGCGGCAGAAATATCTCACCGACGACGACGCCAGCCCCGCGGACAACCAAAACATGTCCTTCCCTTGCACGCCGCTGCTCTCTGCGAGCTTCAGCAAGAAGCTCGCCCTGCGCGCGGGTCAGCTCAAGGGGGAGGATATGCTTCACACGGGCGTGGCAGGTCTCTATGGCACGGGCGTCAACCTTCACCGCACCATCTGGGGCGGGCGGGCATATGAGTACTATTCCGAGGATGGCTATCTCTCGGGCATCATGTGCGCACAGGAGGTCAAGGGCATTCAGGAGAAGGGCGGCTATGTCAACCTCAAACACTTCGCCCTCAACGATCAGGAGGCCAACCGCCACGGCGTGAATATCTGGTGCAATGAGCAGGCGATTCGCGAAGTGTACCTTCTCGCCTTCCAGCCCGTCGTCGAGGATGCGCATGCGACAGGCATGATGTCCTCCTTCACCCGCTTCGGCACGACGTGGAGCGGCGCACACTACGGCCTCACCACCGAAGTGCTCCGCAACGAGTGGGGCTTTGACGGCTTCGTCATCTCCGACTGCGCATGGCGCAACTACATGGGCGTCGTGGACGGCCTCGTCGGCGGAAACGACAACATTCTCTACGAATCCACCAACCTTGCGGCATACTACGAAGCGCAGACGAATGCGACGGTCGCGCAGCTCATCCGCCGCTCGACGCACCGCGTGCTGTACGTTCTTGCGAACAGTTCTGCGATGGAGGGCTACACGCCCGGGATGCACATCTTTCCCGTCACGAACTGGTGGCAACATGCCATCATCGCGATGATTGTCGTGTTCGGCATTCTGACGGCGGGCAGTGTGACGATGCTTGTTTTGAGCTGTGTCCTCAAGAAACGGCGTCGGGATGTCCTCATCCAAGAGGGCAAGATGAACGAAAAGGGACAGCGCCTCAACAAGAAAGGGGAGGTGGTGAATTCCGCCGTTCGCTATTCCATCGTCGGCGTCTCCCTCGGCGCAGTCGTGCTTGCGATTGTGCTCGTCATCGTCCTCGTCATCCTTCCGCTCGTGCAGAGCATCTTCGCGGGCGAAGATTACGAGAGTAAACCGGGCACCAACCAGGGCGCAACTCACACCTGCAGCCATGTCTGCGACTTCTGCGGCGCATGCCGTGATGCGAATTGCGAGGATCCCGTCTGCGCGAAAAAGTGCCCCGGGCACCTTGTCGACAATCTCCCCGCGGATTACGCCATCTATTCCTTCGAGGCGGAGTGCGCGAAGCTCGAAACCAACGCCCCCGGGACCTGCAACGCCACGAACGGCGGCAATCCCAGCGGCGGGCTGTTCATTCAGAACATGTCCAAAGTCTCTTCGGCGAAGTTGACGTTCGAGATTACTTCGGACAGCGCGCAGGATGCCGTGCTCATCCTTCGGATGGGACACCGCGAAAGCGAATACGCTTGGTCGGATATGTTCACCCTCACGCTCAACGGAGAAGCTGTGGAAGGCATCGAATACACCTTCCCCGTCATGCGCGCGGGAAGCGTCAAGTACTTCGATTGGCAGGACAACGAGATTTGCGTTCTCAAGCTGAAAGAGGGCAACAACACCATCGTTCTCTCCAAAGTAACCTATGGGCTCAATTTCGATACGCTCAAACTCGCCTCGTCGGCGGAGCTCGAATGGACGAGCGAGGCAGGCAAGGATGAGGCAACCAAGCATTCCTTCGGGAAGTGGGAAGTCATCACCGAGCCGACGCTCGAAAAGGGTGGCGTCCTCGGCAGCTACTGCACCACCTGTCGTGCCTACAAGGAGAGCAAGATTCCCGCGATTTCCGAGGATACGGGCTACCATAAAGTCGTCAAAAAGGAGGCGACCGCGACGTCCTTCGGCGAATCCTCTTGGGAATATGAATTCGAGGGCAACAAGTTCTCCTTCGACTCGCTCATCTATCCGACACAGGGCGAGACCAAGATGCAACGATTCGAATGCGAGGACATGATTGTCACAGGGGATGCGCACAGCGCACGCGAGGGCGGCTCCAACAACCCCAGCGGCGGCTACTACATCGGCGGAATCTCCGGGAAGGATTACTCCCTCACGCTTACGGTGGAATCCGATATGGAGACGGAGGCAATCTTCTACATCGGGTTCGGCTGCCGCAACGACCGCTCGCTCACCTTCAACGGGATTTGCAAGCTCACTGTGAACGGAAAGGCCGTCTCCGTCAGCGACAACGTCGTCTTCAGACAGGCGGACAGCTCGTTCAACTACTTCAACTGGGAGAGCGTCATGGTCGTCACAATCAAACTGCAGAAGGGGACGAATACCATCGTCGTGGAGGACAACAGCAAGGCGACGAGCAGCAACATGGACTACTTCGAACTGCTCACCAACGCGACGCTCACCGTCCCCGAGGACGAGATAACCTGAGGCACAAAGGATTGAAACCGCATTGACAGCAAAAAAGAAGGGAACGGCAATTTGCCGTTCCCTTCTTTTTTGATGATTTGATTTAATTGTGACCGTTGATGATTTGCCGCACGGCGGAAAGATGCGGATAGCGGACGTACACGAGACGGCTCTCGAGCGGCAGGGCAAACTGCGAATGGACGCCGCTCCCGTAGGGCATGAGCACGCAGTCGATATCTTCGGCCGCCAAATTATCCTTCAGATTTTCGCCGAAAATTCTGTCCACCTTTCCCGCCAGACAAAAATCGCTTTCCGTTACCGTACGAAGTTTTTTTCTCTCGCAGTTCGGGCACCGACTGTCTTCGGTTGCAATGTTACACCCTTCGCAAAAATTCATTGTGCACCTCCCTCCTTGTTTTCGCGGTGGCGTTGCAAATTGTGTGGAGCGCCGCAATTCTCGCTCAACAGCACGGAGTGCTGTGAGCGGCGGCGCGACATGAGCGCTCCGCGAAGAGGCGTGCGGCGGTCCCTGCCGCCCACGCAAAAAAGCAAAAAGCGCGGTTTTTGCTTTTTCCTTGATTCTAAAACCGTCATGCTGAGCGAAGCCGAAGCATATCCGCATTCATAATAAGGATACCCTTCGACAGGCTCAGGGTGACGAATTGGAACAAAAGGTACAGCGGAACATACTCCGCTGTACCCCTTAGGAGAAAATATTTTTGCGCTTTGCAGCGCGCCTATGATCAATACATGCCGTCCATGCCGCCGCCTGCGGGTGCCGCGGGTGCGGGAGGGGTGGGAATGTCGGTGACGACCGATTCCGTCGTGAGCAGGGTGCTGGCGACGGACGCCGCATTCTGCAAGACCGAGCGGGTGACCTTCGTCGGGTCGATGATGCCGCTCTCGACCATATCGGTGTAGACGTTCTTGAGGGCATCGAAGCCGAAGTTGGCCTTCTTCTTGGAGAGAATCTTGTCGACGACGACGGAGCCGTCCACGCCCGCATTCTTGGCAATCTGGCGGACGGGTTCCTCACACGCCTTGAGAATAATCTGCGCGCCCGTCTTTTCGTCACCCGAAAGGGTGGTGATGAGCTTTTCGAGGACGGGAATGCAGGAGAGAAGGGCGCTGCCGCCGCCGGGGACATAGCCCTCTTCCACGGCCGCACGGGTTGCCGCGAGCGCGTCGTCGATGCGGAGCTTCTTCTCCTTCATCTCGACTTCGGTTGCCGCGCCGACGTTGATGACCGCAACGCCGCCCGCAAGTTTCGCGAGGCGCTCCTGCAGCTTTTCTCTGTCGTAATCGGATGTCGTGACCTCAATCTGAGCCTTGATGGACGCGACGCGCGCCTTGATGGCGTCTTTGTCGCCTGCGCCGTCGATAATCGTCGTGTTGTCCTTGTCGACTTTGACCTGATTGGCTCTTCCGAGCATGTCGAGGGTGGCGTCTTTGAGCTCATACCCGAGGTCGGAGGTGATGACGGTGCCGCCCGTGAGGGTTGCGATGTCCTCGAGCATCGCCTTTCTCCTGTCGCCGAACCCGGGCGCCTTGACTGCGACGCAGTTGAACACGCCCTTGAGTTTGTTGACGATGAGAGCGGCGAGCGCGTCTCCCTCGATGTCCTCCGCAATGATGAGAAGGCGCTGTCCCTGCTGGGCGAGGGGCTCCACAATGGGGAGAATCTCCTGCAAGTTGGAGACCTTCTTGTCGGTGATGAGGATGTAGGGGGAGTCGAGCACGGCCTCCATCTTGTCGGTGTTGGTGACCATGTAGGCGGAGGCGTAGCCGCGGTCGAACTGCATGCCCTCCACGGTAGTGAGCTCCGTCGACATGGATTTGCCCTCTTCCACCGTGATGACGCCGTCTTTGCCGACAATCTCCATCGCATTTGCGATGAGTTCGCCGACTTGTTCGTCGCCTGCGGAGATGGAGGCTACCTGCGAGATGGCCTTCTTGCCGCCCACCGTCTTGGAGATGGACTTGAGATGGTCGACTGCCGCCGTGACGGCCTTATCAATGCCCTTCTTGAGGATGATGGGGTTGGCGCCCGCGGCGAGGTTCTTGAGGCCTTCGCGGATGATGGCCTGCGCGAGGAGCACGGCAGTCGTCGTGCCGTCGCCCGCGACGTCGTTGGTCTTTGTGGAGACTTCCTTGACGAGCTGGGCGCCCATGTTCTCAAAGGGGTCTGCAAGTTCGATTTCCTTTGCAATCGTCACGCCGTCGTTGGTGATGAGGGGCGCGCCGAACTTCTTGTCGAGCACGACGTTGCGGCCCTTGGGCCCGAGCGTGATTTTGACGGTGTCGGCGAGGGTGTTGACACCTGTTTCCAATGCTTTTCTGGCTTCATCGCCGTATTTGATTTGTTTTGCCATAACAATTCTCCTTTATTCGACAATCGCGAGAATGTCGCTCTGTTTGATGATGGTGAACTCCTTGCCGTCCACTTTGAAATCGGTACCTGCATATTTGGAGCAGAGCACCTTGTCGCCCGGTTTTACCTGCATGACGACGTCCTTCCCGTCAATGACGCCGCCGGGGCCGACGGCCACCACGACGCAGGTCTGCGGTTTTTCCTGTGCGGAAGAGGGGAGATAGAAGCCGCTCTTGGTCTTTTCTTCGACGGTGACGCTCTCGACGACCACCTTGTCGAACAGGGGTTTGATATTCATAACGGAATGCCTCCTAAAAAAATTCACTTTGTTTCGAAGAAAATCTTTGCGTGCGCAAATATTTTCTTCGAGCGGATAGGCGGTTGCGCCTTCTCCTGCTCGTAGCCGCGCAAGCGGTACTGTTTCATCGGACAATAAGCCTGCGGTGGCGTGGCAAATTGTGTGAAAAAGCAAAAAGTGTGATTTTTGCTTTTTCCGTTATTTGGAAATGGCACCCCCTACCTGCCCGCGGTGCGGGCCTCCTCTTTGGGCGGCAGGGACCGCCGCAAAGTCCGTCGCGCCTGCCAGCGCTCCTGTCGCGCCGCCGCTCACAGCACCCCGTGCTGTTGAGCGAGAACTGCGGCGCTCCACCCTCAGGTATAAGGGGGGAGGTGAAAGACCGCCACCTTTTTCGAAGAAAAGGGGGGAGGATGTCACGAAGTGACAGGAAGGGGGTGATTCTAAAATCGTCATATCGAGCGTAGTACTTCGCCTGCGGCTCGTGGGCTTCGCCATCGAGACATCTCAATTCCCACCCGCTTGCTACCTTTATATTATAACCGCCCGCGGGGAGGTGTCAAACGAAAAAAGTAAAATTTTTTGGGAAATTTTGTAAGGCGCGCCCGCACTTTTCGGAAATCCTTGCAATTTATGCGGAAATGTGCTATAATCAGCCTCGGAGGGAACAGTATGGATAAATGGGACATTCGGTTTATGGAACTTACCGAACAGGTCGGCACATGGGCGAGCTGTCTCCGCCGCAAGGTGGGGGCGATTGTCGTCAAGGACAACCGTGTCATGACGACGGGCTATAACGGCGCGCCTGCGGGCATCCAGTCGTGCATCGAGCGGGGCAAGTGTCTTCGCATCGAGAAGAACATCGAGAGCGGCACGCATGCGGAGCTCTGCTACGCCGCACATGCCGAACAGAACGCCATTATTCAGGCGGCAAAATACGGGGTGAATATCGGCGGTGCGACGCTGTACTGCACCCATCAGCCCTGCGTCATCTGCGCAAAGATGATTATCAATGCGGGAATCGAACGGGTCGTCTACAAGGAAGGCTATCCCGACGAATTCTCCATGGAACTCTTCCGTGAAGCGGGCACCAAAGTAGAAAAATTCGAGGAGTGAGAACATGAATCCCATCGTAACATTCGAAATGCAGGACGGAAAGACCTTCAAGGCGGAACTCTATCCCGAGATTGCGCCCAATACGGTTGCAAACTTCCTCTCCCTTGTCAACAAACATTTCTATGACGGCATCGTCTTCCACCGCGTCATCCGCGGCTTCATGATACAGGGCGGCGACCCGCAGGGGATTGGCTCGGGCGGTCCGGGGTACCGTATCAAGGGGGAATTTGCCTCCAACGGATTTTCCAACCCCTTAAAGCATGCGCGCGGCGTCCTCTCGATGGCGCGCACGAGCGACCCCAATTCCGCCGGTTCGCAGTTCTTCGTCATGCACGGCGACGCGTTCTATCTCGACGGGCAGTACGCCGCCTTCGGGAAAGTGACAGAGGGGATGGACGTCGTCGATGCGATTGCGGGGACCAAGACGGACTTCCGCGACAGACCGCTCAGCCCGCAGCGGATGAAGTCTGTCACCTGCGAGACGTTCGGGGAAACGTATCCCGAGCCCGAAAAGTATTAAGGAACTTGCCATGACGGACAGGACAATTTACGAAAATCCGCTGACTTCCCGCTACGCAAGCCGCGAAATGCAGGAGAATTTCGGCGAAATCAAGAAAGTAAAGCTCTGGCGGACGCTCTGGACGGCGCTCGCCGAGAGCGAAATGGAGCTGGGACTTCCCATTACGCAGCAACAGGTGGAGGAGATGCGCGCGCATATCGACGACATCGACTTTGCGAGGGCTGAGGCGTACGAGCGCGAAGTGCGGCACGACGTCATGGCGCACGTCAAGGCGTTCGGGGACGTCGCACCCTCGGCGCGGGGCATCATCCACCTCGGCGCGACGAGCTGTTTCGTCGACTGCAACGCAGACCTCATCATCCTCCGTGACGGGCTGGAAATTTTACTCAAAAAACTCGTCAATGTGATGGACAGGCTCCGCGCGTTCGCTCTGCGGTATCGGGAACTGCCCACGCTCGGCTTTACCCATCTGCAGCCCGCCCAGCTCACGACGGTGGGAAAGCGCGCCGCCCTGTGGCTGCAGGACCTCACGAGCGACTGCCTCGCGATAGAAAATCTCCTCGAAAACTTCCGTCTGCGCGGCGTGAAGGGCACGACGGGGACGCAGGCAAGCTTTTTGGACCTCTTTGACGGGGACAAGGACAAGGTGGAGCGGCTCGAGGCGCTCGTGACGAAGAAGCTCGGCTTTGAGAAGGTTTACGCCGTCACGGGGCAGACCTATCCGAGGAAATTCGACTTTGCCGTGCTCTCCGTGCTCAGCGCCGTTGCGCAGAGCGCGTATAAATTCTCCAACGATATTCGCCTTCTTCAGAGCATGAAGGAGGTGGAGGAGCCCTTCGGGCGCAACCAGATTGGCTCTTCGGCGATGGCGTATAAGCGCAACCCGATGCGCTGTGAACGCATGGGCGGGCTCGCGCGCTATCTCATTACCCTGCCGCAGAACAGCGCCATGACGGCGGGCGTGCAGTGGTTCGAGCGCACACTCGACGACAGCTCCAACCGCCGCATCGTTAACGCACAGGCCTTCCTCGCCGCAGACGCCATCCTCGAACTCTATTTGAGCGTCGCGGAAAACCTCGTCGTCCACGAAAAGGTCATTGAAAGACACATCGCGGAGGAACTTCCCTTCATGGCTACCGAGAACATCCTCATGGAGTGCGTGAAGGCGGGAGGGGACAGGCAGGCGCTGCACGAGCGCATCCGCGTCCTCTCGCAGGAGGCGGCGTATGCCGTGAAGGAGGAGGGGAAGCCCAACGATTTGATTGCAAGAATTGAGGCGGACGAGACGTTTTCCGCCGTGCACGGACGTATCGACGAACTTCTCGATACGCAAAAATTTGTCGGATTGGCGCCCGAGCAGACGGAGAAATTTATCAAATGCGAAGTCGACCCGCTTCTCAAAAAGTATGAAAAATTGCTCGGATTGCACGGAGATGTGCGGTTTTGAGCGGTTTTGCGAAGTATTATGCGTGACATAATACTTCAATTAAGGCAAAAATACGGGGGATTTGCACATCCTGCGGCATAGGAGGACTTCTTTGAATCGGACGAGGTGCATTCTGCACAGCGATCTCAACAATTTCTATGCGTCCGTCGAGATGCTCAAACATCCCGAATTCGGCGAAAGGCCGCTTGCGGTGTGCGGAAGCATCAAGGACCGCCACGGCGTCGTGCTCGCCAAGAACATGCTCGCAAAGCGGGTGGGGGTCTCTACGGGGGAGCCGCTCTTTTCCGCGCGGAAAAAATGCCCCGACCTCGTGGAAGTCGAGGCGGATTTCCCATCCTATGTCGCTATGTCGCAGACGGTGCGCAAAATTTACGAGCGGTACACCGACCGCATCGAGCCCTTCGGCATCGATGAGTGCTGGCTGGACGTCACGGAGAGTGAGGCGCTCTTCGGCGACGGCGTAAAAATCGCGCACAACATCCGCGAAACCGTCAAAAAGGAGTGCGGCGTCACGGTGAGCGTGGGGGTGAGCTGGAACAAAATCTTCGCAAAACTTGCCTCAGACCTCAAAAAACCCGACGCGGTCAGCGTCATTTCCCCCGAAAACTATCGGGAAGTCGCTTGGAATTTGCCCGCCGCGGACCTTCTCTATGTGGGCCATGCGACGGCGAAGAAGCTGCGCTATCTCGGCGTGGAGACCATCGGGGACCTTGCGAGGGCGGACGAGAGCCGCCTTGTCATGGAACTCGGCAAGTGGGGGCACGTGCTCTTCGAATATGCGAACGGCAGGGACACCTCCGCGGTGCGGGAAAAGGGCGAGACGCGGGATGTCAAGTCTATCGGCAACAGCCTCACCTGCTACCGCGACCTCTCGGAGGAGGATGAAATTTACATGCTCTTCCTGCTCCTTGCAGACAGCGTCGCCTCCCGCCTTTCGGAGAGCGGGCTCGGGCGGGCGCACACCGTGAAAATATCCGTCACGGACAGCGAGCTAAACCGCTTCGGAAAGCAGGGGCAGTGCGAGCCCACGCGCAACGCGAAGGAGATTGCCGATGTCGCGATGAAACTCTTCCGCGCGCTCCCCAAGCGGGGAAATCCCGTCCGTGCGCTCGGAGTAGCCGTCTCGGATTTCACCGGGCAGGAGCAACTCGACCTGTTCGGGGACGCAAAAAATGAGGAAAAACTCGAAAAAGCGGACGCCGCAGTGTCCAAAATTCGCGAAAAATACGGTAACAATGCCATCCGAAGGGCGACCGTTCTCACCGACGAGCGGCTGAAAGAGTTGGACATCAAGGGCGCGCATATCATCCACCCCGAGGGCAAGAAATGATAAAAAAGAGCAATTTGAGCTCTTTTTTTGTGTTTTTCGGCGAATTTTGCACGGCGAAACCAATTTTGCGCAAACGGATTGACAACGGGCGCGTGCGTATATTATAATGAAGAAAAATAAACTTTTGTGGGTATTGTGGGTATTTATGAAAAAGAGACTTATTTTGTTGTTTGCTGCACTCACATCTCTGCTCCTCGCGCTCGGCATCTGTGCCTGCGCTCCCCGGGGCGGCGCTACGCACACGCACGAATGGAGCGATTGGTACGTCGTCGAGGAAGCTGGCTGCGAAAAAGTCGGGACGGAACGGCGCGACTGCTTGGCCGAGGGGTTTGAACACTCCGAAGACCGCGGAATTTCTGCGCTCGGGCACAAGGAATACACGACGGCGGAGCCGCGTGAAGCCGACTGCGAGACCCCCGGCTGGACGAAGGGGACGGCCTGCTCGGTCTGCCATGAGGTCCTCGAGGCGTCTGTGGAGATTCCCGCACTCGGGCACAAGTACGGCAAGCCGACTTACAATGCGGAGACGCACTCCCACACCGCCATCTGCGAGCGGGACTCGAACCATGTTCTCACCGAACTGTGCGATTTCGATGAGGACGTCCATGCGGCTACCTGCACCGCAGGCGGTTATACGATTTTCACCTGCAAAAACTGCGCGGGGAGCTACCGCGGCGCGGAAACTTCTCCGCTGGAGCACAACTATGAGGGTGCGACTTGGGAGCCTACGGAAAACAGCGCCGAGACGCACACCCACGTCCGTCTCTGCAACACCTGCGGCACGCCCGACGTGAAGGATTGCTCCTTCCAATCCACGCCGCATGACGCCACCTGCGAAGACGACGCCTATACCGAGCACGTCTGCACGGTCTGCGGCGACCGACATACGCACGTGCAGGAGGGCTCTGCGCTCGGGCATGCGTATACAATCGTAAAGCCCGATGACAAAGACCCCGAAAACCACACCCTCGTCTGTGGGCACGACGGGACGCATACGAAGACGGAGCCCTGCTCCTTCTCGCCCGTGACGACGGATGCGACTTGCACCGCTGACGCCTACACGACATATACCTGCGCCGTCTGCAAGGACTTCCACGTCGAGACGGAGAAGGACAGCAAGCTCGGGCATGATTTCGGCGGCTACACCTACAAGGGGAAAGTCGAAGGAGTGGATACCCATGAGCACAGCTGCCTGCGCACGGGCTGCGACGTCACCGAGAGCGCACCCTGCCAACTTGTGCCGATAGAGGATGTCCATCCCTGCACGCAGCCCCAAGGCATCGACCATGTCTGCAAGGACTGCATGCACACAGAAGAGGGCGAGGACTTGCCCCTTCAGCACGTTTGGGAAGAGACCTATACCCACTCCGAGGAGAACGACGTGCATCAACACACGCGCAAGTGCACGAAGTGCCCGGAAGAGGACGTCGCACCTTGTAACTTCGAGCATGTGACGACCGACCCCACCTGCCTTGCGAAGGGCTTCACGAAGCACACCTGCTCCACTTGCGGTTTTGTCTATCAGGACAGCGAGACGGACGAACTTACGCATGTCTGGAGCGGTTATACGCATTCCGAGGAGAACGGCGTTCACAAGCACACGCGCACCTGCCTTTTGGACTGCGGCACGGAGGAGACGGACACCTGCGATTTCACGGAGACGGTGGTGGAGCCCACCTGCGAAGATGCGGGGAAGATTCTCCACCTCTGTAAGACCTGCAATCATTCCTATGAGGAAGAGGGCGAAGAGGCCAAGGGGCATTCCTACACCGTCTGGAAGCCCAACGGCGAGGGCAAGCACAGCAGTGTCTGCGGCAACGACCCGTCCCATGTCAAAATCGACGACTGCGAATACGAGGTGGAAACAAAGCCCGCGACCTGCACCGAGGACGGCGTCATCACGCACAGCTGCGATATCTGCCACGAAGTGCACACGCACAAGGGCGGCACCGCGAAGGGGCACGTCTGGGGCAAGCCCGTCTTTGACGGCGCCACGCAGTCGCATGTCAGCCACTGCGAGAACGGCTGCGGACAGACGCAGAGCACGGCGTGCGACTTCCACGAGAGCGAAAGAAAAGAGTCCACCTGCTCCGTCCCCGGTTGGGTGCGCTACACCTGCGACGTATGCGAGGGGACGTATGAAGTCAAGATGGACAGAAAGCCGCACGAAATGGGTGATTGGCTCATTCGGAATTTGGGCGGAGACCTCTGGCACCATTACAGAAAATGCAACAACTGCAGCTACAATGAGGGCAGGACGTGCGTCTTCTCCTACCTCTCACAGGATGTCTCCTGCGAGGAGGACGGCTTTGAGAAGATGGTCTGCTCCATCTGCGGAAACACAGTAACCATCAGCACGACGCCCGCAACGGGGCATGAATATAACGCTTGGCATCATGACGACGCCAAAAACCAAGAGGGGAAGGACACCCATACGCATGAGTGCGTCCACTGCGGAAAGACGGAGACGGAGGTCTGCAACTTCGTGCCCGTCGCGGGAACGCACGCCTGCACCCCGTCCGAGGGAGTGGATACCGTCTGCGAGCAGTGCTATCACACCAACGACGTGCCCGACCTCGACCCCGTGCATACTTGGGGCACCTACACGCACAAGGTAGTGGGCGGGGTGCATTATCATGAGCATACCTGCTCGGTCTGCTCGGAGACGGAGAGCGAGCCCTGCGAACTCGAGGTGAAGACGAACGTTCCCGATTGCTTCACGCCCGAAGAGGTCACGACGAGCTGCCCCGTCTGCAAATTCTCCGACACCGTGGTCCACGGCGAAAAGCTCGGCCACGTCTGGGAAGAGGACAGCAGCAACGCCGCGGGACATACCCATCATTGCATTCTCTGCCAAACGGTGGAGACCGCGGAGCACGACTACGAGGACAGCAATATCTGTAAATATTGCAACTACGACGGCCTCACCTATAAACTCACGAGCGGCGGAAGGTCGTACGAAGTCGTGAGCGCAAGCAAGGTTCCCCATGCGGACCGCATCGTCATCGCCGAATTCTACGGCGACGAGGGACTTCCCGTCACCGCCATCGGCGTGCATGCCTTCTTCGACCACGACCTCAAGGAAGTCGTCATCCCCGCGTCGGTGCTCACCATCGACCACGGCGCCTTCCGCAGATGTTCCAATCTCGAGACGGTCACCTTTGATGAGGGAGAGGAGGATGCCGAGGACCTCTCCGGGCTCGTCAGCGTGACTTCGATGGCATTTGAGAATTGCACAAAGCTCACGGAAATTCATCTTCCCGCAAAGGTGGAGAGCATCGGCGACAGCGCCTTCGACGGCTGTACGCTGCTTGCGACGGTCACCTTCCCCGCGGACCATGCGGTCTCGATGGGCGAGAACTGCTTCCGCGGCACGGCGCTCCTCGACAGCACGAAGTGGACGGGCGACACGCTCTATCTTTGCAACCATCTCCTCGGAGTCAAGAGCACGGTGAGCGGCAACTTTACTATCCAAGTCGGTACGCACGGCGTTGCGGCAGGCGCGTTTGCGGACTGCAATCTCATCACGGGAATCGATATCCCGAGCAGTGTCCGCATCTTCGGCAAAGACGCATTCAAGGGCTGCATTGGACTTGAAAATGTGGAATTCGAGGGCAAGATGGCCGATTGGTTCTCCATCGTCTTCGTAAGCGACCTCTCCAGCCCCATGCACTATGCGAGCGGACTGCACCTTGCGGATGCGGTGGGCGACATCGTCATCCCGGACGGCGTCACCTCCATCCCTGCGGGCACCTTCAAGGGAACCGCCATCACGAGCGTGGAAATCCCCGAGGGCGTGACGAGCATCGGCGCGCATGCGTTTGAAGATTGCCTGCAGCTTGCCACCATCAAACTTGCCGACAGCGTCCGCACCATCGGAGAGGATGCCTTCACGGGTAGTCTCTTCTATACGAGGGAAAGCAGCTGGGACAAGGACGGTGCGCTCTACATCGGAAAGCATCTCATCGAATTCAAGCAAGGCACGACATTTGAAAATAATGCCTACACCGTGAAAGAGGGCACGCTCACCATCGGTGCGTATGCCTTCCAAGGAACGGGAATTGTCAGCGTCACACTGCCCGTCTCCCTCGTCTACATCGAAAAAGAGGCGTTCGGGAACACGAGCAGCGGTACGCTCCAATACGCCGAATTTGCGGGCGGAAATTCCGCTTATTCGGGCGGAAGCTGGTTTGGACAGGGCATCATCGGCCGTCAGCTCTCGCCGCAATCGATGGTAAGAAATCAGTTTGCAAGCCAACTTCGGTTCTATTGCAATTGTTGGAGGCGGCTCGGATAAATCCGAACGCCGGGGAGGGGAAGGATGCCGTACGATATCTTCATATCCTTCAAAAATACCGATGCCTATGGCAGAGAGACGCGGGATGCCGCAATCGCCGAAGACCTGTTCCGTCGCCTGACGGAGCAGGGGCTCAGCGTGTTCTTCTCCAAGACCATTCTCGTCGAACAGGGCGCCGCGGCATATAAGGCCGCCATCGAGACGGCGCTCGACGAAGCGAGAGTGCTCGTCGCCGTGAGCACGGAAGTGGAATATATCAATTCCGAATGGGTGGCTTACGAGCGGGAAAGTTTCCATAACGACATCCTCTCGGGCAGGAAGAAAAACGCGTGCATCGTTCCCTACCTCCAAAATATTCACGACCTCGACGTTCCGCGGTCTCTCCGGAACTATCAGACATTCCAGATTGACGCAAGCCCCGCAAGCGACGTAGTGGACTTCATCAAGCGCTTTCTGCATGCGGGGGAGGGGAACGGACAAGCCGTCGCCGAGGAGAGCGAACTCAGCCTCGTGACGGGGAAGCACCTCTCCACCTATTCCGCACAGACGCGGGAGGAGTTCAAACGCCTCAAAATTCAGTCCGTAAACACGCGGGAGGCCGACTTCAACGCCCTCCGCTATGTCACGGAGCGCTTGGGGACGGACAAGGGCCTGCGCATTCTCGACATGGGCTGTGCCTACGGATTTGTCACCAAGGACCGCTTCAGCCGCTATGCGGGCGCCACCGTTCTCGGCGTCGACAGGGGGGAGGAACTCATCAATTTTGCGCGCGAGAACAATACCTTCGACGGGGCGCATTACGACGTTCTCGACCTCGAGTGCGAGGACTTCGAGGAAAAGATCGAGGCGCTGATGGAGGCATACAACATCGAAGAATTCGACATCATCTTCGCCTCTTTGGTGCTCCATCATCTCAAAAATCCGCAAAAACTTCTCCGCCGCGTGCGCAGATACCTCTCGCGGGAGGGCTTTATCATCATCCGCGGCTCGGACGACGGCTCCATCCTCACCCACAACGACGACGGGCTCATACAGAAGATTCTCGACATTCATCTGAGCGCGGACGGCATCTCCGACCGCATGAACGGGCGCAAAATTTATTCCCAACTCATCAGTTCGGGCTATAAAAACGTCGTCATGAAGAGTTGGATTAAGGACCTCTCTGGGCTCTCCCTCGACGAGCGGAACGACGTCTTCTTCGAGCGTTTTGCCTATCGCAAGAATTACATCAAAAAGTTGGCGGACAAGGACCCGTACGACGCGAAGAAGCGCGCCGACCTCAAAAACATCACCTTTTACTTGAACGAGCTCGAGAACAAGTTCGACGACGAGACGTTCTGGTATTGCGAAGTGGACTTTGTCGGCATTGCCCAGAAGCGGTAACGTTGGAGTGGAGGGGCTGATTTGGCGGAAGATGTGGAAAAAGCAGCAGAGGACGGGCTCGCTCTGCAAATCGAAGAGGGGCTGAGAAAGCGGTTCGCGCGGCGGCTCTTCACGCCGTTTGCGCGGGCAATCGTGCAGTACAAACTGGTGGAGCCGAACGACAAAATCGCGGTCTGCATCTCGGGCGGGAAGGACAGCTTTCTCATGGCGAAGCTCTTTCAGGAGCTCAAGCGGCACGACAAATTTCCGTTCGAGCTCGTCTATCTCGTCATGGACCCCGGCTACAGCGAAGAAAACCGTGCGCGCATTCGAAAAAATGCCGAACTTCTCAACATTCCGATTGAGATTTTTGAAACGAATATCTTCGAGAGTGTCGTCCATGTGGACAAATCTCCCTGCTACCTCTGCGCGCGCATGCGGCGGGGGAGCCTGTACCACAGGGCGCAGGAGCTGGGGTGCAACAAAATTGCGCTCGGGCACCACTTCGACGACGTCATCGAGACCATTCTCATGGGCATGCTCTACGCGGGGCAGATGCAGACGATGATGCCGAAGCTGAGGAGCACGAATTTTGCGGGGATGCAGCTCATCCGTCCGATGTATTTCGTGCGGGAGAAGGACATTCTCGCATGGCGGGACGCGTACGGGCTCGAATTCTTGCGCTGTGCATGCAAGTTTACCGAGGCCGCCTCCTGCGGGAGTGCGGATTCCAAGCGTCAGCGCGTGAAGGAGCTGATTGCCGCGCTCAAAAAGGAGAACCCGCAAGTTGAGCAGAACATCTTCAAAAGTGTGGAAAATATCAGTTTGAACACCGTTCTCGCCTACAAGGACAAGGATGGTGTGCGGCACGCGTTTGAGGATGAATACGACCTCGATTTCGACGAATAATCGATACCATATTGGGGGTAATTGATGAAACGCACAAAATTTTTTGTTCCGATTCCCATACTGCTCACTCTTCTTTTGAGCGGGTGCGTCTTCGATCCCTCCGAATTTTATTTCGAACGGGAGGAACTCTCGCGCGTCGTGCAGGTGCAGCTCGTCGACTATGAAAATCCCGCGCAGAAGGAGTTTTCGTCGTGGGTGCCCGACCACATGGATGACCTCAAACCCGTCGATATCTCGAAATTCACGGTAAATAAGACCCTCGACGGGGGCAAACTGGACGACTTTTGCGACAAGCTGTGCGAACTTCCCATACTGTATCGGTATTTTGCCTATGATTCGCCGAAGGGGGAAGCTATTCGGCTCAACTGCTCGGACGGGAATTTTTATCTCATCAACAGCGATGAAAATTCTTATATCGGCTACATCGGCAAGTACTCCGCGAGTGGCGAGGTCCTCGACTTCTACGGCTGTTTTGTCTCTGCAGAATGCACCGCAGAGCTGATGAAATATTTCGAATAATCGCAAATTTTCCAAGAAAAAAGCGCCCGATCGGGCGCTTTTTCACGTTTATGACGGATTTTTTTATGATATAAAATTTGGCGAAGGCGGTTAAAATCCGAGGCCAATGAGCTCGTCGCAGAGGGCGAGATAGAATTCGTAGACCCGCCGACGCTGCTTCTTTTTCAGGCTGTAGCCAATTATTTCGCTGTGGGAGAGGGAGCCGTCCAAACAGTCCCCGCGGTAGTGCGCGAATTTTGCGGATTCCACGGAGACGAGCCCGTCCGTCGGCCCGTCGCCCGCACGGCGGGAAATGAGAAGGGGGATTGACATCAAGAAATCGTCGCGGCAGCGCTCGAGCGTGGCGGAAAAGCTCTGGCAGTAGATGGGCGCGGGCACGGTGAGAGAGTCAATCTCCTCGTTGGGCGAGGTGCAGAGCTGACGGCAGACGGTGAGCGCATCGGGATGGCGGTCGCCGAAGAGACGGTACCAGAAATTCAGCCAAAACGCGATGAATTTTTTGAGAAAGGGAGGAAGTCCGAACAGCCAAGTTGCGACGTCGGACCCCTTGTGCGGGGTCGAAAGGGTGGTGAGAGAGGCGACGCGGTCCGCCATTTCCAGCCGTGAAATCATGTATTTCGCATCCAAACCGCCCTTGGAATGGGCGATGAGGTTGATTTTCTCGGCGCCTTCCTCGGCGAGGATGCGCGCTATCTGCTCCTTCAGCTGTGCGGCATTCCCCTCGATGGTCCCGAACCCGTCGGTATCGGCAAAATAGACACGGTGACCCGCTTCGCGCAAAATCTTTCCGATTCGCCCGAAGGACCGCACGACGGCGCTCTCCTTGACGGCGACGCCGTGGATGAGCAGGATGGGGTATTTTGTCTTTCGCTCGCGCATGGCAGTTTGATTGTATCACACTCTCAGCAAAAAATCAAGTCCGCGCGGAGAGAAAATCATGCCCGGCAATCGGGCGGGGTGGTTTATTTCGGAAAAGGACTTTCGCGGCATAAACCGTCGCGCCTTTCCGACATAAAAATCAACCTAACCCAAACCACTTCATCATGGTTCGAATTAGGTTGAGGTTGGTGCCGGTGGTGGGGGTCGAACCCACACGGTATTGCTACCACTGGATTTTGAGTCCAGCGCGTCTGCCAATTCCACCACACCGGCGCAGTTGCAAAAAAAATTATATCCGAAATTTCAAGAAAAATCAAGTGATTTTCCCGATATTCTTGCAAAAATTTGCAAGGCGTGTTAAAATGTACTTATGGACAAACTCATTCTCATCGACGGCAACAGCCTTCTCAACCGCGCATTTTACGCCATGAGCGTCTTTTCCACGAAGGACGGCCTGCCCACGAACGGCATTTTCGGCTTCGTAAAGTTGCTCTTCAAGATTCTCGACGACGAAAAACCGCGCTATATGGCGGTCGCGTTCGACGTGCATGCGCCCACCTTCCGCCACAAAATGTACGGCGCCTATAAGGCGGAGCGCAGACCGATGCCCGAGGAGCTCGTCCGTCAGGTTCCCGTCCTCAAAGAACTTCTCGCGGCGATGAAAATTTGCACGGTGGAGCTCGAGGGGTATGAGGCCGACGACATTCTCGGAACGCTCACGCGGCGCTTTGACGGCGTGCATGCGCTCGTCTACACGGGCGACCGCGATGCCTATCAGCTCGTCAAGGAGAACGTGGATGTCTGCTTCACCAAGCGGGGCGTGAGTGACCTTGACAGGCTCACACAGGAAAATTTCTACGAAAAAGTCGGGCTCAATCCTCCGCAGATTATCGATTTGAAGTCGCTGATGGGGGACCACTCCGACAACATCCCCGGGGTGCATGGCATCGGAGAAAAGGGCGCCATCGACCTTCTGCACCGCTTTGGCAGCCTCGACGGTGTCTATTCGCATCTCGAGGAAATCAAGGGTGCGCTGAAGACCAAACTCGAAGAGGGCAGAGAGAGCGCGTATTTTTCCTATCGGCTTGCGACCATCGACACGAATGTCCCGCTCGCCCTCACCCTTGCCGACTGCGAAGTCACCCTTCCCTTCCCCGACGAGGCGCGCACCTTTTTCGGAAAGCTCGAATTTCGTTCCCTCGTCGACAGCGCCTACTTCACCGCAGCCCGCCCCGCAGAGGGCGTCATAAACGTATACGACCTCTCCGCGCTTTTCGACGCCGCAAAGGGGGAGCATGCGTTCTCCGTCTGCCTCGAAGAGGAGGGGCTGTATCTCGCCTTCGGGGGGAAACAGTACTTCGTGCGGCTAAGGAAGAACTTCCTCGAGCCCGGGTACTTCCTCGAGGAGACAAAACAACTGCTTGCGCAAGTCTTCGCGACGGGAAACGAGGTGACGGTCGTCGACTACAAGGCGTTTCTGCACCTATTATGCGACCTCGGGATTTCCTTCGACGCCACCCCGAAGGATGTGACCCTTCTTCGCTATCTCTGCGATTCCAACCTTCGGCCGTCCTCCGCAAAGGAGCTCACCAAGGACTACGCGCTGCCCGAAGACCAATGCGCGCTGGCGCTTGGGCAGGCTGCGCAAGATGCCGAGCGCAAGATGTCGGGCTCCAACGAGGAGGCGCTCTACCGCGACCTCGAACTGCCGCTTGCCCGCGTACTGTTCGATATGGAGCGGACGGGCGTGCGCGTCGACATCAACAAATTCCCCGAATTCTCCGAAAAATTCCGCGTGGAGCTCGAGGAGCTCTCCGCGCGCATCTACGCGCTCGCGGGCATGGAATCCTTCAATCTCAATTCTCCCTTCCAGCTCTCCGAGGTGCTCTTCGGCAAACTCGGCTTCGAGACAAAGGGCATCAAGCACAACTCGCGGGGGGGATATTCCACGAATGCGGACGTGCTCGAAAAGCTCGCGGAGGACCATGAAATTGCGCGGCTCATTCTGCGCTACCGTGAGATTCAGAAACTTCGCTCCACCTATATCGACGGCATCCGCCCCCTCGTCGTGGGCGGGATTGTGCATACGACGTACAACCAGACGATGACGACGACGGGGCGGCTCTCGAGCGCCAATCCCAATCTGCAGAATATCCCCGTGCGCACGGAGTCGGGACGGGAACTGCGCCGTCTCTTCATCGCGCGGGAGGGCAACATCCTCGTGGATGCCGACTATTCGCAGATAGAACTTCGTCTTCTTGCCCATTTCTCGGGCTGTAAGTCGCTGATAGAAGCATACCGGTCGGGGGCGGACATTCATGCCGCCACCGCAGCGCGCGTCTTCGGCGTACCGCTTGAAGAAGTTACGACGCCATTGAGAAGGCGCGCAAAGACCATCAACTTCGGCATCATTTACGGGATTAGCGCCTTCGGACTTGCCAAAGACCTCGGCTGTACGTCCTCCGAGGCGAACAGCTACATCAAAAAATATTTCGAAGAACACCCCGAAGTCAAGGCCTACATGGACGAAAACGTGCGTCGGGCGCGGGAGGACGGCTATGTGACCACCGTCCTCGGCAGGAAGCGGTATATCCCCGAAATCAAGTCGTCCAACTACAATCTGCGCGGATTCGGCGAGCGCGCCGCCATGAACATGCCGCTTCAGGGGAGCGCGGCGGACATCATCAAACTCGCCATGCTGCGGGTTGCAGACCGCCTGAAACGGGACGGATTCAAGTCCAAACTCGTCCTGCAAGTGCACGACGAGCTCGTGCTTGACAGTCCCGAGGAGGAGGCGGAGCGCGCCGCGGCGATGCTCAAAGAGGAGATGGAGGGGGCAATCTCCCTCGACGTTCCGCTGATTGCGGAAGTTGCGATGGGGAAGAGCTGGTATGATGCGAAGTAAAAAAATTGCCATCACGGGCGGAATCGGCAGCGGGAAGAGCGAATTTCTCGCCATTCTGCGAAAAAAGGGGCTCCCCGCCTTCTCGTGCGACGAAATTTCCCGCGCGCTGATGGGGGAGAAGGACTACCGCGCGGGGCTATGCGACCTCTTTCCCGCTTGCAGTGAAAGAGGAGAACTTGACAAAAAACGGCTCGCGGAGTTGGTCTTTTCGGACGGCGACGCGCTCGCAAAGCTGAATGCGTATTCGCACCCGAAAATCATGAAAGCGTTGCTCGCGGAGATGGAAAAATTCCCCCTGTCCTTTGCCGAAGTGCCCCTTCTCTATGAGGGCGGATATGCGCCGCTCTTTGACAAAGTCATCGCCTTGGTGCGGACGGAGAGCGACAGAATCGCGGGCGTCATGGTGCGGGACAGCTTGTCTGAAGAGGCTGTGCGCCTCCGCATGGCGAGCCAAATCGACGCAAAAAGTTTGCGTGGCCGCGACTGCATTCTCGTCGAAAACGACGGCACGCTCTCCGACCTCGAAAAACGGGCAGACGAGATACTTACTCTGCTTCAATCTGACGGTTAGAACGAATTCCGCGGAAATCCGCGGAATTTTTGTTTTAACAGCTTTATCATCGGGTATATAATGTGTGTTGTATCACGGGGAAAATTTGCCCCGTAAAAGGAGTACGGAAGGAGTAATATTATGGTTATCGGCATTATTTTGGGAGTCGTGTTCTTCCTCCTGCTTGCAGCCGGGGTGGCGTTTACGGTCGTGTCCGTCAAGCGTCATAGGCCCGCGCACATGAAGTGGATAGGAGTTGGCGTCTCGATTGTTTCGGCGCTGCTCTTTTTGTTCATCCCCTTCAGTCTGCACACCGTGGATACGGGCGAAGTGGCTGTCGTCAAGCATCTCGGGCGGGCAACGGCTATCCGCACCCCCGGCACCTATTTCAACTTCTGGATGACGGACGAGTACGCGACGTATGACGCCAAGGTCCAGAACCTCGAGATGGATGCAAATACCTATTCCAAGGACGCGCAGACGATGGATATCGCCATGGTCGTGCAGTTCTCCATCCAACAGGAGAAGGCGCTCAACATCGCCGAGCAGTACGGAACGCTCGACGCGCTCGGCAACCGTATCGCGTCGGTCGCGGAGGCGACGACGAAGTCCACGCTGTCGAAATATTCGGCGATGGAAATCATCGAACAGCGCGCGCAGATTTCCGTGGAAGTGGAAAACGAGGTAAAGTCGGTCATCGACGAGACCTTCTTCGTCAACATCGAGAAGGTCGTCCTGACCAATATCGACTTCTCAGACGCATTCGAACAGACGGTTGAAGACAAGATGATTGCCGAGCAGGAAAAGTTGAAGGCGGAGTACGAGAAGGAGACGGCGCTCGTCAAGGCAGAGCAGGAGCTCGAGGTCGCCAAACTCAACGCGGAGGCGCGCATTGCCTCGGCGGAGGGCGACGCACAGGCCACCCTTCTCATCGCGCAGGCGGAGGCGAACGCGCTCAAGCTGAAGTCCGTAGAGATTGCGCGCGCGCTCGGCTTCTCCATCCTCGAAAAGGATGTCTTCGAGACGGACGAAGAGGGGAATGAAGTCAAGGCGGGCGTGGAGTACTCCATCGACTTCGAGGGGAAGAGTGACGCGCAAATCGCGATGATTAGCGACTATCTCAAGTACATCGCCTATCTCGAGGCGTGGGACGGCAAACTTCCCGAGACCTTCGTCGGCGGCGAGGGCGCAAGTTTCATCCTGCCCCTTCCCTCCGTGCCCGAAGAGACAAATCCTTAAAGGCATCAAAGGTGCCCCCGCCGCAGATTGCGGCGGGGGCTTTTCAAACCGCTTGACAAGCGGGCAAAAACGTGGTATGCTGAAATCGTTCGAAAGTGGAAATGAAGTAAATATTTCGTAAATATGTTTTCATTATCCAAAGCAGCCCATAGCAATGGGCTATGGGCTGCTTTGGCAGGGGAGACGCGACTCGAACACGCAACAGACGGTTTTGGAGACCGTTGCTCTACCATTGAACTACTCCCCTGTACGATTGATATTATAAACCTTTCTCCGCGTTTCGTCAAGAACTTTTTCGCGGAAATTGCAAGAAAAAAAGGAAGCGGCATGAAAAAGAGGGTGACATTATATACAGACGGCGCCTGTTCGGGCAATCCCGGCGGGGGCGGATGGGGCGCGGTGCTCCTCTATGGGGAACATCGGCTCGAGCTCTCGGGCGGCGAGGCGGAGACGACGAACAACCGCATGGAACTGCTTGCCGTCATCTGCGGGCTCGAACGGCTCAAATACCCCTGCGCGGTGGATGTGTACAGCGATTCCGCCTATGTCGTGCGCGCCTTCGAAGAGGGTTGGCTTGCGGAGTGGGAAAGCTCCGACTGGAAGAAGGCGGACAAAAAGCCCGTTCTCAATGCCGACCTCTGGCAAAGACTGCTTGCGCTCACCCGCGTCCATGAAGTAACCTTCCATAAAGTAAAGGGGCATGCGGACGACGAACTCAACAACCTCTGCGACAAGCTCGCCCGCGCGGCAATCCCCAAGGACTTATAAATCGGCAACGAAGCGCATATACTGATTAACAAATCCGTGGACTTGTTATGAAGAGAAAACACCTCGTCATCCTGCATATTCTTCTCATTACGCTTGCCTGTCTTGCGACGGAGGCCTTTGCCGTGCTCTCCCTTCTGCATTTCCGCGCGCCGTGGGGAGAGGGGTGGTTTCTTGCCGTGATTTTGGGCTTTTCCGCCCTCAATCTCGGGGTCTACGTCACCGACATCGTCTGCTATCTCCGGCAAAAGCAAGTCATCTACAAGGTCTGCATCACAATCTATGCGATGGCGGTCGTCTTCGGCGCCATTTTATATGCCCTCATCGAGACGGGGTTCTTCGAAGTTCTTCGCAATCAGGAGGAGCTCGAAGAATATCTGCAGCGCTCGGGGAAGTGGATGGGCGTGGTGTTCGTCGTCCTGCAATTCTTGCAAGTCGTCATCCTTCCCATTCCGAGCACGGTGACCGTCGTCGCGGGTGCATTTCTCTTCGGGCCGCTCGTGGGGAGTCTTCTGAGCTTGCTCGGCATCGTGCTCGGCTCCCTCGTCGCCTTCCTCGTCGGGAGATACGGCGGGACGCGGATAGGGTATTGGCTCGTCGGGAAAGAGACCCTCGAAAAGTGGCTGAAGAAAATCAAGGGAAAGGACAAACTGCTGCTCACGGCGATGTTTCTTCTGCCCGTCTTCCCCGACGACGTCCTGTGCTTTGTTGCCGGCATGAGCTCGATGTCCCTCGTCTACTTCCTCGTCACCATCACCGTCTCCCGCGTCCTTGCCATCTTTGCGACGAGCTATTCCATCTCCCTCATTCCCTTCGACACATGGTGGGGACTGCTCATCTGGGGCATCTTCGGGGTGCTCGTCATCCTGCTCTTCGTCGTTCTTTATAAAAAGTCAGACGAAATTCTCGGCTGGTTTGAGAAGAAGTTCCGCCCGAGCCGCATCAAAGAGGAGAAAAAGACGGGAGAATTCACCGTGGACATCGTGGGCCCCGACGGCTCCCTCGTCACCAAAGGGGTCAAACGGGAGGGGGAGGACCCGCCAAACAGCGAAAACAGCGACACAGAAAGCCGCCCTTAAAGGGCGGTTTTCTCTATCTTGTGTCGGGGAGAAATTTTCTCCCGAAAATCTTGTAAATTTTCTTGCTTTTTTGTGGGTTTTGTGTATAATGATATGTGGTAGAAATTGGTGTTTTTTTCTGAATCGAGGTAACTATGAATCGGATTGAACAGCTTAGCAGCAGGCGGGAAGCGCTGCGCCGTGCGGAAAATTCCGTGCGGGCGCGCATTGCCGCGCTTGTGGATGAGGACAGCTTCGTCGAACTCGCCGCCTTTGCCTATTCCAAGAGCGAAATTTGGCAGGAGGAGGCGCACGGCGAGGGCGTCGCGGTGGGGTTTGCGACGGTGGGGGGATATCCCTTCTACATCGTCGCGCAGAACTTCGACACCTCCTTCGGCGGTCTCTCCAAGGCCAACTGCGACAAAATTTGCAAGGCGCTTGCCGCCGCAGAGAAGAGCGGCACGCCCGTTATCTATCTTCTGCATTCCTATGGCGTGCGCATCGGCGAGGGCGTCAACGTCCTCGAGGGCATCGCGGAAGTTCTCGCCGCGGCAAACCGTCTCAAGGGGTGTGTGTTGCAATTTGCCATCCTCGACGGGGAAGTATACGGCTCCTCCGCCGCCCTTGCCGCGCTCTGCGACGCCGTTCTCTTCACGGAGAAATCGGCGCTCGCGCTCACGTCGCCCTTCGTGCTCTCCGCGAAGGCGGGAAAAAATCTTCCCGCTGCCGAAGTGGGGGGATATGAGTCGATGGGGAGGGCGAATCTTGCCGCAATCTCCGTCAAAAACATGCGGGACGCCGCAACGGCAATTCTCGCCGTCTGCGACCTCGTGAAAATCGGGACAGTGGATGCCGACCTCAACACGCCCCTGCCCGCGCTCAACAAGGTTGCGGATGCGAAGTCGCTCCGTACGCTCTTCGAGGGCGGGGTGGAGCTCGGTGCAAACGCCTATCCCGAGGTCTCTACACACCTTACGAGACTGGGCGGAATTTCGGTTGCCGCCGTCCTCATGGATCGTGTTCGCCTGCATGCGGGCAATCTTGCCAAGATTGCAAAATTTGCAGAATTTGCCGCCGATTACGGCCTGCCGCTCGTCCTCTTTGTGGACTGCAAGAGCTGTGAGGAGTCGCTCGAAGTTCAAAACAGCGCCCTCTATGAACAGCTCGCCCGTTGCATCGCCGCCCTCGATGCGGCGGCAAGCAAGATCTCCGTCGTGACGGGCAGCGCAATCGGGCTCGGCTACTCCCTCTTTGCGGCAAAATCCATGGGATTTGACTACACCTTCGCGCTCGCCACGGCAAGCGTTGCCCTCTTTGAGGATGAAAAGGGCGCGCAGATTGCCTTCCACGGACGGGACGAAGGGCAAATCGGGGAAAGTTACGGCGGGGAGGTCTCCGACCCCGTCAACGCCGCCAAGGGCGGATACCTTGACGACATCGTCGAGCCGCAGTTTGTCAAGCAATATCTCATCGCCGCGCTCGAGACGCTTGTGAGGTAAACAATGAACTTGTTGGACAGTTGGTTCAAAATGGATGTGGGCGAGGGGGCGTTCTATGCCGTTTTCGGGCTGGTGTTCGTCTTCTTGGGCATCGTGCTTCTCATCCTGATTTTGTCGCTCATCGGACTTGTCATGCGCAAAATCGAGGAGGCGCGAAGAAGGCGCCACGAAAAGAAGATTCCCGCGGCGCCCGCGCTTCCCGATGCGGAGGAGGGAATCCCTCTCGAGGTGGTTGCGGCCATCTCCGCCGCCGTCGCGGTTTGTCTCAGGGAAGAAAATGCAAAGTGCGAATTTGTCGTTCGCAGGATTAAACGAATTTAAGGCAGAGGTCAACTATGCGTAATTTTATCATCACAGTGGACGGAAGACAGTATGAAGTGAGCGTGGAAGAAGTGGGCACTGGCGAAACTTCCCCCGTGACGGCACAGAATGTGGCGGCGCCCGCTCCCTCTCAGAGTGCGCCCGCAAAGGGCGTCAAAGTGCTCTCGCCCTTCCCCGGGCTCATCAAAAATCTGCTCGTCGCAAACGGGACGGCGGTGAAGAAGGACCAGCCCATTCTCGTGCTCGAAGCCATGAAGATGGACAACGACATCGCGGCGCCCTGTGCGGGGGTCGTGACATTTCAGGTGACGAAGGGCTCCAACGTGGAGTCCGACGCGGTGCTTGCGGTCATCGGATAAGGGAGCAACATGCTGACGAATTTCCTCGGACTCAATTTCGGTGACATCTTCACCAAATTGTGGAACAACATGGGAGCCTCGCAGTTCGACTGGCATAACTATGTGATGCTGGCCATTTCCGCCGTGCTCTTCTTCCTCGCCATCGTGAAAAAGTACGAGCCGATGCTCCTGCTGCCCATCGCCTTCGGCATGTTCCTCATCAATCTGCCCGGCGCGGAGTCCGTCCTCTGGGGGACGTATGCGGAGGGAGCGGAGCATACTTACGAGGCGGTGGAACCAGCCTCCCGCGGGCTCCTCTGGTATCTCTACTACGGCGTGGATAAAGTCATCTACCCGCCCCTCATCTTCCTCGGAATCGGCGCGATGACCGACTTTGGGCCCCTCATCGCAAACCCCAAGAGCATGCTAATCGGCGCAGGTGCGCAGCTCGGCATCTTTGTTGCGCTCTTCGGCGCCGTCCTTCTCGGGTTTTCGGGCGCGGAGGCCGCAGCCATTGCCATCATCGGCGGCGCGGACGGCCCGACTGCCATCTACGTCTCCAAGATGCTCGCCGAGAACTTGGTGCCGACGATTGCCATCGCCGCTTATTCGTACATGGCGCTCATTCCCGCCATTCAAAAGCCCGTCATGCGGCTGCTCACGACGAAAAAGGAGCGCGCCATTCGCATGAAGCCGCTCCGCACCGTCTCCAAGGCGGAGAAAGTCATCTTCCCGATTGCGGTAACTCTCGTCGTGGGGCTGCTTCTGCCCGATGCCATTCCGCTCCTCGGCATGCTCATGCTCGGAAATCTCTTCCGCGAATCGGGCGTCGTCGAGCGGCTGTCCTCGCAGGCGCAAAACGGGCTCATCAACACCGTCACCATCTTCCTCGGCATCGCCGTCGGCTGTAAGGCGAAGGGGGACATCTTCCTCACGACGCAGACGCTCGGGATTCTCGCCATCGGCATCTTTGCCTTCTACTGCGGGACGATTGGCGGACTTCTCACCGCAAAGTTGATGTGCAAGGTGACGAAGGGGAAGATAAACCCGCTCATCGGTTCTGCGGGCGTCTCCGCCGTGCCCATGGCGGCGCGCATCTCCGAGGATGTCGGCAGGGAAACGGACCCCAACAACCATCTCCTCATGCACGCGATGGGACCCAATGTCGCGGGCGTCATCGGCTCCGCGCTTGCCGCGGGCATGCTGCTCGCCTGCTTCGGATAAATGCGATTAGCCGTACTCGGCGCAATCAATCAGAGAATAATAGGGTAAATATATGGCAAAGAAAGTAATGATTATGGATACCATCCTGCGGGACGCGCACCAGTCGCAGGCCGCGACGCGCATGCGCACCGAGCAGATGGTCCCCGTCCTCGAACAGCTCGATGAAGTGGGGTACTATTCCCTCGAGGGATGGGGCGGCGCAACCTTCGATACCTGTATGCGCTTTTTGAATGAGGACCCGTGGGAGCGCCTGAGAACGCTCAGAAAATACCTCAAAAAGACGCCCATACAGATGCTTCTGCGCGGACAGAACCTGCTCGGCTACCGCAACTATGCGGACGACCTCGTCGACAAACTCGTCGAGAAGTGCTTCGAGAACGGTATCGGCGTCATCCGCGTCTTCGATGCGCTCAACGACCCGCGCAACCTCGAGGCCTCCATGCGCGCCATCAAGAAGTATGCGGCGCCCGTGGGCGGCGTGTGCGAGGCGGCCATCTCCTATACGACGGGACCCGCCTATAACCTCGATTATTTCGTCAACCTCGCCAAGACGTATGAGGGCATGGGCGCGGACAACATCTGCATCAAGGACATGGCAAATTTGCTCCTTCCCTTCGATGCGTATGAGCTCGTCACCGCGCTCAGAAAATCCCTCCGTCCCGAGACCAAACTTCACCTTCACACCCACAACACGACGGGAACGGGGGACATGGTCAACCTCATGGCGATACAGGCGGGCGTGGACATCGTCGACTGCGCGCTCTCGCCGCTCGCCAACGGGACTTCCCAGCCCGCAACGGAGGCGCTCGTCGCAACGCTGAAGGGCACGGAGTACGACACGGGCATCGACCTCGAAAAACTCCTTCCCATCGCCGCGCATTTCAAAAAAGTTGCGGCGGATTTGGAGAAAGAGGGCTCTCTCAACCCCAAAGTGCGGCAGGTCGACGTCAACACGCTCATCTATCAGGTCCCCGGCGGTATGCTCTCCAACCTCATGAATCAGCTCAAAAAGGCGGGCAAGGAGGACAAACTTCCCGAAGTGCTCGCCGAAGTTCCCAATGTGAGACGGGACTGCGGCTATCCGCCTCTCGTCACGCCTTCCTCGCAGATTGTCGGCACGCAGGCCGTGATGAACGTCGTCATGGGCGAGCGGTACAAGATGGTCACCAAGGAGACGCGCGACCTCTTCGCGGGAAAGTACGGGCGCGTTCCCATGCCCATAAACGAAGAAGTTGCCGAAAAAGTTCTCAAAGGAGAGAAGCGCATCGATTACCGTCCCGCCGACGACCTCGCCCCCGAATACGAGAAACTCAAGGCGGAAGTCATGGAAAAGGGGTTCTATACGCAGGAGGAGGACGTCCTCTCCTATGCTTCCTTCCCCGAAGTTGCGGAGAATTTCTTTAAGTGGAGAAAGGCACAGCGCGAGGGCGTCGACTGCGACCTTGCAAAGACGGGCGTCTACCCCGTATAACGATGAAGATTCTGTTGACAAACGATGACGGGATTTGCGGCGAGGGACTTCGTACCCTCGCTTCCGCATTGAAAAAAGCCGGACACGACGTGTTTGTATGCGCCCCGCACGAGAACAATTCCGCCGTCTCCCACAAGCTCACCATGCGCGAAAAGCTGCAACTTTCCCGCGAGGATTTCGACGGAATCCCCGCCTATGCCGTCAGCGGAACGCCCACGGACTGCGTGCTTGTCGCCGTCAATCATCTGAATTTTTCGCCCGACCTCATCATTTCGGGCATCAACGCGGGGCTCAACCTCGGCATCGACACGCTGTACAGCGGGACGGTCGCGGGAGCAACGGAGGGTGCGCTTGCGGGAATTCCCTCCCTTGCGCTCTCCCAAAGACTGCGCGGGCGGTGCGATGCGGATGTGTTTGCGCGCGCCGCAATGCTCACCTGCTCCCATCTTGAAGAGTGGCTCGCGCTGGCAAGAGAGGCGGGCGCCGTCAATATCAACTTCCCCGACGGCATCGAGAAGGGAATAAAGTTTTGCCGCGTGATGAAATCCAAGTACCGCACGCGCTATGAGGAGACGGCGGAGGGGCTGCGCTTCCTCGAATGCGTGCCGGAATACGACGGCGAGGGGGACGTCTCTCTCCTTCTCGACGGCTATATCACCGTCTCGCCCCTCAGATGCGACATGACAAACGACGAGATTCTCGCCCGCTGGAGGGGGGAAGATGCGTAAAGCGGTCATCGGCGGGGGCGCCTCGGGGCTGATGGCGGCGTATTCTGCCGCCGCGGCGGGACATGAAGTTGTCCTTCTCGAAAAGAACGAAAAACTCGGGAAGAAGATTTACATCACAGGGAAGGGTCGGTGCAACCTCACCAACGACTGCCCGCCCGACGAATTTTTGGAACACGTCATGCGCGGCGGAAAGTTTTTGCGCGGGGCTATCTATCGCTTCCCGCCTGCCGCCACGATGAAATTTTTCGAAGAGCACGGCCTGCCGCTCAAAGTGGAGCGCGGAAATCGCGTGTTTCCGCAATCGGACAAGGCGAGCGACGTCACCAAGACGCTCGAGCGGGCATGCAGGGAGCGCGGCGTGGACATTCGCTTAAACACCGCCGCGACGGGCATTCTGACGGAGAACGGGCATGTGCGCGGCGTGCAAACGGACGGCGGGACGGTGGAGGCCGACTGCGTCATCGTCGCGACGGGCGGGCTTGCCTACCCCTCGACGGGTTCGACGGGGGACGGCTATCGCTTCGCAAAGGAAGCGGGCCACTCCTTAGACAGCTTGGCGCCCTCCCTCGTGGGGCTGGAGACGGACAAAAAAACGTCCTCGGCGCAGGGAATTTCCCTCAAAAACTGCGTTTTGACCGCGCGGCGCGGGGGAAAGGTTCTGTTTTCGGAGATGGGGGAGCTGCTCTTCACCCACTACGGCGTCTCCGGGCCGCTCGTCCTGTCGATGTCGTCCGTCTGCTGTTTTGTTCGGGTGGAGGAGATGCAAATCACCATCGACTTCAAGCCCGCGCTCGACGAAAAGACCTTGGACGCAAGGCTCGTTTCCGACTTTTCGGAACGGTGCAACGAGCAAATCAAGAGCGTCATGCGCGGTCTGCTCCCCGCAGGGCTCGTGGCGCCCGTTTTGGAGGCGGCGAAACTTTCTCCCGAAAAACGGGCAAATTCGGTGACGAGAGAGGAGCGTGCAAATTTGCTCCGCGCGCTCAAATCGTTTGAAATCGGAGGAAAGCATTGGCGCGGATTCGAGGAAGCGGTCGTGACTGCCGGCGGCGTATCCCTATCCGAGCTCGACCCCAAGACGATGCAGTCGAAAAAAGTGGGGGGACTGTACTTCTGCGGGGAGGTCATCTCCGCCGATGCGCTCACGGGGGGATTCAACCTGCAAATCGCCTTTTCCACGGGATTTTTGGCAGGAATTGCGCATTAAATGAACTTTTGCGAAGTAATATGCGTGACATAGTACTTCGATAATCGGCAAATTTCTTTGACAAATTCGGCGAAAACGCCTATAATACTTTCGGAGGACACGGCTTATGGTGGTAGTGCGCGGCGCGACGACAATTGCATGCGACGAACAAGAGGAAATCAAGCGGGCAGTCAAAGAGCTCCTCGATCAAATTTCGAGTTGCAACGGATTAAATAAAGATGAATTTGTCAGTATCGTGTTTTCGAGCACGTCGGACATTCATTCGTATTATCCCGCAAAGGCGGCGCGGGAGGCGGGGTATCAGAGCTGTTCGCTCTTCTCCGCAACCGAGCCCGACATCGTGGGGGGATTGAAGCTCTGCATCCGCGTGATGGTCTTCCTCGAGAAGAACATTTTGCCCCGTCATATCTATCTCCGCGGCGCAAAGGTGCTGCGGAGAGACCTCTCCTCCGTCTATGACGTCGCCATCGACGGCCCCGCGGGGAGCGGAAAATCCACCGTTGCCCGCCGTCTTGCCGAGGACCTCGGCATTCTCCACCTCGACACGGGTGCGATGTACAGGGCGTGTGCCCTGAAGGTGCTCGACTGCGGGGTGGACGTCAACGATGAGCGCGCCGTCGTGGATATTCTCCGCTCCGCGACCCTCGACGTCAAGTACGAAAACGGCGTCCAGCGCACCTTTGTGGATGGGGAAGACGTCTCCGAACGCATCCGCGAGCCCCACGTCTCGATGGCTGCCTCCTCCGTCTCCAAGCACCCCAGTGTGCGCATTCATATGGCGGAAAAACAGCGGGAGATTGCGCTCAAGATGTCCTGCGTGCTCGACGGACGGGACATCGGGACGTTCGTCCTCCCCGATGCAGACTTCAAATTCTTCCTCACCGCGTCGCCCGAAGTGCGCGCAAAGCGGCGGTATGACGAGCTCGTCGCGAAGGGACACAAGATTGATTTCGAGGCGCTGAAAGCCGAGATTGTTGCGCGGGACGAGCAGGACATGGGCCGTGCCGTCGCTCCCCTCAAGTGCGCCGAAGACGCCATTCTCATCGACACATCCAATCTGACGATTGACGAAGTCGTCGCCGCCGTCAAGAGTAAAATGCAGGAGCAAATCTGATGGAACGGCTCACTTGCAGACAAAAGCGGGAAATCCGCAAGGAAGCAGTCCGCAAAAAGCGGCTGGAAGCCAATAAAAAGGTGCGCCTCTTCCCCGAGAACAAGCGGGGCATGCACGTCATGCACTTCGAGCGCTTTCTCAAAGTCTTTTTGACTCCCATTCATTTCCTGATTTATCCCTACCGCCTGCACGGCAACACCAAGGCGCCCAAGGGTGCGTGCGTGTTCGTCGGCAACCACTACAGCATGTTCGACGTGTTTTACCCCGTCCAGACGACGTGGGAGGGCGTCCACTATATGACCAAGCAGTCCGTTCTCGAGAAGCCCGTCCTCTGGAAGTGGGGGGTGCGCATCGGCGCCATCGGCGTCGCACGGGACGGAACGGACGCGCGGGCGGTGATGGACTGCATCCGCGTGCTGAAGGGGGGCGAAAAGCTCTGTCTCTTCCCCGAGGGGACGAGAAACAGGCTGGAAAACGGCGAATTTCTTCCGTTCAGAAACGGCGCGGCGATGCTTGCCGTCAAGACAAAGTCGCCGATTGTTCCCTTCGTCAGCATCAAGCGGCAGAAGCCCTTCCGCCTCACGCACGTCGTCTTCGGCGATCCCATCGAGCTCACCGAATACTACGACAAGAAGCTCACCGCAGAGGACTACGAGGTGCTCGACAACATGCTCCGCGACAAGATGTACAAGCTGCGGGACGACTTTCTCGCCCGCAAGAAGAAAAAGAAATGAAAATTCTTCTCTCCCAATACAGAGGATTTTGTGCGGGGGTGAAGCGGGCGGTGGACACCGCGCTCTCCGAGCCGAAGGGGACGTATGCCCTCGGCGAACTCGTCCACAACGAACGGGTTCAAAAAGAGCTCGCGGAGAGGGGAATTGTCACCGTCACGACGCCCGAGGGAGTTCCCGACGGCGCCCGCCTTCTCATCCGCTCCCACGGCGCGCCGCCCGCGGTCTTTGAGGATTGCAAGAGGCGGGGCATCGAGGTCGTCGACTGCACCTGCCCATTCGTCAGGCGCACGCAAGACATTGTGGAGAAGGCAAGGCGGGAGGGGAAGAAGGTTGTCATTGCGGGGGACGCTTCCCACCCCGAAGTCGAGGGACTTGTCGGATGGGCGGGGGAGGCCTTTGTCACCCAAAACGGGGAGAATCTCTCCCGATTTTGCGGCGAAGAGGTGGTTTTGGTCGCCCAAACGACCTTTTTACGGGAAAAATTTTCTCAAATCGAGGAAAATCTTCGAAAAGTCTACCCCAAAACACTTGAAGTTTTTCCAACAATTTGTTATACTACTGGTGAGAGGCAACGGGATGCGGCTCGCCTCGCGCGCGAATCCGATGCCGTCGTCGTCATCGGGGGCGGCCACAGCCGCAACACCGAACGCCTTGCGGAAATTGCGTCGCGGGAGGGCGCGTACGTCGTACGAGTCACCGATGCGGACGATTTCGAATATGAAACAATAAAAAATTTTGGTAGAGTCGGCGTGATTGCCGGGGCGAGCACCCCGGAGATGCAGACTCGGGAGGTTCTTTCAAAAATGGTGGAAAACAACGCGGAAGTACAGGAGACCGAAGCACCCGTCGAGGCAACAGCCCCCGTCGAAGAGACGCCCGTAGCAGTGGCGCCCGAAGCTTTGGTCGAAGCAGAAAGCCCCGCAGAGGTTGCGGCGCCCGAACAGCCTGCATCTGCAATGGCGCAGGTTCTCGACGACATCGACAAGGAGGAGAGCTACAAGAAGGGTCAGATTATTCGCGCCCGTATCGTCTCCGCCACCGATGAGGAGATTTTCGTCTCCGGTTCGGGCAAGCTCGAAATCCGTATCCCCAAGACGGAGCTCGACTGCGAAGTCTACGACCGCAAGGTATATGAGGAAAAGGCGAAGGCCGGGGAAGAGATTGAAGTGATGGTGACGGCAGTCCGTCCCACCGTTCTCTCCGAGAAGATGGTCAAGCGCCTCAAGGAAGAGGAAGCGCTCCTTGACGGCATCAAGGACGGCAGCGTGTTCTCCGTCGTCTGCACGGATACCAACAAGGGCGGCCTCACCGCACAGCTCGGCACCTATCTCGTCTTCGTGCCCCGCAGAGAAATCCGCATGGGCTATGTGCAGGACCTCGAAAAATACAAGGGCAAGACGCTCCGCCTCAAGCTCATCGAGATTCGCAACGAACGCAGAAAGGAAATCATCGCCTCCCAGCGCCTCGTTCTCGAGGCGGAGAAGGCAGAGCGCGACGCCGCAAGGGCCGCGAGAGAGGAAGCGTTCTTCTCGAGCGTCAACGTCGGCGACGTCGTCGAGGGCAAGGTGGAGCGCATCACAAGTTTCGGCGCCTTCGTCTCCGTCAATGGGTTTGACTGCCTTGCGCACATCTCCGATCTCTCTTGGTCGGGCGTGAAGGAAGTCACCGACGTCCTCGAAATCGGCAAGAAGTACAACTTCAAGGTCCTCAAAATCGACCGTGACAATAAGAAGGTCTCTATCGGCTACAAACAGCTGCAGCCCCAGCCTTGGGATCTCGCCGCCGAAAAATATGCCGAGGGCGACATCGTCCACGGAAAAGTCGTCCGCATCGTTCCCTTCGGCGCATTCGTCGAACTCGAGCGCGGCATCGACGGCCTCGTCCACGTCTCCCAGATTTCCCACGAGTGGCTGGAGAATCCCACAAGCGCACTCACCATCGGGGAAGAGGTCGACGCGCAGATTATCAAGTTCAGCCCCGCAGAGCACAAGATTACGCTCTCCATCAAGGCGCTTCAGCCCCGCGACTTCGAGCCGCGCGAAGAATCCGAGCCCCGTCCCGCAAAAGTGAGAAAGGCTCGCCCGAGCCGCGGCGGGAATGCTGCTTCTTCCGAGGATGAAGAGGAGTACAGAGAGTGGAAGGAAGGCACGGGCTTCGGCGCGTCCATCTTCGAGCTCACCGGCGGCAGCGACGACAAGAACTGAATTTCATGAAAATGCAAAAAAATCCGCTTAAAGGCGGATTTTTTTGTTGATATAAATGGGTGACAAACGATTGGTTTCGGGAGATTATTATGGCTAAACAGGGAAATATCAAAATTTCAAGCGAAAACATGATGCCCATCATCAAGAAGTGGCTGTATTCGGACAAGGACATCTTCCTGCGGGAGATTGTCGCGAATGCCGCCGACGCCATCACCAAGCACAAGAAGCTCGCCTCGCTCGGGGAGACGGCGGAAGCGCCCGCGTACCGCATCGACGTGACGACGGACGCCAAGGCGGGGACGCTCACCGTCGAGGACAACGGCATCGGCATGACGGAAGAGGAAGTGGAGAAGTACATCACGCAAATCGCCTTCTCGGGCGCCGCCGACTTTCTCGAAAAGTACGAAAAAGCGGGCGGGGAGGGCATCATCGGGCACTTCGGCCTCGGGTTCTATTCCGCCTACATGGTCTCAGAGGACATCGAAATCTTCACGAAGTCCTATATCGGTGACGCAAAGGCCGTGCGGTGGGAATCCGACGGCGAGAGCGTCTACACCATCGAGGAGACGCAAAAAGAGGGGCACGGCACGAAGATTGTCATGCACCTTGCCAAAGAGGAGAAGGAATTCGCAAAAGAGGAACGCGTGCGCGCGCTGCTCGCCAAGTACTGCTCCTTCATGCCCTATGAAATCTATCTCAACGGCGGGGAGAAACCCGTCAACACGCCCGTGCCGCTGTATGCGCGCCAGCCCAAGGACTGCACGGAAGAGGAGTACAAGACCTTCTACCGCGAGACTTTCGCCGACTACAGCGAACCGCTCTTCTGGATTCATCTGAATATGGAATATCCCTTCCGCCTCAAGGGGATTTTGTACTTCCCCAAGGTCAGAAAGAAGGTGGAGCTCGAGCGCGGGCAGGTAAAGCTGTACTGCAATCAGGTGTACGTCGCAGACAACATCAAGGAAGTCATTCCCGAATTTTTGATGCTCCTCAACGGCGTCATCGACTGCCCCGACATCCCGCTCAACGTCTCCCGCTCCTTCCTGCAGAACGATGCGCAGGTGCAGAAGATTGCAAAGCACATCACCAAGAAGGTGGCGGACAAGCTCACGGGACTCTTCAAAAACGACCGCGAGCGCTTCGACAAGTGCTGGGAAGACCTCGCAACCTTTGTCAAATTCGGGTGCATCAAGGACGATTCCTTTGCGGAAAAGGTCCTCGACACCGTCGTCTTCAAGAATTTGGCGGGCGAATATGTGCCGATGACGAGCAAATTCGGCGCGGAAGTTTCCGAAGAGGACGCAAAGGCGGGCAAGGAGCCCGATGCCGTCTACTATGTCTCCGATGTCAACAAACAGGCGCAGTACATCCGCATGTTCAAGGACGCGGGGCTCGACGCGCTCGTCTGCGACGGGGAAATCGACCCGCACTTCCTGAACTATGTCGAGTATAAGCATCCGCACAAGGTGCGCTTCCTGCGAATCGACGCAGACGTTGCGGGCGCGCTCAAAGAGGAGGCGACGGGGGATGAGGAGCTCGAGAAAATATTTTCTGCCGCCCTCGAGGGGAAGGACGTCACCGTAAAATCCGAGCGGCTGAAGAATAGTGACGTGCCCGCCGTCATCAACGCCAACGAGCAGATGCGCCGCATGTCCGAGCTGAATGCCTATTACCGCATGGGGGACTTCCCCGTACCGCTCACGCTCGTTGTCAATACGGGCAGTGACGCCGTCCTCGCCGTCAAGGATGCGGAGGGGGATGCGCAGAAGAGCGCCGCGGAGTATCTCTACCTTCTCGCGCTCATGAACTTCCGCCCGCTCACGCCCGAGGAGCTCGCGACGTTTACGGCGGCATCGGGGAGCTATCTCGCAAGTTCCCTGAAAAAAAGTTAAATAAACTTTCGCATGGGGTATTGACAACTGCCCGCGAGACTGGTATAATTTTAGAAGACCTGCACATCGGACATCCCGATGCGACAATTTAGGAGGTGTTACTGTGACTGGAACTGTGAAATGGTTCAATGACGGAAAGGGCTACGGCTTTATTTCCAATGACGATGGCGGAGACGACATCTTCGTCCACTTCTCGGCAATTCAGACGGAAGGTTTCCGTACCCTCAAAGAGGGACAGAAAGTGACGTTCGAGACCGAACCCGATCCCAAAGATGCCGGAAAGCTCCGCGCCGTCAACGTCGTGCCCGTTTCGTGACCGAAATCGAACGACAAAAAGAGGACCGCACTGTGTGTGCGGTCCTTTTCCGATTGTTTTGCGCCGCCGAAAGGCGGCGTTCTCATTCTCCATCCGTCGCCGCAGTCTTGAGGACTTCGGCATATCTCGCGAGGATGATATCCTGCAGGCGCGATCTTGTCTCCGAGTCGATGGGGTGCGCGATATCCTTATAGTCGCCGTCGGGCGTCTTGCGGCTGGGCATTGCGATGAAGCATGCACCGTCCCGTTCGAAGATCTTGATATCGTGTACGACAAAGCAACCGTCGATTGTGATCGACGCAACGGCACGGAGCAGACCCTCCGTGCGATGTACGAGCCTGATACGCACGTCTCCGATTTCCATAGAACTTACCTCCGTTTATTTGCTTATTCACTATATTACCATATTTTTTTGCCTTTTGCAATTTATTTAATAAATAAAATATAAAATTTTTCGAATATTTTCTCACAAATTTTCCTAAAAATGCATAATATGGCGTATGGACTGCATAAATTCGTGCATATCCTTTTATTTTGTCGGAATCGGCGGCGTGAGCATGAGCGCCCTCGCGATGCTGCTTTTTCGCCGCGGAAAGAGGGTGCGCGGCAGCGATTTTGCCGAGGGAAGATATACCCGCATGCTGAAAGAGGCGGGCATTCCCGTCACCGTCGGCGATGAGGAAGAAATTTTTGAGGACGCCGTCGTCTACACGGGTGCAATTCCCGATTCCCATCCACAGCTCGCGGCGGCAAGAAAGGCGGGGAAACGCCTGATTGCGCGCTCGGAGCTCCTCGGAGAGATTGCGAAGGAATATCCGCAGGTTCTCTCCGTGGCGGGCTGTCACGGAAAGACGACGACTTCCTGCATGCTCGCGCACATCTTTCGCGCCGCAAATCTTCCCTTCACGAGCCACATCGGGGGAGAGGACGAGACGCTCGGCAACTTCTTTTCGGCGGGCGGGGAGACCTTTATTACCGAGGCGTGCGAATTCAAGCGCAGCTTTCTCGCCCTCCACAGCTCGGTTGCCGTCATTTTGAGCTGTGACCTCGACCACACCGACTGTTACAGGGATGAGGAAGACTTGTTTTCCGCCTACCTGCAGTTTGCGTCGCAGGCGAAAGAGGTGGTAGTCAATGCCGACGACGTGCGCGCAAGGATCATTCCGCATGCGCTCTCCTTCGGGCTGTATGCGGGAGACGTTCGGGCGGAGAAGCTCTCCGAGGACGGCGAGCGGTATGCCTTTACCGTCGTCGAGGGGGGAAATCCCGTCGTGCGAATCTCATTGCAGGCGGTGGGGCGGGTGCATGTCTACAACGCCCTCGCGGCGTATGCGGCTTCCCGCCTTGCGGGCAGGACGGGGGAGGAGATTAAGCGCGGATTGGAGCAGTTCCGCGGCGTCAGAAGAAGGTTCGAACGCGTCGGAACAATCGGCGGCGTGCCCGTCATCTGCGACTATGCCCATCACCCGCGGGAAATTGCGGCAACGCTTGCGACGGCGGAAAAGCTGTGCCGCGGGACGGTGCGGGTGGTCTTTCAGCCTCATACCTACACCCGCACGCGCGACTTAATGGAAGAATTCTGCGAAGTGCTCGGGCGGGCGGAGAGTCCCATTCTTTATCAGACGTACTCGGCGCGGGAGGCCTTTGACCCCGCGGGGAGCGCGATGATGCTCACGGCGCACATCAAAAGCGCGCGCTACGTGCAGAGTCCCCGCCAGCTCAAGCGGCGCCTCCTCGAGGGGCTCAAAGGGGACGACCTCGTGCTTGTTCTGGGCGCGGGAGACATCTATGACATCGCATGCGGCATCGTGGAGCCGTGAGCGTCGCCCTGCGGGGGGGCGCTTTTTCAAAAAAAATCACAAATCGTAAGGAAAAATTTGCCGCGAAGTATTGAAACCTTCCGACAAATATAGTATAATAATAGAAGATAACAATTTGTCGCGCCCGCGCAACGGGCGCACGCGAGGGGCTCATGAAGCAACAGGAAAAGAAACCCATGGAACGGGAGACCGATTTCCCGCTCTATCTCTACCACCACGGCAAGAGCGACAGGGCGTATGAACTGTTCGGCGCGCACAGGGCATGTGTGGACGGCGAGGAGGGATATCTCTTCCGCGTCTGGGCGCCGCATGCCGCCGCGGTCTCCGTCGTCGGAGACTTCAACGGATGGGACAAGGCCTCCAACGTTATGCACCGCATGGTGGACGGCGAGAGCTATGAATGCTTTATTGCGGGGCTTCATGAGTACGACACCTATAAATATCTCATCGAGACGGCAGACGGAAGGGAACTTCTGAAGGCCGACCCGTTTGCCTTCCATGCGGAGACGCCGCCCGCCACTGCCTCCAAACTCTACGACCTCGAAGGCTACAACTGGGGGGACGGGGAATATACCTCGCACAGGACGGAGAACATCTATGCTTCGCCCGTCAACATCTATGAAGTCAACCTGCTCTCCTGGAAACGGCATGAGGACGGGAGCTATCTCTCCTACCGCGAACTCGCGGACGAGCTCGTCCCTTACGTCAAGCGGATGGGGTACACGCACGTGGAGTTCATGCCCGTCACCGAATATCCCTTCGACGGGTCGTGGGGGTATCAAGTCACGGGGTATTTTGCCGTGACGAGCCGCCTCGGCACCCCCAAGGACTTCATGCACCTCGTCGACCGCTTCCACAATGCGGGGATTGGGGTCATTCTCGACTGGGTGCCCGCGCACTTCCCCAAGGACGGGCACGGGCTGTGCGAATTCGACGGTCAGCCGCTCTACGAGAGCGGACAGTGGGACCGGATGGAGCACAAGAGCTGGGGGACCCGCCGCTTCGACTACGGACGGGCGGAAGTCGTCTCCTTCCTCGTCTCCTCTGCATGTCTCTTCTTCGACAAGTTCCATATAGACGGCATCCGCGTGGACGCCGTCGCCTCCATGCTCTATCTCGACTATGACAAGCGCCCGGGGGAATGGGTGCCCAACATCTACGGCGAGAACAAGAATTTGGAGGCAATCGCCTTCGTGCGAAAGCTCAACGAGGCGGTGTTTTTGCGCTTCCCGTACGCGCTCATGATTGCGGAGGAGTCCACGGCGTGGGGGCTCGTCACCAAGCCCGCGTCGATGGGGGGACTCGGCTTCAACTTCAAGTGGAACATGGGCTGGATGAACGACATGCTCTCCTACCTCTGCCTCGACCCCATCTACCGCCGCTACAACCACAACAAGCTCACCTTCTCGATGATGTATGCCTTTTCGGAGAACTTCGTCCTGCCCATCTCGCATGACGAAGTCGTGCACGGGAAGTGCTCGCTCATCAACAAGATGCCGGGGGAATATGAGGAGAAATTTGCGGGCGTGCGCGCCTTCCTCGGCTATCAGACGGCGCACCCCGGAAAAAAGCTCAACTTTATGGGGTATGAGTTCGGGCAGTTCAAGGAGTGGGACTACAAGGAAGAGCTGGAATTCTTCCTGCGGGACACCTACGAGCAGCACGGAAAGCTCTCCGTGTTTGTGCGCGACCTCAATGAGTTCTACAAGACGCATGCGCCGCTCTATGAAATCGAGGACAGCTGGGACGGCTTCGAATGGATTGCCCCCGACGACGCAGACAGCAACGTGCTCGCCTTCATCCGCCGCAGTACAGGCGGAGAGGAGATTATCTCGGTGACATCGTTCTCGGGTGCCGACGCAGATTATCGCATCGGCGTGCCGCGCAAGGGAAAATACAAGATTGTCTTCTGCTCAGACGACAAGAAGTACGGCGGGAGAGGGGTTATCACCCGCAAGTCGCTCAAGGCGGAAAAGACGCTCAGTCACGGCAGGCAGTACTCGTTGCATCTCGTTCTTCCCAAACTTACGACAATCTATATCGTCTATGAACCCGAAACCAAATAGAAACCTTCAAGGAGGATGTCTTATATGATTCGCAAAAAGGAATGTGTCGCCATGCTGCTTGCGGGCGGACAGGGGAGCAGGCTGTACGCGCTCACCAACAACATCGCAAAACCTGCGGTGGCGTTCGGGGCGAAGTACCGCATCATCGACTTCCCGCTCTCCAACTGCATCAACTCGGGAATTGACACCGTGGGCGTGCTCACCCAGTATGAGCCGCTCGAACTCAATGAGTATATCGGGAACGGCCAGCCGTGGGACCTCGACCGCGTCTACGGCGGCGTGCACATCCTCTCGCCCTATCAGGCGAAAAAGAAGCAGAGCTGGTTCGAGGGGACGGCGAATGCCATCTACCAGAATCTCCACTTCATGAAACAGTACGACCCCGACTATGTCCTCATCCTCTCGGGCGACCACATCTATAAGATGAACTATGCGGAGATGCTCCGCGCGCACAAGGCGACGGGGGCGGACTGCACCATCGCCGCCATCGAGGTCCCCATGAAGGAGGCGTCCCGCTTCGGCATCCTCAACACCAATCCCGACGGCTCCATCTATGAGTTCGAGGAAAAACCCAAGAATCCCAAGAGCAATCTCGCCTCGATGGGCATCTACATCTTCACGGCGGACAAGCTCTTCTCCTATCTCGAGGCGGATGACGCCAACCCCAATTCCTCCAAGGACTTCGGCAAAGACGTGCTCCCCGCCATGCTTGCGGGCGGCGAGAAGATGTTCTCTTACCGCTTCCAAGGGTACTGGAAGGACGTCGGAACCATCTCCTCGCTGTGGGAGTCCAACATGGATTTGCTCGGCAAGGATCCCGCCTTCGATGTCAACGACCCCGACTGGAAGATTCACTCCCGCAACCCGCTCGCCCCGCCCGAATATGTGGGGAAGGGCGCCGTGCTCGAGAACTCGCTCATCGCGCTCGGCTGTGAGATTGAGGGGACGGTGGAAAATTCCGTGCTTGCTGCGGGCGTCGTCGTAGAGCAGGGCGCGACGGTAAAGGACAGCGTCATCATGGCGAACTGCGTCATAAAGTCGGGCGCCACCGTGCAATATTCCATTCTCGACGAGCATGTCACCGTCGAGAGCGGAGCCGTGGTGGGGGACCCGAGGGAGAAAGCGGGCGGCATCGCCGTGCTCGGCAGGAACATCACCATCGGCGCAAATTGCACCGTGGAAGGCGGAAAAATTCTCGATAAAGATTACAAGGGGGAATAAGAACATGGCAATCTCAACCGTTGGCGTTATCTTTTCGCACATCAACGACGGGAATCTTCCCGAACTTTCCCGCCATCGCACCATGGCATCCGTTCCCTTCGGGGGCAGATACCGCTTCATCGACTTTGCGCTCTCCAACATGGTGAACGCGGGCATCACGACGGTGGGCCTCGTCACGAAGAACAACTATCAGTCCCTCATCGACCATCTCGGGAGCGGAAAGGATTGGGACCTCGCGAGAAAGGACGGCGGGATTATTTTGCTTCCGCCCTATTCGGATGAGACGGAGGCGCTGTACACCACCCGCCTCGAGGCGCTCATGGGCATCACGGGCTTCCTCAACCACAGGACGGAGGACTATGTCGTCATCTCCGACTGCGACGGCATCGCCCGCTTCGACATCTCCGACATCGTCCGCTTCCATGAGGAAAAGCAGGCGGACATCACGATGGTCTACCATGAGGAGACGAGGAAGGTCAATTCCTCCTACTTCATCACGCTCTCGCCCGATGAGACGGGCCGGGTGCGCGAACTCAAAATCAATCCCAAGACGCGCGGCAAGTTCAACCTCTACGTCAACGTCATGGTGATGAGCAGGGAATTCCTCATCAACACTATTCAGGATGCGGTGACGCGGGGCTTTTCGAGCTTCGGCAGGGACATCCTCGCGAAGAACGTCGACACGCTGCGCATCTTCGGCTACAAGCATGGCGGCTACTATGCCGCGGTCAACAGCATTCAGGACTACTTCGCCCACAGCATGGAACTGCTCGACAAGAACGTGCGGGACGAGCTCTTCGGCGCGCGCGACATCTATACCAAGGTGCGCGATTCCGCCCCGACCAAATATCTTTCGGGCGCGAAAGTCGAAAATTCCCTCATCTCGGACGGCTGTCTCATTGAGGGAAGGGTGGAGAACAGCATTCTCTTCCGCGGCGTAAAAATCGGCAAGGGCTGCGTCATCAAGAATTCCGTCATCATGCAGGACAGCATCATCGGCGAGGGCGCACAACTCGACTACGTCATCACGGACAAGAACGCCGTCGTGCGTGACAAGCGGGTACTTGCGGGCTGTGCGGAACTTCCGTACTTCATCCCGAAGGGCCGCATGCTCTGAGGAGCAAACAGTATAGAGAGGGGACATCATGGCAACAAAGAGTAAAAAAGCAACGAAACCCGTGGAGACCGTACCCTGCGAGGCGATGCCCGCCCCCGAGGCGCCCGCCGAGATTACGGTAGAGACGAAAAAGAAGATTCTCTTCGTCGCGTCCGAGGCCGCGCCCTTTATCGCAACGGGCGGACTTGCGGAAGTCATCGGCTCGCTCTCCAAGGCGCTTGGCGCAAGCGGACACTATGACGTGCGCGTCATCATTCCGCTCTATCAGGATATCCGCAAGGAATACCGCAAGGATTTGCGCTACATCGGCAATCTCAACGTCCGGCTCGCATGGCGCAACCAGTACTGCGGCATCTTCGAATATCGTGCGGACAATGTGACGTACTACTTCGTGGACAACGAATATTACTTCAAGCGTCCCGGGTGCTACGGCTACTATGACGACGGCGAGCGGTTTGCCTTCTTCTGCCGCGCCGTGCTCGAAATTCTCGGCTACATCGGCTTCTATCCCGACATTTTGCACTGCCACGACTGGCAGGCGGCGCTTGCGGCCATTTATCTCAAGACGGGATATTGCTATCGCCCCGAATATCAGTTCATCCGCAGCGTTTTCACCATCCACAACATAGAATATCAGGGGAAATACTCCCTCGATATCCTCGGCGACCTCTTCGGACTCGGGGAGGAGCACCGCCACTTGGTGGAGTATGACAACTGCATCAACCTCATGAAGGGCGCTATCGAAGTCTCCGAAGCGTTTTCGACCGTGTCGCCCTCCTATGCGGACGAGATTAAATATCCCTACTACTCGCACGGGCTTGACCCCATCATCCGCAGGAACGAATTCAAGCTCCGCGGCATTCTCAACGGCATCGACCCCGATTACTACAACCCCGAAACGGACACCGCGCTCTTTGCCAACTATTCGGCGGAGCATCCCGAAAACAAGGCGGTCTGCAAGGAAGAATTGCAGAAGATGTTAGGGCTTCCCGTCCGCGCAGATGCGCCCATCGTCGCGATGATTTCCCGCCTCGTCGGGCACAAGGGGTTCGACCTCGTGAAGGGCGTCATCGAACAGGCGCTGCAGCGCGACATGCAGTTCGTCCTGCTCGGGACGGGGGATTCCGCCTACGAGAACTACTTCTCCGACCTCGCGCGCCGCTACCCCGGGAAGGTGGTCTCCGTCATCTCTTTCAATGCCGACCTCTCCCGCAAGATTTACTCGGGCGCGGATATCTTCCTCATGCCCTCCAAGAGTGAACCCTGCGGGCTGTCCCAGATGATTGCGAGCCGCTACGGCACCATTGCCCTCGTGCGCGAAACGGGCGGGCTCAAGGACAGCATCACGCCGTACGGCGCGGGCGGGAACGGATTTACCTTCCACGACTACAACGCAAACGACATGCTCTACGTCTTGAATGAGGCATTCGGCGTGTATGCGTGCAAGGAAGAATGGAAAAAACTTGTTAAAAAGGCGATGGAGACCGATTTCACCTGGTCGACTTCGGCAAGCTACTACGAAGGGCTCTATCGCGACGTACTCAAATCATAAAGCAGTTTGCAGGAGAAACAATTCATGAACTATACCGAAACGGAGGCAGAACGGCTGATTGCGGGGAAACTTTCGCGCTACTTCGGCGTGACCCCGCAGGAGGCCGCACGGGACCAGATTTATAAAGCCGTCGTGTTGAGCGTGCGCGACATCATGCTCGAAAAGCGGCAGAAATTCCACAAGAAAGTCAAGGCGGCAAAGGCAAAACGCGTCTACTATCTCTGCATGGAATTCTTGATGGGGCGGTCGCTGAAGAACAGCGTCTACAACCTCGGCATCGAGGGGGCGCTCTCGGGCGCTCTTAAAAAGTACGGGCTGACGCTCGAAGACTTGTACGAAGAGGAACCCGACGCCGGGCTCGGCAATGGGGGACTCGGACGGCTCGCCGCCTGCTTTTTGGACGGGCTCGCCTCGCAGAACTATCCCGCGATGGGCTTTTCCATCTGCTATCAGTACGGGCTCTTCAAACAAAAAATCGTGGACGGCTGGCAGATTGAGCTGCCCGACGTCTGGCTCCCGGGAGGGGAGGCGTGGCTCACCCAGCGCACGGACAAACAGTTCATCGTCCGCTTCGACGGCGAAATCGAGGAGCGCTGGACGGACCACGGCATGGAGATTGTCTACCACAACGCCAAGGAAGTCGAGGCTATCGCCTATGACATGATGGTGTCGGGGGCGAATTCGGAGGCCGTGAGCGTGCTCCGCCTGTGGCGTTCCCGCGCCGCGCAGGAATTCGACATGCAGCGCTTCACGCAGGGGGACTACAATGCCGCCATCCGCGCGGACAACGAGGCCCAGCTCATCTCCAAGGTGCTCTATCCCTCCGATAACCACTACGAGGGCAAGTCCCTGCGCCTGAAACAGCAGTATTTCCTCGTCTCGGCGTCCCTGCAGTGCATCGTCGCCGACCACAAGCGCCGCTACGGACCGCTCACCCTTCTGCCCGAGATGGCCGCCATCCACATCAACGACACCCATCCCGCGCTCGCCATCCCCGAACTCATGCGCATCCTCATCGACGAGAACGCATTTTCGTGGGACGAGGCATGGAACATCACGACGGCGACTTGTGCCTACACCAACCACACCGTGCTCGCCGAAGCGCTCGAGACTTGGGCGGAGGATTTGCTCGCCCGCAGGCTTCCGCGCATCCATTCCATCCTCAAGGAAATCAACAGGCGGTTCTGCGACGACCTCTGGAATGCCTTCCCCGGGGACTGGAATAAGATTTCGCGCATGGCGATTCTCTCGCACAACACCGTGCGGATGGCAAATCTCGCCGTCATGGGCTCGCACAGCGTCAACGGCGTCTCGGGTCTGCACAGCGAAATCATCAAGGAGAGCATTTTCCGCGACTTCTACGACTACACGCCCGAAAAATTTACCAATGTCACGAACGGCATCGCGCACCGCCGCTGGCTCAACCAGTCCAATCCCGAGCTCTGCGCCCTCCTCGACGACTGCATCAGCACGGGGTATGCGAAGAATTCCGAAAAACTTGCGGAATTTGCCAAATTCAAGGACGACGAGAGCGTGCTAAAACGCCTTGCCGAGATAAAACGCATCAAAAAACAGCAGTTTGCCGACTACGCATGGCGGGAGCAGGGCATTGCCATCGACCCCGACACGCTCTTCGACGTGCAGGCAAAGCGCATGCACGAGTACAAGCGGCAGCTTCTCAACGTGCTCAACATCATCGGGCAGTACATTCTCTTAAAGGAAGACCCCGACCTCGACGTCGTGCCCAAGACGTATATCTTCGGCGCAAAGGCGGCCGCGGGCTATGACATGGCCAAGCAAATCATGCGGCTCATCTGCTTCCTTGCGGAGGATATCAGGAAAAATCCCAAAATTTCCCGTAAGCTCAACGTCGTCTACATGGAGAACTACAACGTCACGATGTCGGAAAAACTCATGCCGGCCTCCGAAATCTCCGAACAGATTTCCCTCGCAGGCAAGGAGGCAAGCGGCACGGGCAACATGAAGTTCATGATTAACGGCGCCCTGACGGTGGGCACCTTGGACGGCGCAAACGTCGAAATGGCGGAGCGCGTGGGGGAGGAGAACATCTTCATCTTCGGTCTGCGTGCGGGCGAAGTCAAGGAAATCTGGGAGCGCGGCTACAACTCGAGCGCCTACTACAACCACAATCCCTTCCTGCGCCGCATCATCGAATCCCTCATCGTGGGCTTCAACGGGCATTCGTTCTCGGATATCTCCAATTATCTTCTGCGCGGAGCGCCCGTCGCCGACCCGTATATGTGCCTTGCCGACTTCGATTCCTATGCGACGACGCAAACTGCCGTCTCCGAACTCTACAGAAACGATTGGATGGCGTGGAACAAAAAGTCGCTCATGAACATCGCCGCTGCGGGGTACTTCTCCGCCGACCGCGCCGTCCGCGAATATGCGGAGCGCATCTGGAACTTGAAATCACTCAAATAACATGAGTTTCTATTACAATCCCACCGACAGGCGCTGCAAATCCATCGTCGGCGCATGCAAGCGGGGAAGTACGATTACATTTCGCATTTTTACGAGCGGAGAGGGCAACTTCTCCGCCGATGTCTGCTATTTTGTTCTCTATCAGGACGGGCAGGCAGAGAATGTCATCCCGATGACGAGGACGAAGGACGGCTTTGAAGTTGCGCTCCAATTCCATGAAATCGGGCTGTACTTCTACTATTTTGCCTTCCCGGAGAACATCTTCCTCGGACGGAGCAAGTTCCGCCTTGCCGCCGTCACCCGTCACCCCGCGAGCTGGCAGGTGACGGTGTTTGACGAGCGCTACGTTACGCCCGACCGCATGAAGGGCGGGGTGATGTACCAAATCTTCCCCGACCGCTTTGCAAAATCGGGGGAAGGGAGCGTTCCGCCGCACAAGCGGCTGCGCAGTGATTGGGGCGGCTGTCCGTCCTACCTCCCCGATGAGTACGGAAAGGTCCGAAATTGCGACTTTTTCGGCGGGAATCTGCGCGGAGTCACCCAAAAACTCGACTATCTCAAGAGTTTGTCGGTAAATCTCATCTATTTCAATCCCATCTTCGAGGCGTACTCCAACCACCGCTACGACACGGGCGACTACCGTAAAATCGACGGGCTTCTCGGCACGCTCGAGGACTTTGACGAGCTGATTTCAGAGGGAAATCGGCGCGGCATCGGGGTAATTTTGGACGGCGTCTTCAACCACACGGGCGACGACAGCCGCTATTTCAACAAATACGGAAGATATGACTCTCTCGGCGCCTACCAGTCCCCGCAGTCGCCGTATGCGAGCTGGTACACCTTCCGCGAATTTCCGACTTCCTATGAGAGCTGGTGGGGAATCGAGACCCTGCCCGCCGTCAACGAGCGGGAGGACAGCTACCGCGATTTCATCTGCGGCGAGGGCGGCGTGCTCAAATATTGGCTCTCGCACGGCATCGCGGGCTACCGTCTCGACGTCGCCGACGAACTTCCCGACAGCTTCCTCGAACTTCTCCGCACCTCTGTAAAGGAGGAAGACGGGGACGCCGTCATCATCGGCGAAGTCTGGGAGGACGCCTCTAACAAAATTTCCTACGGCGAGCGGCGCAAATATCTGCAGGGAAGAGAGCTCGACAGCGTGATGAACTACCCGCTCAAGGACGGGATTATCGACTTCATGCTCTCGGGAAGATGCGACCAGCTGCGCGAGACCGTCTTCATGCTCCTCGACAACTACCCCAAGGAGACGCGCAATGTGCTCATGAATGTGCTCGGCACGCACGATACGCCGCGCATTCTCACCGTTCTCGGCGGAAAACACTGCAAAACCAAGGACGAAATGGCGGAGACCGTTCTTTCCGAGGATGAAAAAGCGCACGCGAAGGAACTTCTCAAGGCGGCCGCACTGCTTTCGTACACGCTCTTCGGCGTTCCCTGCATCTACTACGGCGACGAAGTCGGCATGGAGGGCTATGGCGACCCGTTCTGCAGGCGGTGCTTCCCGTGGGACGACATGGACGAGGAATTGCTCGGCTATTTCAGACTGCTCGGAGAAATACGGACAAAAAGATTTTACGAAGTGTTTCGAGACGGAGACTATCGGGAAATCTTTGCCGACAGCTCCTGCCTCATCTTCGAGAGAAGAAAGGAGGGTCATGCCGTGTATGTCTTCTGCAACCGCTCGCCGTCGCAGTACAATCTTTCGTTCGACGGCACGTTTGTCGAAGAGCTGACGGGAAAATGCTACACGGGAAGTTTCACCGTCGGGGCGTACTCCTACGGAATTCTTGCAAAAAAGTAAATAGTATGTCTGACATACTATACTATGCGTGACATAGTACTAATAAAAATTTTCGATAAAAAAGCAGAAAAAACAATAGTCCAACGGGCGGGAAATTTCCCGAAAAATTGGCGAAAAAACAAAAAAGACGAAATATCGACAAAACGGGCGGATTGCAAGAAATGGCAAAAAATAAGAAGTTACACCCCTATTTTCGCAAAAAATCCCTATAACTATTCGTAAAACAATGATTTTACGCATAATTTGATATTTCCCCACCGCATGAATTTTTTCTTTGGCGGGGAATTTTTTTGCCCTTTTTTCAAAAATTTTTCTCCCCTAACTATTCGTAAAATTGACATCTCTCCCCCAAGTCTGCTATAATAATCTCATGAAAGATTCGGGAAACTTCCATCAGGACAGAAACTTCAGCAACCTGCAGAAAATCGACGAGCTCCTCGGCGAGCTACCTTACTGCTGTGAAGATTTTTTCCGCGGCGTCGAGCCGAACACCAGCACGCTCACCCGCCTCAACTACTGCTACGACCTTCGCATCTTCTGCGACTTTCTGTGTAAGAAGAAATTCCGCGGCAAGAAGGACGTCCTCTCCCTCACCCTCGAGGACTTCGAGCAGGTGACCGAGACGGACATGGAGATTTTCCTCTCCTATCTCTCCCGCTACGAATTCCGCGGGCGGATGCTCTCCTGCGACGAGCGCGCCAAGGCGAGAAAGCTCTCCACCGTCCGTTCCTTTTATAAATACTTCTTTAATAAGGGCCTCATCGAGGTCAACAACACGGCGAAGGTCTCCACGCCCAAGCTGCATGAAAAGGAGATTATCCGCCTCGAGGACGACGAGGTGGAGCATATTCTCGGCGTTGCGGAGTTCGGCAGCGGCATCTCTCACCACATGGAGGGCTACCACGAGCGGACGAGCCTGCGCGACACAGCCATCCTCACCGTCTTCCTCGGCACGGGAATCCGTATCTCCGAGCTGGTCGGGCTCAACAACGACAGCATCGATTTCAAGACAAATTCCTTTGTCATCACGCGAAAGGGCGGCAACAAGGCAATTTTGTACTTCTCGGAGGAGGTCGGGGACGCCATCGCCGCCTATCTCGCCCAGAAGGAGAACGACCAAAAGGTCCCTGCGGACGAAAAGGCGCTCTTTTTGTCCCTGCAATACAAGAGAATCTCCGTGCGCGCCGTGGAGAATCTCGTAAAAAAGTACGCGCGCATTGTCTCCCCTCTCAAAAAAATCACGCCGCACAAGCTGCGCTCGACGTACGGCACCGCCCTCTACCGCGAGACGGGAGATATCTTCATCGTCGCCGACGTTCTCGGACACAAGGACGTCAACACCACCCGCAAGCACTACGCCGCCATCACGGAGGACAGGCGAAAATCGGTCGCGGGCAAAGTAAAACTCCACAAGGAGGATGATTAAGTGGAGGAAATCTTCGTCATCCAGCCCGTCTTCGGCGCGGAGGCGGAAGTTCTGCATGCGGAGGCGGTCTCCCTCATCGAGAGCGCGGGAGCAGCCTATTCGGGGAGCATCTTCCAGAATATCCGCGAGATAGACCCCGCAACCTTCATCGGCAAGGGAAAACTTGAGGAAGCGGCGGAACTGCTTGCGGAAAAAGATGTCACCGTCCTCTTCAACGGGGACCTCTCCCCTTCCCAGACGCTGAATATTTCCAAGGCGCTCGGCGGAAAAAAGGTCATCGACCGCACGACGCTCATCCTCGACATCTTCGCCCTGCGCGCGGAGAGCAGTGAGGGAAAAATTCAGGTGGAACTCGCCCAGCTCAAATATCTCTATCCACGCCTCAAGGGCAAGGGCGAGGCGCTCTCCCGACTTGGGGGCGGAATTGGCACGCGCGGCCCCGGGGAGACGCAGCTCGAGACGGACAGGCGGCACATTCGCTCGCGCATTCATGCCCTCGAAACGAGGCTGGAAGGCATCGCAAAGCGCAGGACGCTGCTCTCCGAACGCAGAAAAAAAGAGCGGACGATTACCGTCGCGCTCGTCGGATATACCAATACGGGCAAATCTACCCTTTTGAACGCCCTCACGGGCGCAGATGTCTTCGTCAAGGATGCGCTGTTCGCAACTCTCGACCCGACTTCCCGCGCCTTCGAGATAGAGGGCGTGCCCTTTTTGCTCGTGGATACGGTGGGATTTCTGCAGAATCTCCCCCATCACCTCATCGACGCCTTCCGCTCCACCCTCGAGAGCGCGCTCTCCTGCGACCTTGCGCTCATCGTCTGCGACGCCGCGGGTCAATATGAAATGCAGCTCGAAACCACCCTTTCGACGCTCAACGAATTGGGCTTTTCCGCGCCCTATCTCGTCGTCATGAATAAATGCGACGCCGCGCAAAATATCCGCCTTCCCAAGGACTGCGTCGCCGTCTCCGCAAAGACGGGCGAGGGCCTCTCCCTTCTCAAGAGCCGCATCTTCAGCGCCGTGAAGGACAAATTCGTGCGGGCGGAGCTCTTCGTCCCCTACGCCGAGATGGGCGAATTCGGCGCCGTTCGCGGCCTTCTCAACGAGCGAGCCGTCTTCTACACCGACGACGGGGCACGCATCCTCGCCATCATTCCCGCCGTCTATTCGGAGCTATTCAAGCGCTACCGCACCTGATTATTCCCGATAATTTTCGGGGTCGGTAATGATTTTGTCGATTTTGATGGTGGCGTAGTCCTTGATTTCGAGGCACTTGCCGCAGTTGTCGCAGACCTTGGACGGGTCGAGGTCGCAGACCTCGCACTCCATGCAGCCGTCGCATTCCTTTCCGTCATAGAGAACACATTCTTTGCCGAGATTCATTTGGTTCACCTCATCGGATATTATAGTCCCCTCGCCGGAAAAAATCAAGAAAAAATCAAAAAAATATGCAAAATCATGGAACAAATGTTTGCAATCTGTTTGGAAATATGATATAATGGGACAAAAGGGGGTGTACGAATGCTGAACAAGAACAAGCTGATGGATGTGCTCGAGTATATCAACCGCTTCTCGGAGAACAACGGATTCCCGCCCACGGTGCGCGACATGTGCCGCGACCTCGGCATCAAATCCACCGCGACGGCGTATGACTACATCAACCGTCTGCGCGATATGGGCTATCTCGAAAAGGCGAGCAACAAAAAGCGCGCCGTTGCCGTCCGCAGCGACGGTTCTGTCCGCGTTCCCCTTCTCGGTACGGTAACTGCCGGTCAGCCCATCCTCGCCGCGGAGAACTTTGAGGGCTATTATCCCCTTCCCACGGCAGAATTTCGCGGGGACGACCTCTTTTTACTGCGCGTCAAGGGCGACAGTATGATTGAGGCGGGTATCTTCGACGGAGATAAAATTGTCGTACGCAAGCAGGAGACGGCGCAGAACGGCGACATTGTCGTAGCGCTCTTCGACCCCGACGGCCTCGGGCAGGGCGCAACCGTCAAGCGGTACTTCCGTCGGGACGGAAAAGTCATTCTCCACCCCGAAAATTCCGCCCTCTCCGACTTTGTGCTCGACTCGGACAGCGATGCGATGATTATCGGCAAAGTCGTGGGACTGATGAGAAGTTTTTGAGCGATACGAAAATCGCCGCCAGCAGGCGGCGATTTTTTATAGATTTTTGAGGTAAAAGACTTCCTCGGGGGTGAGTTTTCTCACCTGCCCGCGGTCGAGGCCCGCGAGCGTGAGGTCGCCCACCTTCGTGCGCTTCAAGAAGACGACCTCCTTGCCGAGCGCCCCGAACATGCGGCGAATTTCGCGATTTTTCCCCTCGGTGAGCACCATTTGGAGCTTCGTGTAGGCCTTGTCCGTCTCCACGACGGTCACGCGGCACTTCTTCGTGACGACGCCCTGCTCGATTTCCACGCCCGAACGCAGGCGATTGAGCTGATTTTGGGTGAGCGTGCCCTCCACTTTCACCGAATAGGTCTTGGGAATCTCGTTTTGCGGCGCGGTGAGGCGGTACGCGAGGGCGCCGTCGTTGGTGAGAATGAGCAGACCCTCCGAGTTGTAGTCGAGGCGGCCGACGGGGACGACGTGCGTGCCTGCGGGGAGAAAGTCCATCACCGTCTTCCTCGGGCGCTCCGTCTTTTCGTCGTGCACCGTGCACACACAGCCCTTCGGCTTGTTGAGAAGGTAGTATTCATAGTTGACTTTGTGGGAGAGCATCTTGCCGTCCAAAAGCACGGTGTCGCTTTCCCCGACGTCCGTCCCTGCCACGGCTACTTTCCCGTTGACAGTCACCCTTCCCTCGGCGATGATGGCATCTGCACCGCGGCGGGACGCCACGCCCTGCTCCGCAAGAAACTTGTTGATTCGCATACTATGTCACGCAGAGTACTCTGCACCTCGCGATTTTTTCGGGAGTTTGTCCCCTTTCCTATTCCATAATATACAAATTTGCGGAAAAAATCAAGCTGTTTTCGAGGAAAATCTCCAATTGCCCCGCAAGTTCTCCTTTTATTTCGGGCGCGGGCGAGAGAAGGTTCGTATGAAAACGGAGACTTCTGAGCTCCGTCTTTTTGAGCGGATAGGCGAAATTCCCCTTCACCGCGTACCCCTCCCAGCCGCAGGAGACGTCGAGAATGGGATAGAGATTGTATTCGTCGAACGCCTGCGAAAGGAGCTCGGCGGAGCGCTCGTACATCTCGGGACAGTTGAGAACGACGCTGACAAGGCGCATCCCCTCCCGTTCTGCTGCGGTGACGAGACAGCGGCCCGCCTGCAGCGTGAAGCCCGTTTTGACGCCGATGGCGCCTTCGAAGCTTTCGAGCATCTTGTTTTTATTCTTCCAGCCCCGCGGCGCGTAGTAGGCGCAGGAGACGATTTCGCAAAATTTCTCATTCCCCATACAATAGGCCGCGATGAGGGCGAGGTCGCGCGCCGTCGTGTAGTGCCCCTCCGCGGGCAGGCCGTGCGGATTGCGGAATGCGCTGTTTGTTGCGCCCATTTGGGCGGCGCGGGCGGTCATCTCAGCCGCAAACGCCGGAATGCTCCCGCTGCGGAAGAGGGCGAGGGCGGTGGCGCAGTCGTTTCCCGAGCGGAGCATGAGGCCGTAGAGCAGGTCGCGGACGGTGTAAATCTCCCCGGCGCGCAGATAGACGCTCGACCCCTCCACGCCCTCGGCGGCCGCGGGAATTTCCACTTCGGCATCCAAGTCGCAGTCCTCGAGAATGAGGATGGCGGTGAGAATTTTCGTCGTGCTTGCCATGGGAAGGCGCACCTCCGCATTCTTCTCATGGAGAAAGCGCCTGCTCGAGACTTCGATGACGCACTCCCCGCGCGCCGCGCCCGCTGTGGCATGTGCGGGAGCGGCGCGCGGGACAAAGAGGAGCAGAAATGCCATCAAAAGCAAGGAAATTTTACGCATTTTCCCCCTTTTGCAGCTTGGAAAGCACCTCGCCCGCCTTCTCGATGAGCCCGTCCAAGGGGTCTTCCGTGATGCGGATGACGCGGCACTCCTTTCCGTCGTCGATGAGAAATCCCGCGGGCTTGATGTTGACCACCGTCCCCGCGCCGCCCGCGAACGGGAAGCTCTCGTCGTCCTTTATCGCCTTGACTTCGCCGTACTCGCCCCCTCCCGAGAGGTACCCCATCGTCACCTTGGTGAAGGGAATGACTTGCGTGCCGCTTGCCGAGATGACGGGTTTTCCGATGACCGTGTTGACGTCTATGAGGCTGACGAGGCGCTCTGCCGTCTTCTCCATGATGCCGTCGATTTGTGTTTTCTTATCCAATTTATCAATGCCTCCAGAATTTTTTTTGAAATTGCCACGAGCAGAACGAGCTGGTTGAACACAAGCGCCGCCTCCGCCGTCACGCGCACGGCGGGGCGGTCCGACAGAATCAACCTGCTCCGCAGGGAAAGGAAGGGATGGCGCGTCAAGAGAACAGAGCACGCGCTCCCCGAAACGGCGGAGAATGCCGCGCCGACGAGGGCGGAATACGGGGCTTCGGCGCCGCCGCATTCCAAGGTCTGATGCAGCCGAAGGAGCTGGAATCCCTTGAAAATTTCAAACTTCTTGCGCGCCTTGCTCATGTCTGCATATGGAACGAGCAGGGCGAATTTTTCTGTGAGATGCACGGCAATTCCCTCCTGTCTCGGCTCTGCATAGCCGCCGATTGCGGGCAGAATGCGGTAGAGACTGACGGAAAACCACACCTTCGCCTGCCCCGCATCCGCATAGAAGTAGATTTCGACGAACACGGGAAAGAGCAAAAAGATTGCGAGCGCGAAGGCGGAATACACAAAAAAATCGCCCATATCAGTAATATGGGCGAAGACCTGAAAATTATTTGAACGAAGTCAGGAAATTTTGACGATGTTGGTGCCGTCCAACCCCTTGAGGAAGTCGGGAATCTCGAATCCGTCCTCGACGGCCTCCTTGGGCTCCTCCTTGCGCTTGGGCGCGGGACGGGTCTCGTCGGAGCCGAGCGTGCTGTCCTCGGAGGCGTCGATGGTGTCCCACGCCTCGCGGTTGTAGAGGTAGTTGTCGCGCTCCTCGTCGGGGGTCGCAATCTTCTGCATCAGCTCCTCATAGTCGGGCAAATCGTCGAGGGAGTTGAGCTTGAAGCGCTTGAGAAATTCATCCGTCGTGCCGAAGAGCACGGGATGTCCGATGGCGTCCTTCCTGCCGCAGGGGTAGATGAGTTTGAGCTCGAGAAGGGCGTTGACGCCGTAGTCGCTGTTGACGCCGCGCAGAAGTTCAATCTCCGAGCGCGTGATGGGCTGTTTGTAGGCGATGATGGCGGCGCATTCGAGAATGGTGCGGGTGAGCTCCTTCTCGCGGATGGGATTGAGCACGGCGGCGACCCCGTCCTTATAGGCGGGATTGGAGGCGAACTGCGCCTTCTTGTTGAATTCGAGCAGTTGAATCCCGCTCTCTTCGCCATATTTTTCCTTAATCTTTTCGAGGCTCTTTTTCACGGCGTTCTCCGTGACGGAGAGCTTGTCCGCGATGTCGGCGATGGCGACCGCCTTCCCGGATGCAAACAGAACTGCCTCGATGATATTCGTCAGATTCTCCAAAATGTAAGTCCCCCTTTATTCGTATTCGTCGATTTGCCGGCCGACCCAGACGTGCGTGGATTCGGGGTTGAAGCGGATGATGATTTGCCCGAACTCCTCCTCCTGCCGCACCTGCAGATATTGGTGCTTGAGGAGCTCGAGAAGGGCCTGAAACGTCGTGACAATCTCCGAACGGGTGTAATCCTTGGTGAAGAGTTCCTCGAAGCGGACCTGCTCCTCGCTGTCAAAGACCTGCAGGATGAAGATAATCTTCTGCTCCACCGTGTACTCGTCGCGGGGAATTTCGCGGACTTCATCCTCGATGATGGCGCGCTCGCGCTCCACCAACAGGGCGGAAAAGGCAGCAATGAGCCCGTTTAAGGTGAGATTTTCGAGGGAGAACACCGTCTTCGTCTCGCCGACGTCCTTATCGGGCTCCTTGAAGTAATACCCTACCGTCTCGAGCTCTTTCAGTTTGGTCATCTCCTCTTTGATGAGGCGATATTCCTCGAGGGCGCGGATGAGTTCCGCCTTGTCGTCCTCGATCTCCTGCTCAATCTCGGGGTCTTCCTCGAGGTTGGGAACGAGGGACTGCGCCTTGATTTTGATAATCGTCGCGGCAATGTTGAGATAGTCGGTGACCTTGTCCACGTCGAGATAGGGAAGTCCCTTCATGTAGTCGAGGAACTGCTCGGTGACCTGCGAGACGAAGATGTCCTTTATCTCGATTTGCGCACGCATGACGAGGTAGAGAAGAAGGTCCATGGGGCCCTCGAAATTGTCGAGCACCGTCGTGTAGTCGACGTTGGATTCGAATTTCTCGCGCACGGCACGGTACGGGTCGTCCTTGCCGCCCGTAATCCCCTGCTCGGCCTGTTCCCCCTCCGAAATCGCGACGCCGTCGTCCACGAAGGAGACGCTTTCCCCCTCTTCTTCCGGTTGGCGGAATTCGGCGAACGCCTTCGCGTCCTCCTCTTCTTCGGTGAGTATTTCCTTAGTCAATTCATCCATCATACCAATAAGCCCCACAGAGATTGAACGGGCATGCCGAATGCAAGCCCCCAGAGTGCAAGGATGGGAAATCCGAGATATTTCGTCGCAAACTGCATGACCCAGCCGAGAATGTCGAAATTCGACATTATGGACACGCCGAAATTGACAAAGATGCGGCAGAGAAAGCTCTCTGCGATGAGACCGATGAGAATCCACTGCCCGTATTCGCGCAGGAAGCGGAAGACCTTGCCCCGCCGCTTATTCAACGCGTCGACGATGCGGAACCCGTCGAGCGGATAGAGCGGAAGCAGATTGAAGACACAAAAGGACAGGCTGTAGCTGTAGAGCAGCAGGAACAGCTGAAACAGAAAGCTCTTCAAAAAGACGATTTCGGGCATGAAATTGAGGACGATGAGCACAAACGGGTAAAAAACGAACGCCATGATGTAGTTCATGACGATGCCCGCGCTCGCCGTGAGCCCCAGCCCGAGACGGTACCGCTTGAAGTTTGACGGGTTGATGGGAACGGGCTTCGCCCAGCCGAACCCGACGAGCGCAAACAGGACGAGGCCGAGCGGGTCGAAATGGCGGAAGGGATTGACGGAGAGCCTACCGTTCCACTTCGGCGTGGGGTCTCCGCACTTATACGCCACAAAGGCATGTGCAAATTCATGTAACGTCAAGACGACAGTCACCGCGAGAAGGCTCGCGACCAGCCGCATGATGGCGCTAACGACATTTTCCATAGATAATATTATAACTTACTTTGTTAAAAAAAGCAAGGAAAAAGCGGAGATTCCGCAAAAAATCCGCTTTCCCCCCGCTTGCCCGTCGGGCGATGCGATGTTTCCATTCTTCGCTTGTCACATTTTTCCGCAGAAACGAAGTATTATGTCTGACATATTACTTCGCAAAATCGCTTATTGCCACCCCTTTGCGGTCTCCTGCAGGGCCTCCCACCAAGTATATTCGGGCGCATCTTCCCCTGCGCGAAGGGCGATGCGGGAAATTTCCACGCCGCCTACATGCAGCGAGGCGTATCCGACTTCCTCGCCCGCAAGGATGGGAGCCTTGAGCGGGCGGAGCTCCAAATGCGCGGTCGCCTCTCCCTTTTCGCCCCGCCGCGCAAAATAGGTGAGCGGTCGCTCCGCGATGACGGAAATTTCATGCTTTTTGCTTCCCGAAACGCTCGCCCTGCAGTCGAGCTCCCCTCTTGCAATCAGCTCTCTGCATTCGAAGTTGTTGAAGCCGTAGTCGAGCATCGTCGCCGTGTCCGAAAAGCGCTGTTTGGAGCTCTCGGCGCCGATGACGACGGAAATCAGCCGCATATTTCCGCGTTTTGCCGTCGCAGCAAGGCAGAATCCCGCCTCATTCGTAAATCCCGTCTTGCCGCCGTCACAGCCCGTGTAGCTTCTTAGGAGCTTATTGGTGTTCGTAATCGTCGTCGTTCTGCCGTCGGGATGGCTGAAATCTTCGAGCCAGACCCTTGCAAGGTCGAAGTACTTCTCGTGGGTGATGAGATCTTTGAGCATCGTGGCGACATCCTTGGCGCAGGAGTATTGCGGCTCCTTGGGAAGACCGGTGCAGTTGGCAAAGAGGGTGTTATCGGCGCCGAGTTCGGCCGCCTTTTCGTTCATTTTCGCCACAAACCCCTCTTCACTGCCCGCGATGCGCTCCGCCAAGGCGACACAGCTGTCGTTCGCCGAGCAGACTGCGACCGTCTTGATGAGCTCCTCCGCGGTGTAGGAGAGCCCGCTGTCGAGAAAGACTTGCGAGCCGCCCATTCCCGCGGCGTTCCCACTCACGACAATCTGTTCATCCAAGGATAGTTCGCCGCGTTCGACCGCCTCAAAGCACAAGTCGAGCGTCATGATTTTGCACATGCTTGCAATCGGGAGCCGTTTTGTTTCGTCCATGGCAAAGACTTGGGTCCCGCTCTCCGCGTCGCAGAGATATGCCGACTTGCAGACGGGGGAAAGCGCATTGCTCTCCCGCGCCTCTATGGGCATCACCGCCGCGGCGCACGCCATTGTGAGCAAAAGAAATTGTTTCATGCCGACAGTATGCGCATAATTTTGTGAATTTACGCATCAAAACAAATTTCCGACGGGATGAAAGACGGCGAGGAGCAGGATTGCCTCCAAGAGAAAAATGAGGGCTATGAGCGCCGCAAACGCAGAAAAATCGGTCAAAAGTTCCAAAAAGTCGGCTCTTCGGAAGCAAAATCCCCGCGCCCGCTGCAAGGACAGGGAGAGCATACAGAGGAGAAGAAAGTCGAGCATCAGATGGATGGGAATGAAGAGCACGAGGGAGACGAGCGCGCCGGGGAGGCCGTATGCGCCGAAGAACACCGCGACGCAGCCGCCGAAGGTGTAGGCGCGATAGACGGTAACCGCAATGCCGAGCGGACACGCAGCGGGATGCATTCCCGAAAGCATGCAGAGCGCGGCGAGCACGAGCGCCCCCGCCGTGCGCTCGAAAAAGATGAGGAGGACGCTTCTGTCTCCGTAGCAGACATAGTACAAAAATCGGTCGCAGAGATTGAGGAGGAAATCATAGAAGAGCGCCGTCCCCGAAAAGAGAATGCCGAGCAGCATCGCAAGAAAAAAGACGCCCGCGAGGATTGCGAGGAGAATTTTTTTCGAGCACGCGCGCTCGATGCGTCCCGTAAAAAAGGAAAGGTCCATATCCCATGATATGAACCGTCCAAGTTGTCCTATTCCCTGCCGAGGGGCCCCGAATGTCCGTCGAGCGGGAGAGAGAACGGCAAGACGGAGATGATTTCATGCTTGAAGAGCTCTTCGAAAAGGGTCTCGTTTCAAAAAGCCGTCAGTTTGCCAACATTTTTTCGATGCCGATGCCGTAGCCGCGGGTGGGGTCGTTGAGAAAGACATGGGTGACGGCGCCGATGAGTTTTCCGTTCTGAAGAATGGGACTGCCGCTCATGCCCTGCACGATGCCGCCCGTCTCATCGATGAGGCGGGAATCCGTCACCTTGACGACGAAGTTCTTGTTGTCGCGGTTGGCGGCGTCCACTTTGACGATGTCCACGTCGTATTTCTGCGGGTAGGCACCGTCCACGGTGGAGTAGATGACGGCCTTCCCGATGGTTGCCTCCGACATGGGAGCCGTCTCCACGAGTTCACAGCGGGAGAAATCATAGTCGCGGGAAAAGGAGCCGTACAGCCCGGTGTCCCCCACCGTCTCCGCGCTTCCGAGGACGGTATCGTTGACGAACAGACCCCGAAGTTCCCCCGCTCTGCCGCGCGTCCCCTTGGTCACGCCGACGACGCTGCAGAGATACATTTGCGGGTCGGAAATGGAGAGAAGATTATGATTTTCGTCGCACACGGCGTGTCCGAGCGCGCCGAAGCGATAAGTCATGCTGTCAATATAGGTTACGGTGCCGATGCCGGCGAGCGTGTCGCGGATGAGCACGCCTATCTTATAGCGGGAAGCCTTCTTGTCCTTCACCGGGGTCACGGGGACGGTGGCGTCCTCCCCCTTTCTCCGCACGGTGACCTCTATCTCCTTCCCCGCGCTGCGCTCGAGGGCCTCATTGAGTTCGGTAATCGTCTTGACGCGAATCCCTTCCACGGCGACGATGGTGTCGCCGATGCGAATTCCCGCATCCTCCGCGGGGCGAAAGATTCCGTCCTCCCCCATGACTTCGGAGAGTCCGATGACTTCCGCGCCGCCTGCGGACAGAAGAAAGCCCGCCGTCATGCCGCCGATATAATATTTCGCCGTTGCCGCTTCCGCATGCACGGTGGAAGTTCCGCAAAAGAGCCCCGTGCCGAGAAGTGCAATGGCGAGCGCAAAAAATTTCAGCTTACGCATTCCTACCTCCGTTGCACGGAAGATAATTTGCGTAAGCCGACAAGATTTTATGCGATTTTACAGCGTCCTTTTATAGGCATCTGCCTCTTCTATCAAATCGCGCGCATGGGCGAGCACGTGTTCGCTCTCCCTGCCGCCGACGAGACGGGCGAGCTCCTTTAAGCGGTCCTCGCCCTCGGCCACCCGCACATCTGTGCGCGTTCCTCTGCCGTCCTCGTGCTTTTCGATGACGATGGAGCGGTCGGAAAAGGCCGCAATCTGGGCGAGATGGGTGACGGCGATGAGCTGGACGCTCTTGGAAATCTTGGCAAACTTCTCCGCGACGACGCGCGCCGTCTTTCCGCCGATTCCCGCATCGATTTCATCGAAAATATACGTCCCGATGCCGCCCTGCGCCGAGAGCTGGGCCTTGACGGCGAGCATGAAGCGGCTCATTTCGCCGCCGCTGATGATCTTTCCGAGCTCCTTGAGCGGCTCCCCCTTGTTGGCGGAGAAGAGGAACCTTACGCCGCCGAGCCCCTCCGAAGTCGCCTTTGAGACATCCTCCTCGCCGTATTCGTCAAACTGAATTTCGAAGCGCGCGGAGGGAATGTTGAGGGTGACAAGTTCGCGCACGACCCGCTCCGTGAACTGCTCCGCGGCCTTTTTTCGCGCATTTGTCAGCTTTCTGCAGGCGGCATAGAGGCGGCTGTCCGTATCCGCAAGGAGATTTTTGAGCTCCTCATAGCGGGCGCCGCTGTTTTCCAAGAGACGAAGTTCCTCCTGCGCCCGTTCTTCGAAGGCGAGCACCGCCTCGATGCTTCCGCCGTATTTCTTTTTAAGGGCGGAAATTTCGTCGTAGCGCGCCTCGATGCGCTCGGCCTCCCGTTCATCGATGTCGAGCTCCGCCGTGTAGTCCTCAAGGAGGGAGGAGACGTCCTCCAATTCCTCGGCAGTCGTCTCGAGACGGTCGGCAAGTTCTTGGTAGCGGCTGTCGAATTTGGCGAGCGAGGCGACGCATTTTTCCGCGGTGCGAAGGGAGTCCGCTCCCCCGCCGTCTGCGGTAAGGGACTGCCTTGCGGCGGAGAGCCCCTCCACAATGCGCTCCGCACTGCGGTAGCGGTTCCGAACGGAGAGGAGCTGTTCGTCCTCGCCCGACTTGGGCGAGATGCGCCCGATTTCCTCCGTCTGGAAGCGCAGAATGTCCATTCTTCTGCTGCGCTCTCCCTCATCGCCGCCGACGAGGTCCATCTCCGAAAGGAGTTTGCGGCGTTCGGCAAGAAGCGACGAGACCTCGGCCTTTTGCGGCTGAACGCCTGCGACGCTGTCGAGAAGCCGGAGCTGGTTGCCCTCTTTGAGCAGAAAAAAATGCTCGCTCTGCCCATGGACGTCCACGAGGCGGGACGTCACCTTCTTGAGCATCGCGGCAGAGACGGGGACGCCGCAAAGTTTGAGCGAACTCTTCCCGTCCGCAGTCAGACGGCGGGAGAGGATGAGCGTCTCCTCGGGTTCGAGGTCCATTTCCTCGAGAATTGCGAAAATTTCGGGGTCTTCCGTATAGAATTCCGCGCGGACGGAGCATTCCTTCTCCCCCGCGCGCACCATTCCCTTGTCCGCTTTGGCGCCGAGCACGAAATCGATGCAGTCCAAAATTACGGACTTTCCCGAGCCGGTCTCCCCCGTGAGGACGTTGAGTCCCTCGGAAAATTCCAACTCCGCCGATTCGATGAGCGCAACGTTATGAATAGAGAGCCTTCTGAGCATATCAAAGTTTGAGAATGACTTCGAGCTTATCGCTGACGGCCTGTGCGCCTGCGGCGGAGTCGCAGATGACGAGCGTGGTGTCGACGCCCGCGACGGTCCCGACGACTTCGCGGTATTCGAGCCTGTCCACGACGTTGCCCGCACTTCCGCCGTTGCCGTTGATGGTCTTCAGGATGATGAGGTTGCCGGCGACGCGAATCTCCTCCACGCAATCCTGAAAGAGGGCGCGGAGCTTGTCCGAGATGCCACCCTCTTTTTCCGTGATGGTGGCATAGCGGAACCGTCGCTTGCTGCCCTTGACCTTGAAGAGGCGCAGCTCCTTGATGTCGCGGGAGACCGTTGCCTGCGTGACGGAGAAATTCGCCGCGGCGAGTTCTGCACAGAGCTCTTCCTGCGTCTCAATCTCCTTTTCCTTGATGATTTCGAGAATTTTTGCGTGACGAGCGCTTCTCATCATAATCAAATACCTCGTTTTATCGGTAGATTTTACGTTTTTTAATTGATTTTTTCCGTGATTCTGCGGAGGAATCCCCTTCCTTCCCGCGTCAAAAAGACGGCGCTTGCGGAGGATTTACGGATGCGGATGCCCTCGCCTTCGCCGAGCTTTCCCAAGAATTCGCCGTCCCCATAGACGAGAAGGGGGCGCGTGGCCGCCTTGACGCACAGAACGCTGTCATCGGACAGCACCATGGGGCGACTGCGGAGAGAAAAGGCGCAGACGGGCGTGAGAAGAAAGGCGTTGCAGTCGGGCGTCATGATGCACCCGCCCGCGGAGAGCGAATAGGCGGTGGAACCCGTCGGGGTGGACACAATCAGCCCGTCGGCACGGAAAATTCCCTCGTCGCCGCCCTCAAGCGAAGCGGAAACGGAGGCAATGTGCGCCCGCTCCCCCGCCGCGATTTCGCGCTGGACGGAGACCTCGTTGAGGCAGAGGAAATGCCCTTCCCCGACTTCTGCCTCAATCAGGGAACGGGAGAGGGCGGACGCCGTAGCGCTTGTTGCAAGTTCGACTGCGGCAAGCCAATCCTCCTTCTCGAATTCGGTGAGAAAGCCGAGGGTGCCGAAATTGACGCCGACAAGGGGAATGTGCAGGACGGCGGCACGCTTTGCGGCATGCAGCACCGTACCGTCGCCGCCGAGGACGATGAGACGGTCGACGCCGCCAATCTCCTCCGTGCCGTGAAAGCACGCACCAAAGCATCCCCGCTCGCGCAGGGCGCTCTCCATGGCTTGGGCAACGGCTTCGCTCGCGCCGCTCCCCGAAAGAATGCCGACTTTCATGCGCCACCTCTTGTTAATGCAAATACATTATATACATTTATACGAATAAATGCAAGTGTTTTCCGAAAAAAATTCGAAAAATCATGAAATTTTTTCCGAACTATTCAAAAACGCGTCCTTCGGGACGGGCGGTTTTTCGGGTTCGAGAAAGACGACGTACTCGATATTTTTGCGCGGGACGACGGGAGCCGCCGCGATGCCCTGCGGAAAGAGTCCGAGCGCCGTGCAGAAGTCATAGAAATCGGAGAGCAATGCTCTATGATAGCTGCGGGGCAAAATTCCGCTCTTTCCCAGCCCCTTTCCCCCGCATTCGAACTGCGGTTTGAAGAGCACAAACGCCCGTCCGCCCGCGGAGAGAATGTCCTTTACTGCGGGAAGGACGAGGCGAAGGGAGATAAAACTCAAATCGGAGACGACGTCGTCAATCGGCACGGGGAAATCCGCGCGCGTAAGATAGCGGGCATTCGTCGAATCCATCACCGTGACGCGGGAATCCGAAGCCAAACGGGGGTCGAGCTGGCTCTTTCCGACGTCCACGCAAAAGACATGCGCGGCGCCGCGCCGAAGAAGGCAATCGGTAAATCCGCCCGTGCTGGCGCCGAGGTCGGCGACAACTCTGTCCGCAACAGACACACTGAAGACCTCAAGCGCGCGCTCCAACTTCTTCCCGCCGTTGGAGACGAAATCGACGCCCTCCAAAATCGTGAAGAGGTCCCCTTCGGAGACCTCGTCGTGGGGCGAAAGCGGGCGCCCGTCCCGCAAGATGCGCCCCGCCGCAAGCATCTCCTTCGCCTTGGTGCGCGAGCCGAAGCGCTCGGCAAGATATTTATCCGCGCGCATAGATCTCCTCCACGCAGGCGAAAATTTCCTCCTCGGAGAGGCCGTATTTCCTGCGAAGGCTGTCCGCGGGCCCGTGCGGAATGAAGACGTCCGAGTAGCCGAAGGCGCGGACTTCTTTCCCGCTGCCGCGCAAAAAACGCGCCACGGCGTCGCCGAATCCCCCCGCGAGCACGTTGTCCTCAAGGGTGATGACGTGTTTTGCGGGGCAATTTGCGAGAAATTCCCCGTCGAGCGGCTTGACAAAGCGGGCATTCACGAGGGTAAAATCCATGCCGCGGCGCTTTGCCATGCCGAGGACGCGCTCTGCAATCGCAAGGCAGCGTTCCCCCGCCGCAAGCATAATTATGTCTGACATAGTACTATGCAAAACTTCAAATTTCCCAAATTCAACCTCGTCTGCGCACCCCTCGTTCCCCGCGCGCGGGTAGCGAATAGCGAGCGGGACACCCCAGTCCAAGCTCTTTTCCACCATCTTCCGAAGTTCTGCGATGTTTTTGGGCGTCGCGACGGCGAGATTGGGAATGGGCGAAAGATAGGAGAAGTCGAAGACGCCCTGATGGGTCTCCCCATCCTCTCCCGTAAGGCCGCCGCGGTCGACCAAGAAGGTCACGGGAAGTTTTTGCAGGCATACGTCGTGGACGATTTCGTCGAAGGAGCGCTGCAAAAAGGTCGAATAGACGGCATAGAACGGGCGCATCCCCGCCGCGGCAAGGCCTGCGGCGAGCACCGAGGCGTGTTCCTCGCAGATGCCGACGTCGAAGGCGCGCGTGGGGAAGCGTTCGAAGAAGGGCCGAAGTCCGAGGCTGTCCGTCATCGCGGCAGTGACAACCGCAATGCGGGAATCCCTCTCCGCAAGGCGGCAGAGTTCCTCGCCGATTGCCGTCGCATACTCGCTCTTTACGGGCGCCGGGCTCACGCCGTGCGTCTCCGAGGGGCGCATTTCGGTGAACGGATAGCCCAGCCCCTTGCGCGTGACGGCGTGCAAAAGGACGCATTTCCCCTCTTTCAGCGTGTTTTTTGCCGTTTCGAGGGCGGGAATGAGCTCTTCGAAGCTGTTCCCGTTGACGGGGCCCGTGTAGGTGACGCCGAAGCGCTCAATGAGCCGAATGTCCTCGGAAGAGCCCTCTTTCATGCGCTCCAAGGCGTCGTGCATGCCGCCGTGCGTCGGAGAAATGGACAGTCCGTTGTCGTTGAGGACGATGAGAATGGGCGTTTTGAGCTCCTTGATACTGCCGAGCGCCTCATAGATGAGCCCGTTCTGGAAGGAGCCGTCTCCGACGAGCGCGATGACTTCGTAGTCTTCCCCCAAGAGGTCGCGCGCCTTGGCGATGCCGAGCGCCGCGGAGATGGCAGTCCCCGCGTGTCCCGTTCCGTAGCAGTCGTATTCGCTCTCCTCGCGCTTGGGAAATCCCGAGATTCCGCCCTCCCTGCGAAGGGTATGGAAGGCCTCCGCCCTGCCCGAGAGCAGTTTGTGGGAATAGCACTGATGCCCCACGTCGAAGACGATTTTGTCGCGCGGAAAGTCAAAGACGCGGTGGAGCGCCATGGTGAGCTCCACCGTTCCGAGGTTGGACGAGAGGTGTCCGCCGCAGACGGAGACAGTGCGGAAGATCTCCTCCCGCAGTTCCTCTGCGATGCTCTTCAGTTGGGCGTAGGATGCCTGTTTCAGCTCTCTGCCGTCAACGTTTCTCATGTTCAAAACTTTCTGCGGCGCACGGATTTTGTGAGGCCGCACAGAAATTTCGTGTCGATATCTGCGCCATGCAGCGCGTCGAGGCACTTTGCTTCATATTCGTCCGCAAGCGCCTCCGCCCCCGCCTTTCCGTAGACGGTGAGCGCGGTGAGCCGACCCTCTTCGCCGCTGTCGAGAAAGTCGTCGGTGAGCTGGAAGAGAAGTCCGAGCGTCTCGGAAAATTCTTTCAACCCCTCGCGCCCTGCAATGAGTTCGGCGGCGCCGACGGACGCCGCAATCATCGCGCCCGTCTTGCCCGCATGGATGAAGGTGAGCTCGCGCGCGGAAGCGGTCTTCGAATCCCCATAGAGAAGGTCAGCCGACTGCCCCGCGACCATGCCGAGTGGTCCTGCGGCGCGCAGGACGGCTTGGGCGGCGCGGAGATGGTTTTCCCCCTTTTCTGCCGCCTCGAGGAGCAGGGAAGACGCATATGCAAACAGGGCGTCCCCCGCAAGAATGGCGTTCGCCTCCCCGAATTTTTTGTGATTGGTGGGCTTTCCGCGGCGGAAATCGTCGTTGTCCATCGCGGGAAGGTCGTCGTGAATGAGGGAAAAGGTGTGGATGCACTCGAGCGCGAGGGCAATCTCTTTCTCCTCCGCATACGCGCGGCCGAAGGCGTCGAGCGCGGCGAAAAAGAGGACGGGCCGAAGCCGTTTCCCGCCCGAGAGAAGGGAATATTTCATGCTCTCCGCGAGGATGGGCGGCTGAAAATTCATGTCCTCGCACGCGCACTCCAACAGGCGTTCGAACTGCGTGCGGTAGCAATTGTACTGCTCTTCAAAGTTCATGCGTTGCGCTCCGCCGCTTCCACGGTATTTGCAAGGAGCATCGCGACCGTCATGGGCCCGACGCCGCCGGGGACGGGGGTGATGAGGGAAGCCTTTTCCGCCGCGGCGCAATCGACGTCGCCGACGAGCCCCCCCTCCGTGCGGTTGATGCCCACATCGATGACGACGGCGCCCTCTTTCACCATGTCTGCGGTGATGAAGGCGGGTTTGCCCACCGCGGCGACGAGAATGTCCGCCTCTTTGCAAATCTCTTTGAGATTTTGCGTCTTGGAATGGCAGACGGTGACCGTCGCGTCCGCATGCAGAAGCAGCAGGGCGAGCGGTTTTCCGACGGTGTTGCTCCTCCCCACGACGACGGCACGGCGACCGCGCGTCTCCACCCCGTAGCGGGAAAGAAGTTCCATGACGCCGCGCGGCGTGCAAGCGACGAGGCAATCCTCCCCTTTTGCGAGCTTTCCGACATTCTCCGCCGAAAAGCCGTCCACATCCTTGGATGCAGGAATGCAGGCGAGGGCGCTTCTCGCGTCGAGATGGGCGGGAAGCGGGAGCTGGACGAGCACGCCGTCAAAGCGACTGTCTTCCGTAAGAGAGGAAATTTTCTCCTCGAGCGCTTCCTCGGAGATCTCCTCGGGCAGGCGCACCGTCTCCGAAAAAATGCCGACTTGCGCACACGCCCGCTCCTTGTTACGGACATAGACCTCCGAGGCGGGGTCGCAGCCGACGAGCACGACGGCAAGTCCCACCTTTCTGCCGTGCGCCTGTTCAAAGCGCTCGGCACGGGCTTTGAGTTCTTCCCGAATGCTTGCGGCGACCGCTTTTCCGTCAATTTTCATGGGAAAGTACCCCCGCGAGGACGCCGTTGACGAAGTCCGCCGAATTCTCCGAGGAGTATTTGCGGGCGATGGCGACCGCTTCGCTCACCGAGACGATGGGCGGAATCTCGTCGAAATCGTTGATTTCCGCGAGCGCAATCAGCATTGCGGCGCGGTCAGTGGGATAAATTCTGTAGTCGGCAAATCGCGTGACCCGTTCGGAAATGGTCGCGTCGAACTCTGCGCGGTGCGCTTCCACGTCTTGCGCGAGCTTCTCCGCAAAGTCCTTCTCCTCGTCGGACAGCTTCATATGCAAATAGAGCGCGCTACGCGCGCCCTTGCCGAGGTCTCCGCCCATGAGACGCGCGTAAACAATACGAAACGCCGCCTCTCTCGCATCTCTTCTCATGCAATTCTCCCAAATGCCGAGCGACTCCCTTCCCCGCACGGGGAAAGGGAGCGCAAATCATTTTTTATCTTCTTCGTCCGTCGCGGCTTCCTCTTGCGGGCCTGCCGCTTCGGGGAACACCACGCTCTGCACGTGTACGTCCACTTTTGCGATTTTGTAATTGGTCATCGATTCCACCATCTGCTTGATGGACTGCTGAATGCGGTATGCGAGGTCGGGGACGCTGTAACCGTAATGCGCAATCACGGAGATGTCCACGAAGACGCCCTCTTTCTCGAAGCAGATTTTGATGCCCTTGCTCTTGGACGGAATGAGCTCGATGCCCTCCGTTTCCCTGAGGCTCAAAACAACGATGCCGCTGACGATGTCAGAGTTGTAGGTGATTTTTCCCTTCTGACCGCCCGAATTATATCTGATGCTTGCCATAACGAACTCCTTCTTGGAACATTATAGCACACATTTTCCGAATTTACAACCATTCTTTCTCAACTTTCCGCATAAATCGGCATAATTATGATGTTTCCCGAGCGGATATCGTGCTCCGTCTGCAGGGCGGTGGCGATGCGGATGGCCATATCCTTGTTGAGTTCGGCGGAATTGATGAAGACGTTGATGTTGCCGCTCTCGCCGATGACGACGCCCGCATCCGAGAACCCGAGCGCCTTGATGATGGACTCCATCACGAGTTCGTCCTCCATAATCTCGACGAGCTCTTGCTTTCTCGCCGCCGCGGCGGTGTGCTCCTCGGTGCCCGCTTCATAGGCGGAGAGGACGGCGTCGAGCTGGACGAATTCCTCACTTCTCGTCGTGTTGCGTTCGGCGCGGAAGGTGGAAAAATAGTTCGCCTGCACGGCTGCGCCGCCTGTCACGGTCTGGTTGCCCGTGCCCGCGAGGACGAAGTTGCAGATGGCCGTCGCCGCAAGCAGCAGAACAAGGGTGGACATGAGTGCGATTTTCTTGGTGTTCGACATAGGTGGTTACTCCTTATAAAAAAGATTTTCGATTTACTGCTCGCCGACATAGACGAGGACGGCGGAGGGAGAGATTTTTAAGACGGCCGCCGCGACTTCGCGGATTCTCACCCTCGTCAAAAACCCGTCCTCTCCCTCAAAGAGGATAACGGCGCCGACCGCTCTTCCGTCCTCCTCGGAGACGACGACTTTGGCATCGCTCACGCCGCCGATTTCCCGCACGAGGGCGAGCACGCGCGCCTCCTTCTCCGAAGGGGTATAGCCGCTTTCTTCTCTTTCTCCGAGAAAGAGCACATAGACGAGCGCGAGCAGGGCGATGGCGAGAATAAGCAGGGCGACGAGGCGGACCGTGCGGCTGCTCATGAATTTTTTGATGGGTGCAAGGGATACCGTCACGAGACCTCCGCGGGGCAGCCGAAGGCGTCTTCGACCGCCTCTTTGATTTCGGTCAGAATATGTATATGCTCGTCCGCGTCGATTATTCCTTCCGTTTGGACGGCGACGGAGATTTTTTTTCGTGCGAAGGGCGGCGCGTCATCACGTTCCGACACGGCGTCGCAACGGAGAGAAAATTCCGAGACGAGCAACTTTACCGCCGCGACGTCCTCTCTTTCGAGCATTTTTTGGCAGGTTTCGAAGTAAGAAACGTCCTCGGCGATGTCCCCGCCTGCCTCGAATGTCGGCGCTTCCCCCTTGATGAGGCCGACGAGGGGCGCGACGAGCACGAAGAGCGGAAGTAGTTTGGTGATGCCGCTCACGAATTTTCCCATCCTGCCGCCCGGAGCGATGACGGCGACGACGGCGGAGAGCAAGATGACGCCCGCGAGCGCCAAAATATATTCCTTCATCAGAAGATTCCCCCCGAACAGCAGACCATGAGGACAAGCGTGAGAAAATAGAGGAAGGCGACGGCGAGGAGCCCGGCGAGAAAATAGCCGCTGTCCGTCGCCACACGGGACAAAAAGGAGGAGATTTTCCCGCCAATCGGCTCGGTTGCGGCCGCCGAGATACGCAAAAAGAGCTGAAATGCAACAAAAAGCAGGAGCGGACGCAGGATACATGCGGCGAGAAGAAAGACGGAGAAGGTCCCGAGAGCGTTTTTCAGGGCGGCGCTTCCCGCGACGACGAGCTCCATTCCCCCCGAGAGGAAGTTCCCGACGAGCGGGACGGAGCCCGAGATGACGTATTTGACAGCGCGAAGGGAAAGCCCGTCGTACTGCGCGGCAGTCATGCCCTGCACCGTCAAAAAGACGCCGAACAGCCCGAGCGCAAGACCCACCACCCACTTCGTCACGCTCTTGAAGAGCTCGGCAAGCTTCTCCGCGCGCACGCCGACACTCAAGTTTCCCACAAAGGCGAGCACGATGATGACGACGCCGACGGGGAGGACGAGGGAGCAGAAGAGCTCGACAATCCCCCCGCTCATGAAGACGACGGCGGGACGGAATACCCCCGCGGAGACCGTTCCCCCGCTCGCCGCCATCAGTGTGAGCAGTATGGGAAAGACCGTCTCCATCTGTCTGCGCATGGATTCTACAGCGGAAAATCCCGTCTGCAGTACGCCGATGAGCACCGCAAGCACGACGGCGCCCACGGAGAGATAGGATATGAAATGTATTATGTCTGACGTAGTACTCTGCAAAAAGCCGTTTTTCAAAGAATCAAGGATGCCGCAGAGGATGGAGACCGCCAAAATCACGGCAAATGCGGGCAGCATCGCCTGCCCCTCCTCCCAGACGAAGGAGAGCGCCGCCTGCCCGATGGAGGCGTAGTCGAGCTTTGCGTCCCCCGAAATCAGGGAAAACAGCTTGTCGGAGACCGTCGTCCCGCCGAACTCCGTCAAGGTGTCGAGGTAGTCCTGCAGTTCCTTCGTGTCGAGCGCGTCCAAGAGCTCCCGAATGGTTGCATTCCACTCCGCCCTCGCGTCCTCCTCCGTTGCGGCGTGCGACGGGGCGACTTTCACCCAAAAATTCGGCAAAAACATCGTAGCGAGCAGTGCGATTGCCGCAATTTTCCAAAATTTTCCGCCCTTTTTGCCTTGCAATTGCCTCATATCAGCTCCAACAGCTCTAAGATGAGAGAAAGCACGCGCTCGATGATGGGCACGGCGAGCACCAAAATGATGATTTTTCCGCAGAAGGTGAGCTTGTCCGCGAGCGAATTTTGCCCGAAATCGGAGAGAAGCCCTGCGCTGAATTCCACCAAATATCCTATCCCCACCATTTTGAGTACCGTTTTGACGAGGGTGTTGTCAATCCCCGCGATTTGCGCAATCTCCCCGAAGACGGAGACGCTCCCGCGGAAGAATTCGAATGCAAACAGCAGCAGAATAATCCCGCCCGCAACCGAGACGGCAAAGGCGAGTTCGGGCCTGCTCTCCTTCAGGATGAGCGCCGCCACGGCCGTGATGAGCGCGATTCCTACAAGCTGAAAGACCACTAATACACCCCGAAAATCTCTTTGATGGCAGAAAACAGATCGCCAATCATCGTGACGGCTACGGTGAGCGCGATGACGAGCCCCACGATGGAGACGACGGTGGCGATGTCGTCGCGGTCTGATTTTTTTAAGATTTGGCAGACGACGGTGATGATGATGCCGATGGCCGCCAGTTTGAAGATGATGGAGACGTCCATTATACGATGAGAATGACGAGGGCGAGCCCCGCGAGCAGGCCGAGTTTGAGGTAGAGCGCGGTGCGCGCCTTTGCCTCCCGCTCCGCTGTCTGCTTTTTTTGTTCGAGAATGTGCTTTTGCGCGTCAAAAAAGCCTGTCTGGGAGTTCGAATCCCCCCTGCCGAGCATAAAAACGTACTCGGCGGCGTCCTCCCGCTCCTCCTTTTGCAGGTAGGAAAGTTTGGGCTCGTCCCCGCCCTTTCGCGCGCCTTCGAGGAGTTTTGCAAAGTCGCCCGTGTATTCGCCCTGCGCGATAAGATCTGCGAGCGGCTTGCGGGAGAAGGCAAGTTCGCTCAAATATCGCTCGTTGAAGGCGTACATCTGCGCGTAAAATTTGCTTCGTTCCCGATATTTTCCCGCCAAAACATACCCGATGGCGACGCTAAGGGCGACCGTCAGCGCTCCGATGAGAAGTTTCAGCCAAATCATTCCCGTCCTCCCCGCAAATGCTGCCCACCCGCCCGAGGCCGTCGAGCAGGACATAGCGCGAAAAAATCTTCTGCGGCACGTCTGCATATTTTGCGAGATGCGCGGAGGCGAGCACGCAGACGCCCCCTTGGATGGCAAGCCGCACCGCGGGATAGTCCGCCTCTGTCAGCTCGTCCGTCACGATGATGTCCGGCCGCATCGCGCGGATGCCCGCCGAGAAGGCGGACCGCTTGTCCGAAAAGCGAATGACGTCCGAGGTTGCGCCCACTTCCCCCGCAGACAGCTCTCCCCGCTCGTCCACGACGAGGATGTTGACAGCCCTTCTGAGGGAGATGAGGCGGGATAGGTCCCGAAGAAGGGTGGTCTTCCCCTCCCCGGGCGGCGCAAGAATGATGAGGGAGCGGAGCCTTTCGCGAAGGCAAATCTCATAGATTTGCTCCGCACAGCCGAAAATCTCATGCGGAATGCGCACGCAAAGGGAGGTGACGTCCCTTATGGAAAGCACTTCTCCGCCCTTCATGACGACCGTCCCCGCAACGCCGATGCGCTCGCCGCACGCCGTCGTCACGAATCCCTGCCGAAGCTGTTCCTCGACGGCATAGACGCTGTACCCGCTCGCCGCCAGGAGCGCGTCCTCCACTTCCCTTTTCGTCGGACGAAGGGCAGTGGCTGCACTACATACGCCGCTCTCCCCGAGAAAGACATACTCCCCCGCGACATTGGCGGAAAGCGGTTTGTCTTCGCGAATGCGCAGTTCCAGGAGAAGATTTCGGTTGAGATGGCGCACCGCGCCCAACAGCCTTGGCGGCAGAAATTCGAGCACGGTCTATCCTATGCCCGCGGAATGCCCATTATGCGGGGCGATACGTATTGTTTAATTCAATAAACTATAATAAAATTATTTATTACCGAAAAAATCTTTACATTTTGTGCGGAAGTTGATATAATGATTATAATATCGAGGTGTATATGAATAAGGTCGTCGTCATCACGGGCGCATCGAGCGGCATCGGGCTCGCCACGGCAAATAGGCTTGCCGCCGCGGGCTACAGAGTGTACGGATTGGCTCGCCGCCCCTTTGCTTCGGACAATTTCACCTGCTATCGGGCGGACGTCAACGATTTTGACGCCGTCAAAGCCATCTTCGGGGAGATTTTTGAAAAAGAGGGCCGCATCGACGCCGTCGTCAACAATGCGGGATTCGGCATCGCGGGGGCGATGGAATGTGCCACGCCCGAGCGCATACAGGCCATCTTCGACACCAATCTCACCGCCGCGGTCAAAATTTCCTCCCTCGCAATCCCCTATCTCAAGTTGAGCAAGGGAAATCTCGTGAACATCGGTTCCGTCGCGGGGGAACTCCCCATCCCCTTCCAGTCCTGCTACTCGGCGACCAAAGCGGGCATTCTCAACTTCACCCTTGCGCTCGACGGGGAAGTGAGGCGGTTCGGCGTGAAGTGCAGTGTCGTCCAGCCCGGGGACACCAAGACGGGATTTACGGCGGCGCGCGTCGTCGAGGGCGGCGAAGCGGACTACGGCGGACATATCGGCAAGTCCATCTCCCGCATGGAACACGACGAACAGAACGGCAAGAGCCCCGACACGGTGGCAAAGGCCGTCGAAAAGGCATTAAAACGGCGCAATCCTCCCCTCAAAATCACAGTGGGCGGGCAATATAAGCTGTTTGTCGGACTGAAAAAACTGCTGCCCACCCGCTTTGTCAACTTTATCTTGCGAAAACTGTACGCATGAGGTACCTTACATGAAGGATTTATTTGAGAAAACACGGCAAGAACACAACTATGACGTGGCGCGGGCCGCGGGCATCTACCCCTACTTCCATGAGCTCACTTCGGGACAGAACACCGTTGTCGAGATGGAGGGCCGCCGCACCATCATGATTGGCTCCAACAACTATTTGGGGCTCACTTCCCATCCCGAAGTCATTGCCGCGGGCGTCGCCGCGCTCGAAAAGTACGGCTCCGGCTGTTCGGGTTCCCGCTTTTTGAACGGCACGCTCGATATTCATAAGGAGCTCGAAAGAGAGCTCGCCGCATTCTTAAAAAAGGAAGCGGTGATGACGTTCTCGACGGGCTTCCAGAGCAATCTCGGGATTATCTCCGCCATCGTCGGCAGGTCGGATTACGTCATCTGCGACAAGGAAAATCATGCCTCTATCTACGACGGGTGCAGGCTCTCCTTCGGGAAGATGCTCCGCTATAACCATATGGATATGGAGGACCTCGAGAGCAAGCTCGCCTACTGCGCCTCCCTGCCCGAATGCGGCGGCGCGCTCATCGTCACGGACGGCGTGTTCAGCATGAGCGGCGACATTGCCAATCTCCCCGAAATCGTGCGCCTCGCGAAGAAGTACAATGCCCGCGTCATGGTGGACGATGCCCACGGCCTCGGCGTTTTGGGTGCACACGGCAGAGGCACGGCGGAGTATTACGGCCTCGAGGACGACGTCGACATCTATATGGGGACGTTCTCCAAGTCCCTTGCAAGTCTCGGCGGCTATATGGCGGCGTCGGCGCGCGTCATCGACTATGTGCGGCACACCTCCCGCCCCTATATCTTCAGCGCAAGCATCACGCCCGCCTCGGTCGCCTGTGCGAGAAAGTCGTTGGAAATTCTCATCCGCGAGCCCGAACGCGTGACGGCGCTTCGCGACATTGCAAACTACATGCGGGAAAGCCTCGACAGGGCAGGCATCAAGTACATCCCCGCAACCACCCCCATCGTCTCCCTCTATACCTATGAGGATGAAACGGCGTTCCGCGCCTGCAAACTGCTCTTGGAGCGCGGCGTGTACGTCAACCCCGTCATCTCCCCCGCAACTCCCGTCGGGAAGGCGCTCATCCGCACGAGTTATTCCGCCACGCACAAGCGGGAAGAGATTGACGAAGCGGTGGAAAAAATCAAGGAAGTCTGGAAAATTCTCGATATCCACTGACAAAAAGGCAGGACGGCATGCTCCTGCCTTTCGTATTTTTGCGGCGCGGGTGGCATACTGTAGAGCGTGAGAACGCGCACAAAACTCTTCATCGCACTCGTTGCAGTGTTTGCAATTGTCGCCGCGGCGGCGGCTGCCGTCTTTTCCCGATTCAAGCGGCCCTATCTCGGCGCAGTCGAAAATTTCGGCGTCCCGACGCCCCTTGTCTATGCCGTCATGCTCGCCGAGAGCGGATTTGACGAGCACGCGACGAGCCGCGCGGGCGCCGTGGGCGTGATGCAACTGCTGCCCGAGACGGCGGAATTTATCTGCAGAAGGGAGCACATCGCCTACGACGAGAGCCGCCTCTATGAAGGAGAATACAACGCGACCCTCGGGACGCTGTATCTCAAATATTTGGGGGAAAAGTTCCCAAGTTGCGAGACCGCGCTGGCTGCCTACAACGCGGGTGAAGGAGTGGTGGCGGGCTGGCTCCGCGACCGCAATCTCTCCTTAGACGGGCGCACGCTTTGCTCCATTCCCTACGGCGAAACGCGGGACTTCGTAAAAAAAGTCGTAAAATTTCGGAAAATCTATGAAATTTTGTATTGATATCTGTTGACTTTTTTTTTGAAATGCGGTACAATAACGTAGCATTCCGATGAATGCGGTCGTGGCGGAATTGGCAGACGCGCAAGACTAAGGATCTTGTGGGATGACCGTGCAGGTTCAACTCCTGTCGACCGCACCAAAATACGGGGCACACTGTTGTGTGCCCCGTATTTTGGTATAACCGACTTTCGACAGGAGTTGAGGGTGGAGGCGATTGCGGGAGCAATCGGTTTGCGGGCGAATCGTTGGGGTACGGATAAGATTGCCGCAAACTCGACAATTGATAATTGTCGACCGGGGCGCGCCGCTAAAGGCGCAAATCCCCGTCTCTGCGCCAAACAAAGGGAGTGACTTTTGTCACTCCCTTTGTTGTTAAAAGAAAACCCCCGGATAGTCCGGGGGTTCGGAAGAGGTTTACCGATAAGTATTGAAAATAAAACTCCTTT
>CANRNE010000006.1 GCA_947631925.1 uncultured Clostridia bacterium
TCTTCTCCTTCCTCATTCCCATGCTGCGCCTTCGCTACATCAAGCCCACCAACGTCATCAAAGCCAAGGAATGACCGTAAAATTTGCCCCAAAAGCGCACCCCTCGGTGCGCTTTTGGCATGCTCTTTCCCTCCCCCTTTTCTTGCAAAAAATGGGGTCTTTGCTCTCTTGCATCAAACGGGCAAGTGAGCGGTGAAAATTCCGTCGTCATACGGGGTAGTCCTCTCCGCATACAATAGGGCAAATGAGATTTCTCGATGAAATTCAGCGCTTGCTCGGCGCGGAGGGGGAGACCTCGCGCGTGCAATACACCGTCGTGGACGGCAAGGGGGGCTACTTCCAGAACGTGAAGCGGCTCCCCGAATTTTCCTCGTCCGCAATCGTCCTGCGCGGGCGAAAGGGGGCGGTGCGCGTGGAGGGAGAACATCTCACCCTCGGGAAATACGCGCTCGGCGACGTCGCCGTCTTCGGCAGTATCACCTCGGTGAGGCGGGAAGAATGAATTTGGGTTCGGTGGAGATTTGCATCGAGAGTCTGAGCGCACACCGCGCCGTCGAGAAGCTCTCCCGCGGGGGCGTGGAGGTACTTTCCGCGGAAAATCCGCAAAAAAACCGCATAGTTTTGCGCGTTGCCGCACGGGATATGCGAAAAAGTTTTGCAATTTTGCGCGGCGCGTGTTATAATATAAAGGGTGTGCGTCCCCGCGGACTCGCGCGGGCAAAGGAAATTCTCATCCGTTCGGCGGGTCTTCTCGTCGGGGCGGTGTTCTTCGCCGTCGCCGTATTTTTTGCGATGGGGCGCGTGCTCAAGGTGGAAATTGTCGGGAGCGGCGCATACTACGAACGGGAGGTGCGCGCCATCTTAAAGGAGGAGGGCGTGGGATTTTTCTCCCCCCTTCCCAAGAGTTCGGGCGCGGTGACTGCCCGCATTCTCTCCCTTCCCCGCGTGGAATTCTGCTCGCTCAGCGGCGTGGGCGGCGTGCTCACCGTCCGCGTGGAGTGTGCGGAGGAGCTCGAAGTGCGCCCCGCCCTTCCCCTGCTTTCCCCCGCAGACGGCACCCTCGAGGAGCTCATCGTCCTTCGCGGCACCCCGCTTGTCTCCGTCGGAGAACGGGTGAGCGCGGGGCAGGAGCTCGTCTCTCCCGCGGCGGAGGGAAGCGCCGTCATCGCAACGGCCACGGTGTCCTTTCCCGTCTCGAGGGAGTATGCGCTCGGGGAGGGGGCGGCACGGGCGCAGGCGTTTCTCGATTTCGGGGAGATTTCCGCCCTGCATATGACAAAAACAAGTTCGGGCTGGCTCGTCGAGGGCGTCGCAAGGAAGACGGCTGCGTGCGGGCTCGGATAAGGAGGGTTCTTGATACAGACGGTAGAGACGGGTTCGTTGGAACGGCTCGGAAAAGTACTCGGCGTATTTGACGCAAATCTCGATACAGTCGCGCGGGAGACGGGCGTCTCGGCGCGCGTGGAGGGGACAAGCATCGTCCTCGAGGGAGAGGAAGAAGCGGCAACCGTAGCCGCCGAGGTCATAAAGAGTCTGTTAAGGACGGTGGAAGCGGGCGAGGAAATCGACAAGACCCGCCTTTTGTACTGCATCGAACTCGCACGCGAGGGGCATGCCTCGGACATCGAGGGCATCATGACGGGCGTCGTCGCCGTCACCTCCCGCGGGAAGCCCGTCAAATGCAAGACGGTGGGGCAGAAGGCATATGTCGACGCCGTCCGCAGTCATACGGTGACCTTCGGGCTGGGGCCCGCAGGCACGGGGAAGACCTACCTTGCCGTCTGCCTTGCCGCGGCGGCATACAAGGGGAAAGAGGTCGAGAAGATTATTCTCACCCGTCCCGCCGTCGAGGCGGGCGAAAAGCTCGGCTTCCTTCCCGGGGACTTGCAGACCAAAGTCGACCCCTATCTTCGGCCGCTCTATGACGCCCTGCGCGACCTCTTCGGCCCCGAAACCTATGCAAAACTCATGGAGAAGGGCAACATCGAAGTCGCACCCCTCGCCTACATGCGGGGCAGGACGCTCTCGGACGCCTTTGTCATTCTCGACGAGGCACAGAACGCGACGCGGGAGCAGATGAAGATGTTCCTGACGCGCCTCGGAGAGGGGAGCAGAATGGTCGTCACGGGCGACCTCACCCAGACCGACCTTCCCGAGGGCAAGACGAGCGGGCTCCGCCACGCCGTGAAAATTCTCGAAAATGTGGAGGACATCGGCGTCGTCCGTCTCACGGAGAAGGACGTCGTGCGCCATCCGCTCGTGTCGAAAATCGTGCGCGCCTATGAGGCGGACGAGAACAGAAAATCAGAGGAAAAACGCAAGAAGGGGGAGAAAAAGTGAAGATTTTCGCCAACAAAACACTCAAAGAGGAGCGGAAAGAGGAGCGCGGAAAACTCGTCGCGGCGGGTTTTTTGTTCGCCGCCTGCTATCTCTTCATTCTGCTCTGCACCTTCATCCTTCTCGTCGTCCGCGGCGGGGCGGGCTGGAAGGAGTACATCGCCGCCAACTATGAGAGGGAGATTTCGCTCGTTCTCAGTCTCTTCGTGCTCACCGCCATCATCTACCTCTACTTCTACTTCGAGGACAGAAAATTCCTCTGCGCACCGGGGAATATCCTGCTCTTTTTCACCATTCTCACCTTCACGGGGATTGTATGCACCGTCTGGAGCGAGCTCGTCACGCCCTATTATTACACCCGTCCCTATGCCCTGTTTGCGCTCCTCTGCCTCTTCCTCATGGGGAGAAGGCACGCGCTCTTCCTCAACGCCGTATTCGTGCTCTTCATGTTCTCCCTCGACATCTTCGCGGGGGACATGGTGAGCGTCACCGATATCCGTATTTACTCCACCCTGCTCATCGGCTTTGCCGACGGCACGCTCGCGGTCTTCTTGTCGAGCAAGGTGCGCACCCGTCTCCGCCTTCTCCTCGTCGGCGTATTCCTGTCCGTGCCCACCATGCTCGCCGTCTTTATCTTTCAGATTCCCATCGCCGAGAACGACGTCATCGACTATTTCTCCGCCGCGGGTTTTCAGGTGCTCGGCTGCCTCACGTCCACCGTGCTCGCCCTCGCGTTCATGCCTGTCTTCGAGGGAATCTTCAACCGCCTGACGCCCTTCCGTCTGCGCGAACTCACGAGCACGAATGCGCCCATCCTCGTCCGACTCAGAGAGGAGGCGCCCGGGACCTTCAACCACTCCCTCATCGTCGCCCAGCTCGCCGAGACCTGCGCCGTCGCGATAGGGGAGAATGCCGAACTTGCCCGCGCCGCGGCATACTACCATGACGTCGGCAAGCTCAAGCAGCCCGACTGCTTCACCGAAAATCAGACCGATTACAACATCCATGACGAGATTACGCCAGAGCTCTCCGCGGACATCATCCGCTCGCACGCCAAGGACGGCTATGAGCTCATCTTGAAGGCCCACCTACCCAAAGTGATTGCCGACGTCGCCCTCGAGCACCACGGCACCCTGCCCATCAAGTACTTCTATGACAAGGCGGTCCGCTATGCGGGGGACGCGGATATCAAGGATTTCTCCTATCTCGGACCCACGCCGCGCACGAGAATCGCCGCCATCGTCATGGTCGCCGACGCGGTGGAGGCCGCAACCCGTGCGAGCGCCGACCGCTCTCCCGACAACGTGGAGAAGGTGTGCCGCTCCATCATCGAGGAGCGCATGGACCTCGACCAGTTTGACAACTGCGACATCTCGATGCGGGAGCTGAACGTCATCAAACAGACGCTCGTCGAGGCGCTCTCCGGCGTCCATCACCACCGCGTGGAGTATCCCTCCATCCGCTTCAACCGCGACAGAAAGGCCGTCAAGGAGGACAAAGATGAGTAAGTTTCTCATCGACTGCGACAGCCTCCCCGCGGGGCGGCGGCGCATCCTCTCCCAAGCGCTCTCCGAGGTCTGTACCTCGGACATGCCCCTCGTGCTTGAGCTCGTGTTCGTCTCCGCAGAGGAGATAAAGACCCTCAATCGGGAAAAGCGCGGCGTGGACAGCGTCACCGACGTGTTGAGTTTTCCCGCCATGAATTTGCAGGCGGGCGCGCCTCTTTTCTCCCGCGAGCATACCGATTGCATCGAGACGGGGAAATTTTTGCACGGGAGCAGACTGTACCTCGGCAGTGTCGCCATCTGCCGCGCACGGGCGGAGGAGCAGGCGGCGGAGTATGGGCACAGCCTGGAGCGGGAGATTTTCTACCTCGCCGTCCACGGTGCCCTCCACTGCCTCGGCTACGACCACGAACGAGAGGACGACCGCGCCGAAATGCGCGAAAAAGAGGAATATGTCATGAAAAAAATGCACCTCGGGAGGGGAGAATGAGAAGCGGGACGGTCGCCGTCATCGGCAGAGCGAATGCGGGCAAGAGCACCCTCATCAACGTGCTCGTGGGGGAAAAAGTCGCCATTGTCTCCCCCAAGCCGCAGACCACGCGGGACAGAATTTTAGGCGTACTCACGCGCGAGGACTACCAGATTGCCTTCGTCGACACGCCGGGCATCTACCGTCGGCGCAACGAGCTCACCGCGCGCATGATGAAGACGACGGAGACGACCTCTAAGGAAGTGGACGCCATCCTCTTCGTCCACGACGGGCATGCGGGCGTCACGGAGGAGGACGTCGCCCTCATGAAAAAATACGCCTCGCTCGGGCTCCCCATGATTATCGCCTACACCAAGACGGACATCATGCCCAAGGAGAACATTCCCGCCGACGCGCAGACCCTCTTTGAGGGGGGCGTAACCGCGGACGTGTACCCCGTGTCCGCGAGACGGGGCAGAAATCTCAAAAAACTCGAGCGCGCGATTGCGGACATGCTCCCCGAGGGCGACCCGCTCTTCCCCGAGGACGTCGTCTCCGACCGCAGCGAAAAATTCATGGTCGCCGAGCTCATGCGGGAGAAGATTCTCTTAAAGTATGAGAAGGAGATTCCCCACGGCGTGGCGATTGTCGTCAATACCTTCGAGAAGCACGGAAACGGCGCATACGAGGTCAACCTCGACATCGTCTGCGAGAAGAAGAACCACAAGGCCATTCTCATCGGGAAACAGGGGCAGGCGCTCAAGGAAGTCGCCTCCTTTGCCCGCAAGGACATGGAGAAATTCCTCGGCGCGAAAGTTTTCCTCACGGTGTACGTCAAGGTCCGCGAGGACTGGCGGGACAGCGCGCCCCTTCTCAAAGAGTTGGGCTACGAAGAGGAATAGACGTATGATTTTTGCGCATCGCCGCATACTGTTTGCATGAAAGAGGGCGGAAAGAGCGCAAAGGAAATCGCATGGGAATTGTTCCGCGAGACGGGCAATTTCTCCTATTATATGCTCTATAAACGGCTGAAATAGCCGACGGGAAAGGATATGGACGTCAAGGCGGACGGGCTCGTGCTGCGCAGCACGGACTACGGCGAAAACGACAAGATGGTTACCCTTCTCACCGCGGAACACGGGAAGTTGAGCGCGGCGGTGAAGGGGGTGCGAAAGGCGGGGGCGAAACTTCGGTTTGCCTGCCAGCCTTTTTGTTTCGCCGAATACGTCTTCGCGGGGCGATGCGGAAGATTCACCGTCACGCAGGCCTCCCTGCACAACGGATTTTACGACATCCGCAACTCCGTCGAGGCATACTACGCCGCCGCGGGCATTCTCGAGGTCGCGGACGCCCTTGCGCGGGAAGAACTTCCCGCACCCACCCTGCTCGTCTGCGCGGTGGAGGCGCTCGAGGCCATCGACGGCGGGGTAGTCGCTCCCGCCCTCGCCCGTTTTTTGTTTGAGGCGGCATCCCTCGCGGGCTATCCCGTCACGGCGGAGGAACTTTGCCCCGTCTGCGGCAGAAAGATTGCGGGCAGGCGGTATTTCGACATGGCAAGCGGCTCTTTCAACTGCGCCGACTGCGCCGTCGGCGTCCCCGCAAGCCCCTCCACCCATGCCCTGTTACGCAAGTTTTCGGGCAAATCCGTCCCCGACGAGGAGACGGAAGGCGGCGCCGTCCGCGCCGTCCGCCTTCTCCGGACGTACCTCTCCTACCAGACCGATTGTCCCTTCGAAACCCTCGCCCAATCCGCCGACCTTCTCGGGTGAAGAAAGGGCTGCGAGGCAAGGCCTCCCGGCGGAGGTCTTTCCCTCCCCCCCCTTATACCTGAAGTGGGAGGAAGCCCGCATCGCGGGCAGGTAGGGGGTGCCATTTCCAAATAATGTGCGCGAGCAAAACCACGCTTTTGCGCTGCGCGCCTCAATTTGCAACGCCACCGCAGGCTTATTGTCCGATGAAACAGTAACGCTTGTGCGGCTAAGAGCGGGAGAAGGTACGGACGCCCATCCGCTCGACGAAAAGATTTCCGCAGGAAAGATTTTCGCCGAAACAAAGAGAAATTTTTTATTTTTTCTTCAAAATCGATTGACAAGTCTTTCCGACTGTGGTACACTCATCTTACGCACCTGACGGGGTGTAATTTTTTTGTATGGAGTTTTCACACCATGGCTGTCAAATCCACGAGACTCAAGATTACCTTTGAGTGTACCGAGTGCAAGAACAGAAATTACGACAGTTTCAAGAACAAGAGGAACGATCCCGACCGTCTTGAGCTCAAGAAGTATTGCCCGACGTGCAAGAAGCACACCGTGCATAAGGAATCCAAGTAAGCGCGCGGCGCACACGGAGAAAATTATGGCAAAGTCCAACGAGAAAGATCTCGACAAGAAGACGAACGAAAAGCCGAACGACAGGCCCGAGAAAAAGGATAAAAACGCCCAACCCAACGTCTTTGTCCGCATGGGCAGAAGGCTCAAGGAGACGTTCTCCGAACTTAAGCGCGTGACGTGGCCCAAACTGCCCGACGCGCTCAAGGCCACCGGCGTCGTGCTCGTCATCGTGCTCATCTTCACGGTGCTCGTGACGGGCGTCAACTACGGTTTTTCCGAACTTCTCAAGCTGCTCAGCGAAGCGGGAGCATAAGAGATGATACCGAGCGCGGATACAGAGCCGAAGTGGTACATTCTGCACACCTACTCGGGCTACGAGTCCATGGTGCGGGAGAGCCTTTTCCGTCTCATTGAAAACAACAATTTGAGCGACCAGATAGTGGACGTCAAGATTCCGACGGAGCAAACCATCGAGGAGAAGGCGAACGGCAAGAAGAAAGTCGTCGAGCGCAAGCTCCTTCCCTGCTACGTCTTTATCAAGATGTGCTATTCCAACCAGCTGTGGTATCTCGTCACCAACACGAGAGGAGTCACGGGGTTCGTCGGCCCGCAGGGCCGTCCCATTCCCATGAAGGATGAGGAGATTCGCAAGATGCGCCTCGAGGACTACGTCGTGGACGCGGACTTCAAGGCGGGCGACAGGGTCTCCATCGACAACGGCCCCCTCGAGGGGTTCATCGGCACCCTCAAGGAAGTCAACGACGAGACGCAGCGCGCCAAAGTCACCATCGTCATGTTCGGACGCGAACAGGACGTCGAGGTGGAGTATGTCCAGATGACGAAAATCTCCGCCGACGCCGTCGAGATTCCCCGCGAAGAGGACTGAATATTTCGCAAAATTTCTTTGCGCGGCAAATTGTGTGAAACGGCAAAACGCGATTTTTGCTTTTTCCGAAAATAGCATTTCTGTGGGAGACGGTAAATTTTTCTGCCGCCAATACAACCACAAAGGAGATAAAATTTTATGGCAAAGAAGGTAACCGCAGTCGTCAAGCTGCAGCTTCCTGCCGGGAAAGCGACCCCCGGTCCCCCCGTCGGTTCGACGCTGGGCCCTCACGGCATCAACATCCCCGGCTTCACGAAGGAATTCAACGCCAAGACGGCGCATCAGGAGGGACTCATCATCCCCGTCGTCATGACGATCTATCAGGACCGTTCCTTCACATTCGTCCTCAAGACCCCGCCCGCACCCGTCCTCATCAAGAAGGCGCTCGGGCTCGAGACCGCCTCCGCTACGCCCAACAAAGTCAAAGTGGGCAAGCTCACGAAGGCGCAGGTCGAAGAAATTGCAAAGACGAAAATGCCCGACCTCAACTGCTCCACGCTCGAGAGCGCGATGAGCATGATTAAGGGCACCGCCCGCAGCATGGGCATCACCGTAGAGGAATGAGGAGGGAAGCGCAATGAGTATGGGTAAGAAATACGCGGACAGCCTCAAGTCCTATGAGAAGACCAAGCAGTACGATGCGGCGGAGGCCATGAACATCGTCCTCGCCAACGCAAAGGCGAAGTTCGATGAGACGGTGGAGCTCCACATCCGTCTCGGCATCGACCCGAGACAGGCAGACCAGCAGGTCCGCGGCGTGCTCGTCCTCCCCAACGGTACGGGCAAAACGAAGAAGGTTCTCGTCGTCGCCAAGGGCGAACGCGCGGATGCGGCGCTTGCGGCAGGTGCGGATTTCGTCGGCGCGGAGGAGATGATTCAGAAGATTCAGACCGAGAACTGGTTTGGCTTCGATGTCATGATTACCACCCCCGACATGATGGGCGTCGTCGGCCGTATCGGCCGTCTGCTCGGCCCCAAGGGCCTCATGCCCAACCCCAAGTCGGGCACCGTCACGATGGACGTCGCCAAGGCAGTCGCTGAGGTCAAAGCAGGTAAGGTGGAGTACCGTCTCGACAAGACGGCCATCATTCACTGCCCCATCGGCAAGCGGAGCTTCGGCGCCGAGAAACTGATGGAGAACTTCACCGCCCTCATGGACGCCATCATCAAGGCGAAACCCGCCGCGGCGAAGGGCCAGTACGTCAAGAGCGTCACGCTCACCTCGACGATGGGCCCCGGCGTCAAAGTGGCGTACACGAGAGGGTAAAATCCTCGCAAAATCGCTTGACAAAGCGGGCGACTTTGTGTTAGGATGAAAGAGAAGAAAAAATTCGACCGCAGACAACGGGTGCCAACCGCTCAATATCCCGTCGAGGTCGGGCATCTTAAAGGGATTTAAGACTCGCTCCGTACTGTCTGCGTACGGAGCTTTTATTTCAAACAGGAGGTAACCATGTCGGCAAATTTCGATGCAAAGAAAGTCGTCGTCGAAGAGATTAAAGAGAAAATCTCCGCGGCAAAGTCGGTCGTCATCGCGCATTACGACCGTCTGACCGTCAAAGAAGTCACCGACCTGCGCAACAAGTTCAGAGCCGCTTCCTGCGAATACAAGGTGTACAAAAACACCTTGGTGCGCAAAGCGTTCGACGAACTCGGGGTCACGGCATTCGACAACGACTTGAACGGCGCGACGGCGTTCGTGTTCTGCCCCGATGAGACGAGCGGCTGCTCCATCATCGCCAAGGCTGTCAAGGACACGCCCGTCCTCGCGGACAAAATCGTCCCGAAGAGCGCATATGTCAACGGCGCTTACGTGGACGCGGAAGGCGTGAAGAAACTCGCGGCGATTCCCTCGAGAGAGGTGCTCATCGCAAAGATGCTCGGCTGCTTGCAGTCGCCCATCGCAAACCTTGCGTTCGTCATCAAAGCGATCGCAGACCAAAAATCATAAAAAAATCGGAGGATACCAAAAATGGATGTTCAGAAGTTTATCGAAGAAGTGAAAGGCATGACCGTCGTCGAGCTGAACGATTTCGTGAAGGCGCTCGAGGAGGAATTCGGCGTGTCCGCTGCGGCTGCGGTTGCAGTCGGCGGCGGTGCGGGCGCTGCTGCGGAAGCGGCCCCTCAGGAAGAGGAAAAGACGGAGTTCGACATCGTCCTCAAGGATTTCGGCGCCAACAAGATTGCCGTCATCAAGGCCGTGCGCGAATTCACCGGTCTCGGACTTGCCGATGCGAAGAAGGCTGTCGAAAGCCTCGGCGTGCTCAAGGAAGCCGTCCCGAAGGCGGATGCGGAAGCCGCCCTTGCCAAGCTCAAGGAAGCCGGCGCTACGGCAGAGCTCAAGTAAGCATACAACCCCGAAAACGGCGGGTCTCCCGCCGTTTTTTGCGTGCCCGCGAGAATTTTCGCGCCGAAAAGCCCGGAAACGCTTGACGGAACGCGAAAATACGGTTAAAATAATAGCAAACAGAGTTATAAAGGAGACATCTCCATGAAAAAATCCCTTCGCATTGTTTCCGCGGTGATGGGCGCCGTTCTCTCCCTGAGCACGTTTGCCCTGCTGGCGGGTTGCACGTCGGACACCCCCGAAGTGCGCATCACCTACACCTTCCGCGGGGAGGACTATTCCTACGACTACACGCTCTCCCGTCTCGACGCCCCCGCAACGGTGCAGCATTTCCTCGAACTGGCGGATGCCGGTTACTATGACTACGACGAGGAGAACGGCACGGGCTTCGTCATTCACGACTTCGACTCCACCGACGGTCTCTACACGGGCGGCTGGGGCCTCGACGGCGAGGACCTCGAGGAAATCGACTACTTCAATCGCGTCAAGAATCTGGTGGGGGACAACTTCACGCACACCGTCTGGAAGGACGCCGCGCGGACGAATCCCACCTACACCATCCGCGGCGAGTTCGAAAACAACGGCTATATCCTGACGGATTCCCGCGTCAACCGTCACACGCAGGGCGCCCTCGTCATGTACTACACGGACAAGGCGAGCACCTCGGCGACGGTCACCGTGGAGCGCGTGGACGGCGGCAAGGACAACAACGGCGACCCCTACGACACCCGCGGCTATGCCTTCAACAGCGCCACCTCCCTCTTCTACACCTACCTCGGCAGCAGCCTCGACTCCACCCGCGAGAAGAAGTACTGCGTGTTCGGCATGATTAAGGACTTCTCCGCCCTCGAAGACGGCCTCCTCGCCGCCATTCAGGAGTACTGCGACGGGTTCGAAGACGACGCGGACTTCTCCTTCACGAAGGAACAGGAAGTGCGCATCAACACCAACGACCCCTTCCCGAGCGTTGCGACGGCGGGCTCCAAGGCGACCTACCACACCCCCGTGGGGGATGCGGCCATCACCCTCAAGTCCGTCAAAGTCCTCAAATACTGATACGAAGAAATGAAAGGGAAAGGACCCCCGCGGGTCCTTTCTTTTCGCCCAAAAGGCGGCGGGGATGCGCAATCCCCCCCTACGGGGGGAGAAGGGGACGCCGAACGGCGGAATTTCCAAAAAAATCGCTGTTTCGGCAAAAAATTTCCCAAAAACCCATTCAAAATCGTTGACAATTTCCTTGACATCATGTAAGATTAGAAAGGTTACGCATGTTGCGGCTTTTTTGCCGTGCTCTTTCCGTGCGTATTGGGTTGAGGCGGGAAGTTACTGAAAAATCGGGGAGAAAAGCCCCCCGGCAGATAATTTCCGCTGACAAGTGTGGGACATCGATTCCCGCGACGAACCGAGGCTTTTGCGAGAAAACACCGCAAAACGAGTGTTTTTTTGATGAAATCGCCTCGATACACACGGATGCGTTGTCAAAAAATCAGTTCGGAAAAAGGAGAAAAAACAAATGGCAAGCCAGAAAATCAGAATCAAACTCTCGGCGTATGACCACGAACTCGTGGACGAAGCGGCAAAGCGCATCGTCGAGACCATGCAGAAGGGCGGAGCGAAGATTTCGGGACCCATCCCGCTTCCCACCGAGCGCGAGATTGTCACCATCCTGCGCAGCCCCCATAAGGATAAGGATTCGCGCGAGCAGTTCGAACTGCGCACCTACAAGCGCATCATCGACATCTATTCGCCCAACGCGAAGCTGCTCGACAGCATCCACCTGCCCGCAGGCGTGGACATCAAAGTCAAGCTGTAATCCGCGAACCGACACACAATGCAGCCGAAATACTGCCGAGCGCGGTATTCGCAAATAAAAAAAGGAGTGAACTTTATCTATGAGTAAAGCAATCATCGGCCGCAAGGTGGGTATGACCCAAATCTTTGCGGAGGACGGGAAAGTCATTCCCGTCACGGTCGTGGAAGCCGGTCCCTGCCCCGTCGTACAAGTGAAGACGGTGGAGAGCGACGGCTACTGCGCCCTCAAACTCGGCTTCCTCCCCGCGAGTGAGAAGTCGCTCAACAAACCCGACCTCGGGCAGTTCAAGAAAGCGGGCGTGGCTCCCTGCAAAGTCCTCAGAGAGATTCGCTGCGACGCCACCGACAGCTTCAACGTCAAAGACGTGCTCAAGGCAGACGTCTTCGCGGCGGGCGACAGAGTGGATGTCAGCGGCGTCAGCAAGGGCCACGGCTACACGGGCGTCATCAAGCGCTGGAACCAGCACCGCCTCAAAGAGACGCACGGCGTCGGCCCTGTCCACAGAGAGCCCGGCTCCATGGGGTCCATCAGCGATCCCTCGCGCGTGTTCAAGCACAAGCACCTCGCAGGCCAATACGGTGTCGAGAACGTCACCGTTCAGAACCTCGAAGTCGTCCGCGTGGACGTCAAGCGGAACGCGATTCTCGTCAAGGGCGCCATCCCCGGTCCCCGTGGCAGCATCGTCACCCTGAAATCGAGCGTGAAGAAAGCGTAAGGAGCAAGACAATGGCAAACGTAAAAGTTTATAATATGAAGGGCGAAGAAGTGGGCACGATGGAGCTCTCCGACGACATCTTCGGCGCCGAGTATAACGAACCGCTCATCCATCAGGCGGTCGTCACCTACCTTGCCAACCAGCGGCAGGGGACGAAATCCACGCTCACGAGAACGGAAGTCCGCGGCGGCGGCGTCAAACCTTGGCGCCAGAAGCACACGGGCAGAGCGCGCCAAGGCTCCACCCGCGCACCGCAGTGGATTAAGGGCGGCGTCGTGTTCGCACCCAAGAGCCGCGATTTCTCCAAGAAGATGAACACGCTGGCGCGCCAGAGCGCACTGTTCTCCGCACTCTCCAAGAAGGTCGCGGACGGCGAGTTCTTCGTCGTGGACGAGCTCAAGGTCTCCGCACCCAAGACGAAGGAGATGGAGGCGTTCCGCAAGGCGTTCAAGTTTGACAAGAACACCGTCGTCGTCATGGACGAGGCGGACACCGACGTCATCCTTGCCGCGCGCAACCTTCCCACCCTCAAGACAATCTCCGTCGGCGAGATTAACACCTATGAAATCGTCAGAAACGCCGTGGTCGTGTTTACGAAAGGCTCGGTGAAGAAATTCGAGGAGGTCTATTTGGGATGAACGAAGACATCATTTTGAGCCCCGTCCTCACCGAGAAAGCGACGGACGGCATCGCAGACAAGAGATACACCTTCATCGTCAAGAAGACGGCGAACAAGACGCAGATTAAGATTGCGGTCGAGAAAATGTTCGGCGTGAAGGTCAAGAGCGTCAACACCGTGACCCGTCGCGGCAAGCTCAAGAGAATGGGCAGAAACGAAGGGTACACGCCGACCACGAAGAAGGCCATCGTCACACTCACGCCCGAGAGCAAGGCGATTGAGCACTTCAGCGCGATGCAGTAACGGAGGGATATCATGGCAGTCAAGAGATATAAACCGACTTCCGCCGCGCGCCGCCTCATGACGGTGCACCAGTACGGCGAAATTTCCAAGGCAAAACCCGAGCGCGCCCTCCTCGAGGACCAGCGCAAATCGGGCGGCAGAAACAATGCGGGGCGCATCACCGTCCGCCACATCGGCGGCGGCAACCGCAGAAAGTACCGCATCATCGACTTCAAGCGCAATAAGGACGGCATCCCCGCCACCGTGAAGTCCATCCAGTACGACCCCAACCGCAGCGCCAACATCGCGCTCCTCGTCTATGCGGACGGCGTCAAGAGATACATTCTCGCGCCCGTCGGCCTCAACGTCGGGGACAAGGTGATGAGCGGCACGGGTGCGGACATCAAAGTGGGCAACTGCTTGCCGCTCTCCGAGATTCCCGTCGGCACGATGATTCACAACATCGAGCTCAAGCCCGGCCGCGGCGGTCAGGTTGCGAGAAGCGCAGGCATCGCCGCCCAGCTCATGGCGCGCGAGGGCAACTACGCCACGGTGAGAATGCCTTCCGGCGAAATGAGGCTCGTCCCCGTCGTCTGCCGCGCGACCGTCGGTCAGGTAGGCAACGTCGAGCATGAGATTATCCGCGTGGGTAAGGCGGGCAAGACCCGTCACCTCGGCACCCGTCCCACGGTGCGCGGCTCGGTCATGAACCCCAACGACCACCCGCACGGCGGCGGCGAAGGCAAGTCCCCCGTCGGGCATGCCGGTCCCGAGACGCCTTGGGGCAAGCCCGCACTCGGCTACAAGACGAGAAAGAAGAAGAATCCGACGAGCAAGTTCATCTTGAAGCGGATTAACTGACAGGAGGAAAGAATATGTCGAGAAGTGTCAAGAAAGGGCCTTTCGTAGAAGCAAAGTTGCTTGCCCGCATCGAGGCGATGAATGAGACGAACGAGAAGAAAGTCCTCAAGACTTGGTCGCGCGCGTCCACAATCTTTCCCCAGATGGTCGGCCACACCATCGCGGTGTACGACGGCAGAAAGCATGTGCCCGTCTACATCACCGAGGATATGGTCGGCTGCAAACTCGGCGAGTTCGCGCCCACGAGAACGTTCAGGGGCCACACGGCGAAGTCCACGACGCCCGGGAAATAAGGAGAAATCATATGGCAAGTAATATGAAGAAAAAGGCGGAAAGAGTAGAGGAGCGCAGAGAGAAGCGCCCCTACGCGGTCGCAAAGTACATCAGGGTTTCTCCCTACAAAGTGAGAACAGTGCTCGACCTCATCCGCGGCAAGAGCGTCGAAGAGGCGCTTGCAATCCTCTCCAACCTCACGAACGGCGGCGCAGAGCCGACGAGAAAGGTGCTCTTGAGCGCAGTCGCAAATGCGGAACACAACCGCGGCATGGACAGGAGCGATTTGTACGTCGCGGCCTGCTTTGCGGACGGCGGCACCAGCCTCAAGCGCATGCAACCCGTCTCCAAGGGCAGGGGACACGCCATCCTCAAACGGACGAGCCACATCACCGTCATTCTTGACGTAAAGAAAGCGGAGGGAGAACTGTAATGGGTCAGAAAGTAAATCCTCATGGTCTGAGAGTCGGAATCAATAAAGGTTGGGATACGCAGTGGTACGCCGGGAAGAAGGAGTTCGCGCAGTATCTCAAAGAGGACCATACCATCCGCACCTTCCTCAAGAAGAAGTATTACGCGGCGGCTGTCTCCCGCATCCTCATCGAGCGTGCGGCGGGCAAAATCGTCGTGACCATCCACACGGGCAGACCGGGCGTGCTCATCGGCAAAGCGGGCGCGGAGATTGAAGTCATCAAGAAAGATCTCGCCAAGCTCTGCAAGGGCAAGCAGGTCATCATCAACGTCATCGAAGTGAGAAAGCCCGACGCGGACGCCCAGCTCGTCGCAGAGAGCGTCGCAGCCCAGCTCGAGAAGCGCACTTCCTTCCGCCGCGCCATGAAACAGGCCATCGGCAAGACGATGCGCGCGGGCGTGAAAGGGGTCAAGATGCAGGTTTCGGGCCGTCTCGACGGCAGAGAAATCGCGGGCACCGAGCACTACAACGAGGGTTCCATCCCGCTGCAGACGCTGCGCGCCGACATCGACTACGGCTTTGCGGAAGCGCACACGACCTTCGGCATGATCGGCGTCAAATGCTGGATCTACAAGGGTGACGTCCTCAAGGGCGCGAAGAAGCCCGAAGGAGGCAGATAATGTTAATCCCCAAGAGAGTCAAGAGAAGAAAACAGCACCGCGGCAGCCTGAAGGGCGCGGCGCATAAGGGAAATATCGTCGCGTACGGCGACTACGGTCTTGTCGCCGAAGAGGCGGGCTGGATTAAGTCCAACCAGATAGAGGCCGCCCGTATCGCAATGACGCGTTTCATCAAGCGCGGCGGGCAGGTCTGGATTGACATCTTCCCGCACAAGCCCATCACCCGTCACCCCGCCGAAGCCCGTATGGGTTCGGGCAAGGGCGCGGTGGAATTCTGGGTCGCGGTCGTCAAACCGGGCAGAGTTCTGTTCGAGATGGCGGGCGTCCCCGAGGACATTGCGCGCGAGGCCATGCGTCTTGCCGCGCACAAGCTCCCCATCAAATGCAAATTTGTCAAGAAAGAGGCGGCTGCTCCCGCCGAAAATACAGGAATAGGCGGTGATGTCTGATGAAAGGAAATGAATTCCATACGATGTCTGACGTCGAGCTGACAAAGAAGCTGCAAGACCTCAAGAGCGAGCTCTTCAATCTCCGCTTCCGCCACGCGAGCGGACAGCTCGAAAACCCCGTGTCCATCCGCAACTGCAAGCGGGACATCGCGCGGGTCAATACCGAACTGCGCGCACGGCAGAAGGCGTAAGGAGGCAGGAACATGGATAGAAATCTGAGAAAAGAGAGAATCGGAATTGTTGTCTCCGACAAGATGGATAAGACCGTCGTCGTCGCCGTGACGGACAAGCGCAAGCACCCCGTCTACAAGAAGACAATCACGCGCACCAAGAAATTCAAGGCGCACGACGAGAACAACGAATGCGGCGTGGGCGACAAAGTCCTCATCGTGGAGACGAGAAAGCTCTCCAAGGACAAGAACTGGCGCGTAGCGTCCATCGTCGAGAAGGCGAAGTAAGGGGGGAACGGAATTATGATTCAACCTCAAACGAGACTTAAAGTTGCCGACAATTCGGGCGCGAAGGAGATTATGTGCATCCGCGTGCTCGGCGGCAGTTTCAGAAGAACGGGCAACATCGGCGACGTCATCGTCGCCTCCGTCAAGACCGCCAACCCCGGCGGCGCCGTCAAGAAGGGCGACGTCGTCAAGGCTGTCATCGTGAGAACGGCGAAGGGCATCCGCAGGGCGGACGGCACCTACATCCGTTTCGACGACAACGCCGCGGTCATCATCGACGCACAGAAACAACCCAAAGGAACGCGTATCTTCGGACCCATCGCGAGAGAGCTTCGTGAGAAGGATTACATGAGAATTATCTCCCTCGCGCCCGAGGTACTGTAAGGAGGCCCCGACGTGAAAGTGAAGATCAACGACACCGTGGTCGTCATCACGGGCAAATACAAGGGCAAGCAGGGGAAAGTCCTGAAGACGGTCCCCACCCGCCACGCAGTCATCGTCGAGGGCGTCAACATCGTCCATAAGCACGAGAAGGCGAGAAAGGCGAACGAGACGAGCCACATCGTCAACGAAGAGGCTCCCATCGATGTCTCCAACGTCGAAGTCGTGTGCGACAAGTGCGGCAAACCCACGAGAGTGGCGCACGCATTCGTGGACGGCAAGAAGGTGCGCGTCTGCAAGAAGTGCGGCGCGAGCCTCGACAAGGCATTCGCCAAGAAGGTGAAGGGCGCCAAGCCCGCGGAGACCGCGGAGGAAGCTCCCAGGAAGCGCACGAGAAAGCGCAGCCAGAAGGCGGAAGAGACGCCGAACACAGAGGAATAACGGGAGGTAACAGGCAATGGCAAAGAAAACTGAAACAACCGCCGCTCCCGCAAAGCCTACGGAGCCGAGCAGAGTGAAGGTGCTCTACGAGACAGAGGTCGTTCCCTATCTCATGAAGAAATTCGGGTACACCTCCGTCATGCAGGTCCCCAAGCTCGACAAGATTGTCGTCAACACAGGTCTCGGCGACATCAAGGACAACCAGAAGTCGATGCAGACGGTGGAGAAGGAACTCGCCCAGATTACGGGACAGAAGCCCATCTACCGCAAGGCGACCAAGTCCGTCGCAAACTTCAAACTCCGCGAGGGGATGAACATCGGCCTCAAAGTGACGCTGCGCGGCAGACGGATGTACGACTTCTACGACAAGCTCGTGTCCATCGCGCTCCCGCGCGTCCGTGACTTCCGCGGCGTGTCCGACAAGTCCTTCGACGGCAGAGGCAACTACGCCCTCGGCCTCAAAGAACAGCTTATCTTCCCCGAGATTACTTACGATCAGGTCGAAAAGATCAGGGGCATGGACGTTGCCATCGTCACGACGGCACGTACCGACGAAGAGGCGAGAGAGCTCTTGAGAGCGCTCGGCATGCCCTTCAAGAAGTAAGGAGAGACGACATGGCTAAGAAATCAATGATCAATAAACAGCAGAGGAAGCCGAAGTTCTCGACCAGAGCGTACACGCGCTGCTCGATCTGCGGCAGACCCCACGCAGTGCTCAGAAAGTACGGCATCTGCCGTATCTGCTTCCGCGAACTTGCCTATAAAGGGCAGATTCCCGGCGTGAAGAAGGCGAGCTGGTAAGGAGGTATCAACATGACAGATCCCATTGCAGATATGCTCACGAGAATCAGAAACGCGCTCACGGTGAAGAAGGAAACGGTGGAAATCCCCGCTTCCAACATGAAGAAGGCGATTGCGAACATCCTCCTCGACGAGGGGTATGTCTCGGGCGTCGAATTCGTGGAGAACGAGCACGAGGGTGCAATCGTCATCACGCTCAAGTACACGAAGGACGGCAGCCCGGTAATCGGCGGCCTGCAGAGAGTCTCCAAGCCCGGCCTGCGCACCTACAGCGGCGCGAAGACCATGCCCAAGGTGCTCGGCGGCTACGGCATTGCCATCGTCTCCACCAACAAAGGCATCATGACGGATAAGCAGGCGAAGGCGCAGAACGTCGGCGGCGAAGTGCTCTGCTACGTCTACTAAGGAGGGGAAATATGTCGAGAATCGGAAAAAAGGTAATCGCAGTCCCCGCAGGCGTGACCGTCGGCTTTGACGGCGGCATCGTCACCGTCAAGGGCCCCAAGGGCACACTCACGCGCAAAGTCGTCGGCAACATCGACGTGAAGAACGAGGGCGCGGAAGTGCACGTAGTCGCTCTCGACGACGGCACCGAGACCAACGCCCGCCACGGCCTGTACCGCGCGCTCATCGCGGACATGGTCAAGGGCGTCTCCGAAGGGTTCACGAAGGGTCTTGAAATCAAGGGCGTCGGCTGGAAGGGCCAGATGCAGGGCAACAAACTTGTCCTCAACGTCGGCTTCTCCCATCCCGTCGACTTTGTCCCGCCCGAAGGCATCAAGCTCGAATGCCCCACCCCCACGGACATCACCGTGTCGGGCATCGACAAGGTAGTCGTCGGTCAGGTCGCGGCAGACCTTCGTTCAATCCGCATCCCCGAGCCTTATCACGGCTACGGCATCCGCTACAAGGGCGAGCATGTCGAGCACAAGGAAGGCAAGACTTCGGGCAAAGGCAAGAAGTAAAGGAGCGTGAAGTATGATAACGAGAATTGATAAAAACGCGGTGAGACTTCGCCGCCATGAGCGCGTCCGCAAGCTCATTTCGGGCACGCCCGACCGTCCCCGCCTCAACGTATACAGAAGCACGAACAACATCTACGTGCAGTTCATCGACGACGTGAACGGTGTGACGCTCGCATCCTGCTCCACCCTCGAGGCCGCAGTCAAGAGCGAAGTTTCGGGCAAGACCAAGAAGGAAGCGGCGAAGATTGTCGGCCGGATTGCCGCCGAGCGCGCCAAGGAAAAGGGTATTTCGACCGTCGTGTTCGACAGAGGCGGTTACAACTATACGGGGCGGGTCCAATCGCTCGCAGACGGCGCACGTGAAGCCGGACTTGAATTCTGACGGAGGAAGGTATGGCAAGAGAAAACAGACCTCAGAGAAGACAGGAAGAAAACGACGGCCTCATCAAGAAGCTCATCGAGATTAACCGCGTGTCCAAGACGGTCAAGGGCGGCAAGAACATGCGCTTTGCGGCGCTCGTCGTCGTCGGGGACGGAAACGGCCACGTCGGCTACGGCACGGGCAAGAGCAAGGAAGTCCCCGAAGCCATCGAAAAGGCGACGCAGGCGGCGAAGAAGAACATGATTCCCGTCGCCATCGTCGATACGACCATTCCCCACGAAGTGCTCGGAAAGTTCGGCAAGGGCGCAGTGCTCATGCTCCCCGCCGCCGAAGGTACGGGCGTCATCGCGGGCGGTCCCGTGCGTGCGGTCATGGAGGCCGCGGGCATCAAGAACATCAGAACGAAATCGCACGGCACGCAAAACCCCGGCAACTGCGTCAAAGCAACCGTCGCGGGGCTTGCCGAGCTGAAGACGGCAGAGCAGATTGCCGCTCTCCGCGGGAAGACCGTGGAAGAGATTGTCGGCTGAGGAGGTTTGATATGGTCAAAGTGACACTCGTAAAGAGCCCCATCGGCGAAATCAAGGCAGTCAAGGACACCGTCGCCGCCCTCGGCCTCAAGAAGATTCGTTCGAGCAACACCTTCGATGCCATGAGCCCCACGCTCGCAGGGCAGCTGAAAAAGGTCGCTCACCTCGTCAAAGTGGAGGAGATTTAAGCGATGAGAATTGATACGTTATCTCCCGCAGAGGGAGCAAGAACAGCACAGAAGCGTCTCGGACGGGGCATCGGTTCAGGCCTCGGCAAGACGAGCGGCAAGGGCCACAAGGGCCAGTGGGCGCGTTCGGGCGGCGGTGTGAGACCGGGCTTCGAAGGCGGCCAGATGCCGCTTGCACGCCGCGTTCCCAAGCGCGGATTCCACAACAAGTGGGGGAGAGATTACGTCATCGTCAACCTCTCCGACCTCGCAGACCTCGATGCAGGGACGGTCGTGGATTACGATTTCGTCCTCGACAACGGGCTTGCCAAGGAAGTCAAACACAATCTCGGGCTCAAAGTTCTCGGCGGCGGCGAACTCAAGACGGCGCTCACCGTGAAGGCCGCGAAGTTCTCCGCGTCCGCGAAGGCTGCCATCGAAGCTGCCGGCGGCACCGCGGTCGTCGAATGAGTTCCGCCTGCAAGCGGCACCGCTTGAAAGGAGTGAATCATGTTTGAAACAATCAAAAACGCGTTCAGGAATAAGGAAATCAGGAAAAAGCTCCTGATTACCCTCGGCATCCTGCTCGTGTTCCGCCTCGGGTGCTATATCCCCGTTCCCGGTCTCAACCGGGCGACGTTCGGGGACGCCATTCAGCAGAACGACTTTTTGCAGCTCATGAGCGGCATCACGGGCAACGCGCTCGCCAACGGCACGCTGTTCGCCCTCGGTATCGGACCGTACATCAACGCGTCCATTATCATCCAGCTGCTCACGGTCGGAATTCCCTACCTCGAAAGACTGTCCAAGGAAGGGGAAGAGGGCAGGAAGAAGATTACCTTCTTCACGCGCATCCTCACCATCATCCTTGCCGTCGTCCAGTCCATCGGCATCATCGTCAACTTCGCGAATTCGAGCGGCTCCATCAACACGAGCCTGTTCTTCAACAGCACTTGGTTTGCGGGGATTTTCATGACGATTGCCTACACGGCGGGCGCCATGCTCGTCATGTGGCTGGGTGAGCGCATCACCGACTACGGCGTCGGCAACGGGATTTCGCTGATTATCTTCATCGGTATCCTCTCGACGGGCGGTCTCTCCATTCTGACCGAGCTCGAAGGCCTTGCGACGCCGCAATATGCACAGCATCTCCTCTCGCTCGGAATCTTCGTGGCGCTCACCGTCATCCTGTTCTTCGGCATCGTCTATGTCGACCTCGCCGAGCGCAGGATTCCCGTGCAGTACGCCAAGCAGGTACGCGGCACCAAGATGTACGGCGGACAGAGCTCCGTCATCCCGATGAAGATTACGGGAAGCGGCGTCATGCCCCTCATCTTTGCGTTCGCCATCCTGTCCTTCCCGTCCATGATTATCAGCCTGTTCTGGCCGGGCTCCACGGCACAGCAGAACCTCGCCATCTGGTTCTCCGGTTCCTCGCCCGAGTGGTACGGAAGAGTCATCTACGCCGTCGTCATGTGTGTCCTCATCTTCGCATTCGCATTCTTCTATGCACAGATTGAGTTCAATCCCGACGACGTCGCAAAGCAGATTCAGAGCAACGGCGGCTTTATTCAGGGCTACCGTCCCGGCAAACCCACGGCGCAGTATCTCAAGAAAATCAACAAGAGAATCACGCTCTTTGGGGCCATCTTCCTGACGCTCGTCGCGTTCGTCCCGTCCGTCGCCTTCAGCTGGACGGGCAGCCAGAGCCTCGTCAACGTCTTCTCGACGACAGGTATCCTCATCGTGGTCGAAGTTGCGCTGGAGTTCGATAAGCAGTTGCAGTCGCAGATTATGATGAAAACCTATAAGGGCTTTTTGAAATAATCAAGCGAACTGCGTATAGACGTCGCAATGCTATGTCACGCTTGCGTTTTCCTCGGTCACGTACGGCTTAGTACGCTCCCTTCGGAAAGCCGCGCGTTCCTTGCCTTGCTTGTCTCTGCGCAGTTTGACGGAAACGATCACTTGACGCCCACGGCGGAAGTGAATTCCGCCTAAGGCAAGAAATCAGAACGAGATTTCTCACCCCGCGTGGGGGTTCGAAATTTTTCAAGCGAACTGCGTATAGACGTCGCAATGCTATGTCACGCTTGCGTTTTCCTCGGTCACGTATGGCTTAGTACGCTCCCTTCGGAAAGCCGCTCGTTCCTTGCCTTGCTTGTCTCTGCGCAGTTTGACGGAAACGTGTCGCTTTTTCAAGCGAACCGCGCAGTTTGACGGAACCGATTGCTTGACACCCAAAGAGAGGTTTTGTATGAATTTAATTCTGCTTGGCGCTCCGGGCGCAGGCAAGGGGACACAGGCGACGAAAATCGCCGAACGGTACGGTCTCGTCCACATTTCCACGGGCGACATCTTCCGTGCCAACATCAAGAACGGCACGCCCATCGGCAAGCTCGCCAAGTCGTACACCGACCGCGGCGAGCTCGTTCCCGACGAGGTGACTTGCGACATCGTCAAAGACAGGCTGACATGGGAGGACTGCAAGAAGGGCTACCTGCTCGACGGCTTCCCCCGCAACCTCTTTCAGGCGGAGGCGCTCGACACCTTTGCCAAGATTGACGGCGTCGTCAACATCAACATCGATCAGGCGCTCCTTTTGGACCGTCTCTGCGGCAGAAGAGTGTGTAGGGAATGCGGCGAGAGCTATCACGTCTCCACGCTCGGCGGCAGGACGACCTGTGCCCGCTGCGGGGGGGAGCTGTACCAGCGCAAGGATGACAATCCCGAAACGGTCGCAGCCCGCCTCGAAGTGTACAACGCACAGACCGCGCCTCTCATCGACTACTACACCAAAAAGGGCATCATTCTCAACGTCACAGGCACGGAGGCGCCCGCCGATGTGCTCTTCGAGGACGTGAAGAAGTTGCTCGACCTTCTCTGAGATGATTTCCGTCAAGACTCAAGGGGAAATTGACCTCATGCGCGAGCCGTGCGCCATCGTCCGCGACTGCCTCGCATTCGTGGGGGAGCGCATCGGCGCGGGCATGACGACGAAGGAGGTGGACACGCTCGTCGAGAAATTCATCCGTGCGAGCGGCGCCACGCCGAGCTGCCTCGGCTACTGCGGCTATCCCGCATCCGCCTGCGTCTCCGTCAACGAAGTCGTCGTCCACGGCATTCCCGGGGACTATGTGCTCCGCGAAGGGGACATCGTCAGCGTAGACCTCTGCGCCTACAAGAACGGTTTTCACGGCGACGGCGCGCGCACCTTCCGCATCGGAAGGGTGAGCCCCGAAAAGGACAAACTCGTGCGCGTCACCGAGGAGTGTTTCTTCAAGGGAATTGAAGGACTCTCCGCGGGCACGCCGCTCTTCGACATCGGTTACCGCGTCCAGAAACATGCCGAGGCGAACGGATTTTCCGTCGTCCGCGCGTATACCGGGCACGGGATTGGGCGAGAAATGCACGAGGACCCCACCGTTCCCAACCACGGACACCGCGGGACGGGCCCCCGCCTCCCCGCAGGCGCCGTCATCTGCATCGAGCCGATGATTGCCGCAGGGAATTGGCGCGTCGCCACCCTCGACGACGGCTGGACCGCCGTCACCCTCGATAAGAAGCCCGCGGCGCACTACGAGAACACCGTCGTCATCGGCGAGGACGGGGTCGAGATTCTGACTCTATAGGAGGAGATATGTCGAAGGACGACGTCATCGAAACAGAAGGCAGAGTGATAGAGGCTCTTCCCAATGCCATGTTCAAAGTACGGCTCACCAACGGGCACGTCATCACGGCGTACATCTCGGGGAAGCTCCGCATGAACTATATCCGCATCATCGAAGGGGACGCAGTCAAGCTCGAAATGAGCCCCTACGACCTCACCAAGGGCCGCATTACTTGGAGAAGCAAAAACTAATAGATTTCGGCGAAAATCTTTGCTACGCAAATCTTTTCGTCGAAGAAATAAGCGTTACTGCCTTAACGGGCTCGGTCTCTCGTTCGTTTCATCGGACAAGAAGCTCCGAGGTCGCAAATTGAGTGAAAAAGCAAAAAGCGTGGTTTTTGCTTTTTCCGTGAGAAGAATAGATTTCGGCGAAAATCTTTGCTACGCAAATCTTTTCGTCGAGCGGATGGGTGGCGGCGCAAGGAAAGCCGAGACGCAAAAACAACAAACAATTTGAGGTAACCATATGAAAGTCAGACCTTCTGTAAAACCCATGTGCGATAAGTGCAAAATCATCAAGAGAAACGGCAAAGTCATGGTGATTTGCTCGAAAAACAAGAGCCACAAACAGAGACAGGGCTGAAAAACAGTTGACAGCATCCCATCTTTATGGTATAATTATCTTTGCGGCTTTTGGAGAAAAAGCCGTCAAAGCGCAGAAAACAAGCTGAATTTCCGCAAAAAATCGTTGCGGGAAGTCGGCTTATTCTGCGCTTAAATGCGAAAATATTCCGCCCGCCGCGGCGCGCATTTTCCACTGTACGGCGCGGGGGAACGGCAGACATAGAATTTTACCTAATATTTCGGAGGTTACAAAGTACATGGCACGTATTGCCGGTGTGGATTTACCGAGAGAGAAGCGGGTCGAAATCGGACTCACCTATATCTACGGAATCGGGCTTGCAACGAGCAAGCAAATTCTTGCCGCGACGGGCATCAATCCCGACACCCGCGTCAAGGATCTCAACGAGACGGATGTCTCCAAACTCAGAGAATATATCGACCATCACCTGACGGTCGAGGGCGAACTTCGCAGTCAAGTCAGCCTGAACATCAAGCGGCTCATGGAAATCGGCTGCTATCGCGGCGTGCGTCACAGAAAGGGTCTCCCCGTCCGCGGGCAGAGCACGAAGCGCAACGCGAGGACGCGCAAGGGTCCCCGCCGCACCGTCGCGAACAAGAAGAAGTAAGGAGAGAGCGCAATGGCACCCAACAAGAGAACGAATGCATCGCGTAAGCGGAAAGAACTCAAAAAGATAGACAAAGGGCAGGTGCACATCCAGTCCACCTTCAACAACACCCTCGTCACCTTCACGGATATGAGCGGAAACGCCATTTCGTGGTCGAGCGCGGGTTCCCTCGGGTTCAAGGGCTCGAGAAAGGGAACGCCGTTCGCCGCACAGATGGCGACGGAGACCGCGGCAAAGGCCGCCAAAGAGCACGGGCTTCGCTCCGTCGAAGTCTATGTCAAGGGCCCCGGCGCGGGCAGAGAATCCGCAATCCGCGCACTGGCTAATTGCGAACTCGAAGTCACGCTCATTTCCGACGTGTCTCCCATCGCGCACAACGGCTGCCGTCCGCCCAAGCGCAGAAGAGTATAAGGAGGGGAGAAAACCATGGCAGTATACAGAGAAGCGAAATGCAAACTTTGCAGAAGAGAGGGCAACAAGCTCTTTCTGAAGGGCGATAAATGCTATCTGGACAAGTGTCCCTTCAACAAGCGTCCGCTCCCTCCCGGGCAGCACGGCGCAGGCAGAAAGAAGGTCTCCGAGTACGGACAGCAGCTCCGCGAGAAGCAGAAGACCAAGCGCATCTACGGCGTGCAGGAGGGGCAGTTCCGCCACTACTATGAAATCGCCGAGAACAAGAAGGGCATCACGGGCGAAAACATGCTCTCCCTTCTCGAGCGCCGTCTCGACAACGTCGTCTTCCGCATGGGCATCGGCGTGTCCCGCACGCAGGCGAGACAGCTCGTCAACCACGCACACCTCACCGTCAACGGCAGAACGGTCACCGTGCCTTCCTACATCGTGAAGGCGGGCGACGTCATCGCCGTCAAAGAGAACAGAAAAGACAATAAATTCTTCGAACAGGTCAAGACCTCCAAAGTCGGAAATCTTCCGAAGTGGTTGGAATTCGACCCCGAAAAACTTGAAGGAAAGGTATTGGCTCTCCCGACCAGAGAGGACGTCGACAGTCAGATTGCAGAGCACATGATCGTCGAGTTGTACTCCAAGTAATATCATATAAGGAGGTAATTATATGATCGAAATGGATATGCCCAAGATTGAGGTGACGGAAAACGAGGACAAGAGCTATGCGAAAGTCGTCGTCGAACCCCTCGAAAAGGGCTTCGGACTTACGATCGGAAACTGTTTGAGAAGAATCCTCCTGTCCGCCCTCCCCGGCGCCGCCGTGCAGGGAATCCGTTTTACAGACGGAACGGTCAAGCATGAGTTTTGTGCGATTCCCGGCGTCAAAGAGGACGTCACCGAAATCATCCTCAACCTCAAATTGCTTGCAATCAAGACAAAGATTACGGACAGGGACTACACCAAGACCCTGCGCCTCGTCAAAGAGGGGCCCGCGCACGTGACCGCCGCGGACATCTCGCAGGACGCCGAGGTGGAGATTATCAACGCCGACCAGTACATCTGCACCATCGATGAGGGCGGCAAAATCGATATGGAAGTCACCATCGGGCGCGGCAGGGGATATCACCCCGCCAAGGACAACAAACAGCCCCAGATTGACTACATTCCCATCGATTCCATCTACACGCCCGTCAAGAAAGTCAACTACAACGTCGAGCCCGCCCGCGTCGGGCAGAACATCGACTTCGACCGCCTCACCATCGAGGTCTGGACGGACGGCACCTTCTCGGGGAAGGAGATTATCTCCCTCGCCGCGAAGATTATGCAGGACCACATCAACCTGTTCGTCAACCTGTCGGATACCATCAAGGACATGGATATCCTCGTCAAGACGGACGACGACAAGCAACAGCAAATTCTCTCCATGAAAATTGAGGATATGGACTTCTCCGTCCGTTCCTACAACTGCCTGAAGAGAGCGAACATTCACACCGTGGAAGACCTCATCAGAAAGACGGAAGAGGACATGCTCAAGGTGAGAAACCTCGGCAAGAAGTCCCTCGACGAAGTCATTCAGAAGCTGGAAGCTTACGGCCTTTCACTCGAAAAAAAGGAGGATTAAATCATGCCGGGTAAATTGGGCAGACCTACAAAGGAGAGACTTGCCATTCTCCGCAATCAGGCTTCACAGCTCCTGTGGTACGGGAGACTCAAGACGACTGCGCCGCGCGCCAAGGAGCTTCAGCCCTATGTCGAAAAGCTGATCACCAAGGCAATTAACACCTATGAGGACGTCGAGGAAATCGAGGTCGTCGCCAAGGACAAGAAGGGCAAGGAAGTCAAGACCAAGTCGTATAAGGACGGGCCGAAGAAGCTCGCCGCCCGCCGCGCCATCATGGCGAAGACGTACGACTTGCAGGAGATTAAGCGCTTCGACGAGAAGAAGAGCGACTATAAGAAGCGCGTCGGCAAGGTACAGCATCCGCTCATGGAGAAGCTGTTCAACGAAATCGCTCCCAAATATGCGGAGCGCAAGGAAGAGCTCGGTCAGGGCGGCGGATACACGAGAATTTATCTTCTCGGCGAGCGCCGCGGCGACGGGGCGGAAGAAGCCATCATCGAATTGGTATAACGGATTGGCATCACAAAATCCGCGGCATTTGCCGCGGATTTTTGTTTTGTTCTCACTTGTCATTCCGGCCAAGCCGCGAAGCGGCGCGTGGAGCTTGCCCCCTCGGCAGCGTCGTCTGTGCGCGCGGACATATGCGGCGCGGGGCATCTGCCGCATATGTCCGCGCGCACAGGGGAGTCGAACCCCCCGAAGAAGTGCTATCTGCCGCATCTGTCGCATATGTGGCGTCCCGCATAAAAAATTTTCGGAAATTTTCGCGGGATTCTTGATAATTTTCCCCAAACGTGGTATAACATAATCGAAAGAAATCAAGGAGATTTTGGTTATGGCAAGAATTGTTCTCAATGAAACGAGTTATCACGGCGCCGGCTGCGTCAACGAACTTGCGGGCGAAATTTCCCGCCGCGGCTTTGCAAAGGTCTTCCTCTGCTCCGACCCCGGGCTGCTCACCTGCGGCGTCACGGACAAGGTGACGAAGGTTCTGGAGAGCGCCCGCATTCCCTACGCCGTCTATTCGGGCATCAAGCCCAATCCCACCATCGAAAACGTGCAGGAGGGCGTGGCGGCCTTCCGTGAAAGCGGTGCGGACTGCATCGTCGCCGTTGGAGGGGGCTCTTCCATCGACACGGCGAAGGCAATCGGCATCATCGCCGCCAACCCCGAATTTGCCGATGTCCGCTCCCTCGAGGGCGTCGCGCCCACCAAGCGCCCCTGCGTGCCCCTCATTGCCATTCCCACGACTGCGGGAACGGCCGCCGAGGTGACAATCAACTACGTCATCACGGACGTGGAGAAGCGCCGCAAATTCGTCTGCGTGGATGTCCATGACATTCCCGTCGTCGCCATTGTGGACAGCGACCTCATGAGCAGCATGCCCGCGTCCCTCACCGCCGCGACGGGCATGGACGCCCTCACCCATGCCATCGAGGGGTACATCACCAAGGCCGCATGGGAGATGACGGACATGTTCCACCTCAAGGCGATTGAAATTATCTCCCGCTCTCTGCGCGCCGCCGTGAAGGGCGACAAGGCGGGGAGAGAGGGCATGGCGCTCGGGCAGTACATCGCGGGGATGGGATTCTCCAACGTCGGGCTCGGCATCGTCCATTCGATGGCGCACGCCCTCGGCGCCGTCTATGACACCCCGCACGGCGTGGCAAACGCCATTCTTCTGCCCACCGTCATGGAGTACAACGCCGACGCTACGGGCGAAAAATACCGCGATATCGCCCGCGCCATGGGTGTCGAGGGCGTAGACGGCATGACCCTCGAAGAGGCGAGAAGGGCCGCCTGTGACGCCGTGAGAGCGCTCGCCGCCGACGTCGGCATTCCCAAGAACCTCAAGGGCATTGCAAGGGAGGAGGACATTCCCTTCCTCGCCGAGAGTGCGATGGCGGACGCCTGCCGTCCCGGCAACCCCAAAGACCCGACGCTCGCCGACATCGTCTCCCTCTACAAAAAACTGCTGTAACGCGCCCGCCCGCGGGGGACGGGGAAAATCGATTGCATTTCCGCCGCGGATATGGTATAATGCAAGGGAAATCAACCGAGAAGTGAGGAACCATCATGGCAAAAAAGAACAGTCAAACAAAAAAGCTCTCCGAGGAGCTCTTCTACAAGAAAGTCAACTACTTCGAACAGGCGTCGGACAGTGAAAAGAAGCAAATTTTCGCGTATGCAGACGGCTATAAGGCCTTTCTCGACGCCGCCAAGACGGAGCGCGAGGCGTGCGACACGGCGGTCGAACTGGCGCGCAAGGCGGGCTTTACGGAGTATGAATTCGGCGACGCCCTCAAGGCGGGGGACAAGAGATACTTCATAAACCGCGGCAAGTCCGTCGTCGTGTTCCGCATCGGGACGGAGAATGTCGAGGAGGACGGCCTGCGCATCATCGCCTCCCACATCGACGCGCCCCGCATCGACATCAAACAGAACCCCCTCTATGAAGAGGGCGGCATGGCCTTTCTCAAGACGCATTACTACGGCGGAATCAAGAAATACCAGTGGACGGCAATCCCGCTCGCCCTGCACGGCGTCGTCGTGCGCAAGGACGGCACCAAGGTTTCGCTCTGCGTCGGAGAGGGGGAGGACGACCCCGTCTTCTACATCAACGACCTGCTTCCCCACCTCGGGGCAGACCAGATGGCGGGCAAGGCGGGCAAGATTATCGAGGGCGAACAGCTCAACGTCGTCGTGGGCGGACTTCCCCATGCGGAGGACGTCTCCGACAAGATAAAGCTCACCGTGCTCTCCATTCTGCACGAGAAATACGGCATGTGCGAGGAGGACTTCCTCTCCGCAGAACTCTCCGCCGTTCCCGCCTTCAAGGCCCGCGACGTCGGCTTTGACCGCGCCCTCATCGGCGCCTACGGGCACGACGACAGGGTGTGCGCCTATCCCGCCCTCACGGCAGTTCTCGACGCGGAGAGCAGACACACCGTGCTCGCCATGCTCGTCGACAAGGAGGAAATCGGCAGCGAGGGGACGACGGGCATTCAATGCAAGGTCTATGAGGACCTCATGGAGGAAATTTCGCTCGCGCTCGGCGCCAACTTCCGCAAGGTGCGCAGCCGCTCCAAGTGCCTCTCCTCCGATGTCACCGCGGCGTTCGACCCCAACTTTGCGGGCGTGTATGAGAAGATGAACAGCGCCATTCTCTCCTGCGGGACGGCGATGTGCAAGTTCACGGGCTCGCGCGGCAAGAGCGGCTCCAACGACGCCAATGCGGAATTCGTCGGGGAAGTGCGCAAGGCATTCGCGGAGGGCGGCGTCGTCTGGCAGACCGCCGAACTCGGCAAGGTGGACATCGGGGGCGGCGGCACCGTCGCAAAATTCATCGCCGACCTCAACATCGACACGGTGGACCTCGGCGTGCCCGTCATCTCCATGCACGCGCCTTGGGAGGTCATCTCCAAAGCCGACCTGTACAGCAACTACAAGGCCTTCCTCGCCTTCATGAAGTAAAATATGGGCGAAAACGAGGGCACCATGTCCGAAGTCTGACGCAAAAATCAACGGAAATAAGCAAGAAAGGGAGGCAATCGCCTCCCTTTTGTCTATCAAAAATGCAAAAATTATGGGCTGTACACATGCTCACGGGAGCACGCGTTGGGTGAAGCGCACGTCCGCGTCCAATTTGTGTAAAAATTCCTCGATTTTTTCGCCGAGGACGGGCTCTGCGGGGGGCATGTCGGGGAAGAGGGCGACGATTTCGCACGAGAAGGCGAGCCCGACCTTTTTTGCGGCCGCCTTCAAATCGTCGGCTTTTTCGAGAATTTCCCCGAAGACTTCGTCGAGCGCCGCCTGCCAATTTGCATCCTCCGAGAAGCGGCGGAACCCGTTCGCGCACCGCGAAAACGGCGCAATCGGCCGGAGCGCCTCCTCGATTTCGAAGGGGTCGGGGAAGAACTCGAAGAAATCTTCGACGGGCACATCCTCCTCGAAGGGGTCGAACCGCTCCGTCCCGCGCACAACGAAGGAGACCGCATAGCGCGGCGCGGCATCCTCGAGCACGAGGGCGAGCGCCCCCGCTTTCTGCTGTTCGGGAGTATAAATTTCGGACATCGCGGCGGCAAAGGCGGCGGCATCCGTCTCTGCGGGGGAGCCGAAATCCTCCGCGCAGAAGGTGTTCCCATAGTCGCGGCAGGTCATCTGCCCGAAGAGCGATTCAAAGTCGCTGTCGAGGAAGAGGGCGGAGACGCGCCTCAAAAGGCGCCCGCCGTGCCCCGTGAACTCGATATAATCCCCGATGTCGATGGCCTTGCGCTTGTCATCGAAGAGGCGGAACTCCACCCGCTTTTTGCCGCTCGCCATGGCATCGAACATGTCATCCCGCAGGTGCATGGAGAAGCGCTCGGCGAGCATGAGCCGGGAACAAATGCGCCCGTCATCCACCGTGGACTTGGGGTATTTGCGGCGCGCGGGGTCGATGAGCTCGTTCATGTAGTAGTGCATGTACGAATACTCTCCCTCCTCGCCGCGTGCGCGCGCCATCAGCCCGCCCCAGCTCCGCCACGAGAGACAGACCTTCGTCCCGTCGTTGAGAACGGGGCAGTTCTCCTCGTGCGCATCGCCGCCGAAGCAGTACCCGTGTTCGACAATTTCCCGCCGCACCGCCAGCTCCACCCGCGCCGTGACAGGCGCATGGTCGGGATATTGCATGTCGGTGTCATATGTCCATCCGATCACTTCGTAATTCATAATTCCTCCATGTTTCGACAAAAATCTTTTCTTGTTTCGGCGAAAAGCTTTCCTACGGAAATCTTTTCGTCGAGGAAATTGGCGTTTGCGGCTTAATTTGTCTGGTCGTCGCGGTCGTTTCATCGGACAATAAGCCTGCGGTGGCGTTGCAAATTGTGTCGCGCAGCGCAAAAGCGTGGTTTTGCTCGCGCAAGTAATTTTAGGTTTCGGCGAAAAGCTTTCCTACGGAAATCTTTTCGTCGAGGAAATTGGCGTTTGCGGCTTAATTTGTCTGGTCGTCGCGGTCGTTTCATCGGACAATAAGCCTGCGGTGGCGTTGCAAATTGTGTCGCGCAGCGCAAAAGCGTGGTTTTGCTCGCGCAAGTAATTTTAGGTTTCGGCGAAAAGCTTTCCTGCGGAAATCTTTTCGTCGAGGAAATTGGCGTTGGCGCCTCAATCGGCTTATTGTCGCGGTCGTTCCATCGGACAATAAGCCTGCGGTGGCGTTGCAAATGGGGACGCCCACGGCGGAAGTGAATTCCGCCTAAGGCAAGGAATTTAGAACTCGTACCCACCCCCCTACCCCCCTCCGCGGGAGGGGGCATGAGGAGCGATTCCTCGGGAGGGGCATGCATGGCGCCTCCGTGGGTAGCAAACGCATTCTTCGCGCACAGCACAGTGCGCTGTGCGCGGCGTTTGCGAAGAGTGAGCGCATTCGCCGCGCGAACGATGACCGAGGGCAGGGCTCTACCTGCCCGAGAGAGCTGTCGAGCGAAGCGAGACTGAGGTGGGGCGCATTCTAAATTTGTCATGCTGAGCCGCCGCATCGCGGCGAATCGAAGCATATCCGCAAGAAAGGCCAACCCCTGCCGGGGGCACCTGTGCTTTTCCATCAACGCAGAGAAATAGTGCGCCCTTGCCGAGAGAGGCAAGGGCTGTTTCTTACAAAAATATTACGACCTCGGATAGGGGGTGGGCTCCTTCGTCAGCCCAAGCAGATAATCCACGCTCGTGTTGTAAAATGCCGCAAGCCGAATGAGCACCGAGGTCGGAATGTCGTTCTCCCCGGTCTCGTATTTGGAATATCCCGTCTGGGACATGTTCAACATCTTCGCAACTTGCGTTTGGTTGAGGTCATGATCCTCTCTGAGGTCGCGGATTCTTTGATACACAATAGCCATTTTACGCCTTCTACCCGAAATAATATAGCAAATTACGAAAAAACGCTTGACATATAACCTGTTTCAGGTTAAAATATTTTTGTTGAACAGACACGGTTCGACAAAAATCTACGGAGGTCATTTATGGGTAAGTATGTAGAAAACAATCTCGGGAAGGGCGAGACAATCGTAAAAAAAGCGGAACTCAATCCCGCGGCGCTTGTTGGGGCATGGATTTTCGGAATCCTGTTCTGCTGGCTGCTTTTGATTCCGCTTATCAAGGCAATTATTGCCACGGTGCAGTTCAATCATGTCGAACTTGCCGTCACCAGCAAGCGCGTCGTCGGGAAAGTCGGCGTCATCAAGACAAAGACGATGGATGCGCCTCTTTCAAGAGTGCAGAACGTCAGCATTTCCCAGAAATTCTTGGGTAAATTGTTCAATTACAGCTTGGTGAAGATTGACACCGCTGCAGGGCAGTATACCTTTGATTACATCAAAAACGCGAATGCGTTCAAAGGGACGCTCATGGCGCAGATTGAGCAGGCGGAAACGGATAAGATGCAGCAACAGGCCGAACTCATGGCTCGTTCCATGGCAGGGGTCATCAACAAATAAGAGAGCGAACTTTCGCCGAATCGTGTCAACGGCGGGGGTGAGAAAAAGACAATTTGCGGGAACCGTCCACGGCTTCCCCTGCGCGCAGGTGTAATATCTCCTTTGAATTCTTGGCGGTTTCCGTGAATTGATGCACTTGTGCGTGGGAGAAGCCAAACCACCCCCCGATGCGTACGCATCGGGGGGTGGTTTGGAGTTGAATTTTTTTTCGAAGAAAATCTTTGCGTGCGCAAAGATTTTCTTCGAGCGGATAGGCGGTTACGCCTTCTCCTGCTCGTAGCCGCGCAAGCGGCGCGTGGAGCCACCTCCCCCCTTATACCTGAGGGGGGAGCGCCGCAGTTCTCGCTCAACAGCACGGGGTGCTGTGAGCGGCGGCGCGACAGGAGCGCTGGCAGGCGCGACGGACTTTGCGGCGGTCCCTGCCGCCCAAAGAGGGTAGGGTAGGGGGTGTCATTTCAAAATAATGTGCGCGAGCAAAACCACGCTTTTGCGCTGCGCGCCCCCATTTGCAACGCCACCGCAGGCTTATTGTCCGATGAAACGACCGCGACGACGAGTCTATTAAGGCGATTCGGCTAATTTCCTCGACGAAAAGATTTGCCCCAAGCAAAGCTTTTCGCCGAAACAAGAAAAAAAAGACTGTGAGGGCTTTTTTTGTTGCAACGCACCGGAGCGGGAACGCGGCAGGTGACTCCGACAAAGCTACCTCATGGCACACGCAAGACACCGTTTAGTGCTGCTGTATCCCTACCCTGACACGGTTCGCGGGCATACGTTGCATGAGACCTTGTGATCAACATTCCTTACCGCGTGCAGCCTCCCATACGCTGCACCGAGAAAAGCGTTCGGCTCTGCTATAGCGGATTGCAGATACAGGGCACCGCTAACTCCCCACCTATCACAGCAAGAACAGTATACCCCAAAGCGGGAATTTTTGCAAGCGATTTTACAGCGTTTTATTTTACTTGTCATTTTTTCGCCGACGTGGTATAATCAATTGGAAAGGAGACAAAAGTATGGCAAATTGTACGCATGACTGCTCGACCTGCTCCTCGGATTGCGCATCCCGCACCGCGAATTTTCTCAAAAAACCGCATAGGGGTTCAAAAATTTCCCGCACCGTTGCCGTGACAAGCGGAAAGGGCGGCGTGGGGAAATCCCTCGCGACGGCTCTTCTTGCCGTACGGGCAAGGGCTATGGGGCTCTCCGTGGGAATCCTCGATGCGGACATCACGGGTCCTTCCATTCCGCGCATGTTTGGGGCGGACATGCTCGCCACGGGCACGGACGGAAACATTCGCCCCGTGACGGCAAACTGCGGCATCAAGGTCATCTCCATGAACAACCTCTTGGAGCATGAGGACGACCCCGTCGTCTGGCGCGGCTCCCTCATCGCGGGCGCGGTGCTCCAGTTCTGGACGGACGTCGTCTGGGGAGATTTGGACCTGCTCTTCATCGACATGCCGCCGGGAACGGGCGACGTGCCGCTGTCCGTCTTCCAGAGCATTCCGCTCTCGGGCGCCGTCATCGCCTCCACCCCGCAAAAACTTGTCGAGATGGTCGTCAAAAAGAACGTCAACATGGCGAACATGCTGCATGTTCCGCTCCTCGGCCTCATCGAGAACATGAGCTATTTCGTCTGTCCCGACTGCGGACAGCGTCATGAAATCTTCGGGGAGAGCATCGCAGACGCTCTTGCGAAGAAGTATTCCCTGCCCGCCGTCTCGCGCATTCCCGTGGACCCCGCGCTCGCGGAGCTTGCCGACAGCGGAAGAATTTTTGAAGCGGACACCGACTGCGTGGCGGAAGTCATGCAAGAAGTGCTCAAATCACGGAAAATATAGTGCGTTTTGGTTGAAATTTCCGCCAAAATCGTGTAAAATGGGAGATACGGAGGCAAATATGGCAGACGTTGCAATCAAAAATTTGGGAATGGTCTACACGGGCGGCACGCGCGCGCTCTTCGATTTCTCGCTCGAGGTAAAAGAGGGGGAATTTTTCGCCCTGCTCGGGCCCGAATCGGCGGGCAAATCCACCGTTTTGCGCACGGTCGCAGGCCTTGAAGACCCCACCGAGGGAGAAATTCTTCTCGGCGGGAAGTCGATGGACGGGGTCGTCCCAAAGGACAGGAACCTCGCCATGATTTTCCCGGGCGGGGTGCTCTATCCCAACCTCACCGTGCAGGAGAATTTGGGCTACGGCCTCAAACTGCGCAAGGCGCCCCCCGCGGTCATCGAACGCCGCGTGCAGGACGTCGCCGCTCTGCTCGGCCTCCAAAGTCTTCTCTCCAAGCGTCCCAAACAGCTCACGGCGGCACAGCGCCAGCGCGTGGCGCTCGGCAGAAGCATCGCGCGTGAGCCCGACCTCTTCCTCTTCGACGAACCCTTCGGCGGCCTCGATGACGCCCTTCGCCTCTCCATGGTGGAGGAGCTCGTCCGCCTGCACATCCGCCTCAGGAAGACCTTCCTGTACGCCACCGAGAACGTGGCGGAGGCGATGACGGTCGGCGACCGCGTCGGCGTCATGAAGGACGGGTTTTTGCTCCAAGTCGACTCCCCCGCCAACCTCTATGAGTATCCCGCGAACCTCTTTGTCGCGGACATGGTAGGGGGGATTTCCTTCACGCGGGGCGCGCATATCGTGAGCGGCGAGGAGGGATACGCTGTCGAAGCCGAGGGGGAACGCATTCCGCTCGGCGCCCTCAAGGAGCGCATCAAAGACTTCGGTGCGTATGCGGACACGGGGCGCGAAGTCATCCTTGCGTACCATAACGAGGATGCGACTTTGGACGAAAACGGGGCGCGTGTGGGGCTCGACGCCTCACGGCTGCTCCTCTTCGACGGGGAGACGGAGCGCACCCTCCTGTCCCATGACGACGGGTATGACAAGTCCGCGGGCGGTGTCGACATGCTTCCTCCGACGGTGGGGGAGATGCGGAACGCCATCGAAGACGCCAAACCCAAGAAGACCAAAAAATCCAAGAAGTAACCAAAGAGGGCGCCCGACGCGGCGCTCTGTCTTTCGAAAATCTGAAGGGAGGTGAAAAGAGATGTGGTATACCGTCCTCACGGACGCTTTGCTCGATACCCTGAAACTGTTCCCCTTCCTTTTTGTTTTGTATCTGCTCATCGAGGCGCTCGAACACAACACGGCGCTGGGGCGGCCCTTCGGCGCCCTCTCGAAGAGGTGGGGGCCCGCGCTCGGCTCCGCGCTCGGACTCGTTCCCCTGTGCGGATTCTCCGTGATGGCGGCCAAACTCTACGAACATCGCCACATCACGGTGGGGACGCTCGCCGCCGTCTTTTCGGCCACGAGCGACGAGGCGCTCATCGTCCTTCTTTTCGACCTCGGCCTCGCGTGGGACATCAAACTCTTCACCGTGCTCGCCCTCATCGGGAGCAAACTCGTCCTCGGCATCGGGGCGGGGTATCTTCTCGACCTCCTCTTCAAGGGCAAGGCGGCGCCCATTCCCCATCATGACCATCATGACCACGCGCATAGTCACGAGGACCACGCGCATGAGGGCCATGAACACGAGGACCACGCGCACGGTGACTGTGCCTGCGACGAGCTCTCCGTCTGCGAACACAAGAAGGAGAGCAAGGTGCGCCTCTATCTCGTCTCGCCCCTCCTGCATGCGCTCGAAGTGGGGGCGTTCGTTCTCCTCGCCAACCTCGCATTCGGCTATCTCTTCTTCTTTGTCGGGGAGGAGACGGTCATTTCCTTCATGCAGGGCACGGGATATTGGCTGCAGCCTCTCCTCTGTCCGCTCATCGGGGCCATTCCCAACTGCGCGGCCTCTGTCGTGCTGGCGGAGACGTACGCCGTGGGCGGGATTGCCTTCGGCGGGCTCCTCGGCGGGCTCGTGACCAACGCGGGGCTCGGCTATCTCGCCCTCTTCAAGCGCGGGACGTGGAAGCGCGGCCTGCTCCTGCTCGGCGGGATGCTCCTCTTCGGAATTGCCGTGGGATACGCCGCAAACGCCCTCGCACTCTTGTTCTGAAAATCTCCCAATAAGGGGTGGAAATATGTGTGAAAACGCTGTTCTACCCGAGAGAAACCCCCAAACGGGGGAGAGATTGCTCTTTTTGCCTCCCAAACGCGCCCTGTCGCGCGTCCCCATGCAGACGGCGGGGAAGGTGCTCGTCCTCTCGGACGGCTTTCTCCTTCCCGAACTTACGGCGCTGTCCCCCTCGCAGAAGGTGCTCTTCGTCCTCTATGACGGCGATGCGCTGCCCCTCTTCGGCATGCCCGATGAGGTGGGCGCAGTCATCGCGGCGGGCGGGGGAGAGGTTCTGCGCGCCGCACGCTTCTTCGCCGCCGTCCGAAGAATTTCCTGCCTCACACTTCCCTCACATGCCGCCCTCTACGGCGCCGCGGAAGGGGCGGGAGAGATAACAATCGGGGGAGAGACCCGCACCGTCCGCCTTGCAGATTGCGAAATCGTATGCAGTCTCGCGGACATGGACTTTTGCGCCGCATACGGGGAAATTCTGCTCTCCCGCCTGTTTGTTTTCGAGCAGAAGACGCTTCGCCGCTTCGGGCTGTGCAACGCAGAAGAAGGCCTTTGCGTCTGGTCGCCCTCTCCCTTTGACAGGGCGTCGCTCGTCGCGGCAAATGCCCTTTTGCGGGAGAATTTCACCCCTTGGGCGGGGAGCGCGCTGGCAGCAAAGTTCGGCCCCGTTGCGGCGTACAGGCGCCTTCTCACAAGCTACATCGCCTTTTTCCGCTCGGACGTGCGCCGCTATTTCGTCCCCGACTATCGGGCGCGGGCGGCGCGGGCGGGCGTTCCGTATGCCTCCCTCGACATTCCGACGGCGGAGGAACTTGCGCGGCGGGAGGCCCTCTTTTTGCGCATGCGGGAGGACTGCCTCGGAGAACTTACCCGCATCGAACGGGCGGACGGCACACACTTTGCCGCCATCCGTGCCCTCGGCGGGACGGTGCCCGGCCCCGCGCCGCGGGAGGCGGTGTCCCCGCTGCCCGAACGCTTCGGGGGGCTTTTGGCGCTCGCGCGCGACTTCGGCCTCGCGGATGTTTGATTCTCCGCCCGACCGTGTATAAATTAAGTATGACCTTCAGGAGGTTTCGCCATGAAAGAACTCACCCTTCTCTCCCGTGCGCCCAAGCTTGAATACGGGCTGGCGGGCGAGATTGATTCGGGCAATGCGGACGATTTTTATGCGGAAGTGTCGGAGCAGTTCCGCCTCGCCCCCGCGCCCCTCGTCTTTGACTGCGCCAAGCTCGAATTCATCGACAGCACGACGCTCGGGACCTTCGTCAAACTCTTGAAACTCGCCAAGGAGAACGGCTTTTCGCTCACGCTCAAACATCTCTCGCCCCGCCTCAAAAAGCTGTTCGTCATCTGTGCGCTCGACACCATCATGGAGATTGAAGAATGACCCTGCTCAAACTCTCAATTCCCTTGGGGAATGAAATTCTGACAACGGTCCGCCTTGCGACGGGCGGCGTCTGTTCGCTCGCAGGGCTGGACATCGACCGCAGCGAGGACTGCAAACTCTGCATCACGGAGAGCCTTCTGCTCCTTCTGCATGCGGGCTATTCCGCGGCAAGGGTGGAATTTTCCCGCGAAGAGGGCCTTCTCGTCCGCGTGGAGGGCGAGGGAATGGGAACAGGCAAGGAGGGCGCGGAGACGGAGATTTCCGAAGCACTCCTCGGCGCGCTCGCGGGCAGCGTCTCGTTCGAGAGAAAGGACGGCGTCCTCACCGCCGTCATGCTCACATTTTGATGGAAGAGCGGGAACTCTTTCAGCGGTACCGTGAGACGCGCGATGTTGCCCTGCGCAACGAAATCGCCGAGAAGTACCTGTATATCGCCGCCGTGCTCGCGAGGAAGTTCTCGGGGCTCGGTGTGGAATACGACGACTTGTATCAGGTCGCCGCGCTTGCGCTTGTCAAGGGTATCGACCGCTTCGACCCCGATGCGGGGGTCAAGTTCTCCACCTTCATCACGCCCACCGTCACGGGGGAGATTAAGAACTACTTCCGCGACCGTTCCCGCCTCGTCCATCTGCCGCGGCGGGTCGCAGAGCTCAAATCCAAACTCCGTCAGGCGGCGGAGACGCTCACCCTGCAGCTCGGGCGAAAGCCCACCGCAAAGGAGATTGCGGACGCGCTCGGCGTGACGGAGGAAGAGGTCCTCGGCTGTATGGAGGCGGGGTCGACCATCTCCCTCGAGACGCCCGTCGGGGACGGCGAGGGAAGACTTGCCGACGTGCTCGGCGACACTTCGGACGACTTTGACCGCTTCGAGACGCGGGACGCCGTGCGCACCGCCATCGGCGGACTGTCCGAGACGGAGCGCTTTCTCATCAAGCTCCGCTTCGGCGAAGAGCTCTCCCAGACGGAGACGGCGAGGCGCATGAACGTCTCCCAGATGTATGTCTCCCGCCTCGAGCGCAAGGTGCTCGACAAACTCCGCGAAGAGATTAAAAAGGGGATGGTATGATGGAAGAAAACGTCCGTGCCGTTCTCGAGAACATGTGCAGACAATTGCAGGAGGCGGTCTCCCCCGAAGTACTCTTCGACGCGAAGATGATTGCCCATGAACTGCTCGTCAACGCGCTTGCCTACGGCGGCGGGGTGGAGGCATTCTCCTTTGCCTTAGAGGGGGAGGAGGTGCGCATCACTGTGCGGGGGAAGCGGGCATTCTGCCCGCCCGAGCACATTCCCCGTGCCGATGTCATGGCGGAGCACGGGCGGGGGCTCTACCTTGTCGAGGCGCTCTCCTGCCGCCGCGCCTATTCCGACCGCGAAGGTCTCAGCGTATTCATCAAAATTTAACTTCTTTGCATGAAAAAAGAGGAGCCGCAAAGCTCCTCTTTTTGGTTATGTTTCTTACTTGCCGTTGATGTAATCGTAGACCTTGCCGAGCAGCTCGGAGGAGATGTGCGGACGAATCTTCGACAGGTAGATGAAGAACTTGTGGAAGAATTCCGAGTTATCTTCGCCGATGTTGTAGGTAGGAAGACCGAAGTCGCCGTACTTCTTGCCGATGAACAGGTCGCCGAATTCATTCTTTTCCTGTGCGGGAAGAGAGGTGAAGAAGGTGTCGTACACATAGGTGCCGTATGCCTCGGGCTGAGGTGCGGGCGCGGGTGCCGCGGGGGAGACGCTCGCGGGAGCGGCCTCTACGGCGGCGACGGGTGCGGGCGCGGGCGCGGGCGCTGCGGGGGCAGACGTGTCACCGGAGACGAGGGCAGCCATTCTCTGCTCGAAATCGCTCATCGGAGGTTCGGCGGGAGCGGGAGCCGCTGCGTCGGCGGGAGCTGCGGGTGCTGCAGGAGCGGGAGCCGCTGCGGGAGCCGTGTTCGTCGCGACGGGATAGTAGATGGGCTGAATGTAGGGCTGGACATACGGCTTGCTCTGCGCGGGCTGCTGGTTGTAGGGGTTGGGCTGGCCGTAAGGTGCGGGCTGACCGTAGGGGTTCTGTCCATAGGGCGCGGGCTGGGCATACGGGTTCTGACCGTAAGGCGTGGGCTGCGCATAGGGCGGATATACGTTATAGATGGGCGCGGGCTGAGGTGCGGGCGCGGGGATGTTCACGATGATGGGAGAAGCCGCGGGCGCGGGCGTGGAGATGACCGTCGTGGGAGCTGCCGCAGGGGCGGTAGCAACCGTTGCGGGAGCAGCCGCAGGCGCCGTGCCGACGTTGTTGATGTAGACGGGCGCGAGGTGGTTGTGCGTGCCGGGTGCATCTTCGTCTTCATCATAGCTGTCGGAGAGGGCATTGACGAAGTCTCTTCTCGCCTTGCCGCGGGCGATGATTGCCGCCACGACAAAGAGGATGAGGAGCACGCCGCTCGCGATGACGAGGAGGAGAGCCTCAATGTAGAGCGTGTCGCCGTTCTTGAAGAATTCGACGAACCCGCCGCCCTCGATGGCGCCTTCCACTTCGGGGTTGAGAACTGCGGGTTCGCCTGCAACGACAGCGCCGGAGACGACATAGCCGATGACAAAGAGGACGACGGTGACGAAGAGGAGCGCATAGCGCACGGCATCAAAGGTGTAGCCCTTCTTGGTCGCGGGACGGATGAAGGACACCACGCCGCAGAGCGCAGCGAGCGCGAAGAGGAGAACGGGGACGAATCTGCCGAATGCCTCCGCCGCGGTCACGCCTTCCGCAGTCAGGAAGTCGAAATAGCCTTCGGCGGTGATTTCACCCGCCTCGTTCGCCATGCCGACGACGGGGGTGGAAAGGAAGTTCACGATACCGCTCTTGAAAAGGCTCCCGGGCCAGACACAGGCAGCGCCGACGCCGAGGGTGAGCAAAAGGCCGATGACGCTCACGACGCCCGCGCCCTTATTCGCACCGATTGCCACGACGGCAAGGCCGATGATGAGGAGCCCGACAAAGCAGAGGTGAAGGATATCGATGGTCTCCACTGCAGGAAGGATGAAAGGGTTGATAAGGCAACCGACATATATCCAAGTATAACCTGCGGTGACGAGCACGGCGCTTGCGAGCGCACAGGCACGGGCAGACTTCTTGGAGCAGAGCGATACGACAAAGCAGATGATTGCCGCAACGACGGTGCCGCAGAGGAAAATGGGACGTGCATACATCAGGCAATTCCCGATGACTGCAAAGTCGAGACTTTCAAGCAACTCGGGCTTAAACATCGTTTCGAAGAAATACCAGATGTAGCCGAACAGCGAACCGTCGAGCGCCGCGGGAAGCGTAGTCGTGCCCTCGGGTGCAGCTTCGACGCCGAGCGCGAAGTAGTTGCATGCGAACAGTTTGATATTCGCAAGGACGGGCGTGAGCAGGCCGATGAACAGGCCGCCGAGCGCCAGAGCGAGGAAGATGGAAGTTGCCGTACGGTATGCAGCCGCATGGTAATTCCGGGTGTTTGCCGTGTCGTTCATAACGAAACCTCCGAAGTTTTCCTTATGGAAAACCAACTTAACGGCTTTATTATATCACGAAACTTTTTCCCTGTCAACACCCGCGGAGAAAAAATAAGAATACTTTTTCATTTTCTTTCCGATTTTTTTGCACTTTCCCGCGGGGCGCCGTTTGCCGCTTGCCAATCGGGGAAAAAATATGGTATAATTCTGGGGAAAATAACCTCGGATAAAACGGAAGGACGGACGGACATGGACCATTCGCATGAGAGAACAAAAAAATGGCTGGCGGCGGGCATCGCCGCGTGCCTCGGCGTGGCGGCATGCTTTACCGCGGGATATTATGCGCGTTTCCTTGCTTTTGACGGCCGCACGCGCAGTCTCCTCTGGGCCATCGAGACGGCGGAGAGCCGCTACTACAAGGAGGTGGACGAGGACAAACTCTTCGAGGACCTCTTCTCCGCCTTCAACCTCGACCCCTATTCGGGCTACTACCCAAAGGTGGAGTACGAAGAGCAGATGTCCGCGGATGCGGGCAACCGTGCGGGCGTGGGGGTCTCCGTCACCAACGTGGGCGGCACGGCGGTTTTATACAGCGTGTACGGCAATTCTCCCGCCGAGCATGCGGGACTTCGCACGGGAATGACTATCTTCGGCGTGGGAAGTTCCGAAGAGGAGATAGCCTCGGGCACGCCCGCGGAACTTGCCTCCAGACTGCAATCCTCGCTTGCGGGAGAGCCGCTCTATGTGCGCTGCGGCTTCGGAGAGGGGAAAGTTTACGAAGTCGTCCCGGGGAGCTACCGCACGTCCTACTGCCTGTATGCGGATGCGGACGGGGCGGTGCGCTTCGACCCCGCGACCCTGCAGCCCTTCTCCGTTCCCTTTGAGACGCTCCCGTTGCCCGAACACACCGCATATATCCGCCTCACATCCTTCCGCGGCACGGCGGCGGAGGAGATGAAGGCATGCCTTACCCGCATGCGGGAAGGAGGAAACACCGACCTCATCCTCGATTTGCGTTCCAACGGCGGCGGCGCGATGGACATCGCAAGTAAAATTGCGGGGCTCTTTGCCAAGGACGCGCAGGGAAAGTCTCCCATCGTGGCGACGGCGCGCTACCGCAGCGGCTACGAGCGGAATTTCCGCGCGCCCGAGAACACATATTATGATTATTTCACGCAAAATTCCCGCATCCGCGTGCTGGCAGATGCGGGGACGGCGTCCGCGTCCGAATGCCTCATCGGCTCCATGATTTCCTACGGAACGGTGACGGAGGACGATTTATATATCGTGGACGGCGCAAACGGCGCCAGGACGTACGGGAAGGGCATCATGCAGAGCTATTATTTTGACGGGCAGGGCAACAGCCTCAAGCTCACCGTCGCCGAGATTTTCTGGCCGAACGGCACGAGCATCCACGGGAAGGGAATTTTTGCCGCGGACGAGGCGCACGCCGTTCCTTACGACGGGATTCCCCGTGAGCACGACGCCTTTTTGTCCGAATTTTTCGCGCGGATTACCCTTGCGTGACCCGTTTTAAGTACTCTTCGAGCACGCCGACCCCCTGTTCGGGTCGGCTCTCTTTTTGGCTTTTTGAGGGGGCATCCTCGGACATGGGTGCCTCCTTTTTCGTGAAAGACAGCAAAAGGTCCCGATTTTTGCGATAAAAATCGAGGAAGGCGTTCATGCGGCCCTCAAGCGCGGGGTCCTGCATGGCGAAGAGAAAGAAGAGAAGAATGAGATTTTCCATGTCCTATCCTATGCGAGGGGCAATTTCCGCGTTCCCCTCATACAATGTCATGGGAGGCAAATATGGGTGATTTTGCAAGTTTTACGCCGTCGGGAAAATCGGACGACGCATGGAAGCGGGAGGCGGAGGACATCGTCCGCGCCTATGCGGGCAAGAGCGAGGGGGAACTCGTCGAGGCCATCTATCGCCGCGCGGTGGAGGGAAGGCGGGCGGGAACGCTCACCGACGAGCAAATCGACGTATTTTACGCACAGTTTGCGCCCATGCTCAACGCCGTCAAGCGCAAACGCCTTGAAAAAATCATCGCCGAGCTCAAAAAGTTATAACTTCTTGAGGGCGCCGACGAGCGCATTGACTTCCCGCATGCTCTGCAGGGGAGAAAATGACGCGCGCACGAGGCCGTCGGGGAAGGTGCCGAGCGCCCTGTGGGCGAGCGGCGCGCAGTGCAGTCCCGCGCGCACGGCGATGTCAAAGCGGTCGGAGAGCAGGGCGGCGACCTCTTCGGAGGGGAGCGTTCTATGGCGAAAGGCGGCAATTCCGCACGCATTGGGCGTGAAGAAGGGCTCGTAGCCGAGGACGAGGAGGGCGGAGCGCAGGGACGCGGTGAGGCGGAGGAGGTTTTCTCCCCCGCTCCGCAGCTTCGTGCGTGCAAAGATGGCGCCCTCGAAGAGGGACACGATGGCGGGATAGGAGAGCGTCCCCGCCTCGAGACGGTCGGGATAGAAGGCGGGCATGTCGAAGTTGTAGCTCTCGCTGCCCGTTCCCCCGAAGAGGACGGGCTCGGGGTCGACGCGGTCGGAAAAGAGCAGCGCCGCGGCCCCCTGCATGGCATACAGCCCCTTGTGCCCCGCGACGGCGAGGGCGTCCAGCCCGCATTTCTTCATGTCGATGGGGATGTGCCCCGCTGCCTGTGCGCCGTCCGCAAAGAGAAGGATGTGCGCGGGAAGGGCGGCACGGATGGCATGTAAATCGGGCGCCGTGCCCGTGACGTTGGAGGCCGCAGTCACGAGACAGACGCGCGTGTTCGGCCTTACGCGGGCGGCAAAGTCCTCCGCGTGCAGCCGCCTGTCTTCCCCCAAGGGGACGACGTCGTACTCCACCCCGCGCGTCTTTTTGAGATGCTCGAGGGGTCGGAGGACGGAATTGTGTTCGAGGCAGGAACAGAGGGCGTGGTCGCCCGCCTTCAGCGTCCCCAAAATGGCGATGTTGAGCGCCTCGGTACAGCTCCGCGTGAAGACGACCCGCTCGTAGCCGTACCCCGAGAAGAGCTCGGAGAGCAGATTTCTGCAAGCAAAGACGCGTTCGGCGAGCGCGAGGGAGAGGCGGTGCCCGCTTCTCCCCGGGTTGGCACAGCAGCGCAGGGAAGCGAGGACGGCATTGGAGACGGAGGCGGGCTTAAAACCGCCCGTCGCGGCGTTGTCGAGATAAATCATGACGGCCTCCCGAGAAAGGATACAGTATTATACGAGGAAGAAAAGACAATCATGACGGTTTTAGCGGTATTCAAGTCCCGTGCGCAGGCGCTCGACTTCATTCATGCGGTGCGCGGCGTCGGAATTTGCGCACAGGCGGTGTCCACGCCCAAGGAAGCGGGCGTCGGTTGCGGCATCTCCGTGCGCTTTGACGAGCGGTTTTTTGAGCGCGCGAAGTTCGTGCTGTCCAAAAAAAGTTACTCCTCCTTTGTCGGATTCTTGCGGACGGGGTGAAATTCTTGCGTTTTTTCCCAAAATATGCTACAATGCACGTATGAGCACACAAGCAATTTTAGAGGAACTTCTGCGGCTGTACCCCGACGCCAAGCCCGCCCTGCGCTATTCTTCGCCCTACGAACTGCTCGTCGCCGTCATCTTGTCGGCGCAGTGCACGGACGAGCGGGTGAACAAGGTGACCGCAGAGCTCTTCAAAGAGCACAACACGCCCGAGACCATGCTCCGGCTGGGACAGGAAGAGCTCGAGCGGGCGATTTACTCCTGCGGGTTCTACCGCAACAAGGCGGCGCACATTCTCTCCGCCTCGCGGGACATCGTGGAAAAATTCGGCGGCGAGGTGCCCTCCACGCTCTCCGACCTGCAGACGCTCGCGGGCGTGGGCAGAAAGACGGCAAACGTCGTCTACTCCGTCGCATTCGGCGGGGACGCTATCGCCGTGGATACCCACGTGTTCCGCGTCGCCAACCGCTTGGGGCTGGCTTCGGGCAAGACGCCCGAGGCGGTCGAGGAGGGCCTGATGCGGGCGATTCCCAAAAATCTGTGGTCGAAGGCGCATCACCTCCTCATCTGGCACGGGCGGCTGGTCTGCCATTCACAGCGGCCGGACTGCAAATCGTGCACGCTGGCTCCCTGTTGCCGCTATCGGGCGGACAATCCTTGAAATTTTGCGTATGAAAACCTCTTGTTTCGGGCAAAACCCTTGCAGGAGGTTTTTTTATGACCAATTTGACCGCAAAGGATTTGGACGTGCTCGTCCACGTACTCACGGGAGAGGAGATGGCCTGCAAAAAGGCAAGAATTTACGCAAACACCCTGACGGACGCCGCGCTCGCGGCAGAGATGCAAGAGATTGCCGCCCTGCACGAACAGCGCTTCGTCGCGCTCACGCAGATGATGGGAGGCCGCGCATGAAACTTTCGAAAAAGGACACGACCCTCAACGAACAGGACGCCCTGCAGGACCTTCTCGACTGCGAGAAACTGCTCATGAACTACTACGCCGTCGCGCTCACGGAGGGCAGCTCCGTTCCCTTCCGCAAGCAGATTCTCAAGCACTACACCGCCCATGCGGAGACGCAGTTCCGCGTCTTTGAACAGATGCTCGACCGCGGCTACTATGAGGTACAGCCCGCGCCCAAGATGGCAATCGACCAGAACGTCGAAAAGTTCGACAAAATCAAGAAGCAACTCGCTATTTAAGGGGGAAAGGATGGCAAAGAAGAAAAAGAAGAAGATGCACCCCGCAAATCCCAACTTCTGCATGATACAGCCGAACCCCGATGAAGACATTCCCTCTTCGGGACAGTCGTAAATTGTAGAAAAAACGTTTTTTAAGTCCCATGGCGCGGGCCGCGCAAGCGGCCCGCGCCATGGGATATTTTTGGCAATTTTTGTCGCTTTTCCGTAAAAAATCGCAAAAAATCGTTTATTTCGATAAAATTCGAAATAAAAAATCGCGGCAAGAATCTGAAGTTTTCGCACGTTTTTTTGTGAAAATCCGCAAAAACCGTTGCCAAGCCCCGCGGGATATTGTATAATAAATTTATCTGAATTTAAGGGGCATATATGATAGAGGTTCAGGGCATTACAAAGGTGTACGGCAAGGGCAAAAAGGCGACGGTGGCGCTCAATGGCGTCAGTTTTACCCTGCCCGACGCGGGGTTCGTCTTCGTCGTGGGCAAGTCGGGATGCGGCAAGTCCACGCTGCTCAACATGATTGGCGGCTGCGACAAGCTCACCGCGGGCGAAATTATCGTGGACGGCAACAAGTTCTCCACCGCCCGCGAGCGGGACTTCGACAACTTCCGCTGCGGCTATGTCGGCTTCATCTTTCAGGATTATTGCCTGCTCGACGGGCTCACCGTCTTCGATAATGTCGCGCTCGCCCTCGACCTCAAGGGGGAGGAAGGCAGGGAGAGGGTGGAGGACGCCCTTTGCCGCGTCTGCCTCTCGGAGTATGCGGACCGCTACCCGGGCGAACTCTCGGGCGGCCAGCAGCAGCGCGTCGCCATCGCGCGCACGCTCGTCAAAAATCCCCGTCTCATTCTGGCGGACGAGCCCACGGGCAACCTCGACAGCGTGTCCACCCGCATCATTCTCGACACGCTGAGTGAGATTTCCAAGTCGACGCTCGTGCTCATCGTCTCCCACAACCGCGCCGACGCGGAGCAGTATGCCGACCGCATCATCGAACTCTCGGAGGGGCGCGTTGTCGCCGACTGTTCGAGAAACCCTTCGGCGCGCGACATCTCCGTCGACGAGGGCGGCGTCGTCATCCAGAAGGGGGCGGTCTTCTCCGAGGCGCAGATAGAGGAGATAAACGCGGGACTTGTGGCCTCCAAAGCGCACATTCGGCAGGTGGACGACAAGTTCCTCCCGACGGCAGAATCCTGCGAAAATCGCATACAGGTTGCAAATTTCCCCTCCCACAAGCTGCGCGGGAAGGGCTTTTCGCGCCTCCTTGGCATGTTTTTGAAGAAGCGGCGGGTGGGCATGATTGTCACCACGCTCTCCATCGCCCTCATGGTCGTCGTCATGGGCGTCTGCCAGCTCTTCACGCAGTTCTCGCCCGACGCCGAAATTGCCCGTCTCTACGGGGATGACAGCGCCTCGGACACCCTTGTCATGCAAAAGGGCGCATATACGGACGATTTTTCGACCACACTCGACATTTCGAGGATGGTCCGCGTGACGGAGGCGGACATCAAGGGGTTCCGAGACTCGGGCTACACGGGCGGCATCTACCCGCTCTACAACGTCTCGCTGATGACGAATACGACGGTAAATCCCACCTGGAACATCGAGGCGTACTCCCTTCCCTATGATGCGGCGAATTACAAACAATTCTTCTGCGGAAGCGGTTTGGGCGTGCTGGTCACGGACATGGGGTACCTCGAATCGGTCTACGGCAATGAAAACGGCAAAATCGAACTGCTCTCGGGCAGCTTGGAAACGACGGGCGATAGCGTGCTCGTCACCGACTATTTCGCAGACAGCCTTCTCGCCTTCAACCGCAATCTGCGCGCGGAGGGGAGCGACCCGTACGCCAAGCTGTGCGGCCCCGTGCACATGTCGCGCTACCGCATCGCGGGCGTGTTCAAAACAGGCTACAGGGAGCGATATCGGACGCTTTTCGACGCCGTGCAGGCGGGCGGAAGTCCCGCCGATTTCGATGCGGACGACTTCATGGCATTCATCGACGAGGCGGACTCCACATTGAACATCGGTTACTCGTTCAACCCCGATTTCGGAGAGGCGTATTGCACCGATTCCGGTCTCAACCGAACCGTCTATTACGGCACCCTCGAGGTGAAATGGGGGGACCATGTCGCGAGTAGCAGGCGTTTTTGCACAAGAACTAACAGCATTAAGGACGGGCAGGTGTACATTCGGCGGGACTTCGCCGCAAAGCTCTTCGGTGTGGATGAGGACGCGCTCTCCATCGAAGATATCCGCGGCGAGAAGATTACACTCTCCCGCTATGAGCACGTCCGACAGAACGAACCGTGCGACTTCACCGCAGAATTTACGATTGCGGGCCTTCTCGAAGTGAGCGGGGGAAACGGCGACTTTGCTTTCTCGCCCGCAGATTTTGAGATGTTCCGAAAGGTGGGCACCATCCCGTATTCGCTCTACTTCGACGACCTCTCGTCGGTGACGAAGCTCTACGAGACGGCGGAGAGCCTGCATTACACCGTGCGCTCTCCCCTCGTGCTCGCCATGTATACGGTGGCGCGCGCGGCGCTGGTATTTACCGACATGTTCCGCATCATCATCGCCCTCATGTTCGCCCTCACCGTAATCACGCTCATCGCGTTCGGCATCGGGAGCGTGAAGAAGGGCATGTACGACATCGCCATCATCCGCGCCCTCGGCGGCAAGACGAAGGACCTCGCCGCCATGTTTATCATCGAGATGCTCATCGTGAGCGTCGCCGTCTGCCTCATCTCCGTCTTCGGCCTCGCCCTCGGCGCGGGCGCCTGCAACTCCATCCTTGTGGAGGGATTCGTCCTCCTCGTCAACAACATCTACATGCGCCAACTGCACGTCATCGTCTTCCGCTGGGGGACGCTGCTTGCCGACGCCGCAATCGTGCTCCTTCTCACCGTGATAGCGGCCGCCGTGCCCTTCTTCATCATGCGAAAGGTGAAGCCCCGCGACATCATCCGCGCAAAGGAGTGAACGCCCGCCACGCTTTTTGCATAGCATGAAAGCATGGAACTTGGCACGAAATCCCTCTTCGACCTCGAGCGCACATCGTTCGGGGAATATCTTGAAATTCCCTTTCCTTGGGAGATTTTGCCCCGCATTTCCGAGCTGATTCGCATTATTTCGATGAATTTCGAAATAAACTATACCGAGCCGAAAAGCGGGGTTTTTGTGCATAAAACGGCAAAAATTTCCCCATTTTCGGAAATTTGCGCCCCCGCGCTCATCGGGGAGGGGAGCGAGATTCGCCGCGGCGCGTACCTTCGCGGAAACACCCTGATTGGGGCGGGCTGCGTCGTCGGAAACTGCTGTGAAGTCAAGAACAGCGTCCTCATGGACGGCGCCGTTCTGCCCCACTTCAACTACGTGGGCGACAGCGTTTTGGGGCGCTTTGCCCATCTCGGCGCGGGCGCCATTCTCTCCAACCTCAAGGGGGACAGAAGGGAGGTCGTCATCCACGCCGAGGAGGAAATTTTCACCGGGCTGAAGAAGTGCGGCGCATTTTTGGGGGACGGCGTGGAGGTCGGCTGCGGCGCCGTGCTCAACCCCGGCTGCGTCGTGGGCAAGGGCAGCCGCATCTACCCCCTTGTCTCCCTCCGCGGCGTCATTCCCGCGGGAACCATCGTAAAACAATAAAAATCCGCCCCGCGGCAATTTGCCGCGGGGCGGATGCGTCATGAAGGTTTACACGTTGAAGCGGAAGAGGACGACGTCGCCGTCCTTCATCACATAGTCCTTGCCCTCCGAGCGCACCTTGCCCTTTTCCCGCGCGCCCGCGAGCCCGCCGCACTCGAGCAGGGTCTGCCACTCGACGACTTCGGCACGGATGAACCCGCGTTCGAAATCGGTGTGAATCTTCCCCGCGGCCTGCGGCGCCTTCGTCCCCTTGACGATGGTCCAGGCCCGCGTTTCCTTTTCCCCCGCGGTGAGATAGGAAATGAGCCCCAAGAGGGAGTAGGAAGCGCGGATGAGTTTTGCAAGCCCGCTCTCCTTGAGCCCGAATTCTTCGAGGAAGGCGGCCTTGTCCTCGTCGGAAAGTTCGGCGAGCTCGGCCTCCGTCTTGGCGCAGACGACGACCACCTCCGCGCCGTGCGCCTTCGCATACGTCTTGACGGCTGAGACGAGGGGAAGGGCGTCCTCGGGGGTACCCATGTCGCGCTCTGCGATATTCGCGCAGTAGATGACGGGTTTTGCGGAGAGCAGGAAGAGGTCGTCGAGCATGGCCTTTTCCTCGTCGGAGACGGTGAGAGAGCCGGCGGGAAGTTCCTGCTCGAGATGGTGCATCAGTTTCTCGAGGAAGGCAAATTCCGCGGCCGCCGTCTTATCGGAGCCGCCCCGTGCCGCATTGCGGATGCGGTCCTGACGCTTTTCCACCGCCTCGATATCGGCGAGGATGAGCTCGAGGTTGATGGTGGCAATATCGCGCACCGGGTCCACCGAATCTTCGACATGGGTCACGTTTTCGTCCTCAAAACAGCGGACGACGTGCACAATGGCATCCACTTCCCGAATGTGGGAGAGGAACTTGTTCCCCAAGCCCTCGCCGCGGCTTGCCCCCTTGACGAGGCCCGCGATGTCGACAAATTCGACGACGGCGGGGGTGACTTTTTTGCTCGAATAGAGCGCGGCAAGTTTCTCGAGGCGCTCATCGGGCACGGCGACGACGCCCACGTTGGGCTCAATCGTGCAAAACGGATAATTCGCCGCTTCCGCACCTGCGCGCGTGAGGGCGTTGAAGAGGGTGGATTTGCCGACGTTGGGAAGTCCCACGACACCTAATTTCATAGTTTCCTCCTGATTTCCATACCATTATATAACTTTTTGCACGAAACATCAAGCCTTTCGGTTGCAAAATGCGCGAAAAAGTGGTAGAATGTTGCAGAAAGAACCGAGCAGGAGATATTTATGGACCACAAGGCTTACATTGCGGAGCGGCTGCCCCTCGAAGGGGTGGACAGGGAGGAGATTGCGCGTGCGATTGCCGTCCCGCCCGATACCGCCATGGGGGACTATGCGCTCCCCTGTTTCAAGTTTGCAAAACTCTTGCACAAATCCCCCGTCGCCATCGCGGAGGAGCTCGCCGCGGCGTATCCCACGGACAATATCATCCGTTCGGCGGAGGCGGCGGGCGGCTATCTCAACTTCAGAATCGACACCTGCGGCCTCGCAAACGAAACCGTCTCCCGCATCGAATCAGAGCAAAATGCGTACGGCTCCTCGGACATGGGTAGGGGGAAAACCGTCTGCATCGACTATTCGTCGGTGAATATCGCAAAGCCCTTCCACATCGGGCACCTGTCCACGACCGTCATCGGCGGGAGCCTTTACCGCATCTTCAAATTCCTCGGCTACCGCACCGTCGGCATCAACCACCTCGGCGACTACGGCACCCAGTTCGGGAAACTCATTGCGGCGTACAAGCATTGGGGGAACCGCGACGAGGTGCAAAGGGGCGGGATTCACGCCATCAACGACCTCTATGTGCGCTTTAACAACGAAGCAACCGAGGAGATGGAGCAGGAGGCGCGCGAGTATTTCCGCCTCATCGAGAGCGGGGACAGGGAGGCGAACGAGCTGTTCGACTGGTTCAAAGAGCTGACCCTTGCCTACGTCGAGACCATCTACGACCGCCTGCACATCACCTTTGACAGCTATGCGGGGGAGCGGTTTTATACCGACAAGATGGCGCCCGTCATCGAAGAACTCAAAGAAAAGGGCCTGCTCGTCGAGAGCCGCGGGGCGGGAATCGTCGACCTCGAGCCGTACGGCATGCCGCCCTGCCTCATTCTCCGCTCGGACGGCGCCTCCCTCTACGCCACGCGCGACCTCGCCGCGGCCATCTACCGCAAACAGACCTATGACTTTGATAAGTGCCTGTATGTTGTGGCTTATCAGCAAAATCTTCACTTCAAACAGGTCTTCAAAGTGCTCGAACTCATGGGGAAGGAGTGGGCGAAGGACCTCGTCCATGTCGCCTACGGCATGGTCAGCCTCGAGGACGGGGCCATGTCCACGCGCAAGGGCAAAGTCGTCTGGCTCGAGGACGTCATTTCGCGTTGCGTCGAGAAGGCGCTCTCCATGATTTCCGAGAAGAATCCCGACCTCGAGAACAAGGAAGCGGTCGCCGAGAAGGTGGGCGTGGGTGCGGTCATCTTCGGCGCGCTCTACAACAACAAAATCAAGGATATCGTGTTCTCCTACGACAAGGCGCTCAATTTCGACGGCGAGACAAGCGTGTATGTGCAGTACACATGCGCGCGGGCCGCGTCTGTGCTTACAAAGGCGGAAACTGCCAAAATTTGCTATGAGGGGTCGGAAATCGACGACCTCTGCCCGCAGGAAGCCGACCTTGTGAAGGCGCTTGCCAACTTCCCCGACGCGGTGAAGAGCGCCGCCGCGGGGTACGAGCCGAGCATTGTCGCCCGCTATGCGGTGGATACGGCGCAGAAATTCAACAAATTCTACATCGATTGCAAGATTTTGCAGGCAGAGACGGAGAAGCTCCGCGCCCGCCGTCTGCGCCTCACGCGCGCCGCGCTCACAGTTCTTACGAATGCGCTCACCCTGCTCGGCATCGGCGTGCCCGAAAAGATGTAAAAATCCGGAAAAAATTTTTGTAAAACAATTGATATTCCCGTCCGTTTGTGCTATAATACGGGCGAAAAATCTAAACAAGGAGATTGTTATGAAAAGATGTGCTGTTTGCGGCGAAATCGTCGCCGATGATGTCGAAGTCTGCCCCGTCTGCGGTGCGAAGAAATTCACCCCCGTGGCCGAAGAAGGGTTCGCATGCGAGCACCATGTCGGGGACGGCGTGGTGGAAGACAAGGAAGTGATGGACGGCCTGCGTGCCAATTTCAGCGGCGAGTGCTGCGAAGTCGGCATGTATCTTGCGATGGCGCGGGTCGCCGAGCGCGAGGGATATCCCGAGATTGCCGAGGCCTACAAGCGGTATGCGTTTGAGGAGGCCGAGCACGCGAGCAAGTTTGCGGAGCTCCTCGGAGAGGTCGTGACGCCCTCCACCAAGAAGAATCTCGAACTGCGCGCCGCGGCGGAAGCGGGCGCCTGCAAAGGCAAGCTCGAACTTGCAAAGCGCGCCAAGGAGCTCGGTTACGACGCCATTCACGACACCGTTCACGAGATGGCGAAGGACGAGGCTCGCCACGGTGCTGGCTTCAAGGGCCTTCTCAAGCGGTATTTTTAAGAGGAATCGCGCAAAAGAAATTCCAAAGAGAAAGAGGGCGGGACATCCCCGCCCTTTTATCACACCCTTTTGCGCTCTCTTTTCTCGGTAGAGTTGGGAAAAAATCACTCTACCGTCGGTAGATAGCCCGCAAGCGGTTGACAATTGCGCGCGCGTGCGCTATAATGGTGGTTATGGAAGAAAATCTCGCCGCTATCATCGGCAAAAATATCATGCGGCTCCGCAAGATGTCCAACCTCACCCAGCTCGAACTTGCGGAAAAGCTCAATTATTCGGACAAATCCATCTCGAAGTGGGAGCAGGGCAACGGGATTCCCGACGTGCGCATCCTCATGCAGATTGCGGAAGTCTTCAATGTCACCCTCGACGACCTCGTGCACGACATTCCCGCAAGCCCCGTCATGCCCAAACGGACGCGCATGCTGCGCCGCTGTATCATCGTCGGCTGTTCGGTGGGGCTGTGCTGGCTCGCCGCCGTCGTCGCCTTTGTGATCGGCGGCTACATTTCCCCCGGCCTCAATTATCTTTGGCTCGCCTTTGTGTATGCCATTCCCGTGTCGAGCATCGTCGTGCTCGTGTTCAGCTGTATCTGGTCGTGGAAATGGGTGCGGCTCATCTCCATTTCCGTCCTGATTTGGACCTCTCTTCTCTGTATTTACCTGCCCGTCTTCTTCCTCACGACGCTCGAGACGAGCTGGCTCATCTTCCTCGTGGGCATTCCTCTTCAGTTGCTCGCCCTGCTCTTCTTCCTCTGGTGGAAGAAGCTGCCCTTTTTCAAAAATAAGGAGGACGCATGAAATTCGACCTACCCATGTCCGAGGATGCCCGCACAAAAAAGGGGAAACGCCTCTCCCGCTTCTGCACCATTTATAATGTCCTCACGGTGGGATGCGCCGTCTTGGCCCTCCTTCTTCTTCTCGGCGTGCTCGCCGCCATCATCGCCTCGGAGTTCAAACGGGACGCCGCGACGCTCTGCTACATCCTCGCGGGCGACTTCGGGGGCGGGAGCGTGCTCTTCGGGGTCGCAACCGTCATTTTGAGCCGTGCCTCCGCCAAGTTGGACGCCGCGACGCTCGACTATTTCGAGCGCTGTGACGGGGAGGAGAGCTTCTTCTTGGGGGAGGGGACGCTCGGCACCTTCGGCGAGAAGGGCCTCACGGTGCACGGGCCGAAACGCTCGGTGCACATTCCCTATTCCGACCTCATACTCTACTCGGTCTGTACGCGCAGGCGTCCCTGCGAACGGGGGGATTACACCGTCGTGTTCTCCATTCCCGCGCACTATCTCACCAAGGCGGATATGGACGCGCCCGACCTTCTCATCGAGACGGCGGAAAAGCCCCGCCTGCTCGCCGCAATCGAGGCGCACGGCCTCACCCTTTTGTGCAAAAAAGAGGACAGGGGGTCGAAAAACACGCGGTACGCATTGGAGAAAAAGTTCTACCTGCCCAACAAAAAGAAGCGCAAATCGGCAATTGCCTTCATGGTGTTCGGGGGCGTACTGCTCGCCGCGGGCGTCGCCGTTGTCTTCTTCCAGACCGCGGTCGGGGCGGCGCTCGTCGCCTTCGGCATCATCGTCCTCGGGCGGGCGATTTACGCCCTTTTGCAGGCCCGCGCCCTCTTTGCCGTCTACCGCGAGGGAATCTTCTGGCGGGAATCCGATTTCAGCACGCACGGCGGCGCCTTCCGCATCTTCCTCAAATGGGAGGAAATCGAGCGCATCACCTGCGGGGAGCAGGACGGCTATCCCGTCCTCAAGGTGGAACTTCCCTACGGCAATTACAACCTTCCCCGCGCCGTGGGCGCCTTTGAATATCTTCAAGAGCACCATGCGGAGGAACTCTCATGCGGGAGCTGAAAATCGGCGGCAGATACCGCCATTTCAAGGGAAATATTTATATAGTAGAGGGAACGGCGACGGACAGCGAGACGGGGGAGACCCTCGTCTTGTACCGCCCCGAGGGCGGTTCGCTCTGGGCGCGGCCGCTCGCGATGTTTCTCTCCGAAGTGGACAGGGAAAAATATCCGGACGTCCGCCAAAAATATCGCTTTGAGGAGATTTGATGCGCTGTGTGAACTGCGGCAACGACGCCGCAAAACTGTATGAACGGGAGGACGGGGACCGCGTCATCTCCGTACAGCTCTGTCCCGCCTGTTTTCGGAAACTGTACGGCGACCTCAGCGAGGGGGAATTTTTCGCCGCCTTTTCGGATACGGCGGACGGCAACAAGGAATGCCCCACCTGCGGGACGAAGTTCTCCGACTTCCGCGCGACGGGGCTGCTCGGCTGTGCCGACTGCTACACGACCTTCCGAAAGGAACTCTACCCCGTCGTTTACTCGGCGCAGGGAGTGCTTTCCCATACGGGAAGCGGTCCCAACAAAACGCCGGAGACCCGCTATGACGACATCATCGTCCTTGTAAACCGCAAGCGCGAACTCGAGAGGCGGATTAAAGCCGCCCGCAGCAGCGGGGACGACGATTGGGTGAAGGCGCTCGAAGAGGAACTTTCTGCCGTCAACCGCAAACTCTATGGGGGGGACGAGGCATGAATCTGACATTAGAGAGCGTCGCCGTCTCCTCCCGCGTGCGGCTCGCAAGAAATTTCCGCGATTATCCCTTCCCCGCCCTTCTCCTCAAGAATCCGTATGCCGAGGAGCAGGCGAAGGAGATGATAGACTTCCTTGCGGCGGAGCTCACGAGCATCGAGACCTTCAAGCTGTACGAGATGAGCGACATTCCCGAGGCGGAGGCGCGCTATCTGCAGGAGCGTTATCTCATCTCCCGCGACCTCATCCGCCACCGCGCCATCTCCGCGGCCCTTATTTCGGAGGACGAGCGCGTGAGCGTCATGATCAACGAGGAGGACCACATCCGCGCGCAATATTTTGCCAAGGGGTTCGACCTTCCGCACGCCTATGAGCGCATCGCCGCCATCGACGAGATTATCTCGGACTCCATGCCCATCGCCTATGACGAGCAGCAGTTCGGCTACCTCACCGCCTGTCCCACCAACCTCGGAACGGGACTGCGCGCCTCCGTCATGCTCTTTTTGCCCGCCCTCTCGCGAAGAGACCGCCTCGGACGGGTGATTTCCGCCCTCACGAGAAAGGGCCTCACCGTGCGCGGCGTGTACGGGGAGGGGAGCGGCGCCGAGGGGGACCTCTTTCAGGTCAGCAACGAAGTCACGCTCGGCTTCTCCGAGACGGAGATTCTCGCTATGGTGCAGAGCGCAGTCGAAAAAATCGCCGAGATGGAACTCAACGAGCGCGGCCGCATGAAGGCGGAGAGCGACGAGGAATTGGGGGACAGGGTCTGGCGCACCTTCGGCGTCCTCACCCACTGCCGCAGACTGGGGGAGAAAGAATTCGTCACCCGCATGGCAGACCTCAAACTCGGCGTCGCGCTGGGGTACTTCGGGGACGTCAAGGAGGATTGGCGTCTGCAGCGGCTCGACGACCTCATCGTCGCCATGCGCCCCTGCGGCATTGCCCAGCAAAAGTTCGCGGAGGAGGACGAAAACGCCTGCCGCGCCCGCATCGTCAAACGCACACTCGGGGAAATTTTCCCCCACTTGTAAGGAGGGACTATGGACACATCACGCTTCAGCGAAAACCTCGTCCGCGTGTCGGAAATCGCCTTGGAGAGCGAAAAAATTTATAATACCGTCTATATCGGCTCGGAGCACATGATTTACGCCATGCTCGCCTGCCGCGGCTGTACGGCGGGCCGCCTCCTGCTCGAAGCGGGCGTCGACCCCGAGAAATATATCGAGCAGTTCAAGCGCATTCTCAACCATAATGACATCGGCATCACCCACGAGACGCCCCGTCTCAAGCACATCATCGAGCTCGCCCGCGAGTATGCCTTCGGCGTGGGAAGCATCGTGGGCACCGAGCACGTCCTCTTTGCCATTCTGACCTCCGAAAACTGCTATGCCGTCGTCATTCTGCACAATTTGGGGGTGGACCTCGACGCCCTTCAAAAACGTGTGGAGGAGTTCGCCTTCCCGCAAAATCCCACACCCATGTCCGAGGTCGGAGGCAAATCCGCATATCTTGCGGAGGAGCCCGTGGACGAGGAGAGCCTCTCGGAGCTGCTTCCCTACGGCGTCGACCTCACGAAAAAGGCGCGCGAGGGCAAGCTCGACCCCGTCATCGGGCGGCGGAAAGAGATAGAAAAAGTCGTCCAGATTCTCTCCCGCAGGACAAAAAACAACCCCGTGCTCATCGGGGAACCGGGCGTCGGGAAGAGCGCCGTCGTCGAGGGGCTGGCGCAGGCGATTGTCTCGGGGGACGTTCCCGACCTTCTCCGCGGAAAAATCGTCTTCTCCCTCAACCTCACGGGACTGCTCGCAGGGGCAAAATATCGCGGCGAATTCGAGGAACGGCTCAAGGCCGTCACCGACGCCATCATGCGCAACAGGCGAATTATCCTCTTCATCGACGAGATTCATATGATTGTGGGCGCCGGCGCCTCCTCCGAGAACACCATGGATGCCTCGAATATCTTAAAGCCCATGCTCGCCCGCGGCGAACTGCAGACGGTGGGCGCTACTACGAGCGAGGAGTACCGCAAATTCATCGAAAAGGACGCCGCCCTCGAGCGCAGATTTACCCCCGTCACGGTGGAACAGCCCAACACGGAGGACGCGATTATCATTCTGCAGGGCCTCAAGGATAAATACGAGGCGCACCACAACGTCACCATCACCGATGCGGCGATTGAAGCCGCCGTCAAACTCTCCGACCGCTATGTCACCGACCGCTTTTTGCCCGACAAGGCCATCGACCTCATCGACGAAGCGGCATCCCGTGCCCGCCTCAAGGCGTTTACGGGTCCTGCGGAGATTTTGGAACTCGAGGACAAGATTACCCGCCTCAAGGCGGACTGCGACAAGGCGTCGCGGTGGGGAGACCTCGCGCGGGTCTCCGACCTCAACCAAAAGATAGCCCAACTTTCCGCACGGCACGACGCCGCAAGGCGGGAATGGGCGGCGAAATGCACGGGCACGCGCATCTCCATCGGCGCCGAGGACGTCGCCGTCATCGTCAGCGACTGGACGGGGGTTCCCGTCGTCAAACTCACCGAGGAGGAGAGCGCAAAACTGCTCCATCTCGAATCCGACCTCCACGCGAGAATCGTCGGACAGGACGAGGCAGTCGCTGCCGTCGCCCGCGCCATCCGCCGCGCAAGGGCGGGGCTCAAGGACCCCAACCGTCCCATCGGCTCCTTCATCTTCGTCGGTCCCACGGGCGTGGGGAAGACAGACCTCTGCAAGGCGCTCGCCCAGAGCATGTTCGGGGACGAACGCACCCTGCTCCGCCTCGATATGTCGGAGTATATGGACAAGACGTCGGTGAATAAGCTCCTCGGCGCGCCACCCGGGTACGTCGGCTTCGACGACACGAAGGGGACTTTGACCGAGCGCGTCCGCAAGCATCCGTACAGCGTCGTCCTGTTCGATGAAATCGAGAAGGCGCACCCCGACGTTTTTAACCCCCTGCTGCAAATTCTCGACGAGGGACGGCTCACCGACAGCAAGGGACGCACCGTTTCTTTTAAGAATACCGTCATTATATTGACTTCTAATGTGGGCGCGCACGAGGTCAAGGAGGTGGCGACGCTCGGGTTCCGAAATGCCGACGCGACGAGCGAATACGAGGACATGAAGGGACGCATCGAAAACGCCCTCAAGGCAAAGTTCCGACCCGAATTCCTCAACCGCATCGACGAGATTGTCATCTTCCATAAGCTCACCGCGGAAGAGGCGGAGGAGATTTGCGGGAAGATGCTCGCCTCCCTCTGCAAACGGCTCAAAGAGCAGGGCGTGCTCCTCGAAGTCAGCGAACGGGCAAAAAAACAACTCGCCAAGGAGGGCTATGACGAGGAATTCGGCGCCCGCCCGCTCAAGCGGATTATCCAGCGCAAGGTGGAGGATAAACTGTCCGAAGAACTGCTCGGCGGAGCCATCCCGCGCGGCGTGCCCGTCACGCTCGATGAATTTGACGGCGAGTATTACTTCAGAAGCGGGACGTGAGGTTTTCGGGCGGTCGCGCAATGAAATCGCACGAATGGGCGCAAAATCGCTTGCAAAAGATTGTACGGTTTGATATAATTAGGAACGTTCCCGTCTCTCGGGAACGCATCGAGGAGTAGCGCAGTTTGGTAGCGCGCTTGGTTCGGGACCAAGAGGTCGTGGGTTCAAATCCCGTCTCCTCGACCAAAGCCACCATATGTTGAGGTTCTTCACATAGGATATCAACATGTGGTGGTTCTTTTTTTGCTGTTTTCTTGAAAATTTGCGAAATTCAGACTTTTTTGGGCAGTAAATTGGGTAGTCAGAGCGTGAAGAGGCGCATCTGTTCCAGCTGATATTCCTCCGAAAAATGGGTGTAGACCGCAGTCGTCATGTCCGATTTATCGACGTGGTCCGTCCAGACATCGACGAGCTCCTTCTGGATTTTGCATTCGAGGCAGCGGGAGATGAAGGTGTGGCGCAGGTCTTTCAACGAGTGGTTCGGGCACAGCTTCTTGAAGATGCGCGTCAGATGGTCATTGGCGGTGTCGGCCAGAGCGGCCGCGGCGGGAAGGTAGGCGACGAGCCCGTCGGCAATCGGAATTTTCCGCCGTGTTTTCGGCTGCCCCCGTCTCTTCTTGCCGTTGAGGACGGAGACGAAGCCGCCATGGATTTCCATTCCGTGCAGCTCATTGCGCCGTATCCCCGTATAGAGGAAGAGCATGAAGACGCTCCGGAGCGGGTTCCCGCGGCAGGCTTCGACGAAATCGCTGATTTCCTGCCGGGAAAGCGCGACGCCCTTCTTCCGCTCATGTTGGGGCAATTTGATGTACGTCATCGGATTGGACTTGATGAGCCCTTCGCCCAGCGCCGAGCGGAAAATCCCGCCGAGCAAATCGCGCAGCGTCTCCAAGAGCCGCCCGTGCCCGGCCGCGAGGAACTTCCCGAAGAACTCCTGCAGTTTCATTGTCGAGATTGCCTTAAGCTGCATTTCTCCGAACTGCGGGAGGATATGCAATTGATACGAGCGAAGGAGCCCGTCGTACGTGTTCGGTTCGACCGACGGACGCTTTACTTTTTCAAACCATTCCTGCGCGAACTCCGCAAAGTTTTTGGCCGTCTTCCGAAGGGAGCGGTTGCTTTCATCCTTGACGCTCTTCGCCCATTCTCTGAACTTCTGCTCCACCTCCTTCTTGCTTTTTGATGTAAATTGAACATTGTACCCGTCGCGCCGGTATCTGATTTGATGCAGACCGTCCGACGTGATGCGGTATCGGCCGTTCTTCAAATAGGGCATTTCTTCCATCTCCTTTTTTGAGAAGTCGAGCCCGATTTGATTGACGTCCGCTTCGCTCTGCGGTTTTACCCATGGCAGGTAGATGACGCTGCCGTCTGTTCCCGAGATTCTTTGCGGCCCTTCGGATGGCGTCTCCGAATCCGAGAGCATGGCGAGCAGCTTCGCCGTGAGCTCGCCGATTGCACGCAAAATCTCCCTTGCTTCTTTTTCGTCTATCATTGCAAATCTTCTTCGGAAAGTATTCCTCGAAGATTATAACAAAAAATTGAGGGGGGGGCTTAATTGATTTTTGTCGGGCAAAAATCAATTACTTATCTGAAATATCTTGACATTTTCGCTAATATCGGATATACTAATAGTAGATAATTTACAGGAGGTGAATTCTATGACGACGGTTACGGCAACCGAAATGCAGAACAATTTCGGCAAATATTTGCAGTACGTGCAATCCGGGAACGAAGTGATTATTCTGCGGAACGGAAAAGAAGTTGCACGGTTGGTCTCGCGGGAACGCACGGTTTCCTTTTTGACCGACGAGCTCACGGGGGTTCTCAAGAGCGTCTATGACGAGAAGGCGCTTCGTGCGGAGAAGATGGCAAAATATGAAGATCTTGGTTGACACGAATGTGATTTTAGACGTGCTCTCGGATTGCAAACCGTTTTCGGAAGCGGCGGCAAAAATTTTCAAACTTTGCGAAGTCGGGAAGATTACAGGCTATGTTTCGGCGCTCTCTGTTCCCAATCTTGTCTACATTCTCCGCAAAGAGTTGGATCCGAAGCGGGTGAAAGAAATCTTGGATCAAATCGCGCTCATCTTCCATTTCGTCGATTTGAAAGGCGACGATTTGAAGAAGGCTGCCGCCTTGAAATTTTCAGACTTCGAAGACGCCCTTCAGAGCGTTGGCGCTGCGCGGCTCAGGGCCGATTACATCGTGACGAGAAATATCAAGGATTTTGCAGAGAGCAAGGTGATGGCAATCAAGCCGGAAGAACTTTTGGAACGAATTTGAAAGTTTCGGTTCCCGCCCTTCGGGGCGGGATTTTTTTATGCCTTTTTCTTGGAGACAGACGGCGCATCGGCGCCGGAGAGCGCACGAAGAAAGATTTTCAAATCCTCTTTCCGTGCGGGCGTAAGCTTCTGGTAGAGCGATAATACTTCACGCTCGTCTTCCGCTAATTCCTGCGTGACGGGGCTAACAGAAATTGGTGTTTCCGAATCGAAGAAATAATCCAAAGGCTTATTAAAAAAGCCGACAATTTTTTGCATGGTTTTCCCGGACGGGATTCGGTCCGTGCTTTCCCACATTCCGACAGTTGAAATTCCAACACCTAAAATTTCCGCCAATTGAGCTTGCGACAAATTTTTTTCTTCTCTTAAAGTTTTCAATTTTATCGAAAATTTCATAGCTTCATTCTATCACGATTGTGAAAAAAATGGAATAAAAAAAATTTTTTTCTCCTTTTTGTGAGCAAAGTATTGACAAGCGCTCCTGATTGTGATAATATACTCACAAAAGGGAGTGGTTTGAAAGGAGGAATTGGTATGCAGGATAGGGTGAAGACGAAATGGAATGTCACGGACGAGGAATTCAAACAGGCAGCCGACGAGCTGTGTGCGAAGGGTGTCGGGAAAGGTTGCTTCCAAAACACGAACGCGCTTCGCGCTCCTCAATCTGATTTCGGCGGGCGACATCGCAGAGCCGAAAGAAAAAGCCCTCTCGCAGTGAGAGGGCGGTGCGCAGCGGTCAATCTCCGTAGTGCGTCCACATTCGCAGGATTTTGACGGTCTTCGCGGCGTCGTCTATCTGATAGACGAGGCGGTGCTGCAGGTTGATTCGCCGGGAGTAGGCGCCGGCGAGGTCTCCGACAAGTTTTTCGAGGGGCGGTTGAAGCGGGTCTTCTTCGAGAACGGTGAGCAGGCGCTTGACCTTTCCGCCCAGCGAGCTCGCCTTGATGCGCTCGAAGTCTTTGGAGGCTTGCTTGGTAAAGACGATGCGGTAGCTCATTTCAGCTCCTTCTTCCAGTCGATTTCGACGCATTCTTCGAGCGGCGTCTCCATCCCCTCGCGGATGGATTGCGCCATACCGGGGATGCCGCACAAAAAGCATGTCTCCTCGAGACTGCGGAGATACTCTTCGCTGACAATCGCGGCGGTGCCGTTTTTGGTCGTGACAATGACCTTTTCATCGTTGACGGCTGCCGCATCCAGATAGCTGAACAAGTTCTTGCGGAGCGTTGTGGCGTTGGTGATAGACATGGTCGGGTCCTCCTTCTACCATAGTATGTACATTATAACGTACATTCTACGGAATGTCAAGAGATTTTCGGAAAAATGCCGACGGTGCAGTAGCCTTTATGGGCGGAAAAGCCTTCCAAGGGCGGGCGGTTGAACTCCGCCGGTCGGTGCAAATCACAAAACGCGCAAGCATACATTCCTCCTCTTCGACTCCCATCGGCGGCAGGGGCGCGTCTGCCGCTTTCGGAGGAGGGAAAGGAGCATGGCATGAGAATGACTTCAGACATCAAGATAGACGACAGCATCAGCTATTGTCCCCACTGCGGGAAGAGACTTTCCCGCGTCTCCGTCGTCGGCAAGACGACCTGCAAAAAGTGCGGGAGAACCTTTTTGTGCGTGACGGAGGTGCACTATGGGAAGAGGGAAGTTGCTTCCGCTTGAGTACGCGGACAAAACGCGGGAACAGCTCAGCCGCGAACATCTGGCGCGTCGGGAGAGAATCGTTGCGCTCACGGCGCTGCTCTTCTCCGTCTTCGACGAACTGGATACGCTCCGCGGCGACGCCGGGGAGGCAAGCATCGAGGCGCCCTACGGGGACAAGCTCACCATGGAGATTCTCCTGGACGGGCACGAACTCGAAATCGCAGTGAGCGCGCTCAATACCGCGCTCGAGCATCTCGGACACATCAAGTGAAAAAGCTATGAAGAAGACTTTTCTCGCGCTTCTGCTCTCGTTGATGCTGGCGGTGGGGACGGTCCCCACCGTGGCGTCTTCGGCAGCGGGAGACATTCAAAGTTTGGATATGACGAAGGTGGAAGATGACCTCGAAGGGGTCATCGACCCCGCAGATTATCCCGCAGACCCCTACGGGGAGGTCCGTCTCGTGGAGGAGATGGGCTTTGCGGAATACGCGTATTCGCTCCGTGAGGACCTCAAGGACCTCTATGGCGTGTATTTCTACGTGTACAATCCGCAAGAACTTTCGCTGCGCAAAACGGGGAACGTTGTGAACATCGCGACATCCTTTGCGGAGGACGGTACTGCGCTCGGGTACAACAATCTCGACCTCGCCCTCTGCAGCGTCTCGGGGAACGGCCTCTTCTTGAAATTCCGCATCTCGATGTCTTGGATGATGTTGCAGATGGAGCAGAATTACGCCAAGACGCACGGCGGGGAGCGGGTCTACAAGATATCGGGCATCCAGCTCTGGGAGGAAGGAGAACAAAACGCGGTGGACTACGCCGTCGAGAAGACCTTCACCTGCAGCGGGTTTGCAACGGGCTGCGGGTCGGACCCGAAGGCGGAGAGCACGCTCACCGTGACGCAGCGCGGTCTCATGACTCTCGACATTCCGCTCACGCACACGAATGCCGCGGGCGAGATTGTTCAGAATGACACCTACTACCGGACGGAGACCTCTTCCCTCGGGGCGAACCACCGCTGGCAGATAAATTCGGTCTACTTCAGCGTGGACAAGGAGATAGACGATGCGTATACCAAACTGCAGCGCATCCGTGCGACGTGGTATGAGTATCAGACTTCGCCCATCCTTCTCACGATGAACGCGGAGGTGTACAGCGACTACTTCGCACACCGCGGAGAGAGCGTCGGAGGGTTGAGCCAGTCTCAGCTGAAGGAGAAATTCCACTACGGCGTGGGAGAGTTCGGCAGTTTTGTGGACGGCTTGGAGGATGACAGTTGCTATTGGAACGGATGGACATATGCCATCCCGCAGTACTGGTATCCGGCCTCTCCGTTCGCCGACGACGTCATCAATTTCGGCGGGAATCCGCTGGACAAGCTCGCATGGGTTTTCGAAACGCAGACTGCGGGTTGGAACAAGATTTCGTCGGAGGAGCTGATGGAGTACATGAAGGAATACTCGGCGGCACATCCAGGGACGGCATCTGATGCCTATCTCGCCGAGAAGGGATTCTCCGAGGACCTCTTCACGCAGGGGACCGCCCTGCATGCGAACGGCAATCAAGCGAAGCGCGGGAAGAACGTCTTCGACTTCGATGCGGACGAGACCGTCGATTTGCGGAGCTACAACTCCACGCTCCCGGGCTGGGACAAGCTGCTGCGCACACTCTTCGGCATAGGCGTCGGCGCGGAGTGGCAGATAGACGGCATGGAGCCCATTCACAAGGTGGAAGGGCGGGAGCTCGATGCGTTCCGGGACGAAGACGTCGCGGATGCGCTCTACATCAACGAGCTCGATGTCAACGAATTCAGGACATGGGCGAAGGCGGAGATGAACGCGGGGAAAGCCGTCTACCTCTTCCGCTTTGCGGTGACGGACTATGAGCAGCAGACCATGCACCTGCAGAACCTGCGCGCTCCCTTCGGGGAGGCAGGCTCCTCGGGCGTTCCGATGGAGGACGGCATGGGGACGGTGATGGCGCAGGAGGCCGTCTTTCTCGGGTTCGAAGTCATCCATCTCGGATACCGCACGGCGGACGGCAAGCTGGAGATTATCCCCGTCGTGCAGTCGCCCATCGACATCGTCCCGGACGTGGACGTCTGGATTGGGCCCGAGGTGCAAGACGGGAATTGGCTTTGGTGGTGCATGATTGCGGGGGTAGCGGTCATCCTTCTGATGATTGCGGACGGATTTATCGAAACAAGGACGGGAGGGACTACGATATGATTATGTCAACGCTCGGGCTCATTCTCATCTTCATCCTTCGCATGGTCTACGGCGAGCTGGCGGCCCATTACTTCCCCGTGCTCCAGGAAGGTATCGTGTATACGGACGTCGTGATGGGGATAGTTGCGGGGCTCTATGCGCTCTATCTGGTCTCGGTGCTCGCAAGGAAACTGCGCGGGGACATGGCGCCGGGCATCATCCGCTGCACGGTTGCATTCGCCGCCGTTCTCGCGTTCTTCGTGGCGTGCGAGGTATCGAAGGGGACTTTCTCCTTCCTCGCGCCGTATGAGACGGCGTACATCGTCGGATTTGCGGTGTTTGCGCTCTTTTATGTCCTCATGCTCATTTTTACGCTCATCGGGCACATGCGGGAGCGGCGAAAGGGAAGGTAATTCTCCGCAGGCCGTCGGCCGCGGGAACTCATATTCGGAAATGCCAAAAAAATTTATATGGAGGTAACCTTATGGCAAACGTAAAAAAGCACAACAACAGCGCCGGGAAGACGGCGGGAATCGTCATTGCATTTGTTCTTGTCTTTGCGATTCTCGCGGGTCTTCTCACCTATCTGCTCGGCGGGTTCAATAACCTGCTCAACGACACGTACTTCTTCCGTGCGGGAGAGGTCGCGGTGAGCGGCGCCGAAGTCAAAGACGGGGACGACGGCAAGTACATCGAGAACCTGACTGAGGACGGGACAATCACCTTCGCCTTTACTGCGACGGCGGAAGCGGAGGGCAATCTCTCCGTCTCCGTGCAGGCAAAGGCAGCGGATGCGCGTCTCGACGACCTTCTCGTCGTCTCCGTGAACGGGCTTCCCTTCTCCGCGGGCAACACCGTCATCAAGGGTGATGCAGGCGGCTCGTGGCGGGAAGCGGAGATTGGCGCCGTCACGCTCAACAAGGGCAAGAACACCGTCACCGTCAAGGGAACGTCGGCAGGCGTCAACGTCGGCTATGTCGCCTTCGAAGTTCCGCACAGCGTGAAGCTCACCGTGCTCGCTGCGGAAGCGGCGCAGACGGAGCAGACGGGCGGGCTGGAAGCGTCGGTGGACGAAGCGGAAGACGGCAGCGTCTCTCTCGTCACCCGCCGCATCGCGCGCGAACAATTTAATGATTATGGCATTTCGCCGATTGCCGAAAGCGCTTTCACGGCGACGGCTACCGTAAAAATCAAGGGCACAGACGATACTCCCGACTACATCAAGGGCGTAACTTGGAAGATGGAATGGGCCACTTCCAATTCCGCCGCGGTGACAGATTATGTGACCATGACCGAAAACGAGGGCGCCATGTCCGCGACCTTCAGCTGCAAAAAGGCATTCCCGACCAAAATCACCGTCACCTGCACCTCGAAATTCGATGGCGCGGCCTCTGCGACGCTTACACTGGACTACCGCAAGCGCGTGACTGCTATCAAATATAAGTTCGGCGATATTACAGGTCAAATCCCCGTGAGCGGTTCCTCGCAGGTGGTAACTGCGACCTTCCCGACGGAATACGGTTTCACCAGCCATACGAGCGGCGGTACGGATTGGGATAAGTCGGATTGGCTGAAATTCTATACAGAAAGTGTCTTTACGGACGGCACCCTCAATCCCAACACCACAGCATCCCCCGGCGGCGGATATATTGTCACGGTGACGCCCTCGAGCGCATTGCAAACGAAGTACAATTCCATCAAAGACAGCCGCAACAAAGATATGTTGGCGACGGCGCAAACCGGGAACTCGAATGCGAGCTCTTCCCTGGGTTGGGCAAACAGCGTGCTTGATTTCTATTGCTCTCTGACGCAGTTCGCCCATACAAATTTGAGCGATATGCAGTCGTTCTTCGGGATGGGCGGATGTTCTTCTCTCTGCACGGCGCTTGCGCTTACTTCCAACCAGTTCACCGTACAAATTAAGACGTGGGATGTGACGGTCAACTACACTTTGAACGTGAAGATGAAAACCCAGCCCAACGTCAGCCTCACCGTCGACAATTCGAACTTTATCTTCTGACGGGAGGGTAGCGAATGAGCAAGAAAAAGGAAGAAAAGAGCCGCTTGTGGCTTGGAATTGTCGCGGCGCTGCTTCTCCTTCTGCTTCTGCTTCTGCTTGGCGCCTTTCTGATTTGGTACTTCCAAGCGGACATCACCGCCCTCGTGCGGCCGCAGGTTGAAGTCGAGGTCGAGGTGGACAAGGACCACATCGTCTTCGGAGACGGCACAACTCCGAACGATTCCGAAAAGGACCCGTCCGAAGAGCAAGGTCCGTCGGAGAACCCCGAAAACCCTTCCGTGCCCGAAGACGAGGACCCGTCCGAGCCGCAAGAGTCCGAAGAGACTTACACGGTGGACTATGAGCTGATATACACCGCCCAGCACGGTGCGCCGCCGCAATTGGTCAAGGAGCACTACATCGAGCTCTTCACGGACAAGGCGGCGTATTCTCCCGGGGAGACGGTGCGCGTGTACGGGCACAAAGTCCCCGGCATCAGCTTTTCTGTTGTCGGCGACCGCTTCAGCATCGAAGGCGCGGAGCTCATCTGGAGAGATGAGGACCAGTTCTACTGCGAATTCACGATGCCTGAGGAGAATGTCGTCATCACATTTGAAATTATGTACTAAAAAGGAGGTGAAAAGATGGCAACGGCAGTAAAGCGGGCACCCATGTCCGCGAAGAGCGGGGTAAAAAAGCAGAAGACGGCGGAAAAGTCCGCACCGAAAAAGAGCGCGACGCGCGCACGGCTGGAGGCGGCGTATCGGCTCGGGTATGAGAGCGGCTGGAACGACCGCGGACAGCTCCCGAAGAAGACCGGCACAGCCACCGCCGCGCGGGCAGGCTACGGGCAGGGCCTCAAGGACCGCAAGACTTCGGACAAAATCGCAAAACGGCGGGGCAAGTAGGCAGTGGAATCCCCGCCCTTCGGGGCGGGGAAACCCAAGGAAGAAGCGCATGAAACTCGTCACAATCAAAAACAAATACATATTCGAAATCATCGGTTTCGCGAAAAAAAGGCGGGAATAAAAAGAAAGGCGCAGGTTCTGCCTGCGCGAAAAGAAACGGAGTTCTTTAACTGCCATCATTCTATCCAAAAAAGCGAAAATATCAACACCTTTTCCAAAAAAGGAGGGAATCATGATAAAGGCAAAAGCAGTCCCCGTCAATGCGGGACAAAAAGGCGAATTCTATATTCTCATCAACAGTAGCGAAGGCAATGTCCTCCACGCTCCGAATCACTGGAAGACGAAGCGCGGAGCCGAACGCTGGGCGGAGAGAAACGGATTTTCCGTGACGGAGAGGGCATCCGCAAAGCCAAAGGCGAAGTCGGCCGCAAAACCTGCAGTTCGGAAACCTGCGGCGCCGAAGAAACCCGCAGCGCATAGGCCCGCAACACGGCTTCCTTCATCGATTGGCTTCATCGAGAAGAATGATTGCGGCGCGTATGTCGTCCACGGTGACATAGGAACCCGCAGATATATGGGCTACACCAAAAAAGAGGCAATTGCCCGCTACAGCGCCGAAGCAAAAAAGAGATGATTACCATCATCTTCGGCAAGTCCGGGGCCGGGAAGACGTCGCTCATGACGCATTTTATGCACGACGTCTACTTCCGTGAAGGGAATGCGCTGCTCAAGAAGTGCATCGGCGAAGTCACACGCGCGAATGAGACGAGAAAAACGCCGCTCACTCCTCCGACCCGCCCGCCGATTTATGCGGACTTCGAAGTCAGGCTGCATGTCGGCTTTGAAAAGTGGTACACGCCGTATTTCATCAACGGGTTTTATTTCGGTTTTGCAAACGAAAACATGGCGACGCAGTACATCCTGCCGTACGGCAGAATCTTTCTTTCGGAAGCGCAGCGTTATTTTGACAGCAGAAAGAGCGGGACCTTCCCGCGGTTTGCGGCGAACGCCTTCGAGATGCACCGCCACTACGGGCTGGATATCTGGATGGACGTGCAGCGCGTGGGGCTTATCGACCTCAATATCCGCGAACTCTGCCAACACTTTATCGAAGTCCAGAGCATCGAGACAGTGGAGAGCAAGGCGGGGAACACGGAGGGCGCGACTTGGTCCTGTCGCGAGTTCGACTGCCTTGCCGACGTCGAGCAATATCTCAAAACGGGGGACAAGCTGTACCGGGAGACGGTGTACCGCCATGACGGTGACATCTTCGGAAGTTTCAATAGCCGCGGCCATGCGGCGGAATTCTTCCCTCCCGACGGGAAGGATTTCAACAATCTCCGCTTTCTGCACGCGGGAGAACTTCCCGCGGCGGGTACGGAGGAATTCTATCGGACGGGCGAGCCAAAGGGATATCGCGGCATGCCATCCAAGAAGAAAGAGGCAAGTTCATGATACAGGAATTGAAGGAGCTCAACGACAATTTCTACGAGCTCGCGGGACAACTTTACGAGAATAAGGTCATGCTTTCTGACGAGATGTTCGGATACATGCAGAAGGTCATCCTCGAGCAGTATCGGCTCGAGTACGAGCTTCTGGCGGCCGAGGGAAGGATTGAACCGGAGCGCAAGGTGTTTGCGGCGGAGATACGGCATGGACTGCTCGCCCCAGCAAAACGGCGGACGATTCTCTTCTGGCGGCGTGATAAACGCTGGAACACAGCTGCATTGCAGTTGATGGAGAGAGAGGAAAGAGAGGCTGCAAGGTTTTTCGAGGACGGTTTTCCGGGAGAGGGAAACGAGACGTGTCGTTCGGGGTGCGGTGCGTGCACAAACCCCGACGGCACGTCGAATGGGTGCGAAAATTCGAATGAGGTAAGGGGCGGAGCCCCTTCCGCATGAAAATTTTTAAACGGACGAGACCGATTTTATCTAAAAATTTTTTCCGTATGGGAAAAATTTTTAGGCGCTTAAATTTTTGAGGACAAACATGTGCATCAAAGCAATCGACATCGAACATGCGGAAGACATGAGCCTGCGCGTTCTTGCCATCATGCTGAAGGGGCAGGACGTGCGGAGGTCTACCCGTGCGCATTTCGGGAGGATTGCAAAGGAACTCGGCACCTCTGAAGGGGTCGTCCGATACCATGTGCGCAAGTTGCTTCGGCTCGGGTACATCCGCGTCTGCGGAAACGGCTACGCGCCGACGGAGAAGGTGCTCTTTCTTTCGCCGAAGAGCGGGGACGCCGAAAGGGAGTGAGGTAGAAAATGGATGCTACAAGAATGAAGAGGAGCGGAGCATCTCACAGCGGCTACACGTTGCGGCCGCTGGATATGACCATGTTCGGCGGCAGCGACTACACGCCCGCCGAGCGCATCATGCTTTCGGCCTTATACTGCCTGCGCAAGAAGGATGGAGCATGCGGCGCCAAGATTTCGGAGTTCAGTGCGCGGGAACTTGCGGAGAAGTTCGGATATTCGATTTCCACCGCGTACCGCACCATCCGCAAGGCGCTCGCAGGACGCTTCACGCGCGGGAAAAAAATCTATCAATACATATACGACGGCGACGAACCCGAAACGGGGAAGTGGCTGTATTTTGTCATCCATGACTTCCTCCGCTTTTGCGTCTTCCACGTGGCCGGGGAGAACTACCGTCTGACCGAGACGGAGATTGAAGTCCTCGAGCTCCTCCGCGACTACGAGACGCGGGGTTGGAAGACGACGCGCGGGCACATCGCTGCAGAGCTCGGCATCGCGACGTCCACCGTCTCATCCGCCATGGAAAAATTCGGAAAGTTGCATCTTGTCTCCGTAGACGGTGCGTTCAATCCGAAGAAGTGGAGACGCAGCGTCAACCATTACGACGGGGTGTTGTACCGTGTCAACGAGAAGCTCCTCGGGGAAAAGCGCGCGGAAGTCGTGAAGCGCGAGAAGGGCAAGAGCGACGCGGCCAAAGACGCCGATGCGCGTACGGACCGCGACCGCTATTATGCTGCCCTTTTGCAGGCCCGCGAGAATGCTATCAGCGCCGCAAGGTCAAAGCTCGATGCGAAGTACCTCGCCGATGAGCGGGCTTCACGGGCGCTTGACCTCGAACTCGGGCGCGCCGAAGCGTTCGGAAGGAGCGAGCTCATCGCAAGTCTCACAGAGAAGAAGCAGTCTCTTGCATTGGCAATGCAGGAAGGGCTTCGCCGCTGCGGTTTAGAGTGCAAGGACCTTGAGCCGCCGTATGCCTGCACAGACTGCCACGACAGCGGCGTCCGTGCGGACGGGAGCTATTGCACATGCTATTTGCGACGATGAATCTTCTGGCATGCCGCGCTCTCGGCGCCTGCATGTCGGCATCACCCAAGGGAATTGAATAAACCAAGAGAGAGCGAGGGAGACCTCGCTTCTCGTCGTTCTGAAAAACTGCCTTTTCGAGGCAGTTTTTCTTTTGCCGGCAGAAGTTTTCGTTTTTGCGAGGTTTTGTCATGGCAAAAATAAAGAGAGCGTGTCAAAATCGAAGAGTAAAACGCGGAGAAATCTGTCAAAATCGAAGACTATGAATATATGGAACATGTACGAGAATATAGGACGCGGCTTGCGACAGAGGGCAAGCCGCGAAAGAAGAAGGCGGTGCGGCGCCATGCGCCGCCATGATTGAAGAAGTTGGGACAAGGCAAGCCTGCCCGCTTGCACGGGCGGCTTGCCTTGAAACGGATAAAACTCTGATAATTTCGGAGAAGGTCCGGGGACTGATTTTTAGGGCAGAAAAATGGGTAGCGAAGCGGAAATCAGCCAATTTCGGGCTATTTTTTGCTTAAAATTGCCTGTTTTTTGGACTTTTCCCGTCCCCTGTCAGGGTTCGGGACCAAGAGGTCGTGGGTTCAAATCCCGTCTCCTCGACCAAAGCGGGGCATGGACGTTGTCTGTGCCCCGCTTTGGTATAGAAAAGAGGCTTGCCTCGACCTCTTGCAGGCCCGAACCAAGAAAAGCAGGGCTCCCGAAAAAGATTGCGAAGCAAGATTTTTCGGGAAGAGGCGGGCATGGCGGAGAAAAATTGCCCTTTTCGCCTGCGGAAAGGGCTCCAAAGCGCAGCCAATGCCCGCCGACGGGACCAAGAGGTCGTGGGTTCAAATCCCGTCTCCTCGACCAAAGCGGGGCATGGACGTCGGTCCGTGCCCCGCTTTGCGGTTACGAACATGAGACGGGATTTGAGGGTGGAGGCGATTGCGGGAGCAATCGGTTTGCGGTCGAATTGCTCGGATACGGAAAAGACTGCCGCAAACTCGACAATTGATAATTGTCGACCGGGGCGCGCCGCCAAAGGCGCAAATCCCGTCTCCTCGACCAAAGCGGGGCATGGACGTCGGTCCGTGCCCCGCTTTGGTATAGAAAAAGGCTTGCCCCGACCTCTTGCATGCCCGAACCAAGAAAAGCAGGGCTCCCGAAAAAGATTGCGAAGCAAGATTTTTCGGGAAGAGGCGGGCATGGCGGAGAAAAATTGCCCTTTCTGCTTGCGGAAAGGGCTCCAAAGCGAAGCCAATGCCCGCCGACTGAGGGATAAGCCGCGGGAAGTCCAACGGGCTTTGTAGCGGCCTTTAACGCCTCGAGATGGCGTGAGCGGGAGGAGCCCCGCCAAGAGGCATGCAGATTGGGCGGTTATCTGTTATAATGAAGCCGCAGAGATTCCCGTGCCCGTATCTCGGCCGAGAACACGGCGTCGCAGAGGACGGCGTTGGGCAGCGGGTTCGTCCATGAGGCGACCGTGCATCAGACGGTAGACAGGGGCGCGCGCGGCCGGGCGGACGAAGAAATTTACTATCTGACGCGCGAAATGATGTGAAGGCGGAGCAATGGAGTTCAACTTTGCAAGAGGGGCGCTTGCCGCATCTTGAAATCGTCAAAAACGCGAAAAATCGCCGCGAAATGCGTGCACCGGAAATAAATTGAAACAAAATACTCATAAAATTTATAAATCGTATTGACAACTTCGGCAAAAAGTGCTATATTTACCGTAAAAAACGCCATATTTCGCGCAATTTTGCGGAATTTGGCAAGAGGGTACGGCAGTGTCAAAGAAAGGATTTTGTATCTTTTTTGCGTCGGTATTTGCAGTCTGCGCACTCGGCCTTCTCGCCGCTTGCGACTTCACGTTTGTCGATCGGGAACTCACCTCCATCGAACTGAATACTGCGGATGTCAAGACCTTCTTCCTCGAGGGAGAGGCTTTTTCGTACGACGGCCTGAAGGTGTCCGCACATTACAGCGACGGAAGCAGTCATGACGCAAAAAGCGGGTACCGTGTCTTGGAGTCGAGCTTCGAATTAGACGATTCGGAGCGGACGGCAGGGTTTGCGGAACGCAGCATTCGCGTCGTCTTCGGCAACTGTGACGCGCAGTATTCCGTCACGGTGGCGGCGCTACAGGGCATTCAAGCCGATTTCTCACAAACAAAGACAACCTATGCACTCGGCGAGGCGTTTTCTTCGGACGGCCTCGCCGTTTCTGCTGTCTATGCGGGGGAGCACACCCTCCCCGTCGACCTCTCCGAAGTGACGGTGGAGGCGCCCCTTCTCGACGAAATAGGGGGCCATGTCGTGACCGTTCGCCTCGAACGCTTCGGAAAGACCTTTACGGACACCTACTCCGTCACGGTGACGGACCCCAAGGAACTGGGAATTCGCGCAGACGCCTCTTCCGCCAAATTAAAGTTCTTCGAAGGGGACGATTTTGTGCATGAGGGGTTAAAAATCGAGCTCTTGCGCACGGACGGCGCCGTGCCTCTTCCGGATGGGTACACGGTGGAAGTCGACCCGCAGTTCTTACGGGACGGGAAACTGGTGCGGGGGGACCGCGACCGTGACGGTGAAATATCACGGATTTTCCACAACATATGCCATCGAAATCACACCCGTCGAGCTCTTGGACCTCTCTGTCGATGTGGACGGCGCGCAGACGGAATTTGAGATAGGGGAGGCGTTTTCGGCGGACGGAATTGCGGTCACCGCGCACTTCAACAGCGGCACCCGCACCCTTTCCGAAGGGGAATTTGCCGTCTCGCAGGCGGATACCGACGCCACGGGCAAGAAGACGGTGACGGTCTCCTTTGAATTTGCGGGCACTACAAAGACCGCAACGTACGAAATCGTCGTGGTTCGCACCCTTCAATCGCTGTCCGTGACGCAAAACACCACCATATATTATGCGGGAATGACATTTCGGCGCGCCGATTTCACCGTGACGGCGCACTTCACGAAGGGGGAGGAACCCGTCACCGGCTATGTGCTTGCGGGTGCCAACGAGGGCGAGATTTTAACGGCCGGTGCGCATTCCCTCACCTTTTCCTATGCCGCGCAGGGGGAATTCGACCGCGGCACGGCAAAGGCCACCCTTCTTCTGCATGTGGAGGAAGTTGTCCCCGTCTCGATGACGCTCGAAACGCCTGCCGCCACCCTCGTGTTCCGCGAGGGCGACGCTTTTTCCGCGGCGGGGCTCAGCGCAAAAGTCACCTTCAACGACGGAAGCGAGCGCATTCTCACGGACGGCCTCGACATTCTCCCGCCCCAAATGGTGTGCGGCGAGCAGACCGTCACCGTCCGATATGGGGATTGCTCCTTCACCTACACCGTCTGTATTCTCCCGCGCGGGGAGGCGGCGATGCGCCTTTTGAAAGGGGACGGCGCGCTCGAAATTTATGTGACTTCGCTCGAATTCGAGGGCCCGATGGCGGGCATGGGGTACCCGTCTTCTGCGGAAGGCTGGTGTTTCGTCTCCAATCCCACCCCGCGGCTTGCCGCATTTACCGTCACTTGCGACGGGGAAGTTGTCACCTTCTCGCCGAGCGAGCTCATGCACATTTCGGAGGGCGACGCGCTCACCGTCAATCTCGGCGGGGAATATGTTGCGGAGAGCGACACATGGCGCGCCGTCCTGCTCGGCTGGGACGACACGGTGCGTGCGATTTCCGTAGAGGTTGCGCCCGCGGAGAGCGAGTATACCGTGGGCGACGAGTTCCGCACCCCGTCTGTGCGCGCGACGATGCGAAACGGGAAGACGCGCACCCTCGCGGAGGACGAATTCACACTGACTTCTGCCAAGACGGACAGCGTCGGCGCGTTCACCGCGCAAGTTGCCCTGCGCGCGGACGGGCGCATCACCGATACCTTTGCGTATTGCGTGCTCCCGACGGCGGACCTTCTCCCCCTTGCGGGAGAGGGCGAGGCGGCGCTTGTATTTGCCCAAAGCGCGGGGATGCGCTATGACGACGAGGACGGCAGCGCAGACGGCTATTTCCGCCTCCGCGAAACAGAGAACGGGCGGGCGACTTACACATTGCTACCCGTGGGCTATACCTTCCGCGCCGAGGACGGCTCGCACACCTTCCTCGCCGAAGGCATCGCATGGCAGGTCAATTCGTCCGAGATGCTTACCGCTACGTACAAAAATACCCAATATCGTGTGGATAAAACGGCTTGGCAGGCGTATGTCTGCGGCTGGGAACCCATCGCCGAGGTGACGGTTGACGACGCCGCGGCCACGAAAGTGTTCGAGCGCGGCGATACCTTCTCCTCGGAGGGGCTTGCGCTGAACGTCCGTTACGAAAACGGCGAGACCGAGCGCCTCACTTCGCATTTCAGCGTCCGACCTGCGGACATGGGTACCCTCGGCACCGTCAAAGTGCACGTTCGCTTCATGGGGCGCGACCTCTTTTATTCCGTCTCCGTGCGCGAATTTTTACGGCTGCAACTGGAGGGCGCGCCTGTCGAGTTCATGGTGGGCGACCAATTTTCTTCGGAGGGGCTCCGCGTCACCGCCCTCTTCGACCTCGGGGACAACACCGAGGAAATCCCCGTGCAATCTCCTACAATTGACGCGCCGAAGGAACTTACGCAGGGCATCCACACGGTGACGGTGCGAGCATCTGCGGGCGGCAGAATGCGGGAGGGGAGTTACACAATCTCCTGCTATGAAGTCGTTTCGTTCACCGCGCCCTCTGCGCGCATCTTCCGCGAGGGAGAAGCGTTCCGCCCGCTGTCTGCGACGGTCACGCTCACCGACGGCACGCACACCCTCACCCGCTCAGTCACCGAGGCGGAGGGCGTCGGCTTTTCGCTCGAGGAGTTCTCTTCCCTCTCCTATGGGGAATATACCGTCCGCCTGCTCTATCACGGGCGCTCGGAGACATTCACCGTTTACCTCCTCCCCGGGACGTATGAGGCGGAGCGCAGCTTTTCGAGAGGGGATGCGACGCTCTTTGTATACCGCGTCCGCTCACAGGGGACGTTGGAGGCAAAAACGTGCGACTGTGTGCTGTTTTTCGAGCGCGGGAGCGAGTTTGCTCTCGAAAAAATCGTCTGCTCGGCATCCGCGTCTCCCACCGAATGGGAGATGCCCGACGGGTCGGCATTCACCCTCACGGAGACGGAACACGGTCTGCAGATTGCCTGCCTCGACGAGGAATTTCTTCTCTCGCCCATGGATTGGAAGGGCAGTCTGCTCGGCATGAACGTCGCGCGCCTCCGCGTCGAGGGAAGGCGCGAATACGGCGTGGGCGACCTCTTGGAGAAGCCGATAGTCTATGCGGTCTTTACGGATGGCGAGGATGCGGTCGAAGAGTGCTTGACCGAAGACGCCTATACCATGTCCGCACCTGATGGCACAGAAATCGTCGGCGTGTTCCGTTGCACCGTCTGTTACAACGTCGAAGATTCCGCACTTTCGGCGGAATTTGAATACTATGTTATCCCCAAGGATTGCGTCGGAGAGGCCCATCGCCTGCCCATGTCTTCCGACAGCGCCGCATCGGTAACCCTTCTTCTCGCCGCGCCCGCAAACATTCCCTATGGCGACGTCAACGGACAGGCTTCGGGGTACATCCTTTGGGACCGTATGACCGAGAGCGACCGCTTTGCGCTCATTCCTTTCACCTATCGGTACACCGTCGAGGACGCACGGCACGCGCTCGAGGCGAACTTCTTCACCTTCCGCTTCAACGGGGATTTGACGGCGACGTGCGAGGGCGAAAGTTTCACGGCGGAACAGGCAGCTTGGCAAAAATTCCTCTGCGGCTGGCGGGAAATTTCTTCGCTCACCGTTGACGCCTCGCAGGCGACTACCGTCTACACCGCGGGAACCTCCTGCAACGTGGACGGCCTCGCGGTCGATGTGGAGTATGCCGACGGCACCAAAGAGCACCTCGACGAGCACTTCACCGTCTTTTTGCCGAGCGAGGAGGAGATGCTCGTGGCGGGAAACCATCAGGTCCGCATTGAACTGCGCGGCGTGGCGGCATATTACGAAATCACCGTCAAAGCACCGCAGGAGCAGGTTGAAAAATTGGAAGCGTCGATTATTGAGAACGGGGCGGAGATATTTGATTACGGAGTGGAATTCCGCCTCGATCTCGTCACCGTCCGCGCAAAGAAGAATAATGTTGAAGATTGGGAAACGCTCGATGCGTCAGAGTATGAATACACCGCGCCCGACATGACCAAATTCGGCGCGCAGGAGGTCGTCTTCACATACGGCGGACAGGAGGCGCGCCTCACCATCTTCATCCGTCCGGGAGAGAACGGCGGCGAGGGGAGCTGTCTCGTTAAGATGTTTAATACCGTTTGGCACGACCGCGAAGTCATCAAAAATAAGTCGGATTTTGATAACAGCGCCACGTTGGAGCTGTACGTCATGGAGCGGCATAAAAATTATGAAGGCTGCGAGATTTATGCGACTGCGTGGGCGGTGATGTACGGCGAAGAGGAGGGGTATTCGATGAGTTTCATCGAACTGCGCCTTGAGAACTCTGAGTATTCGTTCACCGCCACGGACGGGTTTGGTGTTTGGCTCGACGGCGAGATACCCGCGGAGAGCTACTTGGACATTTCGCACGGCTCGCTGCACTTTGTCATCGACAACGGCTACTGGCTGTACTACTTCGCCGGGGCCGGCGAGGAAGAAGATTACATATCGTTGCCATTCGAGTTTGCTCTGCCTGCGGAAAGAAAATTTTCGATATGAAAAAACGCGGCGATTGCCGCGTTTTTTATAGGGGTTCTATGAATAAGCGGTTTGGCGGTTGGTCAAACCGCCTTTCATATATCCCCAAGTGGGCAATTCCCAAGGGAAAGCCGGATAAGGATTGTGGGCAGGTCTGCCCCAATCGACCCTCAAAAGCGGGAAGCCCGCCTTTTATGTCATTCTCTAACGGCAACTGTGATCAAAATGCCTTTTAAGAGTTTTTTCATAAAGATTATTGATACCTCTCCTTTTATTTTGTCCTTTCATTGATGAACGCCATCATTCTGTCAAATGCGTCCTTCGCGACGGGGTCTACCCTTTCCGAAGCCACAAAACAATGCTGTTTTGTTTCTCCGCGTTCCGCATAAGGATCGATAAGAATGTGCTCGCAACCGAGCTTTTGAAGTTCCTCGTGCATGACGCTCATATCGTGACGGTATTCGCTGCCGAGAAGTACGGCCGCGGGATAACTTTCGGTAAGGCTCTTTATGTTGTTGTACTTTTTAATTTCGTTCTTATTCAGATAGATACTGCCCTTGACATAATTTCCGACAAGAATCTTCGTTGCAAAAGAGAATTTCTCGTAATCGAGGGGCGCGTCGTCAAGAATGACCGCCTTGACTTGTTCGGGCCTCAGCGCGGGGGTAATCCCAAGCAATTCGGCATAATCGGGATTTGTAATGATACTGCCGAGCTGGCTTGTTATGATCGCGCCCGCCGACGAACCCATAATAACCACGTTGTCCATATTCAAGTGATATTCTGCGGCGCGAGCCTGCATAAACGCAAACGCCCTGTTCGCCTGCAAAAGCGGCACGGGGAAACGGCAGGCGGGGACGAGCGCATAGTCCACGTTGACGATATTATATCCTGCGGCGCAAATATCGTCGATGAGAGCCGTTGCGTCGGTTTCCGCCATAGGATCGCCCATGTTCTTGCTGCCGGCGAAGAATCCGCCGCCGTGGAAATAGAACAGCGTGGGACGGTCAAGCTCCCTGTTTTCGTCGGGATAAGTGATGTCAAGGTAGCTGTTGGGATATTCCGTATCGTATTTTATCTCGCTGATAAGATACTGCCCGTTGTCCTTCTTGCCGTCAATCGGCGCATAATACGGCTCGTAGGAATTGAACGGATTGTCGCCGTAAGTCGCTTTCTGAATGAACCCGACGATAATCTGCGTATTGCAAGTAAGCACAAAGTAAAGGATTAAGATCAAAATCACTAAGCCGCCCAAAACAGAGCCTGCAATGATAAGCCCTTTATGCTTTACTTTCTTTTTGGGGGTGTCGGATTTGTTTTGCATAACGGTTTGTTCTTCCATTTTATATATCTCCTGTTCGCTTTGAGCGATTGACAAACCACAATTCGTATGATATACTATTTGTGGGATTATCGTACCAATAGTGTATCACTTTTTAATGCCCATGCGAAGCGTTTTGACTGTTTCGCACAGGCAACGGTACTTTGCGAAAAAAGTTATTCATTGCGGTACGAAATCAAAAAATCAATTTGCGGCAAATAAATTAAGGTTAGACCGTAAGGAAGATGATACCGCATCATGTTTCTTCTTCCTACACTACACCGCAAACAACTGCAAAATTCTAAATCAGAAGCGTGCCTATAACAAAAAGCAGGGGAGTATCCCTGCTTTTTAACTCGCCCAAAGGTGTATTCCGATAAAAAATTTTGTTTTTTTGATTCTCTATGGAATACGCCCTCTGCCGCGTTTTTCACTACAGGTTATAAATTTACGACATTTCCGCCGCTCGCACGGAGGATTTCCACCGCCTCGTCGTCCGCATCCGTCGCGATGAGGTCGTAGTCCTTCAGCTCGGCCGTGCGGTAGGTGGCCTGCGTGAAGACCTTCGTCCTGTCAAAGACGAGGAGACGCTGTTTGCTGTTTTCGAGGGCGAGTTTTTTCACCCGCATCGTGTCGAGGGAGAGTTCCCACGCGCCCTGCTCATTCACCGCCGCACAGGAGAAGAGGGCGAGGTCGAAGCGGAAGTCGGCGAGCACGCTCGTCGTCAGAGTCCCGAGCACGGCGGACGTGTTGCTGCGAATTTCCCCGCCGGGGAGGATGAGATTGACGTCATCCTGCTGGGCGAGGCGGAGCGCGACGTGCAGCCCGTTCGTCACAACCGTCTTGTGCGAGAAATTCAGCCGCTCGGCAAGGGCGAGACAGGTGGACGAATTGTCGATGAAGACGGTCGAAAATTCGGGAATGTAGGGGAGAATCGCATTGACGGCCGCGCCCTTTTCCTTGGCATTTTTGGCCTTTCGGATGAGGATGGAAATCTCGTCCCCGCCCTCGGTGAGCACCGCGCCGCCATGGGAACGCTCGACGAGGCCGAGCTTCTGCATCTCGTTGAGGTCGCGCCGAATGGTCGCGGGGCTTACGAACAGCCGCCTCGAAAGTTCCTCCACCGAGGCAGACTTCTGGGTCTTGAGAACGGATAAAATCTCATCTTTGCGCTGTGAATAGGACATGGCTTTCCTCCCGACGTGTGATTTTATTATATAATGAGCGCGCGCGATTGTCAATAAGTTTCTTCGGAATTTCATGGGGGAAAATTTTTTTGCATGCGGAAAATTGCAAAAATTCGAGGTCTATCTCGGACATGGGTGCCTCGTTTTCGCTCAAAGGGAAAGAAAAAAGAAAACTTTTTGCCTTGCGAAATTGTTGCAAAATTTTTTTGATGTGGTATAATAGAGGCATGGAAGGTTGGCAGAGCGGTCGAATGCGGCGGTCTTGAAAACCGTTGAAGTGCAAGCTTCCGGGGGTTCGAATCCCTCACCTTCCGCCAAGTGCAACTCGTTTGAACTCTTTTGGTTCAAGCGAGTTGTTTTCTATTATCTCTTCAAGGTACTCGGCGGCTTCGGCTTCTTTTAATTGCTTTTTGTCAAGTTGTTTGATCTCTCGGTCGTTCGAGTTGTAGAGGATAATAACCTTATCGTCGAAAAGAATAACACGGTTTATAAACGAGTTAAAGAACTCGTTTCGTTCCTCGCCGTCCTCATACTTCATACGGGCAAAGTAAGTCAAAAACTTCTTGACTTCGCTTGCTTGGAGCGGCTTTATCTGCCGCACTTGTTCTACGGCGATCTTCGTTTCGAGGTCAGACTTTTCCGCTTCCAATGAAAGTAGTCGCTCCTGCGTCGTCTTTGTAAAAATGCCATGTTCTATCGCCGCCATAATGCCGCCGATAGACTTGTTGACCTCTTTGAGTTCCTTTTCAAGTGACAGCAGAGCAACAGGTGTGGCAAGGTCGGCGTTGAATTTCTCGGTAACAATGTTCGAGATTTTGTCGATGACGTTCGGGCGAAGGACGTATTTTATCGTCGCCTCGAATACCAAGCGTTCTATGTACTCTTGACTTACGGCTTTCTTCTGGCAATCGGTAGTTTTCAGTTTTTTACCGTAGCACTTGTAGTAGTGGTACACGCGCCCCGTCTTGCTCGTTCCCGCCTCGGCAGTGATAGCCGAATGGCAGTACCCGCAAACGAGTTTGCCGCTTAAAATATACGGCTGTTCATCATAATTTTTCCTTTGCTTATGCTTATGAGTAAAGTAGCCTGTAAGCATAGCGGTAATATTCACGGAAGGAGTAAAAGTAAATAAGCAATTCTTCCAACATTCTCTC